>NZ_BOPO01000036.1 GCF_017312725.1 Actinocatenispora comari | reverse complement strand
CGGTCAGCGTGCCCGACCTGTACTTCGCCGGCACCCTCACCCAGTCCCGCGACTTCAAGGAGTTCACCAGCGCCTTCATCCACGGCTTCCGGTACGGGGTGCGCGCGCTGAGCCGGATGCTCGACCAGCGGTACGAGCGGACGCCGTGGCCGGGCCGGCCGGTGCCGCGCGATCCGGCGGCGATCGCGGACGCGCTGCTGGCCCGGGCGA
Organism: Actinocatenispora comari; assembly: GCF_017312725.1. Taxonomy (GTDB): domain Bacteria; phylum Actinomycetota; class Actinomycetes; order Mycobacteriales; family Micromonosporaceae; genus Actinocatenispora; species Actinocatenispora comari. The sequence continues at coordinate 27,837 of NZ_BOPO01000036.1, read as the reverse complement.
ACCGTACCTCGGGGCTGTGGCAGCAGTTCACCTTCCTCGCCGACGTGGTGTGCCTGTCCGCCGACGGCGCCCGCTACCTGGAGGAGGTGCCGCGCGACTACCTCGCCGACGGCGGGATCGAGGACGCCGCGACGGTACTGACCCTGACGATGGAGTACGGGCCGGGGCACGAGGACCTGGACCCGTTCGACGTGGCGGCGGGTCGGGCGTGGGAGGCACAGCACGGCCGGGACGACCGGTACCTGCATCCGGTGGTCCGGCTGCTCGTCGACGGCACCGAGGTCGCGGTGCACCGGATCAAGGAGAACCTCGACAACGAGTGGACCGACCCGGTGACGCACCGGGCGCCGCTGGTGTCGTACCTGACCGACCAGCTCGCCGCGCAGAGCCGGTAGGGCTGCGCGATGGACGAGCTGCTCACGGTCGCGGACTTCGAGGCGCCGGCGCGCGCGGCGCTCGACCCGGTGCACTACGACTACTTCGCCGGTGGCGCGCGCGACGAGATCACCCTGGCGGCCAACGAGTCGGCGTTCGCCCGGATCCGGCTGCGGCCGCGCATCCTGCGGGGCCGCGGCACGCCGGAACTGGCAACGGCGGTGCTCGGCGCGCCGGCGAGCATGCCGATCCTCGTCGCGCCGACGGCGTTCCACCGGCTCGCGCACCCGGATGCCGAGCGGGCCACCGCGCGGGCGGTCGCCTCGGCCGGTACGGTGCTGATCGCGGCGATGCTGTCCACGGTGGCGATCGAGGACATCGCCGCCGAGGCGCGCAAGGTCGCCGTTGACCCGGTGCTGTGGTTCCAGCTGTACCTGCAGCGCGACCTGGGGTTCACCGAGGCCGTCGTGCGCCGCGCCGAGTCGGCCGGGGTGCGGGCGCTGGTGGTCACCGCCGACTCGCCGGCGCTGGGTCATCACGAGCGCAACGACCGGCACGGGTTCCACGACCTGCCGGCCGGGATGCGCTGCGAGAACCTGCGCGAGCTGCGCGCCGGCGAACCCGGCCACGTGCGCCAGGTGGACCTGTCGCCGGAGCTGTCCTGGCGGCACGTCGAGCGACTGCGGTCGCTGACCGACCTGCCGATCCTGCTCAAGGGCGTGCTGCACCCGGAGGACGCCCGGATCGCCGCGGACGCCGGCATCGACGGCATCGTGGTGTCCAACCACGGCGGCCGGCAGCTGGACACCGCGATGGCGAGCATCGAGGCGCTGCCGGACGTCGTCGACGCGGTCGCCGGCCGGCTGCCGGTGCTGCTCGACGGCGGCATCCGGCGCGGCACCGACGTCGTCAAGGCGCTCGCGTACGGGGCCGCCGCGGTCGCCGTCGGCCGCCCGGTGGTGTGGGGTCTCACCGTCGGCGGTGAGGCGGGCGTGACCCGGGTACTGGAGATCCTGCGCGACGAGCTCGCGCACACCCTGATGCTGTGCGGCTGCGGCAGCCCGGCCGAGGTGTCCCGTGACCTGCTGCCGGCGGGCCCGCGATGGTGACCGTCGGGATCGTGGTGGCGGCGGTCGCGCTGGTGGTGAGCCTGCCGTACTGGCTGCCCCGGGTGGTGGTCGCGCTGCGGATGCGCATCTTCGCCCGGATCAACGGGTCGGAGGGCATCCCGGTACCGGGGCCGGAGTTCGACGTAACCGACTGGCGCGCCCTGTACGAGCATCCCGCGGCGGACGGCCGCAGCCGCGGGGCCGGGCTGTCCGACCTGTTCTGGTACTGGCTCGCGCCCGGGCCCGAGGTGCACCAGGAGCACCTGGAACCGGGGGAACGGTACGAGCAGGTGGCCCGGACCACCCGGCGGTTCCTGGCCCGGCCGAAGCCGGAACTGGTCGAGATCACCCGCGCCGCGGCCGAGTCCGTGCTGTCCGGCGTGGGCGGCCCGGTCGCGACGGTACGGCTGCGGGACACGATGATGCCGATCTGGGCCGAGGTGTACCACCGGCTGGTGTTCGACGAGGCGTGCCCGCCCGGTGTCCGGAACGCGATCGTGGCCAACGCCGACGACGTGATCACCGCGCTGAAGTGCTGCGGGCTGCGGCACCTGGACCGCCGGGACCGGCTCACCGACTACCTGCTCGACCGGGTCCGGCACCGCCCGCCGGCGCAGCCGCTGCCGGACCGGCTGTCCGAGCTGGACCAGGCCCGCTACCTGCAGGGCGCGTTCTTCAACACCGCGATCGTGCAGATGTCCGAGGCGATGGCCCACCTGCTGCTGGCGATCGCGCAGCACCCCGCGGTCCGGCGCCGGCTGGTCGCCGACCCGGAGGACGACGACTACCTGGACCGGGTGATCGACGAGTCGCTGCGCCGGTACCCGCTGTTCGGCATTGCGCACCGGATCACCAGCGCCGACATCGACCGGGCCGGCAGCACGGTGCCCGCCGGCAGCGTGCTGTGCTTCAGCTACCCGGACTTCCACGCCGCCGGGCTGACCGACGCCGACGTGTTCGACCCGGACCGGTGGGAGCGGGAGTCGGCCCGCAGCATGAACTTCCTGCCGTTCGGGGTGACCGCGAACCGGCCCTGCCCGGCCCGCGGAGTGGCGCCGGTGACGATGCGGGTGGTCGTGCGCGAGGTGCTGGCCCGGTACCTGCCGTACTCGTCCGCCGCGCACACCCGCTCGGTGCCCAACCGCGGCCCCTGCCTGCTCGTGTCGCGCGACCGGCTCGCCGCCCGCGGCGCCGAGCCGGGCGCGCCGGGCACCGCGGGGTCCGGCGACCGGGCGGTGCGGCCCGGCCACGACTCGCCCGCCGTGCCGGTCGACGGCCCGGTACCCGGTGGCGTCCGGGCACGGCTGGCGCTGATGCGGCTGCGGGACCGCTGGGAGGACGTGTCCCGCAGCCTCGTGCAACTGGTACTGGGCAGCTACCTGGTCGCCGACGCGCGGCGGCAGGGCCTGGCCCGTACCTACTTCGCCACGCACGACACGCAGGGCCGCCCGCGCGCCGGCGGCTGCCCGGTGACCGGAGGTGAACGATGAAGCGCCTCGCGTACTGGCTCGGTGCCGTGCTGGTCTGCGCCGGCGTGGCGCTGCACGTACCGGACTACCTGACGACCGCGTCGGACGGGTACCGGATGGTCGGCATGCCGATGAGCGCCCGGATGGACGTCGGGATGGTGCTGCTGGTGGTGGGGTTGGCCGCCGCGGCCTGGGGTCTGCTGCCGTCCGGGGCGGTGCACCGTGGGGCCGGGGCCGCCGACGCCGCGGTGCGCTACGCCGCGCTGGACACCGCCCGGTTGTCGCCGGCGCACCGGCGACTGCTCGCGGTGCTGACGGTGGCGCTGGTGGTGGACACGATGAAGCCGGCGACGCTCGGGTTCGTGGTGCCCGGGATGCGCGCCGAGTACGGCTTGACCGCCGGGCAGTCCGCGGTGCTGCCGCTCGTCGCGATCGCCGGTACGGTCGCCGGTTCGCTGCTGTGGGGAGCCCTGGCCGACCTGTACGGCCGGCGCGCCACCATCCTGCTGTCCGCGCTGCTGTACGTGGCGACCGCGGTCTGCGGGTTCATGCCGTCGTTCGGCTGGAACCTGGTGATGTGCGCGGCGATGGGCGTGGCCGCCGGCGGCATGCTGCCGACCGTGTACGCGCTGATGAGCGAGTCGGTGCCGGCCTCGCGCCGCGGCGCGCTGGTGGTGGCGCAGAGCGGCATCGGCGCCGCGCTCGGCTACCTGGTGGCCAGCGGTGCGGCGACCCTGCTGGTACCGACCTACAGCTGGCGCGCGCTCTGGCTGCTCGGCGTGCCCACCGGGCTGATCCTGCTGGTACTGCGCCGCTTCGTGCCCGAGTCGCCGCGCTACCTGCTCGCCACCGGGCGCGCCGACGAGGCCGCCGCGGTGATGGCCCGGTACGGCATCCGCACCGCACCGGCGGCACCCGAACGGCCGGCTCCGGTACCGGTCGTGCCGCGCGGTGGGCTCGCCGCGGTGTTCGCCGCCGCGTACCGGGTGCAGACCGGGGCGATCGTGCTGTTCGGGCTCGGCTGGGGGATCGTCAACTGGGGCTTCATCACGTTCCTGCCGACGTTCCTGACCGCCGCCGGTGCCGGTACCCGGGCCCCGACGCTGCTGTTCGTCTCGTCGCTGTTCGCGGTGCCGGCGACGCTGCTCGCCGCGGTGCTCTACGCGCGGTGGAGCTCGCGCCGCACGATGGTCTGCTACGCGCTCGCCACCGCCGTGGTGCTCCTCGGCTTCGCCGCCGCCCGGCCGGAACGTCCCGGCGCCGGTGCGGTGCTGATCGCGCTGACCGCGCTGCTGCTCACCGCCGCCGGCGGCATGATCGCGCTGCTCGCGCCGTACGCGACGGAGGTGTACCCGACCGAGCTGCGCGCCTCCGGCAGCGGCGTCGCGGCCGCGGCGGGCAAGGCCGGTGGGCTGTTCGGCCCGCTGCTGCTGACCTCGGCACCGCGCATCGCCGGCCTCGCCCTGGTCTCCGCGGTACCGGTGGTGGTGGCCGCGGTGGTGCTGTGGCGGGCCGGCGCCGAGACCGCCGGCCGGCCGCTGGTCGAGGCCGCCGCCGAATCGAACCGATAGGAGTGTGCAGGGTGGACGGAATGGATCCGGAGCTGGCTGCCGAGGCGTCGCTGCGGGCGCCGAACGGGGCGCCGCACGACCGGTTCGTCGCCTCGTACCGGGCCCGGATGGGCTACCGCGCCGAACCGCTGGCGCCGCCGGCGATCACCGACGTCGAGGGTGCGATCGACATCCACTGCCACGCGCACGAGGGCCAGCAGGACGCGCTCGCCGTCGCCCAGCTCGCCTCCGCGTCCGGCATGGGCGGGCTGCTGTTCAAGAGCATCGTCGGCCGGGATCGGACCGACGTGGTCGGCCCCGCCGGCGTGGTCCGCGAGGTCGAGCGGGACCTGGCCGCCTGGTCCGAGTCGACCGGCGTGCCGCCGACCCGACTGTGGTCCGGCTGGATCACCAGCTTCACCCGCGGTCGCGGCATGCTCGAGGCCTGCCGGGCCAACCTCGACGACGGTGTCTCCGCCGTCTGGATGCCGGTGTTTCGCAGCGCGAACACGCTGAGCAAGGTCGGCGGCCCGCCGGCCTGGTGGGGCGAGGCCGGGGACTGGAGCGACCCGCTGCCGTGGGACCGGGCGCTCGCCGTCGGCGAGTACACCCTGGACGAGCGCGGCCGGCTCAAGCCCGAGTACCGCGAGGTGTTCCGGATGGCCGCCGACGCCGGGGTGATGGTGTCCTTCGCGCACGGCACGCACGAGGAGATCTTCGCGATGGCCGACGCGGTGCGCGATCTCGGCATCACCCGGGCGGTGGTGGACCACCCGTTCAGCCCGTTCATCGACCTGTCCGTCGCGCAGTTGACGCAGCTCGCCGCCGCCGGCGTGTACCTCAACTTCACCTACGACGAGATCTCGCCGCTGCTCGGGGTCGACCCGAAGCGGATGGCCGATGCCATCCGGCGGATCGGCACCGACCACGTGACGCTGTCCAGCGACGCCGGCGAACCGCTGTTCCCGAACACGGTGGAGGCGATGCGGCTGATCCGCGCGCACATGCGCGCCTTCGGCCTCACCGACGAGCAGGTGCACCAGATCAGCGTCGTCAACCCGGGACGGCTGCTCGATGCCTGAGCCGACGTTCGAGCCGATGACGATCGGCGGCGCGGCAGTCGCCGGCGAGCACCGGTTCGAGGTGGTCGACCCGTCGACCGGTCGGGCCTTCGCGACCGCTCCGGCCTGCACCGACGCCGAACTCGACGCCGCGGTCGACGCGGCCCACCACGCCTGGTCGGGCTGGCGCGCCGACGCCGACCAGCGGTCCGCCGCGCTGGTCGCCGCCGCCGACGCGGTCCGCGACGCGGCCGACCGGCTCGCCCCGCTGCTCACCGCCGAGCAGGGCAAGCCGCTCGCGGACGCCCGGGCCGAGCTGCGGCGCGCCGCGGACCGGCTGCGGCACGCCGGCACGCTGCGGGCCGAGCCGCGGGTGTTGCGCGACGACGGCACCGAGCGGGTCGAGGTGTACTGGCGGCCGGTCGGCCCGGTCGCGGCGATCGCGCCGTGGAACTTCCCGGTGCAGTTGGCCACGGCGAAGCTGGCACCGGCCCTCGCCGCCGGCAACACCGTGGTGCTCAAGCCCTCGCCGTACACGCCGCTGACCACGCTCGCGCTGGGCCGGCTGCTGTCCGGGGTGCTGCCGTCCGGCGTGCTCAACGTCGTGTCCGGGCCGGAACCGCTGGGGCAGCGGCTGGTCGAGCATCCCGGCATCAGGCAGGTCACGTTCACCGGGTCGGTCGGTACCGGCCGGCGGGTCGCCGCCACCGCGGCGCCCCGGCTGCGCCCGGTCACGCTGGAACTGGGCGGCAACGACGCCGCGATCGTGCTGCCCGACGCGGACGTACCGGCCCTCGCCGACGCGCTGTTCTGGTCCGCGTTCGCCAACTGCGGCCAGATCTGCATGGCGGTCAAGCGGGTCTACGTCGCGGCCTCCCGGCACGACGAGCTGGTCGAGGCGCTCGCCGACCGGGCCCGGCACGTGGTCGTCGGCGACCCGACCGACCCCGGCACCCGGCTCGGCCCACTCGCCACGAAGCCGCAGTACGAGCGGGTCGGCGAGCTGGTGGCGGCGGCGTTGGCCGGCGGTGCCCGCGCGGTGGCGGGCGGCGGGCCGCTGGACCGGGACGGGTACTTTTACGCCCCGACGGTGCTGGCCGGCGGCACCGACGGCGACCCGATCGTGGCCGAGGAACAGTTCGGCCCGGCCCTGCCGGTCCTGCGGTACGACACCGTCGACGAGGCGGTCGAGCGCGCCAACGACACCCGGTACGGCCTGTGCGGCTCGGTCTGGGGTACCGACGTCGACCGCGCGGCGCAGGTCGCGGCGCGGCTGGAGGTCGGTACCGCGTGGGTGAACCGGCACCTGGCGATGTCGTTCGACGACCCGTTCGCCGGGGTGAAGGACTCCGGCCTCGGCGTGTCCGGCGGTGAATGGGGCGTCTACGCCCACACCGAACCGTTCGTCCTGCACCGGCCGTGCTGAATCGGGCGCCGGTGGGTGGCGTACCGGCCGGTGCGTGGCAGGCTGGCGGGGTGGCAGACGAGACGAAACGCGCCGTGTCCCTGCATCGGACCGGCAGCCAGACCTACCAGGTCCGCAACGAGCGTGGCGGGCAGATCAGCATCGGCGCCGGCGGCGACACCGACTTCACCCCGGTGGAGCTGCTGCTCGCCGCGATCGCCGGATGCACCGCGATCGATGTGGACATCCTGACCTCGCGGCGGGCCGAGCCGACCTCGTTCGACATCGAGTCCAGCGGCGACAAGGTGCGTGACGCGCAGGGCAACCACCTGACCGGGATCGAGGTCTCGTTCCGGGTCACGTTCCCGGCGGGCGAGGGCGGCGACAAGGCGCGGGCGCTGCTGCCGGAGGCGATCCGCACCTCGCACGACCGGCTCTGCACCGTCAGCCGCACCGTGCAGCTCGGCGCCGACGTCACCATGGGCGTGGCGACCGGCTGAACGCCGGTCGCCACGCACCCGGGCCGGTGTGCGCCGGGGTCGGTGTGTCGGTGCCGGGTCGGCTGAACGTCGGTCGTCACGCACCCGGGTCGGCGTGCGCCGGGGTCGGTGTGTCGGTGCCGGGTCGGCTGAACGTCGGTCGTCACGCACTCGGGTTGGTGTGCGGTGGGTGTGCCGGGGCCGGGGCACGGTCGCCGGGAGGCAGGTCGGTGTGCGCCGAGGACGTGGGTTCGGCTCGGTGTGGATCGCGCTGGCGCGCCGCGGGCGGTCAGTGGCGGGCGGTGGGCAGCTCGGCGGCGGTCGTCCAGACGGCGGCGACCGCGACGACCGCGGCCGGTGCGGGCAGGAGCAGCAGCAGCGACGCCGACCAGCTGGCCGCCGCCCACACGCCGAGCACCACCAGGCACAGCGCGGCGGCGAACCGCACCGGTCGCCGCGCGACCAGGTGCAGAGCGGTGACCCACAACGCGCGGCCGCGCAGTCCCGGCCGGGCCGCGCCGAGGATCAGTGCGGCCATCGCCGCCGGTACCGCCAGCACGGTCGCCGCGCCGGTCAGCGCGACGGACGGGAGCAGCAGCAGGCTGCCGGTCGCGGCCCACGCCTGCAGCGCGGCGAGCAGCAACACCGCGGCCACCGCCGGTACCAGCGCCTGGCGGGCCGCGAACGGCCAGAGCCGGACCAGCCGGACCGTGAACCCGCGTACGCTCGCCCGACCGGTACCGCCGATGCGGGTCACGGTGTCGGCCAGAGCGGTCGCGGCGGGTGCCACCAGCAGCGCGTACAGCGCGACCGCGACCGGGTTGACCCCGGGCGCGACCAGCACCGGTACCGTCGCCGCGACGCACACCGCGACGCTCGCGCACAGCAGCGTCGGCAGGTTCGGCCACACCCCGTGCAGCAGCCGCCGCGGCGACACCGCGACCGCCTCGACCGGTTCGCCGTGCCCCGGTGTCGCCTGGGTGCGGTGCCGCGTCGCGCTAACCACGGATGCCCGCCGAGGCGATGCTGGCGGCGAAGCTGCGCTGGAACGCCAGGAAGACCACCATCACCGGGACCACCACGGCGGTGATCGCGGCGAACACCACCACCGACGAGCCGCCCTGGCCGGCCTGCAACGTCACCAGCCCGATCGGCAGCGTCATGTGCTGCGGGCTGGACAGGAAGATCAGCGGGCCGAAGTAGTTGTTCCAGGAGGCCTCGAACGCGAGGATCGTCATCGCGGCGAGCGCCGGACCCGACAGCGGCACGATGATCCGGAACAGGATCCACGGATGGCTCGCCCCGTCGATCCGGGCCGCCTCGTCCAGCTCCCGCGGGATGGTGTTGAAGTACTGCCGGAAGAAGAAGATCGCGAACACGTTGATCAGCGCCGGCAGCCACAGCGCGGCGAGGTGGTCGACCAGGCCGAGGTTGCGCATCAGCACGAACACCGGGATCACCGTGGTCTGCACCGGCACCATCAGCGCGGACAGCATCACCAGCAGGATCGCCTGGCGGCCGCGGAACCGCAGCCGGGAGAACGCGTACCCGGCGAGCACGCTGACCAGCATCGACCCGACCGTGGAGATCAGGCTGACCTGCAGGCTGTTGAGTGCCATCCGGCCGAACGGGATGAGCCCGTCGATGTTCGCGAAGTTGTCCACCGTGAACGGTCGCGGCAGCCAGCCGGGCGGCAGCGAGAACGCCGCCCGCTCCGCGGTGAGGCTCTGCACGATCAGCCACACCAGCGGCGCGACCATCAACACCCCGACCACCAGCAGTACCAGGCCGAGTACCACCCGGGCCGGGCGGATCCGGTGGCGTCGCCGCACCGGTGCGGCGCGCCCCGTCGTCACTGGTGCACCCATCGGCGCGACCCCCAGAACTGCAGCAGCGTGACCACCATCATCACGGCGAACACCAGCAGCGACACCGCCGAGGCGTAGCCGACCTGGAACGACTGGAACCCCTTCTGGTACAGGTACATCACCACGCTCATGGTGGAGTTGTCCGGCCCACCCTGCGGGGTGATGATCTGGATCGGGTCGAAGATCTGGAACGCGCCGAGGAACGTGATGACCGCGGCGAAGAAGATCGTCGGCGACATCATCGGGATCGTCACGTGCCACAGCGTCTGCCAGGCGTTCGCGCCGTCCAGCCGGGCCGCCTCGAGCAGCGTGTTCGGCACGGTCTGCAGGCCGGCCAGCATGATCACGAAGGTGAAGCCGATGGTGTGCCAGAAGTCGATGCCGATGATCGACGGCAGCGCCCAGGACGGGTCGTTGAACCAGTTCGGGGTGTCCAGGCCGAGCCTGCCCAGGTAGTACGTGACCAGCCCGAACGACGGGTCCAGCACGTACTTCCAGAGCAGCGCGACCGCCGCCCAGGAGATGACGAACGGGAAGAACAGCGAGGTGCGCACGAAGTACGAGAGCACCTTGTTCTTGAGCCGGTTGACGCCCAGCGCGAGCAGCAGCCCGCCGACCAGGTGGGTGACCAGCGAGGCGAGGGCGAACACGAACGTGTTCGCCAGCGACCGGTACAGCAGCGGGTCGCCGAACATCGCGGTGAAGTTGCCGACCCCGGCGAACTGCGCCGGGGTGAGCATGTCCCACCGGTACAGGCTGAGCACGATCGCCGCGACGAACGGACCGGCGACGAACAGCACGAACAGCAGCAGCGCCGGGCACAGGAACGCGTACCCGACCCACTGCCGGCTGCCGGCGCCCGCGGTCGGCTGGATCGCCGGCGGGCGGGGCGCCGTCCGCCGGCGGGTCAGGCTGATCGTCATAGCAGCGGTTTCAGCTGCTCGTTCGCCGTGTCCAGGGACTGCTTGACCGGCTTGAGGCCGGTCAGCGCGCTCTTCCAGCCGGCGCTGATGGCCCGCTGCACCGCGGCGCCCTGCTTGGGCGACGGGATCGGCGTGCCGTGCGTGATCGCGGCCGGCAGCAGCTCGGAGCCCTTCGGCGCGGCGGACAGGAAGGCCGAGCTGGTGGCGACCGAGGTCAGCGCCGGCACGTTGGTGCCGCCCACCTTGGCGTAGAACTCCGACGCGTCCTTGGTCATGAGCCACTTGAGGAACGTCCAGGCGGCCGCCTTGTTCTTCGACGCGCGCAGGATCGGCCAGCCGTCCCAGCCGATCGGGGAGCCGGGGCCGGTCTTGGTCGGCCAGCTCATGATGCGCACCTTGTCGACCATCTTGAGCCGGCGCATGTCCAGCGTCGGCCAGCGACCGCCGCCGAGGGTGGCGAGCTTGCCCTTGGCCAGCTGCGCGGCGGCGTCGAAGGTACCGCCGAGCTTCGGTGCCAGGCCGGCGTCGAGCAAGCTCTTGACGAACGTGGCCGCCTCGATCGCCTGCGGGCTGTTGAACGTGGGCTGCTTCCAGTCGGCGTCCAGCGTGCTGGCACCGTTGGTGAGCAGCCACGGCATGATGTCGCCGAACGGGAACGCGCCGTCACCGAGCGCCGTGAGATACGCGCCGGTCCTGGCCTTGATCTTCTGCCCGGCCGCCTTGAACTGCTCCCAGGTCCACGCTCCGTCCGGCAGTTCGACGCCGGCCTTGGCGAACACCTCGGTGTTGCAGTACAGCACCATCGAGTTGTAGCCGCCGGGGATGAAGTAGGTCCTGCCGTCCGGCGAGCCGTACTTCTTCGTCCACTCCTTCAGGTGCGGGTCGATGCCGGCGTAGTACGCGTCGACGACCGCCTTGTCCTTGGCGATGTAGCGGTCCAGCGGTTCCAGCACGTTCTTCGACGACATCAGCAGCTGGCCCTCGGTGGCCACGTCGACGATGTCGTACTGCTTGCCGCCGGCCAGCTGGGTCGAGATGGTGTTGGCGAAGGTCGCCCAGTCGCCGGACGCGATGCCGGTCGCGGAGATCTTGATGTCCGGGTGCGCCTTGTTGAACGCCGCGAACAGCGCCTTGAACGCGGCCTGCTGCGTCGCGTCGCCCAGGTACGCCAGGGTCAGGGTGCCCTTGCCGGAGCCCTCGGCGCCGTTGCCGCCGCCGGATCCGCCGCACGCGGCCAACCCGCCGACGGCCGGCAGCGCCGCCGCGCCACCGAGCATCTGCAGCACGCGACGACGCGGTACGGGCGGGGGAGTGTGCGGTTCGCGCGGTACCACGATGCCTCCTTCCGGGTCCGCCCGTTCGGCGCCGTGGGGCAGCCGGGCGACCCGATGAGCAATCGATTACTCGCCGTTTGAGTGCACGGAACCTAACCCCGGCGTCGACGGCTGTCAATAGCCGCCGACCCGTGCGGTCCCGGGCCGCGGCCGCCGCACGATGCCGCGCCGCGAGCTGGATCGGTTGGTGTCGAACGGATCCGGCTCGGACCGCGGTGGGCCGCGGGTGATGCCCGATCGTGCGGTGATGGTTGCGTAATCGGTTTCTCGGACCTAGGCTCGGGCCGCGCGGCCGGCTCGACCGTGCGGAACGGCCGCTCCGTCCGCCCCGGTCCGCTCCGGCCCGGTCAGCGCGGCAGCGCCCGCTCGATGCCGGCCCGACAGCGACAAGATCCGGTGCACCACAAGGGGAGTCCATGAGCTCGACCCGGCAGCCTCCGGCAACCGACGCCGAACCGGGCCGCGCACCTGCGGTGCTCGGCGTGGACATCGGCACCTCCAGCAGCAAGGGCGTGCTGGTGGACGCCGCCGGCCGGATCCTCGCCCGGGCGCGGCGCGACCACCGGGTCGACCGGCCGCAGCCCGGCCACGTGGAGATGGACGGCCGGACCTGGTGGCGCGAGTTCGTCGAGCTGTGCCGCGAACTGACCACCGGGGTACCGGTCGGCGCGGTCGGGGTGAGCGGGATGGGACCGTGCACGCTGCTGGCCGACGAGGCGGGCGAACCGCTGCGGCCCGCCATCCTGTACGGGGTGGACACCCGCGCGCAGCCGCAGATCGCCGAGCTGACGAAGCGGTACGGCGCCGCGGCGCTCGTCGAGCGCGCCGGCTCGGCGCTGACCAGCCAGGCGGTCGGGCCGAAGCTGCGCTGGCTGGCCGAACACGAACCGGACACGGTCGCGGCCGCGCGCCGGCTGTTCATGCCCAGCTCGTACCTGGTCTGGCGGCTCACCGGCGAGTACCTGCTGGACCACCACTCGGCGAGCCAGGCGGTCCCGCTGTACGACACCCGCGCGCACGCCTGGTGGGCGCCGGCCTGGCGCGATCTCGCGGCCGGGATCGAGCCGCCGGCGCTGCGCTGGTCGGACGAGATCGCCGGCGCGGTCACCGTCGAGGCGGCCCGGGAAACCGGTCTGCCGGCCGGGATCCCGGTGATCACCGGCACCATCGACGCCTGGGCCGAGGCGGTCAGCGTCGACGCGCACCGGCCGGGCGATCTGCTGCTGATGTACGGCACCACGATGTTCCTGATCGACACGCTGGACGACGGGGCCGAGCCGCTGACCGCGCCGCCGCTGTGGGGCACCGTCGGGGTGCACCGTGGCAGCCGCAACCTGGCCGGCGGGATGGCCACCTCCGGCGCCATCACCGGCTGGCTGCGCGACCTGGTCGGCGGCGACTTCGGCACGCTCACCGCCGCCGCGGAGGCGTCCGGGCCGGGGGCGAACGGGCTGCTGATGCTGCCGTACTTCGCCGGCGAGCGGACCCCGGTCGACGATCCGCGCGCCCGCGGCACGCTGACCGGGCTGACCCTGTCGCACACCGCCGGCGACCTGTACCGGGCGGCGCTGGAGGCGACCGCGTTCGGGGTGCGGCACAACGTCGAGGCGTTCGCCGCGGCCGGCGCCCGGATCGACCGGGTGGTGGCGGTCGGCGGCGGCGTGCAGGGCGGGCTGTGGAGCCAGCTCGTCTCCGACGTCACCGGCCTCGCCCAGCGGGTGCACACGCACACCATCGGCGCGAGCTACGGCAGCGCGTACCTTGCCGCGCGGGCCATCGGTGACGCCTCGATCCAGGCCTGGAACCCGGTCGCCGGCACCGTGACCCCGCGCGCCGAACTGCGCGCCGACTACGACGAGCTGTACCGGCTGTACCGCGAGCTGGCCGCCGGCACCGCACCGATCGCGCACGCCCTGGCCGACCGGGCCGCCCGCGCACCGGCCGACACCGCGTCGACCGACGCGGCGCCCGGCGACACCGAGCCGGGCGACACCGCGCCGGGCGGTCGGGCCGGCCGCGGCCACCGGCCGCCGGGCTGACCCGAGCGGTACCCGCCGCCCGCACCCCCTCACAGGAAGGTCCGACCATGACCCGCTACCGCTTCCCGGAGCCCGTGCCCGCACCCACCGCGGCACCGCGGACGGTGTACCTGGTCGCCAACGGCGATCTGCGGCCCGCCGCCAACGTCACCTGCTGGCCGGTGCAGCGCAGGCTGGAGGCGGACCTTGCCCGCGCGGTGTCCGCGCTGGGCTGGACGATCCACCGCGCGCACGAGGTGGACGAGGCGGCCGGGCACGGCTTCATCGACAGCCAGCGCCGCGGCATCGAGGTGTTCCGGAACGTACCGCCGGACGCCCCGCTGGTCGTCGCCGAGGCGGTGTGGCAGTACAGCCACCACCTGCTCGCCGGGCTGCGCTCGCACCGCGGCCCGATCCTGGTCGTCGCGAACTGGGACGGCGGGTTCCCGGGCCTGGTGGGGTTGCTGAACCTGACCGCGAGCCTGACCAAGGCCGGGGTGGACCACTCGTCGCTGTGGAGCGTCGACTTCACCGACGACTGGGCGGTGGCCGGCCTGAAGACCTGGCTCGACACCGGGAAGCTGGCGCACCCGACCGACCACGTCCGCGACCTGCCGGCGCTCGACGAGGCCGCCGAGGAGGTACGGCTCGGTCGGGCGCTGGCCGCGGAGCTGGTGCGGCGCAAGGCGATCGTCGGCGTCTTCGACGAGGGCTGCATGGGCATGTACAACGCGATCATCGACGACGAGCTGCTCAACCCGCTCGGCATCTACAAGGAACGGCTGTCCCAGTCGAGCCTGGTGGCCGAGATGGCCCGGGTCGGCGACGCCGAGGCGGACGCGGTGCGCGCCTGGCTGGACGAGGCGGGCCTGCGCTTCCACACCGGTACCGACGAGGCGACCGAGCTGACCGACGCGCAGGTGCACAGCCAGCTGAAGATGTACGTCGCGGCGCTGCGGATCGCCGACGACTTCGGCCTGGACGCCGTGGGCATCCAGTACCAGCAGGGGTTGAAGGACACCGTGCCGGCCAGCGACCTGGCCGAGGGGCTGCTCAACAACGTCGCCCGCCCGCCGGTGCGCAGCCGGGACGGCTCCCGCGAGCTGTACCCCGGCGTACCGCTGCCGCACTTCAACGAGGTGGACGAGGGCGTCGCGGTGGATGCGCTCGTCACCAACCGGATCTGGACCGCGATGCACCTCGACCCGGCGACCACGCTGCACGACGTGCGCTGGGGCGAGGAGTACGACGGCGAGTTCGTATGGACGTTCATGATCTCCGGCTCGGTGCCGGCGTCGCACCACGGCGGCTACGACAAGTCGTACAGCATGCGGCAGCCGCCGATGTTCTTCCCGCTCGGCGGCGGCACCCTGTCCGGCTGCAGCAAGCCCGGCGAGATCGTCTGGTCCCGGGTGTACGTGGCGGGTGGCGCGCTGCACGCCGACCTCGGCCGCGGTCACGTCGCCGCGCTGCCGGAGGCGGAGACGACCCGGCGGCTGGCGCTGACCAACCCGGAGTGGCCGATCATGCACGCGGTGCTGCACGGCGTCTCGCGCGACCAGTTCATGGCCAAGCACAAGGCCAACCACGTGCAGGTGGCGTACGCGCCGGACGCCGACACCGCCGACCGCGCGCTGACCGTCAAGGCGGCGCTGTTCGCCGAACTCGGCGTCACCGTGCACCTGTGCGGCGACGCCCCGGTCGCCGAAGCGGCGACCCGATGAGCGCCGCGCCAGCCGATCCCGGGGCCGGGCCCGCCTCGCCGGCCGACCCGTCGGGCGGGACCGCCGGCCACCGGCACGTGCCGTACGACTCGGCGCGGCGGCCGCACGTGGCGCTGCCGCTCGGCGGCATCGGTACCGGCAACGTGGCGATCTGCGCCGACGGCTCGCTGCGACAGTGGCAGCTGCACAACATCGGCAACCACGCCGGCGCGCTGCCCGGTTCGTTCTTCGCGATCCGCGCCACCTGCTGGGAGCCGCCGATCGACACGGTGCGGATCCTGCAGGCGCCGGTACGGGAGTCGACCCGCACGCCGCTGGTCACCGACGACGAGGTGGCCGACTGGCAGACCGACCTGCTGGCCCGGCATCCCGGCGTCGCGGCGGTGGAGTTCGGTGGCACGTACCCGTTCGCCCGGCTGGACTACCGCGACCCCGAGCTGCCGCTTTCCGTGTCGCTGGAGGCGTTCACCCCGCTGGTACCGGGCGACGTCGCGGCGAGTTCGATCCCGGCGGCGCTGTTCACGTTCACCCTGACCAACACCTCGCCGTACCCGGTGCACGGCACGCTCGGCGCCGCGGTGCAGAACTGCGTCGGCTGGGACGGCGTCAGCCCGATCGACGGCGTGGACGGCGCCGGGTACGGCGGCAACACCAACCGGCTGTTTCGCACCGACGGCTGGACCGGGGTGGCGCTGGAGAACCACACCCTGGCACCGGACGCGCCGGGCGCCGGCCAGCTCGTCCTCGCCGCCAACGACGCCGCGGCGAGCGCGCTCGTGCAGTGGCGGCACCCGGACGAGTTCCTGACCTTCCTGCGGTCCCGGGCGCTCGCCGACGGCACCGGCCGGTTGGCCCACACCGGCGCCGCGAACCCCGACCCGCAGCGGCACGCACCCGCCGCCGCGGTCGGCGCGAGCGCGCCCGGCCGTACCTGGAACACCGGGCTGGGCGTCGGGTTCCTGCTGGAGCCGGGGGAGCGGCGCACCATCCGGATCGCGCTGACCTGGCGCTTTCCCAACCGGTACGTGAACTTCGAGCAGTTCGGCCCGCCCCGGCCGGAGTGGGGTCTGTCGAGGTTCTGGCTCGGCAACCACTACGCCACCGTGTACCCGGACGCGGTCGCGGCGCTGGAACACGTGCGGCGCGACTGGGACACGCTACGCACCGCGTCGCTGTCCTGGCCGGCCACGCTCGCCCGCTCCAGCCTGTCCGACGACGCGGTCACCCAGTTCGCCGCGCAACTGGCCACCGTGCGCAGCCCCACCTGCTTCCGCGGCGCGGACGGCCGCTTCTACGGCTTCGAGGGCGTACTCGGCGCCTCCACCACCATGTGGTCCGGCGCCCACGGCGGGTCCTGCCCGCTCAACTGCAACCACGTGTGGAACTACGCGCAGACCCTCGCCGCGTTCTTCCCCGAACTGGAACGCGACATGCGCCGCACCGAGTTCGAGGTGATGCAGGCGCCGGCCGGGTACCTGCCGCACCGGCTGGTCGCACCCACCTACCTGCGGCAGCTGTGGGACGAGCCGATCGGCGGCCCGGACACCCCGGCGCTGGACGGCATGCTCGGCGCCGTGCTCAAGACCTACCGCGAGTACCGCGCCTTCCCGGCCGGCGAAACCGCGGCGGGCCTGGACTGGCTCCGCGGGTACTGGCCGAACCTGACCCGGCTGCTCGACCACGTCGAGAGGACCTGGCACACCGACGGATCCGGGATGCTGACCGGGATCCAGCCCAGCACCCACGACATCGACCTGTGCGGCCTGAACACCTTCATGGGTACCTACTGGCTCGCGGCGCTGCGCGCCGCCGAGACGATGGCCGGGCTGGTCGGCGACGACGGGACGGCCCGCCACTACCGCGAGCTGTTCGAGACCGGCAGCGCGGCCTACGACGCGGCGCTGTTCAACGGCGAGTACTACGAGCAGCGGCTGCTGCCCGGCGACCGGCCGGAGTTCCAGTGGGTCACCGGCTGTCTGTCCGACCAGCTGATCGGGCAGTGGTGGGCGCACCAGCTCGACCTGGGCCACCTGCTGCCCGCCGAGCACGTGCGCACCGCGCTCGCCGCGGTGGTCCGGCACAACCTGCGGCGCGGCTTCGCCGGCTTCGAGCATCCGTACCGGGTGTTCGCCGACGGCGACGACACCGGCCTGCTGGTGTGCAGCTGGCCGCGCGGCGGCCGGCCGCAGGTACCCACCCGGTACGCCGACGAGGTGTGGACCGGCACCGAGTGGCAGGTCGCCGCGCACTGCCTGACCGAGGGGCTGGCCGAGCAGGGCGAGGCGATCCTCGCCGGGCTGTGGGCGCGCTACGACGGGCGCCGGCGCAACCCGTACAACGAGGTCGAGTGCGGCGACCACTACGTGCGGTCGCTGGCGGGCTGGTCGGCCCTGCAGGCGATGAGCGGGCTGCGGCACGATAGCCTCGCCGGGGCGTTCGCCTTCCGGCGGCCCGATCCGGCCACGCCGACGCTGCCGTTCCTCACCACCGACGGGTACGGCCTGCTGTCCGCGGGCCCGGATTCGGTGTCGATCGAGTGCACCGGCGGCACCCTGCACCTGCGCGAGCTGCGGCTCACCGGTCCGCCGGACGGTGCCGGTCGGGCCGGCAGCGCGGAGCAGGCCGGTGCCGACGACCCGGCCGGTGGCACCGGGCCGGACCGCGACCGGTACGGCGTGGCGCTCGACGGGGTCGCGGTCGAGGCGACCCGGCGGAACGAACCGGACGGGGCGCGCTACACGTTCGGCGTGCCGGTGCGGCTCAGCGCCGGCAGCACGCTGACGCTGACCGGGGCGGGGCAGGCGAGGAGATGAGCGGCCGATGGTGAAGATCGTCGACGTGGCCCGCGAGGCGGGGACGTCGGTCGCCACGGTGTCGCGCGCCCTCAACAACAACGACCGGGTCGACCCGCAGCTCGCCGCGCGGGTGCGGGCCGCCGCCGAGAAGCTCGGGTACCGGCCGAACCACCTGGCCCGCAGCCTGCGCCGGCAGCGCTCCAACCTGTGGCTGCTGATCATCTCCGACATCGAGGTCTCGTTCTTCACCTCGGTGGCGCGCGGGGTGGAGGACATCGCCGTGGCGAACGGCTACTCGGTGGTGCTGTGCAACGCCGACGAGGACGAGACGAAGGAGTCGCAGTACATCCAGCTGGCCGCCGCCGAGCACGCGGCCGGCGTGATCATCTCGCCGCACAGCACCCAGACCCAGATCGACCGGCTGGCCGCCGACTCGATCCCGGTGGTGGTCATCGACCGCAGCATCGCCGCGCCGGTGGACTGGGTGATGGTCGACTCGCGGGGCGGCGCGCTCGCCGCCACCGAGCACCTGATCCGCCAGGGCTGGCAGCGGCCGGCCTGCGTGACCGGCCCCCGTTCGGCGGAGACCGCGATGCTGCGCCGCCTCGGGTACGAGGATGCGTTGCGCGCCGCCGGGATCCGGACCCGGCGGGTCGCCCACCGCAGCTTCCACCTGGACGGCGGCCGGGCCGGCGCGGCGAGCCTGCTGGACCGGGACCGGCCGCCGGACTCGTTCTTCGTCGCGAACGCCGCGCTGGCCCTGGGCGTACTGCAGGAGCTGCACGCGCGGGGGCTGCGGCCGGGCCGGGACGTGGGGCTGATCTGCTTCGACGATGCACCGTGGGCGCCGTTCATCGACCCGCCGATCTCGGTGGTCGCGCAGCCCGCGTACCGGATCGGTACCCAGGCGGCGACGCTGCTGGTGGACCGGATCGGCGGCACCGCGGACGCCGCACCGCGCCGGGTGGTGCTCGGTACCGACCTGATCCTGCGGGAGAGTTCGGTCCACCCGTGACGCACCGCGGCGCCGGCACCCTGTCGGGTGCCGGCGCCGGGTGTGGTCGTTGCTCAGACCAGGCCGAGCTTGGCGACGGCGTCGCGCTCCTCGGACAGCTCGCGCACCGAGGCGTCGATCCGGGCCCGGGAGAACTCGTCGATGTCGAGCCCCTGCACGATCTCGTACTTCCCGTCGCGGGCGACGACCGGGAAGGAGGAGATCAGGCCCTCGGGCACCCCGTACGACCCGTCCGAGACGACGCCGGCGGAGGTCCAGTCGTCGGTGCCGTGCACCCAGTCGTACACGTGGTCGACGGCGGCGTTCGCGGCCGACGCGGCGGACGACGCACCGCGCGCCTCGATGATCGCCGCGCCGCGCTTGGCGACGGTCGGGATGAAGGTCTCCTCCAGCCACGCGTGGTCGACCTGCTCGGCCGCGCTGCGCCCGTTGACCTGGGCGTGGAACAGGTCGGGGTACTGGGTGGCGGAGTGGTTGCCCCAGATCGACATCTTGCTGATGTCGGTGACCGCGACGCCGAGCTTGGTGGCGAGCTGGGACAGCGCCCGGTTGTGGTCCAGCCGGGTCATCGCGGTGAACCGCTCGGCCGGTACGTCGGGCGCGTGCTGCTGCGCGATCAGCGCGTTGGTGTTGGCCGGGTTGCCGACCACGAGCACCTTGACGTCGCTGGCGGCGCCGGCGTTGATCGCCTCGCCCTGCGGCTTGAAGATGCCGCCGTTGGCCTCCAGCAGGTCGCCGCGCTCCATGCCCTTGCTGCGCGGCCGGGCGCCGACCAGCAGCGCGACGTTCACCCCGTCGAACGCCTGCTTGGCGTTGTCGGTGATGTCGACGCCGGCGAGCAGCGGGAAGGCGCAGTCGTCGAGCTCCATCGCGGTGCCCTCGGCCGCCTTGACCGCCTGCGGGATCTCCAGCAGCCGCAGCCGTACCGGCGTGTCCGCGCCGAGCAGCTGGCCGGAGGCGATGCGGAACAGCAGGGCGTAACCGATCGCACCGGCCGCTCCGGTGACGGTCACGTTGACAGGCGCCTGCGCCATGTGTGCTCACTCCGTTCGGATGTCAAGTCCGTGTTCAGCGCGGATGCTACTCGCCCGGCAACCCGGCCGAACCGGGCCGTGCGGTCACCGTCCGGCCGGTCACCGCGGGTGCCGCCGGGGTTCCCGGCAAAGCACTTGACGTCTCATCGTTAGACATCTAACGTTATCGGCATGGGAACTCTGGACGGACACATCGCACTGGTCACCGGCAGCTCGCGGGGCATCGGCGCCGGCATCGCCGCCGAGCTCGCCCGGCAGGGCGCCGCCGTCGCGGTACACGGCAGAGATGCCGCGGCGGTCGCCGACGTGGTGACGCGGCTGCGGGAGGCGGGCGGCACCGCCCTCGGGGTCACCGGCGACGTCACCCGACTCGACGACATCGAGGCCGTCCGGGCCCGGATCGAGGCCGAGCTCGGCCCCGTGCGGATCCTGGTGGCGAACGCCGGCGGCAGCCCCACCCCGCCCGCCGTGCTGGAGGACATCACCGAGCAGGACTGGCGGGCCGGCGTGGACGCCAACCTGCTCGCCACGTTCCTGACCCTCAAGTGCTTCCTGCCCGGGATGAAGCAGCGCCGTGCGGGCAGCATCGTCACCGTCTCGTCGGCCGCCGGTCGGCGGGCCCACCCGCGCTCACCGATGGCGTACGCCGCGGCCAAGGCCGGCATCGGGCTGCTCACCCAGCAGGTCGCCGCCCAGGCCGGGCCGTACCGGATCCGCGCCAACTGCGTCGCCCCGGAGACGATCATGACCGAGCGCAACCACCGGATGATCCCCGCCGAGCAGGTCGAGATGCTGACCGAGTCGCATCCGCTGCGCCGGCTCGGCACCCCGGACGACGTGGCCCGGGCGGTCGCCTTCCTGGTCGCCGACAGCGCGGACTGGATCACCGGTACGGTGCTGGACGTCGCGGGCGGCGCGGTCCTGGTGTGACCCGCTCGCCCGGGGCGGGCGGGCAACGCCGGCGGGCGACTGGCCGGCGCCGCCCGCCTGCGGTGGTTCCCCCGATGGTCAGAGCGGCTCGGCGAGCACGTCGTTGAGGTCGTAGCGCGCCGGCTCGTCGAGCTGCTCGTACGTGCAGGAGCGCGGGTCGCGGTCCGGACGCCACCGGACGAACTGGGCGGTGTGCCGGAACCGGACCCCCTCCATGTGCTCGTAGCGCACCTCCACCACCCGTTCCGGCCGCAGCGGGACGAACGTCAGGTCCTTGCCGCCCGACCACCGGCTGCCCTCGGCGTTGCGCGGGGTGCGGGTGCCCTCCTCCTGCTTCGCCCAGGCCCACGGGTGGTCGTCGAAGTCGGTCACCAGCGGCTGCAGCTCGGTGAACAGCTCCGCCCGCCGCGCCATCGGGAACGCGCCGATCACTCCGACGCTCGCCAGCTCACCGGCGTCGTCGTACAGGCCGAGTAGCAGCGAGCCGATCCGGTCCGGGCCGGACTTGTGCAGCCGGTACCCGGCCACGACGCAGTCCGCGGTCCGCTCGTGCTTGATCTTGAACATGGTCCGCTTGTCCGGTTCGTACCGGCCGGCCAGCGGCTTGGCCACCACGCCGTCCAGTCCGGCGCCCTCGAACTGGTCGAACCAGCGTCGCGCCACCGCCGGCTCGGTGGTGGCGGCGGTGACGTGGATCGGCGCCCGGGCGCCGGCCAGCGCCTCCCGCAGCGCGGCACGCCGCTGCTCGAACGGCCGGTCGGTGTGGTCGGTGTCGCCGAGCGCGAGCAGGTCGAACGCGACGAACCGGGCCGGGGTGGTCTCGGACAGCATCGTCACCCGGCTCTTGGCCGGGTGGATCCGCTGCTGCAGCGCGTCGAAGTCGAGCCGGTCACCGCTCGCGGCGACCAGGATGATCTCCCCGTCGATCACGCAGCGCTCCGGCAACTGCTCCAGCGCGGCGGCGACGAGCTCCGGGAAGTACCTCGTCATCGGGCGTTCATTGCGGCTGCCGATCTCCACCTCGGCGCCGTCCCGGAAGAAGATCGACCGGAACCCGTCCCACTTCGGCTCGTAGCACAGCTCGCCCTCCGGGATCTGCTTGACGGACTTCGCCAGCATCGGCGCCACCGGGGGCATCACAGGCAGTCGCATGGCGCCATTGTTCCCCGCTCGCGGCAACCGTCGTGCGCTTCGCGCCGATCCGGCGCGCCGTCCGGCGGCCGGACCGGTCCGACCACGCCACGGCGGTCGGTCGCAACCTCGTCGCGCGGCGCGTCGTTGTGCCTGCCGGGGGCCCAGCGCCGCGCGACGCCGCGGCCGTACGGGCCGGTCGGTGCGAGGCGGGGAAGGGGCCGCGGGTGGCCGAGTTCGAGCCGGTGAACGACCTGGAACGGCAGATGCGGGAGGCGCTCGCCGCCGGCGACCAGGAGCAGTACCTGCGGCTGCTGTCCGGCGCCGAGTTGGTGTTGCCGGTCGGCGACGACGACCGGACGGTGTGGCCGACGATGGTCGCGGACGACCGCACGTTCGTCGCGGCGTACACCTCGTCGGCGGCGATGGCGGTGTCCACCGTCGGCCAGTACGAGCAGGGGCGGCCGGTGCGGTTCCGCGACCTGGTCGACCAGTGGCCCGACCCGGGGTGGTCGCTGGTGGTCGATCCGGGGCTGGTGCTCGCGGCGCACCTGCCGGCGAGCCTGATCCGGCAGATCGCCGGCGGGGAGTTCGGCGTCACCGAGCCCGAGCCGCCCGCCGACGAGCCGGACCACGATCCGTGGTCGCCGGCGGCGGCGCGCGACTGGCCGCCGGACGCCGAGCCGGCCCCGGACGAGTTCGACGAGGCGACGGTGCCGACCGTGATGCAGAAGGCGGTGCCGCCCAACCAGGTCCGGTTCTACCTGGACAAGGGGTACGACTGGGTGGCCGGCTACGTGCACCGGTGGCAGGACACCGCCGAGCTGGAGACCGTCCCCGACATCGTGCGCAACCTGGGGCTGGGGTACCCGGGTTCGCCGTTCGCGGTGACCGACGACGCGCTGTTCCTGCTGCGCTGGACCGCCTACCGGGCCGAGCTGTACCGCCCGCCGCTCGGTGCGACCGACGACGACCGGCTCGCCGAGGTACCGGGTGGCTGGGTGGTGGAGCATCCGCCGTTCGCCGGCGACGGGCAGGTCGCCGGGTCCCGGCTGGCCATCCCCGAGTTCAAGATCCACAGCATGCGGCTGCCGCACCAGGCGGAGATGTGGCGCATCGACGCCGCCGGCGAGCACACGTTCGTCGCGGTGTACGACGCGGACGAGCGGCGCTGGCTGGTCAACCGTGAACTGGTGGGGGAGCAGTGATCCGGGACGGCTACTACGCCCGCTGGCAGGGCGACGAGTTCGACGCCGCGCCGAGCAGCGCCGGCGCCCACCTGTACTCCGAGCGCGCCGACCGGGTCGGGTTCGAGGCCATCACCGCCGGCCGGTACCGCCGGGTCGTGCCGTTCTCCGACCTCGACGAGTTCGGCTACGTGATCACCACCGGCAGCTACCGCAACGAGCCGGTCAAGGTGCTGGCCGAGCACGAGCAGTGGCTGCGCATCGAGTACACCGGCGGCCGGGCGCCGCAGGCCGAACGGCTCGGCCTGGACCGGTTCGACCGGGGCGTGTACCAGTCCTGGGTACCCCGCGACGAGGTCGCCGACCTGCACGAGGAACACCTCTGAGCGGTCGGCGGTCACCCCGGCGGGCGCTGCCGGGATCCGGCGTCGGGAGCTGGTAGAACCGTCCTGGCCGGTTCTACCGGCCGCCGGCTCCCCGACGACCAGGAGATCGCATGCCGCACCCGACCAGCGACGTGCGGGCCTTCGCGGCCCGCGTGGGCGACGCAGACCTCGACGACCTGCGCGCGCGACTGGCCGCGGCGCGGCTGCCGGAGGCCGAGACGGTCCGGCGCGGCGCGACCGGCCGGGAGCGCTGGGGGCAGGGCGTGCCGCTCGCCGACCTCGCCGAGGTCGTGGACCACTGGCGCACCCGGTACGACTGGCGGTCGTTCGAGGCGCGCCTCGACCGGCTCGGCCAGTTCCGTACCACCGTCGACGGCCTGGGAATCCACTTCCTGCACCGCCGATCCACGCGGGCCGGCGCCACTCCGCTGATCATGACGCACGGCTGGCCCGGCAGCGTCGCCGAGTTCGTCGACGTCGTCGACGAGCTCGCCGATCCCCGGGATCCGGGCGCGCCGGCGTTCCACGTCGTGGTCCCGTCGTTGCCGGGCTTCGGCTTCAGCGACAAGCCGGCCACCACCGGGTGGGGGATCGGCGCGATCGCGGCCGCGTGGGTGGAGCTGATGGCACGGCTCGGCTACGGCGAGTTCGTGGCCCACGGCGGAGACTGGGGCGGGGTGATCACCACGGTCCTCGGCGGCAGGTTCCCGGCGCAGGTCCTCGGCATCCACACGGTGACCGCGCAGGCGCCGCCGGGGCTGACCATGGACGGGCTGACGGCGACCGAGCGCGCCTGGGCGCAGCAGACCCAGGACTTCTGGGGCGGCCCTCGCGCCGCGTACGCGAAGCAGCAGGCGAGCCGGCCGCAGACCATCGGCTACGGGCTCGTCGACTCACCGGTCGGGCTGCTCGCCTGGATCCTCGACAAGTTCGCCGAGTGGACCGACACCGAGGACAGCCCGTTCGAGGCGATCCCCGTCGACCGCGTTCTGGACGACGTCACCCTGTACTGGCTGACGAGGACCGGCGCGTCGGCGGCCCGGATCTACGCCGAGAGCCACGGCGGCGTGAACGCGCTCGACCCCGAGCTCCGGGTCGAGGTCCCGGCCGCCGTCACCGTCTACCCCCGCGACATCGAGAAGTGCCCCCGCCGGTGGGCGGAGCAGCGGTACCGGCAGATCGTCCGATGGGAGCTGGCGGACGCCGGCGGGCACTTCCCGTCGCTGGAGGTTCCCGAGTACTTCGTCCGGGACCTGCGGGCGGGACTCACGGCGGTGCTGGCCGCTCGCCGGTGACCGTGCCGTCGCGGCCATGGGGGCGGTTCAGAACCGGGCGAAGGACCGCAGCGGCGCTCGCGGGGCGCGGCGCGGCTCCTGCACCCCGGCGTGCACCACCAGCCGGATCACCCGGGCCCGGTGCCCACCGAACGGGGCGAGCAGCTCCAGCATTCGCTGGTCGGTGCCGCGGTGCTCGCCGGCCAGCGCGTACGCCACCTGGTGCGGCACGTGGTAGTCGCCGACGCTGACCGCGTCCGGGTCGCCGTACGCCACCGCCGCCACCTCGGCGGCGGTCCACGGACCGACCCCGGGGCGGGTCATCAGCAGCGTGCGGGCCCGCTCCGGCGGCTCGTGCACGGTGCGCTCCAGCCGGTCGGCGACGACGGCAAGCCGGCGCAGCGTGTCGGCCCGGCGCTGCTCGATCCCGAGCGGGTGGAAGGCCCAGTACGGTGCGGTCGCGATCGTCTCGGCGGCCGGCGGCAGCAGCAGCCCCACCGGCCCCGGCCCCAGTCCCGGCGCCGACCCGGGCGCCGGCTCGCCGAACCGCCGGACCAGCGCCGCGTACGAGCGGGTCGCCTCGACGGTGGTCACCTTCTGCGCCAGCACGACCCGGACCAGCTCGTCGAACACCCGCTCGGTCCGGGCCAGCCGCAGCCCCGGCATCCCGTCCGCGAGCACCGCGACCACCGGATGCTGCCGGGCCAGCGGCAGGAAGCCGGTCGGATCGTCGCGCAGCCCGGCCAGCGCGTCCGCGCGCTCCAGCAGCCAGCCGGCACCGGGCCCGTACCCGGTCGCCGTCACCACCTCCTGCCGGTACGACAGGTGCACGGTGCCCGGCCCGTCCGGCGTGCGGCTCGCCTTCCACAGCTCACCGCGGCCCAGCCGGGTGGTGGGATCGTGCCGCCCGGTGCGCAGCACGGCGACGGTGCGACCGAAGTCGTACCGCGCGGGGGCGGCGAGCGCCCGCTGGGCCGCGGTCACGCCGTCGTCCTCGCCGGTACGGCGCCCGCCTCCGCCGGCGGCGTCGCTGCCGACGTGCTGGCGGTCGAGGTGCGCGCGGCCGCCGTGCGCAGGCCGCGCAGCAGCAGCCGGGAGTCGCCGAGCAGACCGCGCAGCCGGCGCTCCAGCCCGGCGATCGGCACCAGGTTCTGCGGCGCCCGCGGGTCCTTGTACGGGGTGGAGGCGAACCGGGGCAGCGTCACCGCGGACAGGTCCGCCCACCCGATCGCGTCCGGCAGCGACCAGTCGGCCGGGCACTCCAGCCGGACGATGCCTGACCACGGTGAGCCGATCGGCGCCGACCGGGTCGGGGGCGTCGAGGTCGCGCCGGCCGGCAGCCGCAGGTACCAGGAGTAGCGGTGCCATTGGCCGCCGAGCAGGAACAGCGGGGTGCGCTGGCCCGGCGCGAGTGCGGTGACCACCCGGGTCAGGTCGCCGTCGAGGTACTGCTTGTGGTGCGTCTTGGCGTAGCCGAGCGTGCGCGGCATGCCGGTGCGGCCGCGCAGCGGGCCGTCCACCACGAGCAGGTCGTCCTTGCTGCCGGCCTCGGCCCGGACCCGCTGGGAGACCTGCACCTCCAGCTCGTACAGCCGGCGCTGCAGCTCGGCGTCGACCTGGCTCGGGTCGTCGCCGACGACCCGGTGCGGTACGTACACCGCGCGGTCGTGCGCGCGCAGCGGCGCCACCGACGGGCCCGGTGCGAACAGCCCGTGCGTCACCGCCGACAGCGCCAGCTCGGCCGCGCCGCCGGCGAGGTCGCAGCGCACCGCGCCGGCCGCGTACGAGGCGCAGACGCCCGGGCGGGCCACGCCCTCGTCGTCCTCCACCCAGACCCGCGCGTCGATCCGACGCACCCCGTCGACCAGCAGCACGGTGTGCGGGGAGCGGACCGCACCGGGTGGCGTCAGCGGCGCCCAGGCGCCGGTCGGTCGCTCCACCGCGGCGTCGACCGGCGCGCTGCTGGCCGCCGCCGGGCCGGCCGCGCCCCCGGCATCCGCCTCGAAGGACCGCCCGTACGACGGATCCCAGGCGTCGACGTGCACCCTCACCGCAAGCCCCCCGCGTCGCAGTCACCACGTCGCCCGACACCCATCATGCGCTCGCTCACGCGCTCTCCCGGGTGACGTGCGCGCCGCGGGCGTCCTTGCGCACCACGAACCGGACCGGGATCCGCTCGGCCAGCTCGGCCACGTGGGTGACCAGGCCGACCATCCGGTCGCCGTGCGCGGCCAGGTTCTCCAGCGTCGCCGCGACGGTGTCGAGGGTGCCCGGGTCGAGGGTGCCGAACCCCTCGTCCAGCATGATCGACTCCAGGCTGGTCGCGGTGGTGGACAGCCCGGCGAGCTGCTCGGACAGCGCCAGCGCGAGCGCCAGCGACGCCTGGAACGTCTCCCCGCCGGACAGCGTGCGCACCGCCCGGCGCAGCTCCGCGTCGTGATGGTCGACGACGAAGAACTCCCCGCCGTCGTAGGCCAGCGAGTACTGCCCGGCGGACAGCTCGCGCAGGATCGTCGAGGCGCCGTCGACCAGCAGGTCCATCGCCTCGGTCAGCAGCCAGCGCTGGAACCGGTCCGCGGCGAGGTGCCCGGCGAGCGCCCGCGCCACCTCGGCGGACCGGACGTGCTCGGCCCGCCGGGCCCGCAGCGCCGCCGACTGCTCGCCCCGCTCGGCCGCGCGCCGGTGCTCGGCCTCGGCCTGCTGCACCGCCAGCGCCGTCACCAGCTGGTACGCGGCGGCGTCGGCGCCCTGCTCGCCCGGGCCGGCGACC
>NZ_BOPO01000035.1 GCF_017312725.1 Actinocatenispora comari | reverse complement strand
CGGTGTCCCGGGCGGCCCGGGCCTTGCTCGCGGTGTTGCGGGCCGCGGACAGCGCCGGCGCGTCGATCGGCGGCGGCAGCGTGTCGACCGGCTGCGCGCACACCGGGCACGGCTCGCCGACGTGCAGGTCGGGCCGCAGCGCCGCGGCGGTCTGCGCGGTCTGGGCGGCGGCTACGGCGGCCTCCGCGGTGGAGAGGGCGCTCTCGGCCGCCGTCAGCCGTTCGGCGGCGGTGTCCCGGTCGGCCGCCAGCGTTTCGAGCTGCCGGCCGACCTCGGCCAGCTCGGCGGCGAGCCGGTCGTGCTCGCGGTGCCGGTCGAGCAGGGCGCGCAGGGCTGCGGCGTCGCCGGCCTCCTCCAACCGGCGCGCCGCCTGTTCCTCGGCGGTCTCGGCGTCGGTGACGGCCGCCAGCGCCGCGCCGGCGGCGGCCGCGGCGCGTTCCGCGCCGGTCGCGAGCTCGGCGACCCCGGCCGGTGCGGTGACCCCGGCGAGCAGCCGACCCTCGGCGTCCAGCGCGGCCAGCGCCTCGCGGGCGTCCGCGGCCTGGCGCTCGGCGTCGGTCAATTCCGGCACCCGCGCGGCGACCTGGGTGTCGAGCTCGCGCAACTGCGCCACCCGCTCGGCCGCCTCGGTGACCGCCTGCTCGGTGGCGTCGGACAGGTCGGCGAGCAGCGCCTCGGCCGCCCGGACGTCGCTGTCGGCCTCCTTCGCGGCGGCCCGGGCCCGCTCCGCGACCCGCTGGTAGACCCGCAGGCCGAGCAGGTTGACCAGGATCTCCTGCCGCTTCGCCGGCTTGGCGTGCAGGAACTCGGCGAACTCGCCCTGCGGCAGCACCACGCAGGTGGTGAACTGCTCGTACGGCATGCCGACCGCGGTGGCGACCGCCTCGACCATCTCCGACGGGGTACCGGCGAGCACCTCGCCGAGCTCGTCCCGGTCGGCGTCGTCCAGGGTGGACAGGTCGAGGCCGGGGGGCAGCCGTTCCAGCCCGGCGCGCACCGTGTTCACCTTGCCGCGGGCGCTGCGCCGCAGCACCCGGGTCGCCACGTAGCGCACGCCGGCCGACTCGAACACCAGCCGCACCCGTGCCTCCGACGCCGACGGGGACAGCGCGTTCTCCACCGAGCGCAGGTGGTCCCAGCGCGGGACCGTGCCGTAGAGCGCGAAGCAGATCGCGTCCAGCACCGTCGACTTGCCCGAGCCGGTCGGGCCGAGCAGCACGAAGAACTCCGCGCCGGTGAAGTCGATCGTGGTCTCGTCCCGGAACACCGTGAAGCCGGCGATGTCCAGCCGGACCGGGCGCATCAGCCCACCTCCTCGTGCAGCCGGTCGAACATCTCCCGCACCGCGGCGTCGTCGTGGCCGATCTCGGTCAGGTAGTCGGCGAACAGCCGCCGCGGGCTCTGCCCGGCCCGGCCGACCCGCTGCGCGGTGCCGCCCACCTGCGCCAGCAGCTCCGGATCGATGCGCACCTCCAGCGCTCCGGGCAGCAGTTCCTGCACCCGCTCGCGCAGCCCGGCCCGCGGCTTCTCCCGCACGTACACCCGCAGCCAGGTGTCGTCGTCGACACTCAGCGCGGCCAGCTCGTCCAGGGTGCCGGTGATGGTGCGCAGCCGGCGGGCCGAGGTGATCGGCACCGGCCGGACGGTGGCCGGGGTGCCCGCGGACGCCTCCACGATCAGCACGCCGGGAGAGTTGTCCTGCTCGCCGAAGTCGATCGCGAGCGGACTGCCGGAGTAGTGCACCGGGCACGGACCGGGCACCGCCTGTTGCCGGTGCAGGTGGCCGAGCGCCACGTAGTGCGCGGAGCTGGGGAACAGCGTGGCGGGCACCGCGTACGCCTGGATGGTGTGCGCCTCGCGCTCGCCGCCGCCGGTGGTCGCGCCCACCACGGTCAGGTGCCCGGTGATCAGGTTGACCGCGTCGGCCCGGAACGAGCCGGTCAGCGCCCCCAGCAGCCGGCTCAGGTGGTCGGCGTAGGTCTGGTTCGCCTCCGCGCCGGTGAGCTGGAACATCTCGCTCGCCCGCACCGCGTAGCGCTGGGACACGAACGGCAGCGCCACCAGCGTGAACGCCTCACCGCCGGCCGTGGTGCCGGTCACCACCGGGTCGTCGGCGGACCGGATCGTGCCGCGCAGCGCGATGCCGGCCGCGTCGGCCCAGCCGCGCAGCGCGTCGAGCGCCGCGCCGTTGTCGTGGTTGCCGGCGATCGCCACCACCTGCGCACCGGTACGCCGCAGCGCGGTCAGCGCGCGCACCACCACCCGGGTCGCCTCCGGGCTCGGCGCGGCCGTCTCGTACAGGTCGCCGGCGACGATCACCAGGTCGGGTCGCTCCGCCTCGGCGATGCGCACCACCTCGGCGAGCACCCGGATGTGCTCGTCGATGCGCGGGCGCCCCTTGAGCACCTTTCCGACGTGCCAGTCGGAGGTGTGCAGGATCTTCACGGCCACAGCCCCCCTCGCGGCTTCCGGCACCGGCTACCGGCACCAGCACTGTAGGCCCACCCTCCGACACGGCCGGGCAGGCATGCCGAGGTGTGCGTCGGACCGTGTTCCGACGATCACCCGGTGGCGTCGAGAGCGTCCCTGCCGTCACCGCGGGACATCGATCGGCAACACCCCGGCAACAGCCACCGGCGACACTGCGTACCGGAGCCGGAGCCGGAGCCGGAGCCGGAGCCGGAGCCGGAGCCGGAGATGGAGCCGGAGACGGAGACGCGGACCGAGGCGAGGGAGGACGAGGTGCTGGTACGGATGCGGGTCGCGTTGCCGGACTCGCCCGGGTCGCTGGGCCGGCTGGCCTGGACGCTGGGCGTGATCGGCGCGGACATCCTGCAGGTCAGCGTGCTGGAGACGGGGTCAGGTCGGGCGATCGACGAGCTGTCCCTGCGGCTCGGCTCGTTGACCGTCGACCAGCTCACCGAGCGGGTCGAGACGATCCCCGGGGTACGGGTGCTCGCCGTCTGGCGGCCACGGGCGATGGTGGCGACGGCGGCGGTGGCCGTGTTCGGCCAGCTCGCCGCCGATCCGGGCCGGGCCGTCGCGACGCTGGTGGACGCGGTGCCCGACCTGTTCGGCGCCGACTGGGCCGCGCTGGTGGGCACCGGGCCCACCCCGACGCCGGTACTGACCAGCGTCCGGGCACCGGCATCGCCGGCGCTGGGCGCCATCACGCCGGGCCGTCCCCGCGGCACCTCGCTGGCCGACGGTACGACGGCGGCGTCGGCTCCGCTGACGGCCGACACGGTGCTGGTCGTGGCCCGGATCGCCGGGCCGGCGTTCCACCGCACCGAGATCGACCGGCTCGACCAGGTGTCCCGCGCCGCCGCCGCGGTACTGGCCGGGATCGGGGCGGCGCCGCCCGCGGGCGACGCCGCCCGGCGCCCGACCGACGACGCCGTGTCGCCCCCGGTCGACGCCGGCCGGTCCGCGGTCGACGGTGCCGGACGCCGCGCCGGGTGAGTGTCAGGGCGCCGGGATCGCCACGTACTTGGTCTCCAGGAACTCGTCGATACCGACCCGGCCGCCCTCCCGGCCGAGCCCGGACTGCTTCACGCCGCCGAACGGCGCGGCCGGGTTGGACACCACGCCCTTGTTCAGCCCGATCATGCCGGCGTCCAGCCGCTCGGCGACCCGCAGCGAGCGGGCCAGGTCCCGGGTGTACACGTAGGACACCAGCCCGTACTCGGTGTCGTTGGCGGCGGCGATCGCCTCGTCCTCGGTGTCGAACGCGGAGATCGCCGCCACCGGGCCGAAGATCTCCTCCCGGCCGATCCGCGCGCCGGCCGGCACCCCGGTGAGCACCGTCGCCGGGTAGAACGTGCCCGGACCGTCCAGCGCGGTACCGCCGGTGAGCACGTTCGCGCCACCGGCGACGGCGTCGGCGACCAGCTCGGTGACCTTGTCCCGGCCGGCGGCGTCGATCAGCGGGCCGACCACCACGTCCGGCTCGGTCCCGCGGCCCATCTTCAGCGCCGCCATCCGCTCGGCGAGCCGGCGGGCGAACTCGTCGGCCACCCCGCGCTGCACCAGGAACCGGTTCGCCGCGGTGCACGCCTCGCCGATGTTGCGCATCTTCGCCGCCATCGCGCCCTCGACCGCTGCGTCCAGGTCGGCGTCGTCGAACACCAGGAACGGCGCGTTGCCGCCGAGCTCCATCGAGGTGCGCAGTACCTTGTCCGCGGCCTGCGCCAGCAGCAGCCGGCCGACCTGGGTGGAGCCGGTGAACGACAGCTTGCGGGCCCGGCCGTCGCGCAGCATCGGCTCGACCACCTCGCCCGGCCGGCTGGTCGTCACCACGTTGAGCACCCCGTCCGGCAGCCCGGCCTGGGCCAGGATGTCGGTGAGCGCCAGCGCGCACAGCGGGGTCTGCTCGGCCGGCTTGAGCACCATGGTGCAGCCGGCGGCGATCGCCGGGCCGATCTTGCGGGTGCCCATCGCCATCGGGAAGTTCCACGGGGTGACGAGCACGCACGGGCCGACCGGCTGGTGCAGCACCAGAAACCGGCTCGCTCCGTCCGGCGCGGTCGTGTACCCCCCGTCGATGCGCACCGCCTCCTCGGCGAACCAGCGGAAGAACTCGGCCGCGTAGGCGATCTCGGCGGCCGCCTCGGCCAGCGGTTTGCCCATCTCCATCGTCATCAGCAGCGCCAGCTCGTCGGTCCGGTCGACGAGCAGCTGGTACGCCCGGCGCAGGATCTCGCTGCGTTCCCGCGGCGGCGTGGCCTGCCAGGCGGGCTGCGCCTCGTGTGCGGCGGTGAGCGCGTCCAGCGCGTCGTCCCGGTCGGCATCGGCGACCTCGCAGAGCACCTCGCCGGTGGCCGGATCGAGCACCGGGAAGCGGGCGCCGCCGGCGGCGGGCAGCCAGCGGCCGGCGATGAACAGCTCGCCGGGCACCGCGGCGAGCGCCTCCCGTTCGCGCTCGGTCAGGGCGTGCGCGGTCGTCTGCGGGGTGGTGGTGCTGCCTGTCATCGCTGTCGCCCTTCGTCGTCGCGATGTGCCCTCGACCGCTGCCGGATCTGCCCGACCGGTTGCCGACGGCGCGTCCGGGGACCATGCTAGGCGGCAGAAGGATTGTCGACAATCCAACGATACGCTCGCCGGCTGATTCGGGAGGACGTCATGGCGCACCTGTCACCGCTGCTCAAGCAGGCCACCCCGGTGCTCGTCGACCGGGCCGAGGGCGTCCGGGTGTTCGACCCGGACGGCCGCGGCTTCCTCGACTTCACCGCGGGCATCGGCGTCACCAGCACCGGGCACTGTCACCCGCGGGTGGTGGAAGCGGTGCGCGAGCAGGCCGGCCGGCTCATCCACGGGCAGTACACGACCGTCATGCACCGGCCGCTGCTGGAGCTCACCGAGCGGCTCGGCACCGTGCTGCCGGCCGGGCTGGACACGCTGTTCTACGCCAACTCCGGCTCCGAGGCGGTGGAGGCCGCGCTGCGGCTGGCCCGGCAGGCCACCGGGCGGCCCAACATCGTGGTGTTCGACGGCTCGTTCCACGGCCGCACCATCGGAGCCGCGTCGCTGACCCGCTCCGGGACCAGGTTCTCCGCCGGGTTCGCGCCGCTGATGGCCGGCGTGCACACGGCCCCGTTCCCGTACGCGTACCACTACGGGTGGGACGAGGACACGGCGACCGACTTCGCGCTGCGCGAGCTGGACTACCTGTTCGCCACCGGTACCGCGCCGGACGACACCGCGGCGATCTTCGTCGAGCCGGTGCTCGGCGAGGGCGGGTACGTGCCGGCGACCGAGCGGTTCCTCGCCGGCGTGCGGGAACGCGCCGACCGGTACGGGATCGTGCTGGTGCTCGATGAGGTGCAGACCGGGTTCGGCCGCACCGGGCGGTACTGGGGGCACGAGCACTTCGGGATCCGCCCGGACGTGCAGATCATCGCGAAGGGGTTGGCCAGCGGGTTCCCGCTGTCCGGGATCGCCGCGTCGGAGCAGTTGATGACGAAGGCCTGGCCGGGCTCGCAGGGCGGCACCTACGGCGGCAACGCGGTCGCCTGCGCCGCGGCGCTCGCCACCCTGGCGGTGATCGAGGACGAGCAGCTGGTGGGCAACGCCGCCGAACAGGGCCGGCGGCTGATCGACGGGGCCCGCAAGGTGGCCGCGGCGCACCCGGTGATCGGCGACGTGCGCGGGCTGGGGCTGATGGTCGGCAGCGAGTTCACCACCGCCGACGGCGAGCCGGACACCGCCACCGCCCAGCGCGCCCAGGCGGCGGCCGCTGCGCACGGCCTGTTGCTGCTGACCTGCGGCGCCTACTCCAACGTGGTCCGGATGATCCCGCCGCTGGTGGTCACCGCCGAGGAGGTCGACGAGGCGCTCGACCTCTGGTCGGCCTCCGTCGCCGACGCGACCGCCTGACGACCGCCTGACGACCGCCGTCCGTGGCCGGTGCATGCCGGCCACGGACAGCCGGGCGCGCCGCTACCGGTCGTCGAGCCGGCGGAACTGGAGGCGTTCGCCCTCGACGCCGCGCAGCCACATGTCCTGCGCCGCCTCGGCCATCGCCGGCAGCCCCTCCTCGACGGTGGCGAACACCGACCCCGGTACGAACCCGCGGTCGCCGTTGATCAGCAGGTTGTTGCGGCCGTAGAACAGCGCCAGGTCGATCACCTGGGGGCCGCCGTGCGCGGCGCTGCCGGTGTCGTAGCCGTACGCGGGGGAGCCGATCTCGGTGCCCTCGAACGCGAAGAAGCACACGTCGCCGGGCAGCGGAGTCACCGTCGGGTGCTCCATCGGCGGGCTGGTCGCGAGCGCCGGCAGCAGCGCGTAGATCTCGTTCCGGGCGTACTTGGCATGGTAGGCCGGTCCGTCCACCGGCAGCGCGTCCCACACCGCGGCGCAGGTCGCCGGCGCCTCGTCGTCCAGCAACCGGGCCACGCACGCCGCGCCCCGTTTGGCCAGGCTGATCTCCAGGAACCGCGCCATCACCGCCACCTCTCGTCGACTCGAAGGATGTCTGCCGCGCCGGTCAGCCGGCGTCGGGTGCCGTCAGCGGCCACGGGCGGACCGCCTCCAGCGCGCGGCACACCGCCAGTACCAGGTCGTCGGAGTGCCGCGGCCCGACCACCTGCAGCCCCACCGGTCGGCCGTCTGCGGTCAGCCCGACCGGCACGGTCGCGGCCGGCTGGCCGGTGAGGTTGAACGGATAGCTGAACGGCGTCCACTGCGGCCACCGGGTCCATTCGGACCCGGGCGGCACGTCGTGGCCCGCCTCGAACGCCGGGATCGGCACCGTCGGGGTGAGCAGCACGTCGTAGCGCTCGTGGAACGCGCCGAGCGTCACGCCGAGCGCGTTCCGGGCGTCCAGCGCCGACTGGTAGGCCTCCAGCGACAGCCGGCCGCCGGCCTCGCCGAGCCGGCGCAGCCCCGGATCGAGCTGCCCGCGGCGCTCGGTCGGGACGGCCGCGACGGCGTGCCCGGCGCCGGCCGACCACAGCGTCTCGAACGTGTCGATCGGGTCGTCGAAGCCGGGGTCGGCGAGCTCGACCCGCAGCCCCACCTCGACCGACAGCGCGTCCACCGCCTGCTCGACCAGGTCGATGACCTCGGCGTCGACCTCCGCATGCCCGAGCGTGGCGCTGTACGCGGCGACCAGCCCGCGCACCGGTCGGCGCACCGCCTCCCGGTACGAGCCGATCGGCGGGGCGAGCGCCGCGGGATCGCGCGAGTCGCGCAGCGACAGCACGTCCAGCGCGAGCGCCACGTCGTCGACCGAGCGGGCCATCGGCCCGACGTGCGACAGCAGCCCGAACGGGCTCGCCGGCCAGGCCGGCACCCGCCCGTAGGTCGGCTTGAAGCCGACGATCCCGCAGAACGCCGCCGGGATCCGGATCGAGCCGCCCCCGTCGGTACCGATCGCGAGCGCGCACAGGCCGGCCGCCACCGCCGCGGCACTGCCGCCGCTGGAGCCGCCCGGGGTCCGGTCCGGCGCCCACGGGTTGCGGGTCACGCCGGTCAGCGGGCTGTCGGTCACCGCCTTCCAGCCGAACTCCGGCGTGGTCGTCTTGCCGACCAGGACCGCGCCGTGTTCGCGCAGCCGCGCGGTGGCCGGCGAGTCGTCCGGCCACGGCTGGTCCGGCTCGATCGTGCGCGAGCCACGCCGGGTCGGGGCGCCGGCGAGCAGCAGCAGGTCCTTCACCGCCACCGGTACGCCGTCCAGCAGGCCGATCGGATTGCCCTGCCCCCACCGCTGCTCGGCCAGTTCCGCCTGGTCCAGCGCGC
Source organism: Actinocatenispora comari (assembly GCF_017312725.1). Lineage (GTDB taxonomy): Bacteria > Actinomycetota > Actinomycetes > Mycobacteriales > Micromonosporaceae > Actinocatenispora > Actinocatenispora comari. The sequence goes on along the minus strand of NZ_BOPO01000035.1, from coordinate 11,297 downwards.
CGTCGGCGTCGATGTGGCAGTACGCGTGCAGTTCCGGGTCGCGCTTCTCGATCCGGCGCAGCGTCGCGGTGGTCACCGCCACCGGCGACAGCTCGCCGGTGGAGTAGCCGGCGACCAGCTCGGACGCGGTCCGGGCGAGCACGTCCTCGGTGGCCAGCCCGGCCGAGGTGGGTCCGGCCGGGTCGGCGCCGGAGGTGTGGGCGCGGGGCGGTTCGGTCATGTCCGGGTCCATCTGGGGAGCCCTTCCTGTCCGGGGCCGTCGGCGGCCGCCTCGCCCGCCGGGCGGCCGGCCGCGGTCGGCTCGGTGGCACGGCTGGGCACGTAGCCGAGATGCTTGTCGACGACATTGTGCAGCGGTCGGCCGTGCCGCCACCGGTCGAAGTTGGCCACGAACAGCGCCGCGAGCGTGTCCAGCGAGCCGACGAAGTCGCCGGCCATGTGCGGCGAGACGAGCAGCCCCGGCAGCGTCCACAGCGGAGAGTCGGCCGGCAGTGGTTCGGTGTCGAACACGTCGAGCGCGGCGCCGGCGATCGAACCGGACCGCAGCGCGGCGACCAGGTCGTCGGTGCGGACCAGCGGGCTGCGGCCGACGTTGATCAACCGCGCGCCGGGCCGCATCGCGGCCAGTGCGGCAGCGTCGATCATCCCGGCGGTCTGCGCGGTCAGCGGCGCGGCCAGCACCACGAAGTCCGCGGCGGGCAGCACGTCGAGCAGGTCGGCGGCGGCGTGCACGGTGCCGAGGTCGGGATCGTCGCGGCGGGCGGTGCGGCCGACGCCGGACACCCGCATCCCGGCCGCCGACAGCAGCCGGGCGATCGCGCGGCCGATCGGGCCGGTACCGACGACCAGGGCGGGACGGCCGGAGATCGTCTCGGTCTCCCGGTGCCGCCAGTCGCGCCGGTGCTGCGCGTCGAGGGTGCCGGCCAGGTCCTTGGCGTAGGCCAGCACGAGGCCGAGCACGTACTCGGCGATGGCCGCGTCGAACACGCCGCGGGAGTTGGTCAGCACGGTGTCGCCGTTGCGCAGCGCGTCGAAGGCCAGGGTGTCGACGCCGGCGCTGGCGATGTGCACCCAGCCCGGCGCGGCGTCGGGCGCGGGCCAGGCTTCCGGGACCGCGCGGGAGGCGAAGTCCCAGACGAACAGCACGTCGGCGCCGGGCAGCTCGGCGGCGAGCCGGTCGGCCGGCACGTACCGCACGTCGGCGGCGCGCTCGACCGGGGCCAGGCCGGGTGGCCGGTCGGCACCGCAGAGCACGACCACCCGAGGTGACACCCGAGCGAGCGACGAATCGGCTGGTCGAACCATATTGACACGGTAGAAACGGATCGTATGATTGTCAACAATCCGCGGATGAGCCCCGGAGGACTGTGCTGCGCGTTCGGGGGTCGGCCTTGGACATGCTGTTGTTCGATGGTCCGCTGGCCCAGCGCGGGATCGGGGTGATCGCCCCGTTCGATCTCGCGCTGGAGCGGGAGCTGTGGCGGTGGGTGCCCGCCGAGGTGTCGCTGCACCTGGCCCGCACGCCGTACGAGCCGGTCCCGGTCAGCCTCCGGATGGCGGAACTGGTGAGCACCGAGCGGCACGTGGTCGCCGCGACGCACGACGTGCTGCACGTCGAGCCGGAGGTGGTGGCCTACCTGTGCACCTCGGGCAGCTTCGTCAACGGCCTCGCCGCCGAACAGGCGCTGCGCAAGGTGATCATCGACGCCGGCGCGCCGGACGCGGTGACCACCTCCGGTGCGCTGGCCGAGGTGCTCAGCGCGCTGGGGTTGCGCCGGATCTCGGTGGTCACGCCGTACGACGCGGACCTGACCGGGCGGCTGCACGAGTTCCTGGCCGAGATCGGGGTGCGCACCGTGGCCGGCGAGAACCTCGGCCTGGGCAGCGGGATCTGGAAGGTCAGCTACCGCACCATCGCCGAGCACATGCTGCGGGTCGACCGGCCGGACGCCGAGGCGATCTTCGTGGCCTGCACCAACCTGCCCACCTACGACCTGATCGAGCCGCTGGAGGCCGAGCTGGGCAAGCCGATCCTGACCGCCAACCAGCTGACCATGTGGGCGTGCCTGCGGCGGATGGGGTTGCCGGTCGTCGGCCCCGGTCGGTGGCTGACCGACATCTAGCAATTGTCGACAATCGTGCGTCGAAGCGAGGAGGGACGGCCGTGAACGCCACCGTAGGGTTCCTGTACCCGGGTCATGCCGCGGAGGACGACTACCCGCGGGCGCAGCGACTGCTCGGCGACCGGTGGACGTTCGCGGTGGAACACACCGACGGCGAGGACCTGCACACCGTCGAGGCGCTGCTGGATCTCGGTGGCGCGCACCGGCTCGCGGCCGGCGCCGCCCGCCTCGCCCGGTACCGGCCCGCCGCGGTGCTGTGGGCCTGCACCAGTGGCAGCTTCGTGTTCGGTGCCGACGGCGCCGCCCAGCAGGTCAAGCAGCTCGCCGAAGCCGCCGGCGTCCCGGCGACGAGCACCTCGTTCGCGTTCGTCGACGCGGCCCGGGCACTGGGCGTACGGCGGGTCGCGGTCGCCGCCAGCTACCCGGAACCGGTCGCCCGGCGCTTCGGTGAGTTCCTCACCGGCGCCGGCCTGCAGGTGGTCGGCCTGGACAGCCACGGCATCACCACCGCCGCCGAGGTAGGCCGGCTCACCGACGAGGCGGTGCGCGAGCTGGCCGTGGCGCACGACCGGCCGGACGCGGAGGCGATCCTGGTGCCGGACACGGCGATGCGTACCGTGTCGCTCGTACCCGAACTGGAACGGCACCTCGGCAAGCCGGTACTGACGGCGAACCAGGTGACGATCTGGGCCGGGCTCCGGCTGATCGGCGCGGCCCCCCGGGCCGCGGCGCTCGGCCGGCTGTTCGAGACGGACCCCGGTGACGTCGGGGCCGGGGGAGGGGAAGCACGGTGGGCCTGACCCGGGTCGAACCGGTCAACCACGAGTCGACGTCGGCGATCATCGCCGACCGGCTGCGCCTCGCGATCATGGACGGCGACCTCGCGCCCGGCGACCAGCTCGGCGAGGCCGACCTGGCCGGCCGGTTCGAGGTGAGCCGCGGGACCCTGCGCGAGGCGATGCAGCGGCTGGTGGAGGAGGGGCTGCTGCGTTCCGAGCGGTACCGCGGGCTGTTCGTCTGCGAGCTGTCGCCCGACGACGTGCAGGACGTGTACGTCACCCGCAACGCGATCGAGCAGGCGGCCGCCCGGCTGATCCTGCGCCGCGGCGACCGGGCCGCGGTCGCCGATCAGCTGGACGCGATCTGCGAGCAGTTGCGGGCCGCGATCGAGGTCGACGACCAGCCGGCGGTCGGTCGCGCCGACGCCGCGTTCCACGAGGCGCTGGTCACCGCCTCCGGCAGCAGCCGGCTGAGCCGGATGGCGCGCACCCTGCTGATCGAGACCCGGATGTGCATCCGGGAGCTGTCCCGCACCTACGCCAGCCCGGCCGACCGGGTCACCGAGCACACGGCGATCGCGGCGGCGCTGCGCGACGGTACCGAGGCGTTGGTGCTCGGGCTCATCGACGCGCACATGGCCGACGCGGTGCAGCGGCTGGCGCCGGACCGCGACCTGCACTCCCCGTTCACCGACCTGGTCGACTGACCGGCACGACGCTCGCCCGCTACCCGCCGGTCCGGCGCTTGCGGGTTCGCCCGCCACCGGCCGGAACTGCGCCTTGCGGTTCGCTCGGCACCCGCCGGTCTATCGGCACCTGCGCCACCGCGGCCGGGCGTCGGTGCTCTGCCCGTGCTCGCCCCTTCGCCGCGATCCGCCGGAGGGGGTCAGAACGGGATGTCGTCCTCGTCGTCGGTGGCCCCGACCACCGCGAACGGGTCGGCCCGCTGCACCGCCGACCGGGTGGCCGTGGCCGGTGCGTCGCCCGCCTCCGACGGCCGGGTCGCCCACGCCGGGAACGGGAACTCCACCACCAGCGGAACCGGAATGTCGGGCTGCGCGACGAACATCGTCCCAGGCTTCGCGAGCGTCGCCCGCTGCCGCTGCGCGGTGGGCAGGTAGCCGTACTCCGGGCGGCCCGCCTCGGCCGCGTCGAGCCGGCCGACCACCCGGATCGCCGAGTTCGCCACGATCCGGCGTTCGATCTCGCTCGCGGTCTGCTGCGCGCCGATCAGGATCACTCCGAGCGACCGGCCACGCTCGGCGATGTCCAGCAGCACGTCCTTGATCGGGCTGGTGCCGTCCCGCGGTGCGTACTTGTTCAGCTCGTCCAGGACGACGAACAGCAGCGGCCGGGCGGTGCCGGCCTTCTCCTTGCGCTCGAACTCGGTGCGCAGCGTCACGCCGACCACGAACCGCTGCGCCCGGTCCGGCAGGTTGTGCAGGTCGACGACGGTGAGCTGGCCCGCCTCGGCGGTGGAGATCTGGTGCGGTCGGCGGGCCGGCAGGTCGCCGCGCACCAGCCGGCCCAGGTCGCGCTTGCTCGCCACCATCCGCCGGATGAACGCGTTCACGGTGCCCAGCCCGATCGCCGAGCCGGCCCACTCGGACCGGGTGTCGTCGTCGGTGAGCTGGTCGACCAGCAGGTCCACCAGCGCGTCGTAGCTGCGGACCACGGTGCCGGAGATGACCGCGGCGCCGTCCTCCGCCTCGATCGCGTCCCGCGCGAGGCGCGCCGCCACCTGGTGCACCACCATCGTGTACTGCTGCCGGTCGTCGTCGGCGTCGGCGAACACGTACGGCAGCAGCCGGTCGTGGCAGAACTCGTAGATGCTCCAGTAGAACGCGTCCACCCCGGTGGTACGGGCCACCACGTCCGGCGTGCCGTCCGGGTCGCCGGCGCGGGCCGGGGCGAACACCGACACCGAGGCGAACGCGCCGGCCGGCAGGCCGAGCCGGGCGTACGCGGCGCGCTGCTCGTCGTCCAGCCGGGTGTTGGTGTGGTCCAGCAGCAGCAGGTCCTCGCCCTTGACGTTGAAGATCAACGCCTTGGTGTTGGTCGACTCGGGTCCGAGCACGTCGGAGCCGAACACCGAGTAGAGCAGCCAGGTGGCGAACGAGGTCTTGGTGGCGACACCGGAGATGCCGGAGATCGACACGTGCGCGCCGCGGGTGCCGTCCAGGAAGTCGGCGTTGAGGTAGATCGGCTCGCCGTCGCGCCCGGTGCCCAGCGCGATCCGGCGCTCCATCCGGTCGAAGTACAGCGCGGTCGCCCGCTCGTCGGCAGCGGCGCGGCGCACCTCGGCGCCGGGCATCGGCGGCACGTACATCTCCGGCTCCAGCCGGGTGGTGGTGATCTCGGCCGCCTCCTGCACCTGCGCGGGCAGGGTGCCCTCGGAGATCAGGAACACGTCGGAGTCGAACTGGGCGCCCTCGTGCCGGGCCCGCACCTGGGTGACCACCCCGGCGATCGTCACCGGATCGCGCCCCGGCACCTGCCGGTCGGTCACCACCACGTCGTCGAGCTGCAGGTACGCACCCGGGCGGACGGCGACCCAGAAGCTCAGCGGCGTCGCGTCGGCGGTGCCCAGGACGCGGCCGACGACCGCGCCGGGGTCGACCTCCGGCTCGTCGACGGACAGCTCCTCCCACGCCACCGCATCGTCCGCCTCGGTTCTCGGCTGGACCTGGGTCATGACCCTCGACACTCCCTGCTCGTCGTGCGGTACCGCCCCATCGTGCCGCACCGCGCCCGCCCCGCCGCGCCGAACCGCCCGTACGGTGCCGGGTGACACCGTCCCGTCACGCCCGGACGTACCGCAACAGCAGGTTGTCGTCGGCGGCGAGCACGTGGCCCAACCGCAGCGCCCGGGCGGCGGCCGGCGGACCGGCGGTGATGCGGCCCGCCCCCGGCCCGGTCAGCTGCGGAGAGACCGTCAGGCACAGCTCGTCCACCGCGTCGGCCTCGGTCAGGCTGCCGAGCAGGTGCGGACCGCCCTCGCAGAGCACCTGGCGCAACCCGCGGTCGGCCAGCTCGGCCAGCGCCGCGGGCAGGTCGAGCTCGGCGTCGCCGTGCACCAGCACGTCTGCGACCTGTGACAACGTCCGTCGCCGGTCGGCCGGCGAGCCGCCGTGGGTGAGCACGATCGGCCGGGTCGGCGCGTCGGTGAACATCGCGCTGCCCGGATCGAGCTCCAGCCGGCTGGACACCAGCACCAGCGGCGGGTCGTCGGACAGGCCGGCGGTACGGCGCCAGGCGCGGCGCCGCTCGCCCAGCCGCATCGCCCCGTAACTCTCGTGCCGGAGCGTGCCGGCACCCACCATCACGGCGTCACAGACCATCCGCAGCAGGCCGAACACCCGCTTGTCGGCCGAGCCGGACAATCCGGCGGAGTAGCCGCCGACGGTCACCGCGCCGTCGGCGCTGGCGACGAAGTTGACCCGGACCTGCGGTCGACTCCGGTCGGCCGGCAGGTAGCAGTCGAGCACCTGCTCGTCGGTCAGCGGCGCCGCGTCCGGGCCTGGCCACAGTCGGTACATGCCGGTCATGATCGCGCATCACCCGCGCCGCCCGGGACGCCGGGCCACGCGTCGACGACCTGGACGTGACGCAGTCCGCCCGACGACGCGATGTGGGCGAACCAGGCCGCACACTCCGGCACCGTGCCCACCGACCGGGCCGACTCCTCGGCCGCGGCCCGGTCGCGCCAGACGATCACGTCCAGGAAGGAGCCGTCGTCCTGCCGGGTCAGGTAGGCGGCGAGGCAGCCCGGGAACCGCGCCCGCAGTGCGGCGAGCATCGCCGGTCGCTCCGCGACCAGCCGTTCCTCGGCACCCGGCACCACCCGGAACGCCGCGAGTTCGATCACCATGGGCGGCACCCTAACGGCGGGGGCCGACATCCGCCGGTGAGCCCGGTCGCGCCGGTCTCCGGTGTCGCCGCGGCGGCTGGGGGTCAGAGCATCTCGCGCAACACCTCCCCGACCTCGGAGGTGGCCAGGCCGAAGGCGCGCTCGGTCTCGCCGGCGTCGACCAGGAACCGGCCGGTGTCCATGAACCGGGTCTCGAACAGTTCGGGCCAGAACGGGTCGGTGAGCCCGAGCAGCGTGATCTCCCGGTCGGTCATGGTGGCGAGCTGCGGCCGCGGCGCTCCGGCGAGCGTCGCGAACCGGGTCGCCAGCTCGCGCATCGTCGCCGTGATGGTGGGTGCCAGCCACGGCCGGCCCCAGGAGCTGTCGGCGCGGGCGACCGCGACCAGGGTGCGTGCCACGTCGCCGATCGCGCTGAACGAGTGCGGGTGGTCGAGCTCGGCGGGCACCAGCACCGGCCGGCCGACCCGCACCGGGGCGGCGACCAGCAGGGAGAACAGCGACACGGCGCCGGCGCCGAGGAACTGGCCGGCACGCACCTCGGTGGCCCGCAGCCGGCCCGCGTCGTGTGCCTGCTTCGCCTCCCGCCACATCGCGGCCCGGGTCGCGCCCTTCGGTCCGGTCGCGCGTTGCGGCGTGGCGGCGGTGACGGGACCGTCGACCGGCCCGTACCCGTACAGGTTGCCGAGCATGACGTAGCCGGCGCCGGTGCGCTCGGCGGCGGTACGGATCGAGCCGAACAGTGGCGGGATCGTCTGCGGCCAGGTGTGGTAGGCGGTGGCCGCGCAGTTGAACACGGTCGCGGCGCCGTCGGCGAGTCGGGTCAGCGCGTCGGTGTCGGTGGCGTCGAGTGCGACGTGTTCGACACCGGGCTCGTCGGGGCCGCCGCGCCGGTGCACGACGCGGACCTTGTCCCCGTCGGTGGCCAGCAGCCGGGCCGTGGCGAGCGCGGTGGCGCCGCCACCGACGATGACGTGCATGGACATGGTGCCTCCGGAACGAATGTCGGATGGTCGTGGTTCGCTTGGTACGAACGCGTTTCCAGACTCCGGCGCGGACCCGGCGGCAACCACGGGTCGGCCGGCCAGGCACCCGGAGGATCCGGCCATGCACCGTCTCGCCGTCGTCGCCGTTCCGCCGGTGACGAGCTTCGAGCTGTCGATTCCCGACATCGTGTTCGGCCAGGCCCGGGTCGGCGCCGCCGCCGCGTACGAGGTGGTCTGCTGCGCCGCCGATCCGGGGCCGGTGGACGGCATCGGTGGTCTCGGGCTCACCGTCGACCGGGGCCTGGACGCGCTGGCCGGCGCCGGCACGGTGCTGGTGGCCGGCGGTGTCGACCTCGCGTCGCCGGAACCCCGGGTCGCTGCCGCTCTGACCGCCGCGCATGCCGCCGGCGCCCGGCTGGTGGCGCCGTCCTGCGCCGGGGCGTTCCTGCTGGCCGGTTGCGGCCTGCTGACCAGCCGGCGGGTCGCCATCGGCCCGCAGCTGGCCGACCGGTTCCGGCGCCGCCATCCGGACGTCACGGTGACCGACGCGCTGTTCGTCGACGATGCCGGCGTGTACACCTGCGCCGGGCATGCCGCCGCGATCGACCTGTGCCTGCACCTCGTCGGCCGTGACCACGGTGCGGCGGTGGCGGGCGCGGTGGCTCGCGGCTTGGCGGTGGCGGCACCGCGTCCGGCCTCGGCGACGCCGCCGACCGAGCCGGTCGCCGGGCTGGCCGCCACATCGCTCGCCCGCACCCGGGAGTGGATGCTGACCCGGCTCGGCGAGCCGGTCCAGCTCACCGACCTCGCCCGGCACGCCAACACCAGCGTGCGCACCCTGACCCGCCGGTTCCGCGCCGAGACCGGGTCGAGCCCGCTGCGCTGGCTGCTGGCCCGGCGGCTCGACGAGGCACGGCGGCTGTTGGAGTGCACCGACCTGCCGGTGGAGGCGGTCGCCCGGCGCGCCGGCCTGGGCACCGCCGACTCGCTGCGGGCGCATTTCCACCGGGAGCTGGGCCGCACGCCCAGTTCGTACCGCGCCGGCTACCGCACCGCCCCAGCCACGACGACTTCCTGAGCCCGGGTGCGCGGGCAGTACACACGTCGCCGGAGCCGCCCGGCCGCACCGGCCCCGGTGGGAGCCCGCGCGGTCCGGCGACCCGCCGGGAGTCGCCGGACCGCCGCGACCGCGGTCGCCGGGACGTCAGGGCGTCAGCAGGCGGCGGGCTCGGTCCGGGCCGAGCGCGAGCAGCAGGGTCGGCAACCGGGGCCCGGTGTCCGCACCGACGAGCAGCCGGTACAGCAGGGTGAAGTACGACCGTTGCGCCGCGCGGACCGCCTCGTCGGCCGGTGCGTCCGCCGCCAACCCGTTGAGCCGCTTGGGTATCCCGTACACCAGTGCGGTCAGTGCGGCGAGGTCGCGACGGCCCGGGAGTTCGGCGGTGAGCAGGGTGAGGCCCTCCCGCTGCCGGTCGGTGAGGGTGGCGAGCAGCGCGGTGTCCGGCTCCGCGCGGACCCGGGTGCGCCGCTCCGGCGGTACGTGCCGGGCCAGCCAGGCGGCCGCGAGCGTGCGGCGCGGTTCGACGTCGGCCAGCCGCAGCCGCGCCCCCTCCGCCTGTCCGAGGATCCGCTCGGTGGAGCGCGGATCGCCCGCGGTCACGTCCAGTACCGAGGTGAGCACCCGCCACGGCACCGCCCGCCGCGGCCCGACGAGCCCCGGTGCGCTGGCCCGGCGGTACGCGGTGGCGTCGGCGGCGCTCGCCGTGCCGGCGGCGACCCGGGCGGCGAGCCGGTCCCACTCGTCGTACAGCCGGGTGACCTCGGTACCGAAGTCGATGGTGATCGCCTGCTGCGGCCGGCGCCGCGCGTACAGCCAGCGCAGCATCGCCGGTTCCAGGATGGCGAGCGCTTCCGCCGGGGTCGGTGCGGTGCCGGCGGACGACGACAGCTTGGCGGCGCCGCGGGTGCCGACGAAGCCGTACCCGAGCAACGAGGGCGGCCGGGCGCCGAACACCTCGGCGCAGATCCGCCGGCCGACACCGAACGACGAGGACGGTGCCGCGTGGTCGGCGCCGGCGGCCTCGAACGCGACCGGTTCGGCCGCCCAGCGCATCGGCCAGTCGACCTTCCAGGCGAGCTTGCCGTGGTTGGCCTCGGCGAGCCGGAAGCCGTCGGCGCCGCACCGCGCGCACTCGTACCGCAGCGCGGTGCTGTCCTCCCGGTAGTCGGTGATCCGGGTGTCGTCGGCGCCGCAGCGCCGGCAGTACACCCGGTACGGCCAGCTCTCCGCCGGCTCGCCGCTCGCCGCGTCGCCGGTACCGCGGGGATCGGTACCGCGGGCGGCGGCGAGGATCGCGGCGATGCGCCGCCGCCCGGCCATCGCGGCCAGCACGGCGCCGGTGTAGTGCCCGGCGGCGTACCGGGCGGACTGGCTGACGACGCGCACCCGGACGCCCAGTGCCGCCAGCGCGGCGTGCAGCGGTGCGGTGAACCGCTCCGCCCAGCTGTCCAGCTCGCCGTACGGGTCGGGCACCGCGGCGAGCGGCCGGCCGAGGTGCGCGGCGAAGTGCGCCGGTACGCCGGCCGGCAGCCGCCGCAGCCGGTCGTGGTCGTCCAGGAACAGCACGTGCTCCACCGGTACGCCGCGCGCCGCGAGCTCCGCCGCGACCAGGTGCGGGGTGAGCAGCTCGCGCAGGTTGCCCAGATGGATCGGGCCGGACGGGCTGATCCCGGAGGCGCAGACCAACAGCCCGTCGCCGCCGCGCCGCCGGTGTTCGGCGAGCGCGTCGTCGGCGGCCCGGGCGGCCCAGTCGGCGGAGCCGCCGGAAGATCGGCCGGCGCCGCCCGCCGACGCGCCGCTCGGACGAGACGGTGCGGCGTCCGGGTCGGACGTCGTGGCCGGGCGGGGTTGGGCGGCGTCCGGGTCGGACATCGTTGCTGGGCGGGACGGGGCGGCGTCCGGGTCGGCCGTCGTGGCCGGGGGAGACGCGGCCGTGGTTGCGGGCGCGGTGGCAGGGAGAGGGAAGGGAGCAGGAGTCGACACGATGACCTCGCGGGTGCCGGAACGGGCAGGGCCGGCGGTACGCTCCGGACCCGCGAGCAGGCGTGCGGTGGTGGCCGTCGGCAGCACCGGACGCCGGACCGCCGTGCGGGGTGCTGGCTCAGCTCCCCTGGGCGCGGGTCCGGCGCGGTTTGCGCTGGCTGCCACGGATCATCGGGCCCATCCTACGACGAGCGGTCGGGGGACGACTCACTCGCCGGGCGCGCCGGTGGCGGGCTCCTGTGGTGGCGGCGTCGTCTGGTGCTGGCAGTCGCACCAGGCGCGGCCCTTGCAGTCCTGGTGCCGCCGCTCGCGGCAGGCCGGACAGATCATGCCTGTAGTAACCCACCTCGGGCCGTCCGGCGCAGCCCGGTCGGGCCCCGTCACCCGGCCGCGTCACCCCGGCCCGGCGGCGAACCACGTCGCCCGCCCCCGCCGAGCGGGCTGATCGAGCCGCGCTGATCGAGCCGCGCGGGGGCCGTCGAGCCGCGCGGGGGCCGT
>NZ_BOPO01000034.1 GCF_017312725.1 Actinocatenispora comari | reverse complement strand
CTCCGCGATCGACGGATACTCCCGGCTGGCCTACACCGAGGCGCTACCCGACGAGAAAGGCGCCACCGCCGTGGCGTTCCTCGCCCGAGCGCGGGTGTTTCTGGCCGCACACGGCATCAGCCGCATCAACCGGCTGGTCACCGACAACGGCGCCTGCTACCGATCGACCGCTTTCGCCCGCGCCGTGGCAGACCTCGGCCGCCACCAACGAATCCGGCCGTTCACACCCCGCCACAACGGCAAAGTCGAACGCTACAACCGCATCCTGGCCGACGAACTGCTCTACGCCCACACCTGGACCTCAGAACACGCCCGCACCAGCGCCCTGACCAGCTGGAACATCCACTACAACTACCACCGACCCCACACCGCCATCGGCAACCAACCACCCGCCACCCGACTCCACACCACCGTCACCAACGTCCAGACCGCGAACAGCTAGCGTCACGGCGCCCGTGCGAGCCGGAGTCCGGCTGTCTGCTCGCACGGCGCAGGTCCCACGCGGCGGGTGCGGATCAGCCGATCCGACGGGCGGCGAGCGCACCGGGCAGGTACGCGAGCACCTGCGCGAGGCATTCCTCCGGCGGCTGCGTGGTGTCCACGACGAACCAACCAGCCGCCGGGCCGATCGTCGTGTCCACCGCGCGGCCCTGCGCCTCGGCGACCCAGTTCGCGGTTGCCTCTGCCGCGGGCTCGTCGAGGCTGCGCATCTGGCTGCGGTGCCGCGGCCGGCTGGCGAGCCGGCGGCCCAGCTCCGCCTTGTCCGCGCAGCGGCACTCGATCATCAGGTACGGCACGCCGACGACAGCCGCGATCTGCTGCCCGCGCTCGGGGATGATCTCCCAGCGCGACGGGCTGTCCACGATCACCGGGCGCCCGCCGCGCAGTAGGTCTTCAGCCAACGCGAACATCACCTGGTAGGCGGTTCTGCCGGCGTCGTCCCAGGCGGTACCGGCGTCCAGCAGCGCGGACTTCACCACGTCCAGGTCCAGCACGCTGGCGCCGAGGTGGCCCGCCAGGTCGCGGCTGAGCCGGGTCTTGCCCGACCCGGGCCGCCCAGCAAACTGGATCAGCGCGACGGTGTTCGTCATCGGCGGTCAGGTGGTGGCGGCGCGGTCTGCGGCGCTGCGCAGTACGCAGAACTCGTTGCCTTCGGGGTCGGCGAGCACCGCCCAGCCCGTACCGTCGGGGTTGCGGCGGTCGGCGACCAGGGTGGCGCCGAGGTCGAGCAGCCGGGCCACCTCGCCGTCCCGGGCGGTGTCCGGGCGCAGGCAGACGTGCACCCGGTTCTTGACCGTCTTCGGCTCGGGTACCTGGTTGAAGTAGAGTGCCGGCCCCTCGGGCAGCAGGATCCGCATCTCCTCGTCGCCCGGGCTGTCCTCCGGGTCGAGCGGGATGCCGGTCACCTCGCTCCAGAACCGCGCCAGCCGGTAGGCGTCCGTACAGTCGATCGCCACGTTCTGCAATACCGAAACCATGGCACGAGCCTCCCCGATGCGGTCCGCGATCGCCATCGGATACCGGTCCGCCACGCCGGTCGATCATGGCGCCGTCCCGGTGGCAAGCGTTCTCCGGCCGGGTTGGCGCCACGATCGACACGGCGGGGTGGGTCAGGGTCGGGCCGTGAAGGTGGCCGACAGCGGGAGGTGGGTGGCCGAGTCTCCGATGTGGACGGTGTAGGTGCCGGGCGTCAGCAGCCAGGCGTGCGCGCCGGTCGACCACACCGAGGCGTCCGCCGCGGTGAGGTGCAGGCTGACCCGCCTGGTCTGGCCGGGCCGCAGCGACACCTTCGCGAACCCCTTCAGCTGCGCCGACGGTTCACCCGCGGCCTTCGGGTCGGACAGGTACAGCTGGACGACCTGGTCGCCGGACCGGTGCCCGGTGTTGGTGACCGACACGGAGGCCTTGATGCTGTTGTGCGCGTTGAGGGTGTGCCCGGACAAGTGCAGCCCGGACAGTCGGAAGCCGGTGTACGACAGGCCGTAGCCGAACGGGAACGCCGGCGTCAGACCCTGCGAGTCGTACCAGCGGTAGCCGACCTTCAGACCCTCCGAATAGGACACCTTGCCGCCGATGCCGGGCCACTGGGCCGCGGTAGACGCCGGTACCTGGTCCAGCGAGGTCGGGAACGTCACGGGCAGCTTGCCGGACGGGTTGGTGTCGCCGAACAGCAGCGCGGCGATCGCGTTGCCGGCGTCCTGCCCCGGGTACCAGGCCTCGAAGACGCCCTTGACCTTCGACAGCCACGGCATCGTCACCGCGGAGCCGGTGTTGAGCACCACGATGGTGTTCGGGTTCGCGTCCGCGATCGCGTCGATCATCGCGTTCTGGGTGCCGGGCAGGTCGATGTCCTTCAGATCCGACCCCTCCGACTCGTAGTCGTTGGCGTACACGACGGCGACGTCGGAGTCCTTCGCCACCTGCACCGCCTGCGCCAGCGGGTCGGAGTCGGGCAGCGTCCAACCGAGGTTGACGACCGCGTCGCCGGCGGCCTGGTAGTAGTCGACCTCGATCGACACCGGCTTGCCGGCGGTCAGCGTCACCTGCGCGGTCTCGGTGTGCTCCGCCTGGTTGCGCCAGTTGTCGATGACCTGCTTGCCGTCGATCAGCAGCCGGCTGCCGTCGTCGGAGGTCAGTCCGAACGTGTAGCTGCCGGTCTGCGGCGGGGTCAGGGTGCCGGTCCACCGGGTGGAGAAGTTGTTCGCCGGTACCCCGGCCGGCCGGTTCGCGTCGCCGAACGTGAACGACACCTGCGGATCGGTACGGGTCGCCACCGGGTCACCGGACATCGTCGTGTTGGCGTAGTACGCGCCGGTCAGCCCGTGCCCGCTGCCGTCGGCCGGGGTCAGGTACTGGCTGTCCACGGTGGGCAGCTTGCCGGAGCTGCCGAGGTTGCCCTGCGCGTACCGCACGTCGATGCCGCTGCCGGCCCGCGCCTTGATCCCCTCGTACGGGGTGACCGTGCCGGTACCGGCGACCTTGGCGCTGCCGCCGCCGGCGGTCATGGTGTCCGGGCCGGCGCCGTCCCCGATCACCGCGATCGAGCCGAGTTTCCTGTCGTTCAACGGGAGCACGCCGTCGTTCTTGAGCAGGACGGTGCCGTCCTCGCTGATCTGCCGGGCGGTCGCGACGTGCTGGTCGGTGGACGCCGGCGCGGTCGGGGTGTCGGCGGAGGGATGGTCGAACAGCCCGAACCGGAACTCCTGCCGCAGGATGCGGCCCACCATGTCGTCCACCCGGGAGCGCGGTACCTGCCCGTCGGTCACCGCCTGCTCGAGCGCGGCGCCGAAGTAGGTGCTGCCCGGCATCTCCATGTCCATCCCCGCGTTCGCGGACCCGACGGTGGAGTGCGTGCCGCCCCAGTCGGAGGTGATGAACCCGTCGAAGCCGAAGTCCTGCTTGAGGATCTGGTTCAGGTACTCGTTCTCGCAGGCGAACGAGCCGTTGACGACCGAGTACGAGCACATCGCCGAGGACGGCTTCGCCTCGTCGACGATGGTGCCGAACGCGGCGGCGTAGATCTCGTGCACCGACCGGTCGTCGATCTGCACGTCGTCGTTGGCGGTGTTGCGGTTGGTCTCCTGGTTGTACACCGCCCAGTGCTTCACCTGGGCCATCACGCCCTGCGACTGGATGCCCTCGATGTCACCGGCGCCGATCTGGCCGGTCAGGTACGGATCCTCGCTGTACGACTCGAAGGAGCGGCCCCAGCGCGGATCGCGGACGATGTTGACGGTCGGGCCGAGGTCGACGTCGACGCCCTTGGTCCGGTCCTCCGCACCGATCACCGACCCGTACCGCCGGGCGGCGTGCTGGTCGAAGGTGGCGGCGAGGGTGGTCGCGGACGGCAGCTGGGTGGTGTCGGCCATCCGCACCCCGGTCGGGCCGTCCTGCAGCTTCAACGCCGGGATGCACAGGGCGTCGTTGCCGGGCACGAAGCCGGTGTACGCGGAGCCACCGGTGCCGTGCACCATGGCGATCTCGTCGTCCAGCGACATCTTGGCCACGACCTGCTGGACCCGGCTGTCGATCGGCGCGTGCGAGCCGACCCAGGGGCAGTCCGGGTTCGGCGCGGCCTGCGCGCTGCCGGCCACCGCGGCGGCCGGTAGCGCCGCCGCGACCAGGCTGAACGCGGCGACCAGGGCGAGTCTGGGACGTGTGGGTCTGTGCATCGATCCTCCCGACGATCGGCGACTGGATCGGGCTGCAGGGTGGCCCGGGACGCGAAAGATGTCCGGCATGGACGCCGGACATCTTTCGCGTTCATTACATCGATGTCAACGGATCAATCCGCCGTGTCACATCATCACGTCTTGAACCCACCGATACCGTCCGTTACCGCACCTCGATCCGGTGCCGTAGCGAGGTGGCGCCGGCCGGCAGCCGCACCGTCAACGTGCCTTCCGCGTACGACCAGCCGGGGCCGGTGTCGCTCGGCGCGAGCGCCGTGCCGTCGACGGTGACGCGGGTCGGGCGGTCGGCGTGCAGCAGCCGTACCGTCCAGGTCCGGGTGTCCACCGCACCGGGATAGCCGCCATGCCGGGCGCCGATGGTCAGCCGGCTCGCGCCGCCGCGCTCGGTGTAGGACAGCGCGGTCGTCGCGGACTGCCCGTGCCGGTAGCCGTTCCCGTCGCCGGCGTCCTCGTACAGGCTGGCGTGGCCGTCCCCGCCGGTCGCGATCGTCGCGGTCGCCGCGGTCAGCGGATGCCCGGTGTCGCCGGACACGTCGCCGGTGCGGGCGGTCACGATCCCGCCGGAGCGCACGAACACCGGCATCGTCGACAGGTCGCTGTGCACGGTGCGGGTAGCCGGCCCGGTGAACCGCTCGCCGGTGAACCAGTCGGTCCAGGTTCCCGGCGGGAACCACACCGTGGTGTCGGCCTGCTCCCCCGCGGTCGTGACCGGCGCCACCAGCATGTCCGGCCCGTACAGGTACTCGGTGCTGGCGAACTGGTAGGCGTCGGGCTGATCCGGGTAGTCCAGGTACGGCGCCCGGGTGATCGGCATCCCGGTCGCGTTCGCCTGCTGCGCAAGGGAGTACGTGTAGGGCACCAGCGACTCGCGGAGCCGCAGGAACCGTTCCGCCGAGTCCTTCGCCGCGCCGGTGTAGTCCCACGGCAGCCGGTCGCCGTGCGACGAGTGCAGTCGCAGCACCGGCTGGAACGCGCCGAACTGGACCCAGCGCGCGTACAGGTCGTCGGCGAGGTGCTTGCCGTGGAAACCACCGATGTCGTGGCTGACGTTCGACTCCCCGATGCCGGCACCCTCGGCGGGAGTGAACGCCACCTCGTTCGCGAGCTCGTCCCAGGTGGAGTCGGTGTCGGCGGTGAAGTGCGCGGCGTAGCGGTGGTCTGCCCACGGTCCGGACGGCAGCGCCGACGAGCCGGAGTAGCCGCCGGCGGTCAGCGAGCTGCCGATCCGGGAGAGGACGAAACCGCGCAGCCCCAGCTTCTCCCGCTGCCACGCGTAGTTGCCGTTGATCCACGCGTCCGGGGTGATGCCTGGCATCGAGGCCTGCGAGTTCTCGCAGCAGTAGTCCAGCCACCAGAAGTCGACGCCCTGCCGCTGGATCGAGTCGTGCAGGTCGAAGTACGCCCTGAGCTGGTTCGGGTCCGACCAGTCGAAGACGTAGCACTGTCCGTTGTGGACGGTGTCGGAGCCGCAGGAGTCCGACGGGGTCAGCTTGCCCTTCGCGGTGGCCTGCGCGGCGGCGAACTTCGGATCCGCCTGCTGCACGCTGGGGTGCACGTTCAGGGTGGCGTGGATGCCCTGCCGCTTCGCCCAGTCCAGATAGGACGTCGGGTCCGGGAAGTACGTCGGGTCGAACTCCCAGCCGTTCCAGGCGTCCGGCGCCTTCCAGTCGGTGTCGGTCACCAGCACGTCCAGCGGCACGTTCTCCGACCGGAACCTCGGCACCAGCGTGTTCTCGTAGTCGGCCTGGCTGTAGGCGTAGTAGCGGGAGTACCAGACGCCGTAGGCGAACCGGGGCAGCAACGCGGACGGCCCGGTCAGCGTGTTCAGGTCGGCCAGCGCCGCGGCGTAGTCGGTGCCGTAACCGAACAGGTACCCGTCCTGGTAGTCGCCGTCGTGCGCCGGCCGTTGCGCCACGGTGTGCTTCACCGGGTCGAACAGGGCCGTGCGCGAGTCGTCGAGCAGCGACCAGCCAGCGCCGGACAGCAGCCCGCCGTTCATCGGCGCGGCGCCGCCCTGCCCGTCCAGGCTGCGCCGGTACCCGCCGAGCACCTGCGGGTAGGGCGCGCCGGCCGGCAGCACCGCGAGGTTGTCGACGTTGACCCCGCAAGCCTGACCGTCCACACAGGACAGTGAAACCTCGTTGTCCCCCTTCGCCAGCTGCACCGTGGTCTGCGCGAGCGACCAGTTGTTCCAGCTCGCGGTCGGCGCGAGCGCCATGGTCCGGGTCACGTCGCCGGCGGCGACCGTCAGCGAGCGCGGCTCGCCCTTGCCGTTCGCGTACCGCAGCGCCAGCCGGTAGTCGCCGGCCGCCGGCACGTCGGTCACCCGTACCGTCGAGCTCGCGCCCGCCGTGTCGTAGCCGGCGACGAACCCGGTACCGGAGAAGCCGACGTGGTCACCGGCCACCGGCACCGCGTGCAGCAGCCCCACCTCCGCCTCGCACAGCGTGCCGTACGCGCAGTCCGGCGCCTGCGGCTGCGGGTACGCCCCGCCGGCCGCGGTCAGCGCGTAGCTGTCGATGTTGACGTGCCCGTCGTCGATGTCCGGCACCGTCAGCGACAGCGCCGATTCGCCGGCCGGCAGGTGCACCGTCGTGGTGGCCAGCCGCCAGGTGTCCCAGCTGCCGGTGACCGGCAGCGTCAGGGTGGCCTTCGTGTCGCCGGCGGCCACGCTCATGGTCCGGGTCTGCGTCTTGCCGTCGCCGCCCTTGGCGTTCGCGTACCGCACCGCGAGCTGGTAGTCGCCGGCCGCGGGCACCGACACGACGCGCTGCGCGATCGCCGCGCCGACCGTGCCGAGCCCGGCGACGAAACCGGTACCGGTGTAGCCGCCGTGATCGCTCGCCGGCCCGGCGCCGCCGGTCAGGTTCGCCGCCTCCGCCTCGCACAGCGCGCCGTACGTGCACGGCCCCGGCGGTTGCGGCCAGCGCGGCGCGCCGGTCACCTGGTGCCCGCCGACCCGCAGCGACACCTTCGTGTTGGCCGTCGTGAACCGCCCCGAGCCCTCCCGGTACGAGAGGGTGAGCTTGTCGGTGCGGATGATCCGCCAGCCGTCGCGCACCGTGCTGCGGTAGTGCGGCGGGCGGAACGCGGCGCGGCCGACCGCGTTGAACGTGGCCCGGTCGGCGAACTTCCCGTCCGCGGCGTACTCCAGCCGGACCAGCGTCGGCGACAGCACCTCGAACCGCGCGGCCCCGTCGACGACCACGCCCCGCGGGGTACGGGCCTGGGCCGGTGCGGTGGCCGCCACCGCGAGGCCGGCGGTCAGTACGGCGATCGAGCCGGCGGCGACCAGCCGGCGACGGGCGGTTGCGCGGGGCAACAGACGACGTCTCATCGGGCCTCCTTCGCGCGCCGCGACGAGGGGTTTCGCGGCGATCGCCCGAATGATCCCGCGGACCACCCGCAAGGTCAACGAACCGCGAGACCGCGTCGATCAAGAACGCCCCGCCGCGCCCGGGCCTCGGCGTACGAGCCCCTGATCGACGTGCCAGGCGGCCCGGGTCCTTGGTCGACGGGCCGGCCGAACCGGCCATCGGTCGGCAAGTTAGGGTAGCCTCACTTAATTCGCTGGCCAAGGGAGGACGCACGTGACGACCGGGACCGGGACCGCACCGCTGCTGCACGACGTCGAGGTGGCTCGGGTCCGGCGACTGACGCCGCGGCTGGTCCGGATCACGCTCGCCGGTCCCACCCTCGCCCGGTTCGCCGACGCCGGGCCGGACCAGCGGTTCAAGCTGTTCCTGCCGCGCGGCGGCCAGGACCGGCCCACGCTGCCGGACGGCGACGACTGGTTCGCCCGCTGGCGGGCCATGCCCGACGAGGTACGGCCGATCATGCGCACCTACACGATCCGCCGGCTCGATCCGGCCGCGGCGACGATCGACGTCGACTTCGTCCTGCACGACGAGACACCCGGCCGTCCCGTCGGCCCGGCCGCGGCGTGGGCGTCCCGGGCCCGGCCGGGCGACCGGGTCGGCGTCTCCGCCAGCCGCGCCGAGTTCCGGCTCGACCCCGCCGCCGGTTGGCACCTGCTCGTCGGGGACGAGACGGCACTGCCGGCGATCGCCGCGATCCTGGCGCGGCTGCCCACCGGCACCTCGGTACACGCGTACGTCGAGGTGGCCGACGCGGGCGAGGAACTGCCGCTGGAGACCGCCGCGGACGCCACGATCCGCTGGGTGCACCGCGGCACCGCCGTACCGGCCGGGACCGGCACGGCGCTCGCGACCGCGCTGGGCGCCGCCGCGCTGCCCGCCGGCGCGCCGCAGGCCTGGATCGCCGGCGAGCGCGACCTCGTCAAGGGCGTCCGCCGGCACCTGATCGGTCGCGGCATCCCGGCCACCGCCATCACGTTCGGCGGGTACTGGCGGGTCGGCGCCCCGGTCGACCCGGACTGACGGCCGGCCCGGCCGTCAGAGGTGCAGGCGATGCAGCCTGGTACGCAGCGCCGAGGCGTTCACGAACCGGGTGGCGATCAGCCCGATCGCCACCAGCGGTACCGCGCCGGCGAGGAACAGGCCGACCTGCGGGCCGAGGTGCTGGTCGATCCAGCCGATCACCGGGCCGCCCAGCGCCGCGGAACCGGTGAACACCAGCAGATAGACGCCCATCGCCCGGCCGCGCAGGTGCGGCTCGACCGACAGCTGGTAGGTCGAGTTCGCCGCGGTCACCAGCAGCAGCGTGGCCGCACCGAGCCCGGCCAGTACCACCCCGAACGCCCACTGCGCGGAGGTCAGCGCGGCGACCATCGCCAGCGCGGCGACGACCGTACCGGTGGCGAGCAGGCTGCGCACGCCGCCGCCGGTGCGCCGGGCCGACACCAGCGCGCCGGCCACCGAGCCGATCGCGACCACGGAGCTGAGCAGCCCGTACCCGCCGGCGCCGGAGACGAACACCGACTTCGCGTACACCGACAGCGTCACCGCGAGGTTGCTGGTGAAGAACGTGAACGTGCCGACGAGGACGACGGTCCACAGCATCTCCGGCCGGCCACGCACCAGCCGCAACACCTCGACGGTCCGCACCGGGGCCGCGGCGGCCGGCCGGGGCAGGTGCACCATCTCGTGCCGGCGCATCGCGAGCAGCCCGACGATCGGCGCCGCGAACGAGCACGAGTTGGCGAGGAACGACCAGCCCGGGCCGACCGCGCCGATCAGCACGCCGGAGACCGCCGGGCCGACGAGCGCGCCGAGCTGGAACACGGTGGAGTTGAGGCTGATCGCGTTGCGCAGCTGCCCGGCCGGTACGAGCTCATTGACGAACGCCTGCCGGGTCGGGTTGTCCACCGCGGTGATCAGCCCGAGCACGAAGGCGATCACGTACACGTGCCACGCGGCGACGTGCCCGGACAGCGTCAGCACCGCCAGTACGGCGGCGGTCAGGCCCATGCCGGCCTGGGTGACGAGCAGGATGGTGCGCTTGGCGAACCGGTCGGCGAGCGCTCCGCCGGCGATGCCGAACAGTACGGTCGGTGCGGCCTGCAGCGCGGTCGTGATGCCCACGGCGGTGGCCGAGCCGGTGATGCTCAACACCAACCAGTCCTGGGCGATGCGCTGCACCCAGCCGCCGGTGTTGGACACCACCTGCGCGCCGGCGAAGACGCGGAAGTTGAAGGTACGGAGGGATTCGAAGGTGCGGTGCCGTCTCGGCGCCGCGCCGGGTAAGTGGTCGTCGGTGGCCGCGCGCGCGATGCTCACAATCGTCCAAAGCTCTACAGGGGCCCTGATGGAAAGGCGTCGGGGCCCCTAATCGGGTGGGTGTGCACTCCATCCTTGCCACCCGGGCTCTCATAGCCAAATCCAATTGCTCCTATTAGTGTTATAGCGTCTTGCAATAACGAGAGGGACGCTGTGTACAACCCGGAGCACCTGCGGAGCTTCCTCGCGGTCAGCGAGTCGCTCAGCTTCACCCGCGCCGCGGCGACGCTCGGCATCCGGCAACCGACTGTCTCCCAACACATCCGCAAGCTGGAGGAGGAGGTCGGCCGGCCGCTGCTGGTGCGCGACACGCGCACCGTCGCGCTGACCGCGGACGGTGAGGCGATGGCCCGGTTCGCCCGCACGATCATCGCCGCGAACGAGGCGGCTGTGGGGCACTTCACCGGCTCCGAGCTGTCCGGCCGGCTGCGGTTCGGGGTGACCGACGACCTGGCGCTCACGCCGGTGCCCAAGATCCTCCGCGAGTTCCGCCGGCTGTACCCGCAGATCGTGTTGGAGCTCACCGTCTCGCAGAGCCTGACGCTGCAACGCCGGGTCGAGTCCGGCCACCTCGACGCCGCCTTCGTCAAGTACGCCCCGGGCGAGGGCCACGGCCGCCTCGTGCAACGGGACCCGCTGGTGTGGGCCGCGGTCGAGGACGCCCGCCTCGACCGGAACCGGCCGCTCCCGCTGATCGTCTACCACGCGCCGAGCATGAGCCGGTCGCGTGGCGTGCAGGCGCTGGAGCAGGCCGGCATCCCGTACCGGATCTCGTGCACGGTGCGCGGTGTCAACGGGGTGCTGGCCGCGGCACGGGCCGGCCTCGGGGTGGCGATCTTCGCCCGCAGCCTGGTCCCGGCGGATCTGGTCGAGCTGCCGGCCGACGCGGGGCTACCGGAGTTGGGCGAGACCGACCTGGTGCTGCTGACCAACCCGCACTCGGCCGGCGACGCGGTCGAGGCGCTGACCTCGGCGATCCTGTCCCGCCGCAACCCCATCCGCAACATCGCGCACTGACCCGGGCGCCGGTTGTGCGCACGAGCCGCACCGGGTTACCGGCGCGCCTCGTCCGAGCTGGCCTCCTGGACCGGCGCCTCAGCCCCAGCCGGGCCGCTTCGACAGCGCGCGGTCCCAGTCGACGGTCTCCGCCCAGTCGCGATAGGAATGCCACCCCACCGCGGGGAACTCCGCGTGCAGCGCGGCGAGATCCGCGTACTCCCGGTTGTCCTCGAAGCTCTGGAACATGTCCGCGATCTCGTTGCCGGACCACTGCCGGATCTGCGCCAGCGGAATGTTCCGGTACGGCAGGTCCGTGCCGATGACCTCGCCCAGGATCTGCGCGGCCTGCGCGCTGGTGATGGTGTCCGAGACGACGTCGATCGCCCGTCCGCGCAGCGCTTCGGGGTTCTCGACGGCATGCACGGCGAGCCCGGCGATGTCCAGCACGGTGGCCTGGTCGAGCCGGCGGTCGGCGCTGAGCGGGAACGCGTAGACCCCGTCGTGCAGGCGAGTCAGCCCGAGGTTGAGAGCGTTCTCCATGAAGTAGGCGGGCTGCACCGAGGTGAAGTGCACGCCACTGCGCTCGAGGTGGCGCTGGACGACCTGCTTCGCGGAGGCGTGCTCGACGCTCAACTCGCCGGCGGTCGCGGCACCGCGTACCGAGGAGTACACGAGGTGTGCGCCGGCGCGTTCGGCCGCGTCGGCGAGCGCCCGGCCCTGCGCGATCTCGCCGGCGGCACCATCCTGGCCGAACGGAACGGTGACGCCGAAGATCGCGCCGGCGCCGCGCGCGGCCCGGCCGAGCGCTTCGGCGTCGGCCAGATCGCCCTGGGCCAGTGCGACGCCGTTGGCGGCCAGTTCCCTCGCGGCGTCGGATCCCGGGTCGCGGACGTAGCCGACGGGCTCGTGGCCGCGCCGCAGAAGGAGATCGACGACCGCGCCGCCCTGCTTGCCGGTGGCGCCGGTGACGAGTACACGGGTCATGTCGGTCCTTAATCAATCAATTGAGTGAGATTGTCGATGGTCGAGGTCGGGGTGTGCGGCCGCCCGGGCGGCCGGTCAGCCCTCGGACGGTGGTTGTTCGGGCTCCGTTCGCACGTCGAGCAGTGCGGACAGCTGAGCCGCCACCAGCTCGCGGTACTCCGCCGACAGCGGGTCCACCCCGTAGATCGCCTCGATCAGCTGTGGCAGCGCGACCGGCGCGAAGGACAGCAGGAAGGTCAGCAGCGTGGCGAACTCCGGTTCGAGCCGGTCGCCGATCTCCCCGGCAGCCTGCCGCTCGCGCATCCGCCGCACGGCGGCGGCGGCGACTGTCCGCCACTCCTGTGCGGACTCCTCGGCGTCATCGGGGTGATCGCCGAGCGAGCGCCAGATGACCATCCGGGCGGACCGCGGATCCGACAGGGTGGCATCCAGCGCGGCGGCGAAGCTCGCCGGGAAGGACTCGGCCGGCGCGCTGGGCGCGAGCTTCGCCCGGCGCGCCTGCCACCTGCCACGAAGCTCCCGCAGCAGCCCTTCCTTGCCGCCGAAGTGGTACGAGATCAGTTGCTGGTTGACGCCGGCCCGCCTCGCGATGCCCGCGGTGCGGGCGCCGGAGTATCCCTTCGCGGCGAACTCCTCCAGGGCCGCGTCGAGGATGCGTTCCCTGGTGTGCGCGGCGTTGCGCCGGTCCCGCGGCTCCGGTGTGGTCACGACGTCAACCTATCATTCATTTGATTGATTGGATCGTGAGCGACGACACTCCGCCCGCGCCTCGGTCAGCAGCAGATCGGTCCTGCCCCCTACGCGGGCACCGCGGCCCTGAACCACCCGCAGCCGGCCCCGAACCGGTCCCGCCCGCACCTGGGTCAGGACCAGAAGCCGGCCGCGTGGGCCAGCGCGGGCCCTTCGAGCAGCTCCACCAGCCGCTCGAACCGCTCGACCGCGGCCGGCCCGCTCCAACCCGGGGCGAGCAGCTCGCGCGGCAGCCCGGGGTCCCGGAACGGCAGCTGCCGCCAGGCGTCGACCACCCGCAGGTAGTGCACGAACGCCTGCTGGCCGGCGATGTCCCGGCCCGACTCCAGCTCGGCGAGCATCCGCTCGTGGCCGTCGATGAACGCGCGGTAGCTGTCGTCGATGCCGGCGAGATCCCAGCTCTCGTAGAGCAACGAGGTGAGGTCTCGGCTGCCGACGTAGGCACCGACGAACACCGCGGCGTACTTGTCCATGCCCAGCTCGCCGATCGCCCCCTCGGCGGCGGCCCGCATCCGCGCCGGCGCCAGCCACATCGCGGTACCGACGTTGCCGAAACCCAGGTGTGCCAGGTGGGTACGGAGCTGGTCGCGCTTGCGGCGCTCCGCCTCCGGGATGCTGAGGTTGACGATGCACCAGCCGTCGGCCAGGTCGGCCGGGCGCCGGGAGTGCCAGATCACCTCGTCGCCCTGGGCCAGTACGGCGCTCGCCCGGCCGGTCAGCGCGTACCCGCGGGCGCCGTGGCGGCGCTGCGACTCCAGCCAGCCGCGCTGCTTGAGCCGGAACACCGCGGTACGCACGCCGGGCGCGTCCTGGCCGGCCTGGCGCATCAGCTCGACGACGCCGGCGATCGGCATCCAGTCGTCCATCCGCCGGACCACCGCGCCGAGGAAGCTGACCAGCAGGGTGCGCGACACCCGCGTCCGGGACGTGGTCGTCGGGGCGGCGCTTCGGCTCATCACGACACCGATTGTGCCGTCCGCGGACGCCAGCGCAGATGCACGTCCGCGCGCGCACCCTCGCGCAGCAACTGCAACCGGGGCGGCACCTTGTCGGTACGCGCGGTCGGCGGGCGGCGGTTGCCGGCGGCCCACTGATCGGGCCACGGTGCGGCGGCACCGGCGTACCCCTGTTCGGCGGCGGCGTGCAGGGTCCACTGCGGGTCGTAGAGGTGGGTCCGGCCCAGCGCGCACAGGTCGGCGCGGCCGGCGAGCAGGATCGAGTTCACGTCGTCGTAGCTGGAGATCGCGCCGACCGCGATGACCTTCACGTCGGTACCGGCGGCCACCCGGTGCCGGATCCGGTCGGCGAACGGAGTCTGGTACGAGCGCCCGAACGCCGGCCGCTCGTCCTTGCTGATCTGCCCGGTCGACACGTCGATCGCCGCCGCACCGTGCTCGACGAAGGCGCGCGCGATCTCGACCGCGTCGTCGGCGGTGTTGCCGTCCGGCAGCCAGTCGGTCGCCGAGATCCGCACCGTCACCGGGATGTGCGCCGGCACCGCGGCGCGCACCGCGTCGAACACCTCCAGCGGGTAGCGCAGCCGGTGCGGCAGCGGGCCACCGTACTCGTCGGTGCGCCGGTTGGACACCGGCGACAGGAACCCGCTGAGCAGGTACCCGTGCGCGGCGTGCACCTCGACCAGGTCGAAGCCGGCGTCGACCGCGCGCCGGGCGGCGGCGACGAACTCGCCGCGGATGGCGTCGAGGTCCGCCCGGGTGGCCTCGCGCGGCACGTGGCATCCCTCGCCGTACGGCACCGGGGACGGGCCGACGACCTCCCAGTTGTCGGTCTCCAGCGGCTCGTCCATGCCCTCCCACATCAGCTTGGTCGACCCCTTGCGGCCGGAGTGCCCGAGCTGCGCGCCGATCCGCGCCGTCGAGCGCCGGTGCACGAAGTCGGTGACCCGCCGCCAGGCGTCGCGCTGCTCGTCGTTCCACAGTCCGGTGCAGCCGGGCGTGATCCGCCCCTGCGGCGAGGTGCAGATCATCTCGGTCATCACCAGCCCGGGGCCACCCAGCGCTTTGGATCCCAGGTGTACCAGGTGGAAGTCGTCCGGCACGCCGTCGGTCGCCGAGTACATGTCCATCGACGACACGATGATGCGGTTGCGCAGCCGCAGCTCGCCGATCGAGACCGGCTGGAACATCGCGGGTGTCACCTCGGCCGATCCCTGGTGCCGGGCGAACTCCGCCTCCATCCGGTCGGCGAAGTCGCGGTCGCGTTCCTTCAGGTTGTCGAAGGTGATCCGGCGCGACCGGGTCAGCAGGTTGAAGACGAACTGCGCCGGTTCCTGGTCGGCGTACATCCCGATGTTCTCGAACCACTCCAGGGACGCCTGCGCCGCGCGCTGGGTCGACTCGACTACCGGCTTGCGTTCCTGCTGGTAGGCCGCGAGCGCCGGCTCGATGCCCGGGTGCTCGTGCAGGCACGCGGCGAGCGCGAGCGCGTCCTCCATCGCCAGCTTGGTACCGGAACCGATGGAGAAGTGCGCGGTGTGCGCGGCGTCGCCGAGCAGTACCACGTTTCCGTGGTGCCACGAAGCATTGCGGACGGTGGTGAAGTTCAGCCACTTGGAGTTGTTGGTCAGGATCCGGTGCCCGCGCAGCTCGTCGGCGAAGATCTCGCCGACCCGGGCCACCGCGTACTCGTCGGAGGCGCCGGGCGGCAGCTGCTCGTGCTCCGTGCGGTCGAGTCCGGCGGCGCGCCACACGTCCTCGTGCATCTCGACGATGAACGTCGAACCGGCGTCCGAGTACGGGTAGCCATGGATCTGCATGGTGCCCCACTCGGTGTGCTTCACGAAGAACTGGAACGCCTCGAACACCAGGTCGGTGCCGAACCAGATGTACTTGTTCCGGCGCCGGTCGAGCCGCGGCGCGAAGACGTCCGCGTACCGCGAGCGCACGGTGGAGTTGACGCCGTCCGCGGCGACCACGAGGTCGTGCTCGCGGCGCAGCGCTTCGACGTCCGGCGCGGCCGTGCGGTAGTGCACCGTGACGCCGAGTTCGGCGACCCTCCGTTGCAGGATCTCCAGCAGTTCCTTGCGCGACATCGCCGCGAAACCCTGCCCGCCGACGGTGAACTCGTGCCCGTCGAAGCTGACGTCGATGTCGGTCCACCGGGCGAACCGCTGCTCCATGGTGGCGTGCACCACCGGGTCGGCGCCCTCGATGCTGCCGAGCGTCTCGTCGGAGAAGACCACCCCGAAGCCGAACGTGTCGTCCGGGGCGTTGCGCTCCCAGACGGTGACGTCGTGGCCGGGATCGAGCCCCTTGAGCAGCGTCGCCAGGTAGAGCCCGCCCGGGCCGCCACCGACGATCGCGACCCTCATGACGTCGGCTCCGCGGCAGCCTCCTGCTCGACCAGCGCTCGCAGCCGGAAGTGCTGCAGCTTGCCACTGGCGTTGCGCGGCAACGCATCGACGAACCGCACGTCCCGCGGGTACTTGTACGGAGCGAGGTGGCCCTTGACGAACGCCTGCAGCGCCGCGGCGTCGGCGCTCGCTCCGTCCCGCAGTACCACGAACGCGCAGACCACGGAGCCGCGTTCGGCGTCCGGCTTGGCCACCACCGCGCACTCGACCACGTCCGGGTGCTCCTCCAGTACCGCCTCGACCTCCGGGCCGCCGATGTTGTAGCCGGAGGACACGATCATGTTGTCGGTGCGCGCCTGGTACCAGAAGTAGCCGTCGGCGTCCCGGACGAACGTGTCACCGGTGACGTTCCAACCGTTCACGACGTAGTTGCGCTGCCGATCGTCGGCCAGGTAGCGGCAGCCCACCGGGCCGATCACCGCGAGCCGCCCGGCGATGCCGGGGCCGACCTCGTTGCCGTCCGGGTCCAGGATCGTGGCGCGGTAGCCGGGTACCGGCCTGCCGGTGGCGCCCTCGCGGATCTCGTCGCCGGCCGCGGTGATGAAGATGTGCAGCATCTCGGTGGCGCCGATGCCGTCGATGATCTTCAGCCCGAGCCGCTGGTGCACCTCGCGCCAGGTCTCCAGCTGGATGTGCTCGCCGGCGCTGACCGCGCTGCGCAGCCCGCGCAGCAGGTCCGCGTGGCCGGACTTCAGGATCTGCTTGTACGCGGTGGGCGCGGTGGCGAGCACCGTGACCCCGTGGGCGGCAACGAGTTCCGCGAGTTGCAGCGGCGTCGCCTTCTCGGCGAGGAACGCGCACGCGCCGGCCCGCAGGGCGAACACGACGAGCATCCCGAGGCCGAACGTGAAGGCGAACGGCGCCGTGCACGCGACGACGTCGTCCGGCCGCAACTTGAGCGTCATCCGGCCGAAGGTGTTGTCGATCGACAGGATGTCGCGGTGGAAGTGCGTGGTGATCTTCGGAACCCCGGTACTGCCGGAGGTGGGACCGAACAGCGCCACGTCGTCGGCCGCGGTGTCGACCGCGGCGAACTCGGCCGGACGGTCGGCGACGAGCGTCGTGAGATCGTCCGGTGCGTCGCCCCCGTACGAGGCGATCGTCAGGTTCGGCGCGGTCGAGTCGCGCAGCTCCCGTACCGCCGCGGCGAAACGGTGGTCGACCAGGGCGATGGTGGGTGCGGTCTTCTCGACGATCGGCGCGAGTTCCCGGGCGCGCAACGCCGACATGGTGGTGACGACGATGCCGCCGGCCTTCAGTACGGCCAGCCAGCAGGCCACCGTCCACGGGTTGTTCGGCGAGTGCAGCATGACCCGGTTGCCGGTGACCAGGCCGAGCTCGTCGGTGAGGTACCCGGCGAGCTGGTTGGTGCGCCGCAACAGCTCGCCGTACGTCCAGACCTCACCGTCCGGGGTGCGCAGCGCGGGGCGGTCGGCACCGTACTTCCGGGTCGGCACGTCGAGCAGCTCGACCGCGGCGTTGAGCCGCGGCGGGTACTGCAGGAGCTCGGTGGTGAACTCCAGGGTCGGCCACTGGTCCCGCGGCGGGAGGTGGTCGCGGGCGAAACTGTCCTGGTACCCGGAGGGTGCGAAAGCCGCCGGGTACCCGGAAGGCGCGAGGTCGGTCATGGCGTGGCTCCAGCCGGGATGCGGATCATTCCCTCCTGGACGACCGTCGCCAGGTGGGTGCCGTCGGGGGTGAAGAAGCGCCCGAGGTTGAGGCCGCGGCCGTCGCTGGCCGAGACGGCCTCCTGGGCGTACAGCAGCCAGCCGTCGACCGGCGCGGTCCGGTGGAACCACATCGAGTGGTCCAGGCTCGCCGTGACCAGGCCCTCGTCGGCCCAGGCGAGCCCCAGCGCACGCAGCGTCGGCTCCAGGATCGTGTAGTCGCAGACGTAGCTGAGGGCGGCGGTGTCCCGCTGCCGGTCGTCGAGCCCGGCCACGTCGCGCAACCCGTCGAAGGGCCGCACCCACACCGCCTGGTGCGGGACCCGGGCACCGTCGACGGTGAGGTACACCGGGCCGGGCACGTGGCGCATGTCGAAGCCGCGCCCGTGCCGCCAGTACTCGCGCGAACCGTCGGTCATCGTGCCGCCGGACCGGCCATCGAGGTACGCCGCCGACGAGGGCACGCCGTCCGGTTCGGCGAGCCGTGCCGGTGGCTCCGACTGGAGCCGCCCGCCGGGGCCACCCGCGGCGAAGCTCGCGAGGCAGACGAAGATCGGCTTCCCACCCTGGTACCCGCGGACCTGCCGGGTGGCGTAGCCGCGACCGTCGCGCAGGATCTCGACCTCGTAGCGCACCTGCGCACCGATCTCGGCCGGGCGCATGAAGTACGAGTGGGTCGAGTGCAGGTGCTTGCCGTCGACGGTACGGATCGCGGCGACCACGGCCTGCGCGACCAGGTCCCCGCCGTACGCCTTGGGCCACGGGCACGGCTGGGTGACCGCGGTGTACGCCCGGTCGAAGTGCTCCGGCGCCACCTCGGTGAGGGTGACGGCCCGGGTGAAGATCGCGGAGGTGGCGTCCTCGGTCACGGGGGGCCGCGCCGAACGCGCGTCGTCGGTCACGGGCGGTCCGTCCAGTCGCGCAGCTCGTCGTCGCGCACCTGCGGCAGGTTGACCACGATGTTCTCCGGGGTGCGGGTGGTCATCCAGGTGAGCGGTTTGTTGCGGTCGAGGTTGCACTCGACGTGCGGCATGTACGGCGGCACGAACACCCAGTCGCCCTCGGACATGTCGAGGTAGTCCTCGAACTTCTCGCCGAAGTAGATCCGGGCCCGACCGGACAGCACGTACCCACCGGTCTCGGCCTCGCCGTGGTGGTGCGGCGTCGACCGGTAGCCGGCCAGGTTGTGCACCTTGCCGAACCAGATGCGGGTGGCCGGCGTGTGCTGGATGCTGACCCCGGAGATCCTCGTCGCGCCCTCGGACTGGCCGGTGAGGCCGGAGTCCGGCTCGTGGCCGGCACGGGTGACGAACGGGACGATCAGCCCCGCGTCGTTGCGGTACATCGAGTTGTCACCGATCTCGTGATCGTCGGAGTTCGGGTCCATGCCAGTCCTTCCGCCGGTGAGGTGGTTCCGCGGGCGCCGTCCAGGTATTTCATTATCGGCACGTTCGTTGTGAACATGTCAATAGACCGCTACGGTGGGCCGGACGGCGGACGGACGGTCGAGGAGAGCCGATGACCCAGCAACTGCGACCGGTGCCGGTGAACCCGGCGAGCCTGCCGGCGCCGCGTGGTTACTCGCACGGGACGCTGAGCGGCAACACGCTGTACCTGGGTGGCCAGACGGCGCTGGACGCCGACATGAAGATCGTCCCGGGCGGCATCGTCGAGCAGTTCCGGCAGGCGTTCGGCAACGTGCTCACGACGCTGCGCGCCGCGGGCGGCGTCCCGGCGGACCTGGTCAGCATCACGATCTACCTGACCGACATCCAGGACTACCAGGCACACGGCCGGGAGATCGGGGTCGTGTGGCGCGAGCTCGCCGGCCCGGTCTACCCGGCGATGGCCGGCATCGGCACGACCGAACTGTGGCAGCCCGACGCGCTGATCGAGATCCTCGGCGTCGCGGTCATCCCGGACGACCGGCTGATCCGGCCGGCCGGGTGAGCCTCCGGCACCAGCCCGACCTCGCCCCCGACGCCGACGCCGACGCCGACGCCGACCAAGCCTCGACCTCCTCGCGTGGCCGCCCGCTCAGTCTGGTCATTTACGGTCGAACGTGTTGAACCATGTCGCGATAGCGTGCGGTGACCCTGGGGTAAACCCACCCGATCCGCCATGTCCACGCACTCGGCATCGCTCTTCGCGGCAGGACAGATCCTCGCTGCCGGCGTACCGGTGGTGCGCCATGCGCGGCGCACCACCTGGAGGTGCACATGGCAGCACCCGTTTCCCGCCGTACCGTTCTGCGCTCCGCCGGCGCGCTCGGCGGCGGCGCCCTGGCCGCCGGTACCGTCGTCGGGGCGGCGACCGGTGCCGACCCCGCGGCGGCGTCGGAGGCCAGCACGCCGCGCCCGGTCACCAGCGAACCGGACGGGCTCGTCGTCGGTTCCGATCCGTTCGGCACCATGCCGGACGGCACGCCGGTCACCCGCTACACCCTCGGCGGCGGGCGCGGCCTGCAGGTGCAGTTGCTCGACTACGGGGCGACCGTGCACCGGGTGCTGACCCCCGACCGGCACCGGCGCCGCGCCAACGTCGCACTGGGACTGTCCACTCTGGACGAGTACCGGACCAGGAGCCCGTACTTCGGGGCGATCGTCGGCCGCTACGCGAACCGGATCGCCAAGGGCAGGTTCACCCTGGACGGGCACACCTACCAGATCCCGGTCAACGACGGGGAGAACGCACTGCACGGCGGCACCGTCGGGTTCGACAAGCACGTCTGGGACGCCGAGATCGAGCGCGGCCACGGCAGCGTCGGCGTGCGGTTCCGGCTGGTCAGCCCGGAAGGCGACATGGGCTTCCCCGGCACCCTGACCACGACCGTGACCTACACCCTCACGGCACGCGGCGAGCTGACGATCGGGTACCACGCGACCACCGACCAGGCGACGGTGATCAACCTGAGCAATCACACCTACTGGAACCTGGGTGGCGAGGGCTCCGGCTCGGTGTACGACCATCTACTGTGGATAGACGCGGACCGCTACACCGCCGTCGACGGGGAGGCCATCCCACTCGGCACGCTGCCGGAGGTCGCCGGTACCCCGTTCGACTTTCGCCGGCCCACCGCGATCGGCGCCCGGATCCGGGCCGGCGAGCAGCAGCTGATCAACGTCAAGGGCTACGACCACAACTGGGTACTCAACGGCTCCGGTCAACGTCGCGTCGCGACCGTGTTCGACCCGGCGAGCGGGCGCCACCTCACCTTCGCGACCGACCAGCCGGGGTTGCAGTTCTACGCCGGCAACCAGTTGGACGGCACGCTGGTCGGGATCGGCGGCAGGACCTACCGGCAGAGCGACACGCTGGTGCTGGAAACCCAGCACTTCCCCGACTCGCCCAACCAGCCCGACTTCCCGTCCACGACGCTGCGGCCCGGCGAGGTCTTCCGCACCGCCACCACGATCGCCTTCGGGGTCGCCTGAACTGGCAGGCTCTACAGTGGACAGACCGATGGCCGGCCCCGCGAACGGGACCGGCCATCGAACGGTTCTGCCGGTAGGTCAGCCGACCCAGGCGTCGACGTAGCTGATCGCACCCGGCGGGTTCTCGATCTTCACGTCGTGCACCTTGCTGCCGGTGATCGACAGCTGCTTGATGTAGTAGGTCGGGATGCTCGGCGCGTACTTCGTCATGATGTACTCGTCGAGCTTGCCCCAGTCCTTCGTGCCCTGCGCGACCGGCTCGGCCTTGATCTTGTCGATCTGCTTGTTCACGTCGTCGGCGTTCAGGTACGAAGTGTCCTGGTTACCGGCCTTCGCGATGGTACGGCCGTCGTACAGCGGCGGGATGACCGTGGAACCGCTCGGCCAGTCCGCACCCCAGTTGGTCGAGTAGAGGTCCCAACCGTTGTCCTTGCGGTCGATCAGGGTGAAGAAGTTGTCCGGGTCGGACGAACGCAGCACGATGTCGAACCCGGCCTTCTGCCACGCGGTCTGCAGCACCGTGGCGAGCTTCTGCCCCGCCTCGGTGTTCGCGTACGCGTAGACCAGCTTCGGGTGCTTGCCGCCCAGCAGCTTCTTCGCCTTCGCGATGCCGTCCGGTGTGCCGGCGCCCGGGTAGGCGTCGTACTTGTTCCAGCCGGCGGCGGTCGGCGACATCAGCGTGGTGGCCGGCGCCGCCTGCGCGGTGCCACCCAGCGCCTGCACGTACGCCTTGCGGTCGATCGAGTAGTTGAGTGCCTTGCGCACGTTGACGTCGGTGACCCGCTGGGTGTTGATGTCGACGCGCGCCGCGTACGGCAGGTAGCCGTTGAGCGTGCGGCCCTTCGCCGACGGGTCGCCCAGCACCTTGCCGGTCAGCTCCGGGCTGACGCCCGGCTGGTCGGTGACCGCGTACTGGTCGTCACCGTGGTCGGCGAGCACCCGGTTGGTCTGGTCGCTCGGGGCGACGCCGATCTTGACGTCCAGCTCGTTGAAGTAGTCGTGCCGGATCGGGTCACTCTTGGGGTCCCAGTACTTGTTGCGGACCAGCTTCAGCTCGGTGCCCCGGGTGTAGCTCTCGATCTTGTACGGCCCGCTGGAGAACGGGTGCGTGTCGATCGACTGCGGCTTGCCGTCCTTGGCCTTCGGCAGCGGCGACGTGGTACCCCAGGACGCCGCGTACGGGAACTCCCGCTGCGACGACTTGAGGTGGAAGGTGATCGTGTTGCCGCTGACCGTCACGCCCGGCGGCACCGCCGCGCCCCCGTTGTACGGACCCTTGTACTTGCCGTTGTAGGTGCCCGGGCCGGCCAGCCACTGCTGGATGTAGTGCGGACCGTCGGCCAGGTCCGACGCGTACGACCGGGCCACGCCGTAGGCCACGTCGGCGGCGGTGATCGGCGTGCCGTCCTCGTACTTCAGGCCCGACTTGAGGGTGTACTTCCAGGTCTTGCCGTCGTGGTTGACGTCGACACCGGTGTTGGTGGCGAGGTCGCCGACCAGGATCGACTTGCCCGTCTTCGGATCGAACTTGAACGCGGTCAGCTGCCGGGTGACCAGCTGGTCGAGCGCCTGCCCGTCGGAGATGTAGACCCGCTGCGGGTCCAGGTGCTCGTAGTCACGCTCGTGGTAGGAGATGATCGTCCCGCCCCGCTTGGCGCCCTTGATCGCCGCGGCCGGACCCTTCGAGTCCGCTGGGTCGGTGCTGATCGAACCGGACGCCACCTTCGCCGTCGGCCCGTCCCCGTTGCCACCCTTGCCGGTGTTCTTGCTGCATGCCGTGGACATGCCGATCAGCGCGACGGCCACCGCACCGACGGCCACAACCTTGCCTGTTCGCATCACACCACCTCGTCGAGGCTCCCCCTGCAGGACAGGCACGATCCACCCGCCCCTATCGGGCTTGTCTGCGAACGTTAAGAGCGGCACATCAGCGACCGGTAACGACCGGATCACCAAACCGTCGACATCAATGCCGGATACGAGGTCGTTTACCATCCTCTTGCCTTTCTCGCCCACAGCTAGCACAAAAGGCGGGCTCAGCCGGTACCGTGGCATGGCTGACAGATTCTGAAACCTGTCAGCGCGCCGCTCGACCTCGGCCGGCCGGCGCGCCGGCAACCAACCCGCCAGGAGGCCCCGGATGAAACGTCGTCGACTCGGCACACAGGGACCGTCGGTCGCCGCGATCGGCCTCGGCTGCATGGGCATGTCCGGCACGTACGGGCGGGCCGACGACGCCGAGAGCGTCCGCACCGTGCACGCCGCGCTCGACGCCGGCATCACGCTGCTGGACACCGGCGACTTCTACGGCATGGGGCACAACGAGCTGCTGCTCCGCGAGGCGCTGCGCGGCGGCCGCCGCGACACCGCGACGCTCAGCGTGAAGTTCGGCGCCCAGCGCGGCCCGGACGGCGCCTGGCTGGGCTTCGACGGGCGGCCCGCCGCCGTCAAGGCCTCGCTGGCGTACTCGCTGCAGCGGCTCGGCACCGACCACGTCGACATCTACCGGCCGGCGCGGCTCGACCCGGCGGTACCGATCGAGGACACCATCGGCGCGATCGCCGAGCTGGTGACCGCCGGGTACGTGCGGCACATCGGGCTCTCCGAGGTCGGACCGGCCACGCTGCGCCGCGCCGCCGCCGTGCACCCGATCGCCGACCTGCAGATCGAGTACTCGCTGCTGTTCCGCGGCATCGAGGAGCAGATCCTGCCGACCTGCCGCGAGCTGGGCATCGGCATCACCGCGTACGGCGT
Organism: Actinocatenispora comari; assembly: GCF_017312725.1. GTDB lineage: Bacteria > Actinomycetota > Actinomycetes > Mycobacteriales > Micromonosporaceae > Actinocatenispora > Actinocatenispora comari. The sequence continues at coordinate 2,925 of NZ_BOPO01000034.1, read as the reverse complement.
GCTCTCCCGCGGGCTGCTGTCCGGACGCTGGCGTGCCGACCAGGCGCTGCCGGCGAACGACATGCGCGCGCACACGAGCCGGTTCCAGGGCGACAACCTGGCGCACAACCTGGCCCTGGTCGAGGCGCTGCGCGCGATCGCGGCGCGGCTCGACTGCACTGTGCCACAGCTCGCGACGGCCTGGGTCGCCGCGCGCGGCGCCGACGTCGTGCCGCTGGTGGGCGCCCGGCGGGTGGACCGCATCGCCGAGGCCGCCGGCGCCGCCGAGCTCGAACTCGACGCCGCGACGCTGGCCGCGATCGACGCCGCGGTCCCGGCCGACGCCGCCGCCGGCGACCGGTACCCGGACGGCCGCACCCCGGAGCTGATCTGACCGTGGCCGGGCCGCTCACCCGGGAGCAGATCCTCACCGCCGCCGAGAACGTGCTCCGCCGGTACGGGCCGGACAAGGCGACGGTGGTCGACGTGGCACGGGCGCTCGGGGTCAGCCACGCCAGCGTGTACCGGCACGTGTCCAGCAAGGCCGAGCTGCGGGCCGCGGTGACGCGGCGATGGCTCACCCGGGTACACGCCCCGGTCGCCGCGCTGCGCGACTCGACCGAGGATCCGCCGGCTCGGCTGCGCACCTGGCTGCACACGCTGCTCGCGGTGAAGCGGCACAAGGTGCTGGACGATCCGGAGCTGTTCGCCGCGTATCAGCGGCTGACCGCCGAGTGGCAGGACGCGCTGACCGCCACCCTCGACGGCCTGGTCGACGACATCGCCGCGATCGTCCGGGCCGGCGTGCGCGACGGCAGCTTCCGGCCGGTCGAACCGACCGGCACGGCACGCGCGATCTTCACCGCGACGCTGGCGTTCCACCACCCGAGCCACGCCGCGACCTGGTCCGATCCCGGCACCGAGGAACGGCTCGACGCGGTGTGCGACCTGATCCTCGTCGGCCTGTCCCCCGACCGGCACCGGACCGTCGGGGACGAACGCTAGCGCTGCCCGAAGCCGGCAGCGGGCCCGGCGGGACGTGGCCATCCGCACCGACACCGGCCGCCGCCGGTCGACGGCCTCCCCCGGTAACGGCGAGCTTCCGCGGGTACCGGCGAGATTCCGCGGGTACCGGCGAGATTCCGCGGTACCCACGGGGAAGGGCGGCGGTCGCTCAGGACATGGCGTCGGCCGGGTCGGGGCGCAGCTCCCGGGCGCGGCGGACCACCTCGTGCGCGAGCAGGTCCGCCGGGTCCACCACCGGCAGGACCGCATCGGTGTCGGTGTCGGTGCCGGCGGCGAGCGCGAGCACGATCTCGGTGCAGCCGGCGATCGCCGCCTCGGCGCCGGCGTCCCGCAGCGTGCCGAGCACCTCGGCCAGGGCGGCGGCCCCGGACGCGTCCGCAGTACCGGCCTTGACCGCGGCGATCGCCGCCGTCACCCGGGCCTGCTCCGCCGGTTCCGGCGCCAGCACGGTCAACCCGACCGCGGCGCAGGCGTCGTGGTAGAGCCGGGACGTCACGGTCCCCTCGGTGGCGAGCAGACCGACGGTCGCGCCGGCCGGCAGCGTCGCGGCCAGCTGCCGCGCGGTCACGTCGATGATGCTGACCAGCTCCAGGCCGGCTTCGGCGGCCAGCGGCGGGACGAACGCGTGCGCGGTGTTGCAGGCGACCGCGAGCAGCCGCACCCCCGCCGCGGCGAGGCCGGTGACCCCGGCCCGCAGTACCGGCGTCGGGTCCTCGCCGTCGCCGACCAGCGCCGCGGTCCGGTCCGGCACCCGCGGGTCGGACCAGATCACCACGGGCAGGTGTTCCTGGTCGGTGCCGGCCGGGGTGGCCTCGACCAGCTTGCGGTAGAAGTCGACCGTGGCGGCCGGCCCCATCCCGCCGAGGATCCCGACCACCGGTGGTGACAGCGTCATGCCCAACCTCCTACGACGAGTACCAGGTCACGTCCAGTCGCGTTCCCGGCCGGACGACAGCACGCCGACCACGATCCCGAAGGTACGCAACGCGCTCGCGGCGTCCGGCGCGTCGAACGCGACGGTGCGCTCGGCGACCGCCCGCACGCCGGGGATCGAGGCGGCGCGCACGGCGAGGTACGGGTAGTCGACGTCGATCTCGACGGTGTGCGGTGCCGGTGCGGCCGGTCCGGCGCCGGCGAGCGCCGCCGCCTGCCGCGCCGCGGCGGTGATGTCGGCGGCGGTCGCGGCCGGCGGCCGGCAGACCGCGCTGTGCCGGGACAGCGCCCGCTTGACCGCGACCGTACGCGCCCGCGGGGCCCACTCGCGGGCCGCGGCGCACAGCACGTCGTCGCCGGTGACGAGCACGACCGGCACCCCGGCCTCGGCGGCGACCAGGGCGTTGAAGCCACCCTCGTCGACCTGCCGGCCGTCCACCCGGACGTCCAGGATGGTGTGCGACAGGCAGGTGTGCGCGAGCACCCCGGGCCGGCCGGCACCCATGTGGTAGCCGACCATCGCGACGGCGTCCACACCGGTGTCGATCAGCTCCATCATGCCCAGCGGCTTGTGCCGGCCGATGACCAGCTCCGCCCGCGGGTCCAGCTCGGCCAGCGGCAGGTTCGCCATGCTGCAGTGCGAGTCGTTGACGACGATCTCGTCCGCGCCGGCCGCGGCGAACCCGGCGACCGCGGCGTTCACGTCGCCGAGCATCAACCGCAGCGCCCGCGCGTACCGGTCGGTGCCGGCGAGCACGTCGTCGGGCAGCACCGTACCGGTGGCGCCCTCCATGTCGGCCGAGACGAGGATCCGCATGCGGCCGACTCTACGGTTCGCGGGCCGGCGCGCCGAGCGCGGACCGGCCCGCGCGACGCCGGCCCGAGCGCGAACCGGCCCCGCACTACACCGGCCCGAGCGCGTACCGGCCCCGCGGTACACCGGCCCGAGCGCGAACCCGGTGCCCGCCGCACCGAGCCCGGACCCGG
>NZ_BOPO01000033.1 GCF_017312725.1 Actinocatenispora comari | reverse complement strand
CCGTCCGCCGGCGGCGCTGGCCGCGGCCCGATCGGCGAGCCGGTGCCCGGCAACGCCGCCGGAGTACCGGCCGTGGGCGGCCACCCGGCGGCGGGGACCGGCGCTCCGGCGGTACCGATCGCGGGCGGCGAACCGACGGCAGGGAACGGCGGTGCACCGATCGTGGGCGGCGAGCCCGTGACCGGGGGCCGCGATGCCGGCGGGCCGGCGGCGGGCCGCGCGCCGACGTACGGGGCCGGCGGTGCGCCCGGCGGCCCGGTGGACGGCGTGGGCTGGGGCGGTGAGGTGCGATGATCCGGCGCCTCGTCGCGGCCGCCGCCGGGGTGGTGGCGCTGCTCGCCGGGCTGTGGCTGATGCTCGCACCGTTCGCGCTGGGCAACCAGCCGGCCGGCCGGGACTGGACCCGGCCGACCACGGTCACCGTGCTGACCGGCGGTGCGGTGGCGCTGGTCGGCCTGCTCGGCTTCGTCGCCGCAACCGCGGCGCTCGTCGGCCTGACCCACCGGTACGGCTCCGCGCCGGAACGCTCCGCCGGGTTCGCTGCCGGCCGGGATGCTGCGGGCCGGGATGCTGCGCGCCGGGATTCGGCGGGCCGGGACGCTGCGGGCCGGGACGCTGTGGGCCGGGATGCTGCGGGCCGGGACGGTGCGGGGTCGCTCACCGGCGCGCGCGACGCAGCGGGTGCCTCCGCGGCTCGCCGGAACGACGACGCGGCGCCGGCTCCGGCGGCCGGAGTACCGGGCGGGCAGCCGACCCCGACCGAGCCGGATTCGGTGCCGGCGGCGGACCTGCTCGCCGCGGTGTTGCCGGCGCTGGTCGCCGATCTCACCGCCGACGCGGGCCGGGCGGCTCCGGGGCCTGACCCGTCGTCGCCGAGCGCGCACCCGGGAACCCCGACCGGCCCGGCGGATCGGACCGAGGTACCGGACGGTGCTGACCTCACGGCGGCCGGCACCGAGCCCGGCGGCACCGAGCCCCCGGGCACCGAGCGTTCCGGTACCGAGGAGCCCGATGCCGAGGAGCCCGACGCCGAGGAGCTGGCGGCGGTCGGGGCCGAGACGGCGACGATCGGCAGGTTCCCGCGGCGACCCAGCGTCGGGGTGAACGGGCACTCCGGGCCCGCCTGGTCCGGGTTCCTGCACCCGAGCCACGAGCCCGCCGGCAGTACGGTCGCCGACGCGGTCGGCGGTCGCGGGCGCGCGGAGCGGTACCGGGCGGAGGTGCGTCGTGAAGGTGCGTGACGGTGTCGCGGTGATCACGCTGGTGCTGCTGGCGGTGGCGGGCGGCTGGCTGGTCGCCGCGCCGTTCCTGCTGCACTACCAGCCGACCGGGGCGCACTGGACCGGGTCGACCAGGCTGAGCCTCTGGTTCGGGGTGGGGTTGCTCGGCCTTGGCATGCTGAGCCTCGCCGGGTACGCGACCGCCGCGCTGCGCGAGGTCGTGGTGCGCAACGCGCCGCCCGGCCGGCACGAACGCCGCGACTGAGCTGCGCCGGCGGTCGACGCCGGCGCAGCCGCCGATTCTCCGGCGGCGTCCGCTCCGTGGGGGAGGCCGGACGCCGCCGGACCGTCGATCAGTGGCGCAGGTGGCGGAGCGCGAGGGCGGTGAGCAGGTCGGCCCCGTCGGCCAGCACGTCGTCGGCGAACACCACGTCGCCGGCGTGGTTGCTGGCGGAGTCGGCCGGTGCCGTGCCGGGTGGCGCGGCGCCCAGCAGCACGAACGCCCCCGCTACCTGGTCGAGCAGGTACGCGAAGTCCTCGGACGCGGTGAGCGGGTGCGGCAGGGTGTGCGAGCGGTCCGGGCCGAACAGCTCGGCCGCGGTGTCGAGGACCAGCCGGGCCGCGGCCGGGTCGTTGACGGTCGGCGGGTGCACCGGGGTCGGCTGCACGGTGACGGTCAGGTCGTGCGCCGCGGCGATCCCCTGGTACAGCCGGGTCAGCCGGTCGAGCACCGCGCGCCGTGACTCGGCGGTGAACGAGCGGATCGACAGTTCCAGCTCGGCGGTCGATGGGATCACGTTGCGGCGGGTGCCGGCGTGGATCGTGCCGACGGTGGCGACGACCGGGTCGAACACGTCGAAGCCGCGGGCGACCAGCGCCTGCGTCGCGGTGACCATCTCGCAGGCGGGCGGGATCGGGTCGCGGCTGCGGTGCGGGGTGGAGGCGTGCCCGCCGCGGCCGTGCACGGTGACGCGCAGCCCGTCCGAGGCGGCCATGATCGGTCCGGGTCGGGTGGCGACCACCCCGTGCGGCACCACGTCGCCGAACACGTGCAGGGCGTAGGCGGCGGTCGGGCGGCGGCCAGCCGCGGTCAGCAGCCCTTCGGCGAGCATGGCGCGCGCACCGCCGTGCCCCTCCTCGCCCGGCTGGAAGCAGAACAGCACGTCGCCGGCGAGCTCGTCGGCCCGCGCGGCCAGCCGGTGCGCGGCACCGACCAGCATCGCGGTGTGCAGGTCGTGCCCGCAGGCATGCATCACACCGTCCACAGTGGACCGGTACGGTACGTCGGCGGTCTCGGTGACCGGCAGCGCGTCCAGGTCGGCCCGCAGCAGTACCACCGGACCGTCGGTGCGGGCCCGGCCGCGCAGCACCGCGACGACCGACGAGAGCCCGTGCCCGGTGGCGATCTGCACCGGCAGCCCGGCCAGCGCGTCGAGCACGACGCGCTGGGTCCGGGGCAGCCGCAGCCCGATCTCGGGATGCCGGTGCAGGTCGTGCCGCAGCCGGGTCAGGTTCATGCTTCCAGCGGCTTCTTCGCGGTCTCGGCCAGGAACAGGTACACCACGAACGACACCGCGCACAGCAGCGCGATGTAGTACGGGAACAGCCCGGGGTCGCCGAGCCACTTGAACAGCGTCCCCACGTACGGCGCCGTCCCGCCGAACAGCGCCACCGCCAGCGAGTACGGGAAGCCGATGCCGCTGGCGCGGACCCGGGCCGGGAACACCTCCGCGTTGATCGCCGCCGCGATCGAGGTGTACCCCGTCAGCAGGATCATGCCGACCAGGGTGATCGCCAGCATCACCCCGAACGAGTTGGTCAGCAGCATCAGCAACGGCACGGTCAGGATCGCGAAACCGGCGGAGAACGCCAGCAGCATCGGCTTGCGGCCGATCCGGTCCGACAGCATGCCGCCGAGCGGCTGGATGAGCGCGAAGAACGCCAGCGCGATCGTCGACACGATCAGCGACTCGCCCTTGTCGAACCCGACGTTCTGCTGCGCGTAGGTCGGCAGGTACGCGGTCCACGAGTAGTAGGCGATGGTGCCGCCGATGGTGATCCCGACGATCAGCAGCGACTGCTTCGGGTGCCGGATCAGCGCCTCGTAGAAGCGCGGCCGGTCGGTCGCGGCGACGTGCTTGGTCTCCCGCACACCGCGGCGCAGCCACAGCCCGAACAGCGCGAGTACCGCGCCGAGCAGGAACGGGATCCGCCAGCCCCAGCCGGTCATGGCGTGGTCCGACAGCAGTACCACCAGCAGCGCGGACAGCCCGGACGCGACGAGCTGGCCGATGGTCGTCGACACGTACTGGAAGCTGGCGAACAGGCCGCGGCGGCGCGGCCCGGCCGACTCGACCAGGAACGTGGTCGAGGCCGCGAACTCGCCGCCGATCGACAGCCCGGAGATCAGCCGGGCGAGTACCAGGATGACCGGTGCCAGCACGCCGACCGCGGCGTAGGTGGGCACGATGCCGACCAGCAGGCTGCCCAGGCCCATCAGCAGGATCGTCACGGTCAGCGCGGTGCGCCGGCCGAACCGGTCGGCCACGCTGCCGAGCAGCAGGCCGCCGATCGGGCGCATGAAGAACCCGACCGCGAACACGCCGAACGTCTCCAGCGCGGACGTGATCGGATTGTGGCTGGGGAAGATCAGCGGCCCGAACGTGCTGGCCAGGAACGTGTAGGTGTACCAGTCGTACCACTCGATCGCGTTGCCGACCGACGCCGCGGCGACCTGCCGCAGCCGACCGGCCAGCCCGAGCGGCAAGGTGGCCGTCTCGCTCATGCCTGTTCCCCCCGGGCCGGACCGGTCCGGAGGCTGGTGCGCGCACGATGCGTTCGATGCTGGCCGTTCATGGGGACGCCTCGATTCGTGGGGGATGGGCAGATCATTGCCCCGGGTACCCGAAGTCGGTCGCCGAAACGCAGGATCGAACGTTAGCCTCGCCCACTGATGCAGGATTTCGACGATGCCGACCTGGCCCTGGTGCACGCGTTGCAGATCGCGCCGCGGGCGTCCTGGTCGCTGCTCGGTGCCGTGCTCGGCGCCGATCCGGTGACCGTCGCCCGGCGCTGGCAGCGGCTGTCCGCGGCCGGTGACGCCTGGATCACCGGGTACGGGTCGGCCACGCTGATGCGCCGCACCAGCCTGGCGCTCGTCGCGGTCTCCTGCCTGCCCGGCCGGCTGTCCGAGATCACCGCGCAGATCCTGGACGATCCGCACGCGGTCACCGTCGAGCACACCACCGGCAGCTGCGACCTGCTTCTCACCGTGTGGACCACCGGCCTCGCCGACCTGTCCGACTACCTGGTCGGCCGGCTGTCCCGGCTGCCCGGCGTCACCGCCACCCGCACCACGATGGTCACCGACGTGTACGCGGAGGGCTCCAGCTGGCGCGTCGGCGTGCTGGACGCCGCCGCCCGGGACCGGCTCCGCCGGTCCGCGCTGAGCCGGGCCACCGGGACCGGCGAGTTGCGTACCGTGGACCGGCCGCTGGCGCTCGCCCTGGGCCGGGACGGCCGGGTGCCGTACGCGGAGCTGGCCGCTGCGGCCGGCATCACCGCGGCGACCGCCCGGCGCCGGGTGGCCCGGATGCTCGACGACGGCGTGCTGACGATCCGGTGCGAACTCGCCCGGTACGCCTCGCACCGGCCGGTGTCCGCGACGCTGTGGGCGAACGTGCCGCCCGGGGAGCTCGCCGCCACCGCGGCGGCGATCGCCTCGCGCCCGGAGGTACGGCTGTGCGCGGCGGTGGCCGGCACCCAGAACCTGGTCGTCACCGTGTGGCTGCCGGCGCTGGCCGACCTGCAACGGCTGGAGATCAGCCTGTCCGCCCGCTTTCCTGGGATGTCGATCGCCGAGCGCGCCATCGTGCTGCGGCACCACAAACTGATGGGCCGGGTCCTCGACGACGCCGGCCGCGCGGTCCGGGCCGTCGACATGGACGTCTGGCGCCCGCCCGGCGTCGCCCTGCCCTGACCCCCGTGGCCGTCGAGTACGACTCCGGGATCGGCGGCGAAACCGTGCGGCTGCGCGCCGTCAGCGGCGGGAGCCGGCGAGCTGGCGGCTGGCCCGGTACAGCCGGCGCAGGGTGCCGCGGGGCCGGGTCGGCAGGAACATCGCGCCGACCTCGGACAGCCACTGTTGGAACGCCGGGTCGGCGAGCGGCGCGCCGGACGCCAGCCGCCCGGCGACGGCGTCGCGCACCCGGGCCGCCGTGGCGTACCCGTCGACCAGCACCAGGCTGGACTCGCGGCGGCCGAACCGGCCGTAGGCGATCTCGACCGGCCAGGGCAGCCCGAACAGCGCCCGGACCAGCACCGCGACCGGCGTCAGGACCAGCCGCAACACCTGTTCGGCGGCCATCACCACCAGCAGCGGCAGCGCGATCAGCAGGCACAGCACCGAGATCGGGTCGATGTCCAGGTCGAGCAGGTCGAGCAGCCGGGCCAGCGGTCGGCCGGTGCGGCAGCCGCGCCACGGCGCCCGCCGGCACCACACCCGCCACCCGCCGCCCCGCGGCAACCGTCCTCGCACGCCGTCAGCGTAGGCGCCCACCGCCCACCGCCCATCGCCTCTCCGGCGCGACCTCGGAACACACCGCGCGGACCACCCTCGCCCCAGTGCGCCGGTCGGTCACGCTGCCGTACGGCGGCGGGACGGGAGCAGCAGCACGGGGAGCAGGGCGAGCGCGGTGCAGCCGATGGTCCACCAGAACGTGGTGCCGAACGCCGCGGCGTGCCCGGCGGTACCGGGACTGCCCGCCGCGGCGCGCACCAGCACGGCGGCGAGCACCGCGGTACCGAAGGAGCCGCCGAGCTGCTGCACGATCCGGATGGCGCTGCTGGCGTGCGGCACCTCGGCGGCGGCCAGCCCGTCGAACGCGGTCGCCATCACCGCGATCGTCACCGAGGTCAGCCCGGCGCCGCGGACCACCAGGGCGACACCCAGCAGTACCGGGTCGGGGTGCGTGCCGGCGAGCGCGAACGGGACGGTGCCGGCGACGGTGAGCGCGGCGCCGGTGAGGATGACCGGCCGCGGCCCGATCCGGTCGACGAGCCGGCCGGCCAGTCGCCGTGGCAGCAGCGAGCCGATCCCCTGCGGCGCCAGCAGCAACCCGGCCAGCAGCGCCGACGCGCCGCGGATCTGCTGGTAGTACAGCGGAAGCAGCAGCATCGCGCCGAACATCGAGACGCCGGCGAGGAACATCAGCCCGGCCGCGCCGGCGAACGTGCGGTGCCGGAACAGTCGCAGGTCGATCGCCGGCTCCCGCCGGCTGCGCAGCGCGTACGCCAGGTAGCCGGCGAGCAGCACGATCCCGGCGGCCAGCGGTACCAGCGTGCGCGGCGCGCCGAAGCCGTGCGCACCGGCGGTGGACAGCCCGTAGATCAGGGCGGCCAGCGCGGGGGACAGCAGGGCCAGCCCGGCGAGGTCGAGGTGCGCGCCGGGGTGTGCGGCACCGTCGCGGGGCAGCGCGCGGGCCGCCAGGCCGATCGCCACCAGGACGATCGGTACGTTGACGAAGAAGACCCAGCGCCAGTTCAGGCCGGTGACGATCAGGCCGCCGAGCACCGGCCCGAGGATCGGTACCACCACCGCCGGGGTGCTGACGGTGGCCATCAGGGTGCCGAGCGGGCGGCCGCCGGCGGCGCGGACCAGCAGCGTGGTCAGCAGCGGCTGGATCAGCCCGCCGCCGAGCCCCTGGAACACCCGGAACGCGATCAGGCTGCCGACGTTCCAGGACAGGCCGGCGGCGATCGAGCCGATCAGGAACAGCACGAGGGCGGCGAGCCACATCCGGCGGGCGCCGTACCGCGCGACGAGCCAGCCGGACAGCGGGATGGCGACGGCGAACGCGAGCAGGTAGCCGGCGACGATCCACTGCACGGTGGCGACCGGCGCGTGCAGCTCGCGGCCGATCCGGTCGAGCGCGACGTTGACGATCGTGGTGTCCAGCAGCGGCGCGATGCCGCCGATGATCAGCACCCAGGCGAGCCGGTGCAGCCGCCGGTCGTCGACGACCTCCGTCGTCGTCATGTCCACCACCCCAATAAGAAACGGCCGTCTCTAATATCGGACGATACGCTCAAGGAACGGCCGTATCCAGGGGGGTACCGGGTGACAAGCGGATCACGCCGACGCGGCGCCGTGCTGGAGGACGCGATCCTCACCGCAGCCTGGGACGAGTTCGCCGAGGTCGGCTACGGGAACCTGACCATGGAGGGCGTCGCCGCCCGCGCCGGTACCGGCAAGGCGGTGATCTACCGGCGCTGGCCGAGCCGGGCGCAGCTGATGGTCGCCGCGATGCGCCGCCGGGTCGTCCCGCTCGCCGAGGACGTTCCGAACACCGGTTCGCTGCGCGAGGACCTGCTCGCCGTGCTGCGCCGCGCGTCCGGCCGGTACCGGGAGCTCGGGCACGACCTGATGCACGGGCTGATCGCCGAGTTCCCGCACGTGCAGAGCGAGATCTTCGAGGCGGAGCCGAGCTGGACGATGACCATCCTGCGGCGCGCCGCGGACCGCGGCGAGATCGACCTGCCCCGGATCACGCCGCGGATGGCGCGGCTGCCGATGGACCTGGTCCGGCACGAGATGGTGGTCACGCACGCGCCGGCGCCCGAATCGGCACTGGTCGAGATCGTCGACGACATCGTGCTCCCGCTGTTCACCCGCTGACCCGGCGGTACCGGCCGTCTGGGTGCCGCGGGTGGGATGGCCCACGCTGGCATGACAGGGCCGGACGGCTTGGTTAGGCTCGCCTTATCTATCGGCCCGGTCGGGGGTCGGTCCGTGCGCTCGGGAGGATGAGTGGTCGCCGCACCCGCGCTGTCCGCCGCCGGCCTCGCCGTCGGGTACCCGCAGCGCTGCGTGCTGTCCGACGTCGGCCTGGGCCTGACCCCCGGCACCGTCACCGTGCTCGTCGGCCCGAACGGCTGCGGCAAGTCGACGCTGCTGCGCACGCTCGCCGGCCTGCAGCCGGCGCTGGCCGGTACGGTCCGGATCGGCGCCGACGAGCTGACCGGACTGTCCCGGCGCGAACTCGCCCGACGGTTGGCGTTCCTGCCGCAGTCCCCGCTGGTACCGGCCGGGGTCGCGGTGCACGACCTGGTCCGGCACGGCCGGTACGCGCATCGCGGCGCGCTGCGCCGGCACACCGCCGACGACCGGGCCGCGGTCGACTGGGCGCTGGCGGTCACGCACGCCGACGAACTGGCCGACCGGCGCATCGACGAGCTGTCCGGCGGCGAGCGGCAGCGGGCCTGGCTCGCCACCGTGCTCGCCCAGCAGGCCGGCGTGCTGCTGCTCGACGAGCCCACCACCTACCTCGACCTGCGGCACCAGCTGGAGGTGTTGGAGGTGGTCCGCGGCCTGGCCCGCGACCACGGCATCGCCTGCGGCCTGGTGCTGCACGACCTCGGCCAGGCGGCCGGGTACGCCGACCACGCGGTGCTCGCCGCGGACGGTGGCGTGGTCGCCGCCGGTACCCCGGACGAGGTGTTCACCGCCGCGCACATCCGCCGGGCGTTCGAGCTCGACGTCGCCGTCGTCCGCGACCCCGAGTCCGGCCACCTGGCGCTGTTCCCCCGCCTCGACCACGATCCCGCCTCCGCTACCGCGGACGCTGGCGCTCGTGCCGTGGATGCTGCCGTCGGGACCGCTGGCGCCGAGGTCGGGGACGGGAGTGGCGACGCGACGCCGGCCGAGGCGGTCGCCGGCAGCTCGTACGACACCGACTGACCCCACACCCACCCCTGGACCGACGAGGAGCGCCATGCCGACCTTCCCCCCTCTCCGTACCACCCGCCGGTTGCTGGTCGGCGCGGTCGCGCTCGCGGCCACCGGGCTGCTGGCCGCCTGCGGCGGCGGTACCGCCGGGGATGCCTCCGGTGGCACCGGATCCGGGTCGAAGGCCGGCTCGATCACGGTGCACGACGTGACCGGTACGGTGAAGTTGGCGAAGCCGGCGACGCGGGTCGTGGCGCTGGAGTGGAACTACGTGGAGGACCTGCTGACGCTCGGCGTCACGCCGGTCGGCGTGGGCGACGCCGGCACGTACGACCAGTGGGTCGGTGCGGGGAAGCGGCTGCCGAAGAGCGTGACCGACGTCGGCACCCGGGCGCAGCCGAGCCTGGAGAAGATCAAGGCATTGAACCCGGACCTGATCGTGGTGGAGAAGAGCCGGGTCAGCGCGAACCTGGGGCAGCTCAAGGACATCGCGCCGGTCGTCGAGTTCGACGGGTACAGCCCGAACGACCAGCTGGTGCGGACCGCGAACACCAGCATGATCCAGCTCGGTACCGCGGTGGGCCGGGCGGACGCGGCGAAGCGGGTCGTCGCGCAGTACCAGCAGAAGGTGGCCGCGGCGAAGAAGAAGCTCGCCGGCAAGGCGACGGACGTCGCGCTGCTGCAGGGGTTCTCGGTCGACGGGCAGCCGAGCATCCGGGCCTACACCGCGCACTCCCAGGCGGTGCAGGTACTGGAGTCGATCGGGCTGACGAACGCCTGGCACGGCAAGGACTCCGACCCGTCCGGCTTCACCGCGACCGGGGTCGAGGGGCTGACCCAGGTCTCCGACGCGACCGTGCTCTACATCGCTCAGCCGTCCGACAACCCGTTCACCGGCGCGCTGGCGAAGAACGCCACCTGGCGCAACCTCGGCTTCGTCAAGCAGCACCAGCTGCACGGCATCGACCCCGGTACCTGGGTCTGGGGCGGCCCGAAGTCCAACGAGATGCTGATCGACCAGGCGCTGAGCGCGCTCGGCGCGGCGTGACCGCGACGATCGCGACCCCGCCGGCGGTGCGCCGGCCGGTACCGCCGGCCGGCCGGTACCGGATCGCGGTGGTCGCCGCGGTCGGTGTCGCGCTGCTGGTGGAGCTCGCGATCGTGCACCTCGGACAGGGCAGCGCCGGCATCGGGCTGTCCCGGCTGCTGTCGCTCGCCACCGGGCACACCGACCCGGACGCGCTGGCCGTACTGCGCGGATCGCGGTTGCCGCGGCTGACCGCCGGCGTGGTGACCGGGCTGGCGCTCGGCATCTCCGGCGCGCTGATCCAGGGCGCCACCCGCAACCCGCTGGCCGCGCCGGACACCCTCGGCGTCAACGCCGGCGGCTACCTCGCCGTGTCGATCTGCACGCTGTCCGGCGTGCAGCTCGGCATCCTGCCGTCGGCGGCGGTGGCGTTCGCCGGCGGCCTGGTCGCCGCCGGGCTGGTGCAGCTGCTCACCGCCGGCGGGCCGGTCGCGCCCGGCCGGATGCTGCTCGCCGGTACCGCGGTCGCGATGGCCGGCAGCTCGGCGGCGACCGTGCTGCTGATCCTGCACGCGCAGCGCGCCCAGGGGCTCTTCTTCTGGGGCAACGGATCGCTGCTGGAGACCGGGCTGACCCGGCCGCTGCTGCTCGGCCTGATCGTGCTGCTCGCCGCCGCGGTCACGCCGCTGCTGGCCCGGCCGCTGGACCTGCTCGCGCTCGGCGACGACACCGCCGAGGCGCTGGGGCTGCGGGTCGGCCGGATCCGGCTGTCCGCGTTCGCGCTCGCCGTCGTGTTCTCGGCCGTGTCGGTCGCGCTGACCGGGCCGATCGGGTTCGTCGGGCTGGTCGCGCCGGTGGTGGTGCGGATGTTCGGGGTGCGCCGGCACGCCGCGCTGCTGCCGATCGCCGGCGTGTACGGCGCGGTCTTCGTGCTCGGCGCCGACGTGGTGGCCCGCGCGCTGCTCGCCGCATCCGGTTCCAGCGCGTACGAGATCCCGGCCGGGGTGGTGACCGCGCTGGTCGGCGGCCCGATCTTCGTCTACCTGGCCCGCCGGGTACCGACCGGGGACGCGGACACCGGCGCCGCGGTGACCGTGTCGGCGCCGCGCAGTCGCCGGCGGTACGCGCTGATCGTGGCCGGCGGCGTCGTCGCGCTGGCGCTGGCGGTACTGGCCGGGCTGGCGGTCGGCGACGTGCACCTGTCGATCGGCAAACTGGTCGCCGCGACGGTCGGCCGGTCCGACGCGCTGTCCAACGGGATCGTCGCGTTCCGGGCGCCGCGGATCGTGGCAGCCGCGCTGGCCGGCGCCTGCCTGGCCGGCGCCGGTGTCGCGATCCAGTCGGTGGTGCGCAACCCGCTCGCCGAGCCGAGCCTGCTCGGCGTCACCGGCGGCTCCGCGATCGGCGCGGTCGCCCTGATCACCCTGGTACCGACGGCGCCCCGGTGGGGCATCCCGGCCGCCGCGCTGGTCGGCGGGGTGCTCGCGCTCGGCCTGGTGATGCTGCTCGCCACCCGCCGCCGCACCGGCGTCCAAGGGCGTGGCTGGTGGATCTTCAGGCCGGCTGCGGCGGCCCCATTCGCCCGCCCGCGGCGTTGTCGGTCAGCCCGAGTGCAAGCCCGGCACACGGACTGCCCTCCGCCTTGCGAGCGAACGAATGGGACTCGCCTCGCTCGACCAAGATCCACCAGCCACGCCCTGGACCCGACCCGGGTGGTACTGGTCGGCATCGGGCTGGCCGCCGCCACCGCGGCGCTGATCCAGGTGCTGTCGCTGCGCGCGCAGTTGCAGCTGGCCGCGGCGCTGACCTGGCTGGCCGGCTCCACCTACGCGCGCTCGGTGAGCGACCTGACCTGGTTCGTGCTGCCGGTACTGGTGCTCGCGGTGCTGATCGCCGCGGCCCGGGTGCTCGACCTGCTCGGCCTCGGCGACGACCTGCCCCGCGCGCTCGGGCTGCCCACCGGCCGGGCCCGGCTGGCCGTACTGCTCGGCGGGGCCGTGCTCGCCGCCGGCACCGCGGCGGTGGTCGGTACGGTCGGGTTCGTCGGGCTGATCGCGCCGCACCTGGCCCGCCGCCTGGTCGGCACCGCGCACCGCCGGCTGCTGCCGGTCGCCGCGCTGCTCGGTGCGGTGCTGGTGGTCGCGGCGGACGCGCTCGGCCGGTACGTGCTGGCGCCGAACGAGATCCCGGTCGGCATCGTCACCGCCCTCGCCGGCGCCCCCTACCTGATCTGGCTGCTCCGCCGCCAGCGCGCCGCGTCCTGACCCGCCGGCGGTCGCCCGGCCGTTCGAGGATGCGGCCGAGGCCGGCGCCGCGGGCGGGTGGCGCGACGGACGGTGACCCGACGGTCGCGGCGTACCTCACAGGGATCCGGCCGGTGCCGGCCGACAGATGGGCTAGGCTAGCCTAAGTTTGCGACGGGGAGGAACGGTCGCAGGGCAGGCGGGGGGAACGGGTGTCCGATCGGTGGCTGACGCGGTGACGCTCGCGCTGACCGGCGCCCACCTCGCGCCGCTCGCCCCGGTACTCGACGCCCTCGACACGGTCCGGGACGGGCGGGCCGAGTTCGGCATCGCCGACGACCTGCGGGCCGGCGCCGACTGGGTGCCCGCCAGCGCGCTCGTCGACGGCACCGCGCTGCCCCGGCTGCTGTCCGTGCCGATCACCCAGTGGGACGCCAAGCCGCACGCCGCCGCCGCCCTCGCGTACAAGCAGTACACGTACTGGCTGGCCATGCCGGCGGTGCTCGGCTGGGCGACCGCGCGCCGGGTGCCGCTGCTGTCCGCCGACAACGTGGCGGTCGAGTTCCTCGACGACACCCCGTACTTCCGGCTCGGCATGCTGCGGCCCACCGTCGCGGTGCTCGCCGACGACCCGGCCGCCGGCCGCCCCGGCACCGTCGTGGTGGACAGCGCCGACGAGCTGCTCGCGGTACTCGCCGACACGCTGCGGGACCGCCACGTGGCGCCGCTGATCGAGGCGACCCGCCGGCACGTACGGATCGGCGCGCACACCCTGTGGGGCCAGCTCGCCGCCTCGGTCGGCTACGCGCTGGCGGCCGCGGAACCGGTACTCGACGGGGCCGCCGCGGACGCGCAGGCGTTGCTGTCCGCGCTGCGGCTGACCAACCTCGCCGAGCTGTGCGACACCGGCGACTCGCTCCGGGTGCGGCGCAACACCTGCTGCCTGGCGTTCGTGGTGCCGGGCCTGGGCAACCGCCTCTGCCCGGACTGCTGCATCACCCGCCCGACCACCTGACCCGAGCCGTCCACCGCCGGAGCCCACCGTCCGTGTCGATCTCCGGGCCGGCCGATGGCGCGGCGACGGTCCGGCCGGCCGGCGCAGCGAGTCGGCGAGCCGCGTCGGGTCGGCCGGGAGCAGCGAGTCGGCGAGCCGCGGTCGGTCGGCCCGGAGCAGCGAGTCTGCGAGCCGCGGTCAGGCGTGCAGCGGCAGCGAGTCGGCGGTCAGCTCGGCGATGCGGGCCGCGCTCTCGGCGTTGCGCGGAGTGTGCAGGACCAGGGCGACGTCGGGGCGGTCCGGCAGGTGCAGCATCCGGCCCTCGACCACCAGCTCGCCGACCCGCGGATGCAGCAGCGTCTTGACCGTCGGGTTCGGCGGCTGGACCTCCTGCCGGGGCCACAGCTCGGCGAACTCGGTGCTGCGTGCGGCGAGGTCGGCCAGCACCGCGGTGTACCCGTCGTCCGGGCCGTGCAGCGTCATCTCGTGCCGGTAGTGCGCCACGACCGTCGGCGCGACCCGGGCCCAGTGCGGGTAGCGCGCCCGGTACAGCTCGTCGGTGAAGAAGTCGACCAGGCAGTTGCCGGCGATCGTGCGCTCCCAGCCGAACAGCGACCGGGCGCTCGCGTTGGCCGCGACGAAGTTCCAGTACCGGTCGACGACGTGTGCCGGGTTCGGCAGCCAGCCGTCGAGCAGCCGGGTGATGTCCGCGCCGAGGGTGTGCTCGGCCGGCTCGGTCGGCAGCGGCGGGTTGAGACCGGCCAGCACGTACAGGTGGCGGCGTTCCGGGTCGGTGAGCGAGAGCACCCGGGCGACCGCGTCGAGCACCTGACCGGAGACGGTGATGTCGCGCCCCTGCTCCAGCCACTGGTACCAGGAGACGCCGACGCCGGCCAGCACCGCGACCTCCTCGCGCCGCAGCCCCGGGGTGCGGCGGCGCGGGCCGGCGGGAAGCCCGGCGTCCGCGGGCGACACCGCGGCCCGGTGCGCGCGCAGGAACTCGCTCAGCTCGGTACGCCGGACGGTGGTGGTCATGGCACCAGCATAAGCAGGCTCTGGCGACAGGTTCGAAATCCGTCGAATGATTCTGGCCATGGCAACGACACTGACCACCCAGCCAGCCGCGGCGGCGGCGCCGCGACTGTCCACCCGCGCCCGGTTGGTACTGATCCTGCTGTGCGCGGCCCAGTTCGCGATCGCGATCGACTTCTCCATCCTCAACGTCGCGCTGCCCAGCCTCGGCCGTGACCTCGGTCTCGCCGAGGCGAACCTGCAGTGGGGAGTGACCGCGTTCGCGCTGCCGTCCGGCGGGTTCCTGCTGCTCGCCGGGCGGCTCGGCGACCTGGTCGGACGGCGCCGGATGTTCCTCGTCGGGCTGTCGGTGTTCGCGGTGGCCTCGCTGGCCGCGACGCTCGCCGTCGACCCGGCGACGTTCCTCGCCGCCCGCGCGGTGCAGGGACTCGGCGCCGCCGTCACCATCCCGACCGCGATGGCGCTGCTGACCACGACGTTCCCCGAGGGACCGGCGCGCAACCGGGCGCTCGGCGTCTCCGGCATGGTGCTCTCGCTCGGGTTCACCCTCGGCATGCTGCTGGGCGGCACGCTGACCTCGGCGCTCGGCTGGCGCTCCACGATGGCGCTGAACGTGGTGATGGCGCTGCCGGTACTGGTCGCCGCGCCGTTGCTGCTCACCGAGAGCCGGCGCACCGACCGGCCCCGGCTCGACCTGCCCGGCGCGGTGACCGTCACCGGCGGGCTGCTCGCGCTGATCTACGCGGTGTCCACCGCCGCCGAGACCTCCTGGACCCGTCCCGACGTACTGGTCACGCTGGCCGCCGCGATCCTGCTGTTCGGCGCGTTCGTCCTGGTCGAGTCGCGGGCCGCCGAACCGCTCGTGTCGCTCGCGGTACTGCGCCGGCGCACGGTCGCGGTGGGCAACCTGGGCGGGCTCGTCACGTTCGCGATGGCCAGCTCGCTGACCTTCCTGCTCACCCTGTACCTGCAGCAGATCCGGCAGCTGTCGCCGTTCGAGTCCGGGCTGGTGTTCGGGGTGACCGGGCTGGGCGCGGCGTCGGTGGGGCTGGTCGCGTCCCGCCTGGTCGACCGGTACGGCAGCCGCACCGTGCTGATCGCCGGCCTCACCGTGCAGGGCGTCGCCACCGCGGTACAGCTGGCGACCGGCGCGCACGGCGGCGTCTGGCTGGTACTGGTGTTCTGCACCATCACGTTCGGCGGGCACATGGCGGCGGTCGTCTCGTACGGGATCACCGCGACGTCCGGGCTGTCCGACACCGAGCAGGGGCTCGCCACCGGGCTGCTCACCACCGCACAGCAGGTCGGCCTGACCGCGGGCATCCCGATCCTGTCCGCGCTGTACGCGGCGCACAGCGCCGGGCTGCGCGCGGCCGGCGCGGGCCGGGCCGACGCGATGCTCGGCGGGATCCACCGCGGCATCCTGGTGAACGCGCTGATCGCCGTCACCGCCGCCGCGCTGATCGCCGTCCTGCTGCAGCGCCGCACCACCCGCGGGCGCGGGGCGGTCAGCGAGGGTCGGTGAGGACGCGGTGGACGAGCGTGGCGATCAGCTCGTCGATGGGGTAGCGGGCCGGGATCCCGGGCACCGTCAGGTCGTCCACCAGCAGTCCGGACATCGCGAAGTAGAGCAGCGCCACGCCGACCCGGTCCCCCGGCAGGCCGGCGTCGAGATGGAAGTCGATCAGCTCGGTGTGCTCGGTGTCGAGGAAACCGCCCAGCTCCTCGCCGAGTTGCGGCCGGCGAGTGGCCGCCAGCCGCAGTTCGAGCATGGCGAGGTTGCTCGACCGGTCGGCCCGCATCCGCGCCACCAGCTGCCGCATCAGCTCGGTGACCAGCTCCTCGGACCGCGGCCCGCGCATCGCCTCGGCGACGACGGCGGGGTCCGGGGCGAGCCGTTCCCGGGTCCGGCGCATCACCTGGCGGAGCAGGTCGTCGCGGTTGCGGAAGTAGTTCGAGGCGGTACCGGTGGGCACTTCGGCCTCGGCGTCGATGGCCCGCAGCGTCAGGCCGCGGGCGCCGTCCCGGGCGAGTACCTCGATCGCCGCGTCGAGCAGCGCGGTACGTCGGGCCGGGTTCTGTCTCATGCGGTCTCCCGAGGTCGTTGACACCACTGCAAGTGCAGTGCTAACTTCTGACCACTGCAAGTGCAGTACTTCGCACCGTACTAGCAAGGAGTACCTATCCGCACCCTCACGTACTACATCGCCGTGACGCTCGACGGGTTCATCGCCGGCCCGGACGGCGCCGACCCGACCGGTCCCGGCGGCTTCTGGCCGGTCACCGAGTCCGACGTCGCCTACCTGGCGGCGAACTACCCGGAGACGCTGCCCGGGCCCGCCCGCCAGGCCCTGTCGGTCACCGCCGACGGCGACCACTTCGACACCGTGCTGGAGGGCCGACGCAGCTACCAGCTGGGGCTCGACGCCGGCCTGGCCGACGCGTACCCGCACCTGCGGCACGTGGTGTTCTCCCGCACCCTGACCGAGAGTGCCGACGTGGAACTCGTCGGCACCGACCCGGTGGCGTACGTGCGGGAGCTGAAACGGCAACCCGGCAAGGGCATCTGGCTGATCGGCGGCGCGCAGCTGGCTGCGGCGCTGCGGCCCGAGATCGACCGCCTGATCATCAAGCGGGCGCCGATCGCCATCGGGTCCGGCATCCCGCTGTTCGCCGGGCCGTTCGCCGTCGACACGTACCGCCCGGTGCACACCGACGTGCTCGACTCCGGCGTCGTCGTCACCACCTACGAACGCCCCACCGGTACCGGCGACGCGGGAGGTGGCTGAGATGGCCGCCGCGGTGGTGCGCACCGCGCGGCTGGAGTTGCGACCGCTGGGCCGGGAGCAGGCGGAGCGGATCCTCGCCGGCGACCGGGCCGGCCAGCACTGGTCGCCCGGGTACCCGCGCCAGGACGACCGGGACGTGGCCCGGATGGCGATGCGGCACGACCCGTCGGCCGATCCGTGGTTCGGCCCGCTGCAGATCGTCGAGCGGGAGACCGGCCTGGTCGTCGGCGCGCTCGGCTGCTTCGGCCCACCCGGCGCCGACCGTACGGTCGAGCTCGGCTACGGCGTCGCGCCCGAGGTCGAGGGCCGCGGCATCGCCACCGAGGCGCTGTGCGCGCTGCTCGACCGCGTGTTCGGCACCGGCCGGTCGGCCGGGTGATCGCCGACACGACGCACGACAACGTCGGTTCGCAGCGGGTGCTGGCGAAGTCCGGGATGCGCCGCCACACCACCGACGACCGCCTGCACCACTACGAACTGGGCCGTCCGGCCTGACTTCGCCACGTGGCGAAGTCAGGCCGGACGGTGAGCATCCTCGCGACGCCGCGCTCGCAGTGGTCCTGGCCGCCGGCGCGAGAGCATCCCGGTCCTGACCGGCCTCGCTGGCCCGCCGCCCGCCAATCGATGCCGATATGCAAAACTCTGTGTTGAAGATGTCGTCGGACCGCGGCCACCGATCTTCCGTGCTGCGGATGTTCCTTTCTCGAAGGTGGGAACGAGGGGGGTCGATTTCGCTGCCATCAGCGTGGGTGTCGAAAGTGATGCCGAGTGTGGAAGCCGGACGTGTCCGCTACACCTATCGGCTTCGCGTTTCGTCGACTGCCCGTGCGGGTCTGCTCGCGGAGTGGGACCGCTGTCGATGGGTGTGGAACCGGTGCGTCGAGCAGTCTCGCGCCGCCTACGACGCCAACCGCAACGGGGACACCGCTCGTACGTGTGGCCCGGCGCAGCTGGACAAGATGCTGACGGGCTGGCGTGCCGAACGCGACTGGTTGCGTGAGGGCGCGTCGGTGCCACAGCAGCAGATCATCCGTGACTTCGCGAAGTCCCGGGCGAAAGCGCTCAAGGACATCAAGGGTCGCCTTCCGATGCGGCAGCGTGCGGGGTTGCCGAGGTTCAAGAAGAAGTCCGAGGCGCTACCGAGTCTCAACTACACGCTGCGGGGTTTCCGGCTGCGCGAAGGGAAGCTGCTGCTGGCTGGCGGGATCGCGTTGACGGTGGCGTGGTCTCGGAATCTGCCTGCCGACCCATCATCGGTGCGAGTGTATCGGGACAGCCTCGGCCACTGGTACGCCAGTTTCGTGGTGATCACCCGGGCCGAGCCGCTGCCGTCCACGGGCCGTGTACTTGGCATCGACTGGGGCGTGAAAGAGCTGGCGACCACCACCAGCGACGACCACGACCTGCCGCACCCCGAGTACGGCAGGGCCGCTGCTCAGCGGCTCGCCCGTTACCAGCGCATGATGGCCCGCCGTAGGCCCGTGAGTGGACGGGTCGCTTCGCATGGCTACCGGAAGGCCAAGCGGCAGGCTGCCAAGGCCTACAAGAAGGTGGCCCGGAAGCGGCAGGACACCGCCCGCAAGTGGGCCAAGCGCGTGGCTCGTGACCATGATGCGGTCGCGGTGGAAGACTTCCGGCCCCGGTTCTTGGCCAAGTCGACCATGGCGAGCAAGGCCGCCGACGCGGCGATCAGCGCGACAAAGACGACCTTGGTCGAGATGTGCCATAAACATGGCCGGGATGTTCACCTGGTGCACCCGGCGAACACGACCACCGACTGCGGGCAGTGCGGGGCGAGAACCAAGCACCGGCTACCGCTGTCGCAACGCATCTACACCTGCACCGTGTGCGGGCAGTCCCGACCCAGGGACAAGAACTCCGCCCGCGTGATGCTGGTCCGGGCTGGTCTGAACCCGGATGGTGTTGATCGCAGAAGACCTTCGGCCCCGCCGGGACCAAAGGCAGCGTGAGCCATGAATCCCGCAGTCCCCGAGGAGCGTGGAGCTCCTTGTCGGGAAGGGGAGCAGTCAATGCCTAGCGCGCAGGAGACTGAGAGACGGACAGGGAGGTGGGGTGCGGCGTGTTCGACGTGATTGTGCGCGGCGGTTGGGTGCTCGACGGCACCGGCGCGGCGGCGTACCGGGCGGACGTCGCCGTCACCGGCGGCCGGATCGCCGCACTCGGCCAGCTCGACCTCGCCGAGGCCGAGCACAGCATCGACGCCGCCGGACGGTACGTGACGCCCGGGTTCATCGACGCGCACGTGCACGGGGACGCGCTGGTGCGCGACCCGGCCGTGCAGCTCGCGGCGCTGCGCCAGGGCATCACCACGTTTGTGCTCGGCCAGGACGGGCTGTCCTTCGCGCCCGCCTCGCCGGCCACCCTGCGGTACGTGGCGCGCTACTTCGACGCGGTCAACGGGCCGCCGGACGGGCTCGGGGACGGCCCGGTCGGCGTCGCCGCGCTGCTCGCCGGCTACACCGACACCACCGCGCTGAACACCGCCTACCTCGCGCCACACGGCACGATCCGGTACGAGGTGCTCGGCTCGGCGCAGCGGCCGGCCGACGCCGCCGAGCTGGCCCGGATGCGCCGGCTGGTGGAGCGGGCCCTGGACGAGGGCGCCGTCGGCCTGTCCACCGGCCTGGAATACAGCCCGGGCCGGTACGCGAACGCCGCCGAGCTGGCCGACCTGTGCCGTCCGGTCGCCGCCCGCGGCCTGCCGTACGTGACGCACATGCGCGGGTACGAGGCCGACGCGCCGACCGGCATCGCCGAGGTGCGCGAGATCGCCCGGGACAGCGGTGTCGCGGTGCACGTCTCGCACTACCACGGGCCGGCGGAGAAGCTGATCGGGCTGGTCGACGACGTGCGCAGCGAGGGCATCGACCTCACCTTCGACAGCTACCCGTACCTGCGGGGCAGCACCATCCTGGCGATGGTGACGCTGCCCGAGTGGCTGCCCACCGCCGACGTGGAACGCGCGGTCGAGCAGCTCGCCGACCCCGGCGTGCAGCGCCGGCTGGACACCGACTGGTTCGCGCACCGGGCCGAGGTGTGGCCGCGCATCACCCTGTCGTACGTGCCGTCCGACGAGTGGCGGTGGGCCGAGGGGCAGCCGCTCGTCGCGGTGGCCGAACGGGCCGGCCTCAGCCCGGCCGCGACCTGCGTGGAACTGTTGCGCGCCACCGAGTTGCGGGCCGGCTGCGTGTTCGGCCAGCCGCCGACCAACAGCGAGGAGTCGGTGCGCGCGCTGCTGAAGCATCCGGCCCAGCTGGGCTCGTCGGACGGGATCTACGTCGGCTCGCACCCGCACCCGCGCGGGTGGGGCGCGTTCGCCCGGGTACTGGCCCGGCATGTGCGCGAGCTCGCCGACCTGTCCTGGCCGGACGCGGTGGTGCACCTGGCCGCGAACCCGGCCCGCCGGTTCGGTTTCGCCGGCCGCGGCCAGCTGCGGGTCGGCTACCACGCCGATGTGGCGGTGATCGATCCGGACCGGGTGCGCGACGCGGCCACCTACGACGATCCGCGACGGCCCGCGGTCGGGGTGGACGACGTGCTGGTGAACGGCCGGCCGGTGCTCGCCGGCGGCGAGCTGACCGGCGCCCTCGCCGGCGTCCCGCTGCGATCGCCACGATGATCGAGACCGCGGCCCGCAACCAGTCGTCCTCGCTGCGCCGGGCGCTGACCATCCTGTCCTACGTGGAGCGCGAGGTCGGCGGCGCCGGCGCGACGCTGACCGAGATCGCGGATGCGCTGTCGCTCAACAAGAGCACGGTGCTGCGGTTGGCCGAGCCGCTGATCGACGCCGAGCTGCTGGCCCGGGACGCCGCGAGCGGACGGTTCCGGCTCGGCGTCGGCGCGCTGCAGCTCGGGCAGGCCTACCTGTCCACGCTGGACATCAGGACCGTGGCGGCGACCCAGCTGCGCGCGTTGCAGCGTTCGTCCGGGCAGACCTGTCACCTGGTGGTCCCGGACGGGCTGGAGGCGGTCTACATCGACAAGGTGGAGAGCGAGGCCAACGTCCGGATGGCCTCCCGCGTCGGCCGCCGCGTCCCGCTGTACCGCACCGGGGTCGGCAAGGCGATGCTGGCGTTCGCCGGCGACGCGCAGCTGGCCGCGGTGCTCGACGCGGGCCTGGACGCGGCCACCGCGTACACCATCACCGAGCCGGACGCGTTGCGCCGCGAGCTGGCCCGGATCCGGCAGTGCGGTTACGCGATCGACGACCAGGAGAACGAGCCGGACGTACGGTGCGTCGCCGCGCCGCTGTTCGACCACGAGGACCGGGTGGTCGGCGCCGTGTCGGTGTCCGGGCTGGCGTCGCGGATGACGACGGCGCAGGTGCGCCGGCTCGCGCCGGAGGTCGTCGCCGCCGCCCACCAGATCTCGGCCGCACTGGGGCACCGGTGATGGCCCCAGGTTCCCGTCGACAGGAGGCGTCGTGGCACTGAGGATTCCCGAGGAACAGGTCGACTGGCGCACCAAGGGGCTGTGGCTGCCGGGTGCCCGGCTGCCGGCGGCGGAGTTCGTCGCCGCCGGGTACGACATCTTCACCGGACCGTTCAGCTGGCCGCTGCTGGTGCTCGACCGGGATGCGGTGGCGCACAACGTCACCACCATGGCCGACTACACCGCGCGGCACGGGCTGGCGTTCGCGCCGCACGGCAAGACCACGATGGCGCCCCGGCTGTTCGAGCAGCAGCTGGACGCCGGCGCCTGGGGCATCACGCTCGCCGCGGCGAGCCAGGTGCTCACCGCGCGTGGCTTCGGCGTACCGCGGATCTTCCTGGCCAACGAGCTGCTCGATCCGTTGGCGCTGCGGTGGGTCATCGCCGAACGCGAGCGCGACCCGGACTTCGAGCTCCTGTTCTACCTCGACTCGGCCGACGGGCTCGGCGCGATCTCCGCCGCGCTGGCCGAGGTGACCGGCGACCGGCCGCTGGAGGTGGTGATCGAGCTCGGCCACGCGCACGGCCGTACCGGGGTGCGCACCGTCGCCGAGGTCGTCGAGCTGGCGCGGGCGGCCGCCGCGGTGCCGCGGCTCGCGGTGGCCGGCGTCTCCGGGTACGAGGGGGGCCTGCCCACCGTGGCGGAGGCGCGCGGCTTCCTCGGCACGCTGCGCGAGGCCGCCGAGGCGCTGGTCGCCTTCGACCTGGTGCGCCCCGGTCCGGTGGTGGTGTCGGCCGGCGGCTCGGCGTACTTCGACGCGGTGACCGACGTGCTGGCCGGTGACCGGCTCGCGAAGCGGGAGACGTTGGTGCTGCTGCGATCCGGCTCCTACATCACCCACGACGACGGCTTCTACCGGGAGATGACGCCGTTCAACAGGATCGGCGCCGAGGGCTCGCTGATCCCGGCGCTGACGGTGTGGGCGCAGGTGACCTCCACCCCGGAGCCGGGCCTGGCGCTGGTCGCGATGGGCAAGCGGGACGCCCCGTACGACGAGGGGTTGCCGGTGCCGAAGACGCTGCGGCGGGCGGACGGCGGTGTCGAGTCGGCCGCCGAGTTCACCGTGCTGCGGTTCAACGACCAGCACGCCTACCTGGACACCTCGGGCGGCCCGGCGCCGCGGCCCGGTGACCTGATCGCGTTCGGCATCTCGCACCCGTGTACCGCGTTCGACAAGTGGCGGGTGGTGCCGATGCTCGACGCCGACCACCGAGTGGTCGATCTGATCCACACCTATTTCTAACGGCGCCGGCAGAAACGCGCCGATGGTGCCATTCTGTTGGCACCTCTTGGAGGGAAACGACATGAACACCCCTGCCCGTCGCGCGCCGAGCGCCGCGCTGATCGAGACCGGCGTGGTTCCGATCCTGCGCGGCAAGCGCACCGGCGAACACCTGCCCGCGGTGATCGATACGTTGGTGGACAACGGCATCCGTTGCCTGGAGATCACCACGAACACGCCGGACGGGTTCGCCGCGGTGGCCGCCGCCCGGGCCCGGTACGGCGACGAGGTGGAGCTCGGCATCGGCACCGTGCTGACGGTCGGGCACATCGACGCCGCCGAGCAGGCCGGCGCCACCTTCATCGTCTCCCCGCACACCGATCCCGCCCTGGCGTCCGAGGCGGTGGCCCGTGGCCTCGGCTACTACCCGGGCGCGTTCACCGCCACCGAGGTACTCACCGCGTGGCGGCTCGGCGCGACCGCGGTCAAGGTGTTCCCGGCCTCCGTCGCCGGCCCGCGTTACCTCAAGGAGTTGCGCGGCCCGATCGACGACGTGCCGCTGATGCCGACCGGCGGCGTCACCCTCGACCTGGTACCGGAATACCTTGCCGCTGGCGCGATCGGGGTCGGCATGGGCGGCCCGTTGATGGGCGACGCGCTGGACGGCGGATCGCTGACCGAGCTGGGCGCCCGGGCCCGCGCGGTGCTCGACGTGATCCGCGAGGCCCGCGGATGACCGCGGCGACGGTACCCCTGGCCGAGCTGGCACGGCGGCCGGGGGCGCTCGGCCACGGGCGCTCCGGACCGCGCCGTCCGGCATCGGCTCCGGCGAGCGGGAGGCACCGGTGAGCACCCCGGAGTACCGGACGGATCTGCCCGGGCCGATCGGCGGCCCGGGCGGCGGCGCGGCCGAACTGGTGACCCTGGGCGAGACGATGGCGCTGCTGGCGGCGCCGCGGGTCGGCCTGCTGCGACACATGCACAGCCTCGACCTCTCGGTTGCCGGCGCGGAGTCGAACCTGGCGATCGGCGTGTCCCGGCTGGGCCGCCGGGCGGCCTGGCTGAGCCGGGTCGGCGACGACGAGTTCGGCCGGCTGGTCACCGCGACGATCCGGGCCGAGGGCGTCGCGGTGTACGCGGCGGTCGACGGCACCGCGCCGACCGGCCTGATGGTCAAGGAGCGCCGCACCGACACCGCGACCCGGGTGCAGTACTACCGGTCCGGCAGCGCCGCGTCCCGGCTCTCACCGTCCGATGTGGACGAATCGCTGGTGCGCGCGGCGCGGGTGCTGCACGTCACCGGGATCACGCCGGCGCTGTCCGGGACCGCGCGGGACGCGGTGCACGCCGCGGTGGAGGCGGCTCGCGGCGCGGGGGTCGCGGTGTCGCTGGACCTCAACTACCGGGCCGCGCTGTGGGATGCCGCCACGGCCGGTGCCGAGCTGCGCGAGCTGGTCGCCCGGGCCGACATCGTGTTCGCCACCGGCCCGGAGGCGCGGCTGGTGGTCTCCGGCGACGACGAGGCGGCCCTGGCCGCGGAGCTGGCGAAGCTCGGCCCCCGGCAGGTACTGGTCAAGCGCGGCTCCCGCGGCGTGGTCGGCCTGCTCGACGGCACCGGGTACGACCTGCCGGCCAAGCCGGTCCGGGCGGTCGACCCGGTCGGTGCGGGCGACGCGTTCGCCTCCGCCTACCTGACCGAGTGGATCGGCGGTACGGCACCGGAGGGATGCCTGCACGCGGCGACCGTGGCCGGCGCGTTCGCGGTGACCGTGCCGGGCGACTGGGAGGGGTTGCCGAGCCGGGCCGAGCTCGACCTGCTCGGCGCCGACTCCGACGACGACGTGCAACGCTAGAAGGCCGGCCCGCCTGGTGGATCCACCAGGCCCGCCCGGAACCGTTACCCGACAACGAATGGAGCAGATGATGGCGGACAGGCAGGGGTTGCGCACGGACCAGGCGCCGGCGCCGGCGGGCGGCTACTCGCAGGGCGTGGCGATCGACGGGTTCGTGTACACCGCGGGGATGGGGCCGATCGACCCGGCCACCGGCAAGGCGGTCGGCGACGACGTCGCCACCCAGACCCGGCAGGTGATGAAGAACCTCGGCGCGGTGCTGGCGCAGCGCGGCCTCGGCTTCGAGCACGTGGTGAAGGCGACGGTGCACCTGCAGGAGCTGCACCGTGACTTCGTCGAGTTCGACAAGGCGTACCGGGAGTTCTTCACCGCCGATCCGGCCCCGGTGCGTACCACCGTGGGTTCGGACCTGAACAACATCCTGGTCGAGATCGACTTCGTCGCGCACGAGTGACGAGAGCGGCCGCGCCGGTCGAAACCCCGGCGCGGCCACCGATCCGGCACGTCGGCACGCCACCGGTCGGTTCCCCCGCAAGGGTTGCCCTCGCGGGCCTCAGCGGCGGGTGGACTCGCGCGGGATCAGGTGCGGCGCGATCAGGTGCCGGGTGGTCGGCGCGTCCGGCTCGGCGGTGCGGCGCATCAGCACGTCGACGGCGGTGGTGCCGAGCTCGGTGGCCGGCAGCGCCACGCTGGACAGCGTCGGGGTGAGGTATCCCGCGTACGGGTGGTCGCCGTAGCCGACGACCAGCACGTCGTCCGGCACCCGTAGCCCGTGCTCGGTGAGCGCCCGGATCAGCGCGAGGGCGAAGTAGTCGTTGCCGGTGACGAACGCGTCCGGCAGGTCGCACTCGGCGAGCAGCCGCTTGGCCAACCGGTACGCCTCCTCGGCCTGCCACGGCAGGGTCAGCGAGTCGCGCCGCCGGGTCGGTACGGACAGCACCCGGGCGCTGCCCGGATCGGCGGCGTGGTCGGCGATCGCGCGCAGGTAGCCGTCCCGCCGTTGCCGGACGGTACTGATCGGCAGGTCCTCCTCCAGCGCCCAGACCACCCGGGCGCCGGACTCCAGCACGTGCGCGGTCGACTGGTACGCGCCGTGCTCGTTGTCGATGCCGACGAAGTCGACGTCCATGCCGGGTAACTCCCGGCTGACGAACACCAGGTCGATGCCGGCCCGGCGGAGCCGTTCCCAGTGGTCCGCCTCGGCCTGCACCGGCACCGCGAGGGCGGAGTCGACGCCGGCGTGCAGCAGCGACTCGGCGGCGACCCGTTCGGACTCCGGGCTCTCCTCGGTGGCCAGCAGCATCACCGAGTACCCGAGCGCCCGGCAGCGCAGTTCGACGCTGGAGATCAGCCCCGCGTACAGCGTGTTGGACGGGTTGGTGATGACCAGGCCGACGGTGCGGGTGGAGCCGAGCACCAGCGAGCGGGCCTGGTGGTTCGGCACGTACCCGAGCCGTTCGGCCTCGGCCATCACCTGCGCCCGGGTGGCCGGGCTGACGCTGTCCTTGCCGGTGAGCGCGCGCGAGACGGTGTTGACCGAGCAGCCGACCGCCTCGGCGATGTCGGACAGCCGGACCCGGCGCCGCATCGTGCCGGTCGGCCGGTGCACGGTCATCTCGGTTACTCCTTGGCGACGAGGTGGATCCGCAGTCGCGGGCCGCGGCCGGCGTCCGTGGGGCGGGCCGCACCGCGCAGCCGGAGCCAGCCGCCGAACTCGGATACCCGCCAGGTCACCATACCGACACCGGTGGTGTCCAGCTCGACCGCGGCCAGGTGCTCGGCGTCGATCCAGTTCAGTCCGTCCGGGGACAGCTGGGTGGTCAGGGTGACGGTGCCCGGTGCCGGGTCGATCACCTGCACGAAGAACCGGGCCTCCGCGGCCCACGGCAGCTCGTACGGTTCGGTGGCGAACTCGCCGGTGAACTCGGCGCCGCGTTCCAGCACGGCGGTCTGGGCATGACGCATGATCGCCTCACCAATCCACGGAAACGAGTACGGAGTCGAGATAGAGGAAGTTCCGGACACCGGAGTGGGTGCGCACGCTGAAGTAGAAGTTCAGCAGGTTCTCCAGCGAGTCGTACCGGTCGGTGTACACCGGGACCGGCACCTCGCGCAGGTCGAGCGTGGTGTCGTTGATCTGCAGCTCGACGTTGCGCCGGGCGTCGGTGTCGATCAGCCAGCGCAGGTAGTGCCAGTTGACCTTGGTCGGGACCTCGTTGTAGCACATCGCCATCGGCTCGGAGGCCGGGTGCCAGTCGTTCGGATCGGGCGCGGTGAAGTCGTCGCCGTAGCCGAGCTTCACCCTGCCCTGCAGGTGTTCCCGCGGCGTCGGCTCCGGCACCACCGGGTAGACCCAGCGCTGGTCGAGCTTGTTGTCCACGGTGGTGTTCCGGTAGCGCATCACGGTGTGGTAGCGCAGCCCGCCGTCACCGCAGATGTCGGTCGCCACGGTGAACGCGCCGAACTGTGCCTCGCTCGGGTGCAGGTTGCCGTCCCAGGTGACGCCGCCGAACGAGTTGTTCGCCGCGTCCGTGCCGAGCGTCGCCTCCGCCTTGTAGGTGAAGTGCGTCTCCAGCTGCACCAGTCCCTTGCGCGCCATGGTGAGCCGGCGGATCGCGACCGCGGTGTGCCCGACGTACGGCCGGGTGGCGAGCTTGAGCGCGTAGTCACCGGTGAGCGCGCCGTGCGTACCGGTGTCGAAGAAGGTGCAGTTGGACACCTGCGGCGGGCGGAAGTCGCGCATGTGATCGTCCACGGTGGACAGATCGCCGTTGCCGTCGTAGTTGCCGATCAGCTCGGTCCAGCCGTTGGTGCCGTGGTCGAAGTTGTCGTAGGTGAGGATCCGCGGCAGCGGATCGAACCGGGACAGGGCGGGGTCGGCGGCGAGCATGCCCCGCCGTACCTGTTCGCCGGTGCTCCCCAGGTGTGGTGACAACGTTGGTCCTTCCTCCGACGGGTGCGTGCCTCGACGGCGTGCGTGCCTCGACGCTAGGTGGCGGTACGGTTGCGCGGCAACGGTGGTTGCACCGGTCGCAACGCCGGATCCGTTGCCGCGCAACGTGTTTCAGTTGGCCAGCTTGGCCTGGACGAACGACTGGCGGCCGGCGGGGTCGATCGTCAGCCCGGTCACGTTCGTCCGGTACGCCAGGTCGACGGTGAAGTCGGCCGGGAAGATCCCGACCGCGTCGTTCCAGACGATCTGCGCCGCCTGCTTGTACAGCGCGGTCCGCTCGTCCGGGTCCGACGTCGCCTTCGCCTGTGCCAGCAGCGTGTCCAGCTGGTGGTTGCAGTAGCCCATCCGCTTGGCCTGGCAGGTGTAGAGCCGGCCCAGGGTGTAGTCGGCGTCGCCGGTGGCGACCGTGTTGCCCTGCAGGTTCATGTCCCAGTTGAGCTTGTTGAGGTCCTCCAGCCAGACCGAGCGCTCCTTCGGCAGCGGCTTGACCTTCACCCCGATCTTCGCCCAGTACGAGACGAACGCCTGGCCGAGCGAGTTCTGGTTGGTGTCGTCGGAGCTGGCCCACTGGATCGTGGTCGAGAACCCGTGCGGGTAGCCGGCCTCGGCCAGCAGCTTCTTCGCCTTCGCCGGGTCGTACGGGTAGGGCGACAGCTGCGGCGCGCCGAACACCGGCTGCGGGATCGGTGCCTGCGCCAGCTTGGCCTGCTCGCCGTACAGATCGCCGACCACCTGCTTGACGTCGACCGCGTACCACAGCGCCTGCCGGACCCGCTTGTCGGTGAACGGTTTCCGGGACGAGTTGAACCAGATGAACTCGTAGCTGTAGCCGGGCTTCGTGTCGTACTCGACGTCCGGCATCTTCTTCACCTGGTCGACCGAGTCGGCGCCGATCCCGTTCGTCACGTCCGCCTCACCGGTGGACAGCGCGGTGATCCGGGCCGACTCCTCCGGGATGTTCAGGTACGTGATGGTCGGGATCGCCGGCTTGGCGCCCCAGTACTTTCCGTTGCGGGACAGCACGAGTTGCTTGTCCGGCGACCACTGGCTGACCGTGTACGGTCCGGTGCCGACGGGCTTCTTCCAGTACGACTCGCTGCTCGCCTTGCCGGCCTCGGTGATCGGCAGCAGGCTCATCGTGGCGAGCATCGTGCCGAGCGGCTGGGCGGTGGTGATCGTGACGGTGTGCTCGTCGGTCGCGGCCACCGACTTCACCGGCTCCCACAGCGGCGCCAGCGAGCTGCCCGCCTTGATCAGCGCGTCCGCGGACGCCTTCACGTCGTCGGCGGTCAGCGGCTTGCCGTCGGAGAACGTCACCCCGGACCGCAGGGTGAACGTCCAGGTGGTGTCGTTCGGCTGGCTCCACTTGGTGGCGAGCAGCGGCCGGTAGTCGTTGCCCGAGCGCGTCACCAGCGTCTCCAGCACGTGCTGCACCGGGCCCTGCACCGCCGCCTCGGCCGGGTACTGGTAGATGTTCAGCGACACCGGGAACGTGGCCGGCGCGACCCGCAGGCCCTTGCCGCCGGCGTTCTTCGCCGACTCGGTCGCGCCGCAACCGGTCGCGGCGAGTACGCCGGTCAGGGCGATCGCCCCCAGCATGCTGGTCATCGTGCGTCGTCTCACGGTTTCTCCTCAACTCGTGAAGCGGTACGTGCACTGGACGGGTTTGTGGTCCGACGGCGCGACGCCGCCGGAGAAGTACTCGACGACCTCCGCGCCGGCCGCGCGCAACGGCCCGCGGAAGAACTGCCAGTCGATCGTCTTCGCGGCCGGGTACGTGTCCGGCCACTGCCGCGGCTTGTCCAGCGGCAGCGGGTACACCGGATGGGTCGCCGGCGCCACCGTGCCGAGCTGGCCGAACGGCTCCCGGTAGGCACCGTCGTAGAACGTCCACAGTGGACGCGCGTAGTCGTTGGTGTCCGCGCAGAACAGCACCGCCGCGTCGCCGGTGAGGCGGGCCAGTTCGGCGACGATGGCGCGGGACTGGTCGACCCGGGGGCTGCGGTCGTCGGCGATCTCGCGCGGATGGCCGGGCCAGGTCAGGTGCGCGGTGGCGAACACCAGCTCGGTACCGGCGGCGGGGCAGGCCAGGCGTACCCAGAACAGCCGGGCGTGCTCGGACCAGATGCCGACGTCGGTGGCGCCGTGGTCGAGTTCGGTGAACAGGTCGCGCTGCCACCACAGGTTGCTGCGGGTCGCCCATCCTTCGAACCCGTCCCGTACCCGGTCGTGGCCGGTCAGCGCGGCGTCCACGGCGGCGCGCGAGTCGGGGTGCAGTTCCTGGGTGGCGAGCAGGTCGGGCGAGCGTCGGGTGAGCAGTTCGGTCAGCGGGCCGCGTCGCTCGTCGAACCGCCAGCCGCCCCACAGGTTGTAGGTCATCGCGGTGAACGTCACCGGGTGGTTCATGCGTCTCCCTCCACCGGGTCCGGTTGCGCCGGCGCGGGCTGGACGGCGTTCGGACCGGCCGCCGCGGTTCGCTGCGCGGCTGCCCGGACCGCCGGCGCGGGCTGGCCGGCGTTCGGGGATGCCGGCGCGAGGTGGTCGTCGGTGCCGTACCGGACCAGCCGGCCGGCGGTGATCGTGCCGTCGCCGACGTACAGCAGGAGCTCGGTGAGCGAGCAGTTGCCCGGGTCGGCGAGCAGCCGGTGCCCGTCGGCGCCGAGGCCGAGCACCTCGGCGACCAGCGCCCGGATCGGCCCGCCGTGGGTGAACGCCAGTACCCGCCGCTCCGCACCGGCCGGCACCTGCCGGGCCAGGTCGGCGAGCAGCGCGGCGACCCGGCGGCGCAGGTCGGCGAACCGTTCGCCGCCGCCGCGCGGGAGGTCCTCGCCGGCGCGGATCCGGGCGATGTCGCCGGCCCACTCGCGTTCCACGTCGGTGAGCAGCAGGCCGGCCCACGCCCCGCTGTCGAGTTCCCGCAGCCGCGGCTCCGGTA
Organism: Actinocatenispora comari; assembly: GCF_017312725.1. GTDB lineage: Bacteria > Actinomycetota > Actinomycetes > Mycobacteriales > Micromonosporaceae > Actinocatenispora > Actinocatenispora comari. The sequence continues at coordinate 36,748 of NZ_BOPO01000033.1, read as the reverse complement.
CCGGTTCCGCCGGGTACGGCCGCGCGGTCTCGACCACCCGCGGCAGGTCGCTGGCGAGTACCAGGTCGGGTTTCGGCAGCGTGACGAGCCGCGCCGCGGTGCGCGCCGCCTGGCTCCGGCCGAGCTCGGTGAGGCCCGGGCCGCGCTGTCCCTGGGCCCGGCGCTGCCGGTTCCACTGCGACTCGCCGTGCCGTACCAGGGTCAGCCGCAGCCGGCGGTCGCCGCCGCCGACCGGGTCGTCCACTGCCCAACGTGTCATCCGCGCTCCTCGACTGGTGACCGGACACGGCCGGCCGCGCGGCCGGCGCCGTGCCGTCCGCTGCGCCCGAGGCCCTGGCGGCCGGCTCGGGCACTCCCGTGTGCTGACGCGGATCAGCGGACCCCGCCGGTACCAGCGAGAACAAGGGCGTTTCGCGATGTGCAACGGGGCTCTTGACAGTCCCTGGAGGGCTGGCTAGCTTGCCACCGTGAACGTTACCGGTAACGTTCACGGACCATCCCGCACCACCCGTCACCCCCGGACGGAAGGCACCGGAGATGCAGTCGCTGTCTCGCGGGCTCGCGCTGCTGGGCGAGCTCGGTCGCCGCGGGCGACCCATGACCCTGACCGAACTGACCGCCGTCGCCGGCCTGCACAAGAGCACCGTGCACCGGATGCTCGCGGCGTTCCTCGAGCACGGCCTGGTGCAGCGGGTGGACGACAACCGCTACACCGTCGGCATCGGCCTGTACGAACTCGCCGAGTCCGCCCGGCCCGCCCCAGCCACCGCGCGCTGGCCGCACATCCAGGCCGCGCTCGGCGCGCTCGCCCGGGCGGTACGCCGGCCGGCCGGGTTCGCGCTGCCCCGGTACGGCGGGCTGGTCCGGTCGCTGTCGGTCGACGCCCGCGGTGGTGCGGTCACCCCACCCCGCGGTACCGCGGCGCTGGCCGACACCGAGCTGGGCGCGGCGTACCTGGCGTTCCGGCCGCGCGCCGAGGCGGAGCGGTGCGCCGCGCAGCGCGGTGTCGACGGGTACCGGCTGCTGCTGTCGCTGGGCCGGATCCGGGCGCGCGGGTACGCCGTCGGCGCGGCCGTCGCGGCACCGGTACTCGGCCCGGACGGGCTCGCGATCGCCGCCGTCGAGGTGGCCGTGGACGAGCACGACCACGTGGCGCGGCAACGGATCGGGGCCGCCACCGTCGGCTGTGCCCGCCGCGTGGCGGGTCACCTGGCCGCCCCGCCGGCACCCGCGCCGGCCGGCTCGCGCCCGACCCGTACCCCGCCGGCCGGGTTGGTGGCCCGGTCGGGGGCGAGCGCCTGATGCTCGGCTACCTGATCCGGCGCCTCGCCTACTCGATCTTCGTCCTGTGGGGCGCGGTCACCATCGTCTTCGTGGTGCTGCGGGTGGTACCGGGTGATCCGGCGCTGGTGATCCTCGGCCCCGACGCGAGCCCCGCCGACGTCGCCCGGCTGCGGCACGGCATGGGGCTCGACCAGCCGCTGCTCGTGCAGTACGGGCACTACCTGCTCGACGTGGCGCGGCTGCACTTCGGCGACTCGGTCCGGCTCGGCGGCGACGCGATGGGCCAGATCCTGCTGCGGCTGCCGGCCACCGCCGAGCTCGCGCTCGCCGCGGTGGTGTTCGCGGTGACCGTCGGGATCGGCCTCGGGGTCGCCGCGGCGTCCCGGCCGAACTCCGTCCTCGACCGGGTGATCTCGGTGTTCACCCTGGTCATCCAGTCGACCCCGACGTTCTGGGCCGGTCTGGTGCTGCTGCTGATCTTCGCCCGGCAGTTGCGGGTGCTGCCCAGCGAGGGCGCGCACTCCTGGCAGAACGTGATCCTGCCGGCGATCACGCTCGGCCTCGGCTTCCTCGCCATGGTCACCCGGCTGACCCGCTCCGGCCTGCTGGAGATCAGCCACGAGTCGTACCTGAACACGGTGCGTGCCAAGGGGTTGTCCGAACGGGTGGTGGTGTTCCCGCACGCCATCCGCAACGCGCTGATCCCCGTCGTCACGGTCATCGGGCTGTACCTGGGCAGCGTGCTCGGCGGCACGGTGGTGATCGAGACGGTGTTCGCCTGGCCCGGCGCCGGGCGGCTGATCGCCGACTCCATTGGGTACCGCGACTACAACGTGGTGCAGGCCGGCGTCATCCTGATCGCCGCCGTCTTCGTCGTCGTCAACCTGCTCGTGGACCTGCTGTACGGGCTGATCGACCCCCGCGTGTCGGTAGGGAGGCAGGAGCGGTGACCGCCACGTCCGCGATGGCGGACACCATCGAGACCACCGCGCCGCCGGCCCGCCGCCGCGGCCGGACCGGTACCGTCCGGATCGTCGGATCGCTTGCCGTGGTGGCGTTCTACGCGCTGTGCGCGGCGTTCGGGCCGATCCTGTTCCGGTTCGACCCGGTCGCCGTCGACACCAGGAACCGGCTGCTGGCACCGCTGTCGCACACCAGCGAGGGCCACCTGGTGCTGTTCGGTACCGACCAGATCGGCCAGGACCTGCTCGCCAAGATGATGCAGGGCGCGCGGGTGTCGATGACCATCGGCATCTCGGCGCTGCTGCTGTCCGGGCTGATCGGCCTGGTGTTCGGCATCCTCGCCGGCTGGTTCGGCGGCTGGCTCGACTCGGTCCTGATGCGGCTGGCCGACATCCAGCTCGCGTTCCCCGGCATCCTGCTCGCGATCCTGATCGCCGCGGTACTCGGGCCCAGCGTCGGCAACGTGATCGTGGTGCTGTCCATCTCCGGCTGGGTCACGTTCGCCCGGGTCACCCGCGGCCAGGCGCTCGCCACGAAGAACCGGGAGTACGTGGACGCCACCCGGGTGCTGGGCGCCCGCACCTGGCACGTCGTGCGTACCTGCGTGCTGCCGTCCTGCCGCGCGCCGTTCCTGGTGATCGCGGCGTTGCACATCGGCGACGTGATCCTCGCCGAGGCGTCGCTGTCGTTCCTCGGCCTCGGCACCCCCGCCACCACGCCCAGCTGGGGTACCACCATCGCCGGCGGGCGCGACCTGCTCAGCACCGCGTGGTGGATCTCCGCCATCCCCGGCATCGCGCTGGCCGTCCTGGTCGTCGCGTTCGGAGTGCTCGGTGACGCGCTGCGGGACCGGTACGACCCGAAGCTGGCCGGGAGGTGAGCGGCATGGAACCGTTGTTGCGAGTGCGCGAGCTGCGGGTCCGGTTCGCCACCCGGCACGGCACGGTGTCCGCGGTGGACGGCGTCTCGTTCGACGTGTACCCCGGGGAGACCGTGGCGATCGTCGGCGAGTCGGGCAGCGGCAAGAGCGTCACCATGCAGGCGGTCATGGGGCTGCTGCCGCGCGGCGCGCAGGTGTCCGGCTCGATCACCTACCGCGGCACCGAACTGGTCGGCCGACCGGTGTCGGTGACCCGCGCGCTGTGCGGCGACGAGCTGGCGATGATCTTCCAGGATCCGCTGTCGTCGCTCAATCCGGTGTTCCGGGTCGGCCGGCAGATCACCGAGGCGCTGGTGCGCCGGCGCGGGATGCGCCGCGCCGCGGCCCGAGAGCGCGCCGTCGAGCTGATGACCCGGGTCGGCATCCCGGCGCCGGAGCTGCGGGTCGACGAGTACCCGCACCAGTTCTCCGGCGGGATGCGGCAGCGCGCGATGATCGCGATGGCGCTGGCGATGTCGCCGCGGCTGCTGATCGCCGACGAACCGACCACCGCGCTGGACGTGACCGTACAGGCGCAGATCATGCGGCTGCTGGCGTCGTTGCGCGAATCCGACGGGATGGCGCTGGCGCTGATCACGCACGACCTCGGCGTGGTCGCCGACGCCGCCGACCGGGTCGTCCTGATGTACGCCGGCCGGGTGGTGGAGACCGGCCCGACCCGCGAGGTGTACGAGCACTGCCGGCACCCGTACACCGAGGGGCTGCTCGCCTCGGTACCGGACGACGCCGACGTCGACCGGCTGGTACCGATCTCCGGTCAGCCACCGAATCCCGCGTCGCTGCCCGGCGGCTGCGCGTTCCACCCGCGCTGCCGGTACGCGATCGAGCGGTGCCGCACCGAGCGCCCGCCACTGTCCGTTGTGGACGGACACCCGAGTGCCTGTCACCGCAGCCAGGAGGTCGGCGGATGAACCCGATGCCCGCCCCGTCGGACGAGTCCGGTACCGCGGTGGCCGGGCCGCCGTTGCTGTCGGTGCGGGACCTGGTGACGAGCTTCCCGATCCGGTCGACGCTGCTGCGCCGGGAGATCGGGCGGATCGAGGCGGTCGCCGGGGTCTCGTTCGACCTGCCGGCGGGGCAGACGCTCGGCATCGTCGGCGAGTCCGGCTCCGGCAAGTCGACCCTGGCCCGTACCGTGGTCGGCCTGGCCCGGGCGAGGGCCGGATCGGTGACGTTCGACGGGACCGACCTGACCGCGGCGGCACCGGCCGAGGTGCGGCGCCGGCGCCGGGACATCCAGATGATCTTCCAGGACCCGTACGCGTCGCTCAACCCCGGCCGCACCGTGCGCCAGCTGGTCACCGAGGCCTGGCAGATCCACCCCGACGTGGTACCGCGGGACCGGTGGCCGGCCGAACTCGCCGAACTGCTGGCGCGGGTCGGGCTCGACCCCGGCCACGCCGACCGGTACCCGCACCAGTTCTCCGGCGGGCAGCGGCAACGGATCGGCATCGCCCGGGCGATCGCGCTGCGGCCCCGGCTGGTGATCTGCGACGAGCCGGTGTCCGCGCTGGACGTGTCGATCCAGGCGCAGGTGCTGAACCTGCTCCGTGACCTGCAACGCGACCTCGGCCTGACGTACCTGTTCATCTCGCACGACCTGTCCGTGGTGCGGCACGTCGCGGACCGGGTCGCGGTGCTCTACCTCGGCCGGATCGTGGAGGAGGCGCCCACCGCGGAGATCTTCGCCGCGCCGACCCACCCGTACACGCAGGCGTTGCTGTCGGCGGTGCCCCGGCTGCGACCGTGGCGCGAGACCGCGCCGGAGCCGATCGTGCTCGCGGGTGACATCCCGTCGCCGGCGAACCCGCCGTCCGGTTGCCGGTTCCGTACCCGCTGCCCGCGGGCCGAGGACGTGTGCGCGATCGAGCCGCCGGCCCTGACGATCCGCGGTACCCACCCGGCGGCCTGCCACTTCGCCGGCTGACCGGCGGCTGTCGGACCGGTACGGCAGACTCGACGGGACACCTCGGCCGGGAGGGCCGGGCGGACGGCGGGAGCAGCGATGGCAGTGGGACGACTGGGTGCGGTGGCGATCGACTGCGCCGAGCCCGAGGTGCTGGCCGACTTCTGGGCGGCGATGCTCGGCGGCGAGGTGGCGTTCCGGTCGCCGCGGTTCTGCGCGGTCGGCGCCGGCGGCACCTGGCTGAGCACCGTCCGGGTGGACGACTACACCCCACCGACCTGGCCGGCCGGCCCGGCGCCGAAACAGTTCCATCTCGACCTGGCGGTGACCGACCTGGACGCCGCCGAGACCGAGGCGGTACGGCTGGGCGCGCGCAAGGCCGACGAGCAGCCGGCGCCCGACCGGTGGCGGGTCTTCCTCGACCCGGCCGGCCACCCCTTCTGCCTCAGCACCCAGATCCCGGAGTGAGCCGCGGCCGCACTCGGATCCCAGACTGAGCCGCAGTAGGCGCCCCGGCCACGTTTCGGGGCGCATCATGGGCGGATGAGTGCACGGGTGACGTTGCGACCGATGACCCAGGCGGAGTTCGACGCGTACCTCGACCGTTCGGTGCGTGACTACGGGCAGGACAAGGTGCGCGCCGGCGAGTTCACCCCGGAACGCGCCGACGAGCAGGCCCGGGCCGAGTTCATGCTGCTGCTGCCGGAAGGCGTGCGGACCAACGGGATGCTGCTGTTCACCGCGTTCGACGGGGACGAGCAGGTCGGCATGCTGTGGCTGGCGCTGCCGTCCGCGCGCCGCCACCAGGCCTGGGTGTACGAGCTGTGGGTGGCACCGAACGCCCGGTCCCGCGGGTACGGCCGGGCCATCATGCGGGCCGGCGAGCGGGAGCTGGCCGCCCGCGGGGTCGCCGAGATCGGGCTCAACGTGTTCGGCGACAACACCACCGCGATCGGACTGTACGAGAGCCTCGGGTACAAGGTGATCGCGCAGCAGATGACCAAGCCCGTGGACGGTGCCTGAGCAGGAACGGGCGGCCACCCCACTGTGATGGTTGCCGCAGTGGCGCGACCTCGGCGGGCCGCGCTCGTTCTACTCGTCGGGTCGACAGCGGCGTCGGCCCACACAGACCTTGTTCCCCCGCCGCGAGGCGCCCCCGGCCACGACAGCGGCCGGGGGCGCCTCTCTGCTCGGGCGCCGTGCCGCTCGTCCCGGCCCGGCGCCGGCCGGTCGTCGGTGGTGCTGCCGCCCGCGGTCAAGGTCGGCCCGATCGTCGGTGGTGCTGCCGCCCGCGGTCGGGCCCGGCCCGATCGTCGGTGCTGTCGGCCGCGGTCGGGGCCGGTCAGCGCACGGCGCGGTCGACGCCGTGCTCGCGGCGGCCGAGGAACTCCGGATCCGGCTGCACGACCATGCTGTAGATCGCCTTCACGTCGGCGAGCTGCTCCCGGACCCAGTTGCGCGGGTACGCGTCCCAGTGGTGCTGTCCGGTGTCGCCGACCCCGTCGGCGTCGATGCCGACCGACCGGCACAGCGCGGTGGCCCGCGGGACGTGGAAGTCCTGGGACACGACGAGCGCCTTGTGCACGCCGAAGATCCGCTTCGCCCGCGCGCACGACTGGTACGAGTCGAAGCCGGCGTAGTCGGTGACGATCCGGTCCATCGGCACCCCGTGGTCGACCAGCCAGGCGCGCATCGCGTCGGGCTCGTCGTACCGCCACTGCCGGTGGTCGCCGGTGACGAGCAGGGCGCGCACCTTGCCGGCCACGAACAGCTGGCGGGCCAGCTCCAGCCGGCCGGTCAGGAACGGTGACGGGGCGCCGTCCGGGTACACCTCGGCGCCGAACACGAGCGCCACCGGCGCGGTCGGCGCCGACGCGGCCGAGTAGTAGAGGTGGCCGTGCGCGCGGACCCGCACCCAGCCGACCGAACCGCCGACCAGCACGGCGACCAGCAACAGCCCGGCGAGGCAGAGCCCGATCAGCCGTCGCGGCCGCAGCCAGCGACGGAGCGGAGCGGGCAGTCGCGACATCATGGCCTCACTATGCCCGGACCGGGCAACGCGGACCGCCCCGCCGGTACCTGGGCCGGCCACCCGGCCGGTGGGTGCAGCGCACCGGCATGGTCGACATCACAGCCCAGAACGGCCCGCTGACCTGGGAGTACGCCGGTCGCAGCGACGTATGATCAAGGCTGCACAGGGCCCGGGTCGATCGACCCGACGGGCGCGCTGAGGGTGGGTTAGCGCGCCGATCGGATTCGTCGCATCGTCCCGAAGAGGAGTCGAAGTGCCCGCCCTGGGTGCCTATCGTGCGCTGTTCGCTGCCACCGGCCCGCGGTTGCCGGTGTTGTCCTTCCTCGCCCGCCTGCCCAACGCGATGGGCCCGCTCGGCGTGCTCACCCTGCTCGTCGCCACCACCGGGTCGTACTCGGCGGCCGGCATCGCGACCGCCGCCCTCGGCCTCGGCGCCGCGTTCGGCGGTCCCGCCGTCGGTGCCCTCGCCGACCGGTACGGGCAGCGCCCGGTCGGGCTGGTCGCCGCCCTGATGGACGCCGCCGGGTACGCCGGGCTGGTCGTCGCGGCGCTGCTGCACGGCCCGGCACCCCTGGTCACCGCGCTCGCCACGGTCGCCGGGTTGGCCACCCCGCAGGTCGGGCCGTTCATGCGGGTCCGCTGGGTGCACCTGTTGCGCACCCGCGGCGAGCTGGTGCCGACCGCCTTCTCGTACGAGGGTGCGGTCGACGAGACGTCGTTCGTGGCCGGCCCGGCGCTGGTCGGGTTGTGCGCGCTGGTGTTCCCGCCGGCCGTGCCGCTGCTGATCGCGGCGGCCCTGCTGGTGCTGGCCGGGCTGGCGTTCGCGCTGCACCCGACCGCACCGGTGCCGGTCGCGGCGTCCGCGTCCGCCACGCCGCGGGCCCGGTTGCCGCGGCTGCCGGTGGCCGGGCTGGTACTCGCGATGGCCGCGCTCGGCGCGATCTTCGGCGGCACCCAGACCGGCGTCACCGCGCTCGCCGGCTCGATCGGCCGGCCCGGGTCGGCCGGGCTGATCTACGCGGTGCTCGGCGTCGGCAGCGCCACCGCCGGCCTCGCCACCGCCTGGTTGCCGGCCCGGTTCCGTTACCCCGCACGGTATCTGGTGTTCGCCGCGGCGCTCGCCGTCGCGGTCACCGCGCTGCTGACGATCTCCGGGCCCGCCGGCGCCGTCGCCGCGATGGCGGTCCTCGGCCTGCTCGTCGCGCCGTACCTGATCACCGTGTACGCGCTGGCCGAACGGATCGCGCCGGCCGGCCGCACCGCGACGGTACTGACGCTGCTCGCCGCGGGCATCGTCGCCGGGGTCGCGCTCGGCGCCGGCCTCGCCGGTACCCTCGCCGACCGGTACGGGTTCCGCGGCGCGTTCGCCGTCCCGGTCGCCGCGGGGCTGCTCGCGCTGCTGCTGGCGGCCGTCTCGTACCGCCGGCTGGGCCGCACGCCCACGACACCCGAACCGGCCGCGGCCCGGCCCGTGCCGGTGCCCGCCGGCTGACGTTCCGGTCGCGGGCCGCGCGTCGCCGGCGCGTCAGTCGTCGAGGGGGAGTTCCAGCGGGTCGAGCGGGCGCGGTGCCGCGGGTGCCGGGCTGGAGATGGTGTCGACCTCGGTCGGCGCGGTCAGCCGGCGGGCCGCCTCGGCCATGTGCCGCTCGACGACGGCGAGCAGCGCCGGTTCGTCCCGGGCCGCGATCGCGTCGATGATCTCGGCGTGCGAGTCCGGCATGTCGGCGCGGACCCGGAACTGGCGGTCCAGCGAGTACGTGCACAGCCGGGTCTCGATCAGCAGGGTGGCGATGCTGGCGGACAGCCGCGGGCTGCCGGCGGCGTCGACGAGCGCCTGGTGGAACTCGATGTCGGTGTCGCCGACGGCGTGCGCGTCGCGTCGCTTGTTCGCCCGGACCATCCGCTGGTGCACCCTGGTCAGGGTGCGCACGGTGCGGTCGACGAGGTTGTCGCGCAACACGACCCGACACGCCGCGCATTCGACGGCGGTACGGCCGAGATAGACGTCGGCGACCGTGGCAGCGTCCATACTGATGACAGCGAGTCCGCGCCGCCGGGTGGTGGTGAGCAGCCGTTCCTGCACCAGCCGCTGCGCGGCCTCGCGCAGCGGGCCGCGGCTGACGCCGAGCTGTTCTGCCAACTCGGCCTCACCGAGCGGGGCGCCGGCCGGCAGGGTGCCCTCGAAGATGGCCTGCCGCAACCGGCCGGCAATCAGATCCACAGTGGACTCGCGGGGTACCGGGGTGATCTTCTGCGCGCGGGCCGACCGAAGCGGCGTTGCGGGGCGAATAGGGCGATGTGAAGAATTCGCCACTGCTACGCACCTCCCTGGTCTGGTCATGGCTGGCCGGCGACACGCCCGCGGATTACCGGAACCCTATTTGGGGTACCCACGCCCCGCCAGGGGCGGCCCGGCCGGTTGGCCGTAGCTCACACGGCGGACCGGACCGCTCACCCGGCGAGACGGTACAACGCAGTTCGCCAACATGTTGCAGACTATCGACGATCCTAATGTCAACAAACATACGAGCGGTGCTAGCGTTCAGGCCCGAACTCCGGGCCGCGAGCCGGCCCGCCATGCCCGGACCTCGACGCGGCACCGAGTGGCCGCCGGGTCCGAAGCCTGAGGAGGTTGAGGTCCGTGACGGACAACAGTCGGTGGTCTCGTCGTACGCTCCTTCGCTCCGCCGCGGTCGGTGGCGGGCTGCTCACCGTGCCCGGCCTGCTGGCCGCGTGCTCGCGCACCCAGACCGGTACCGGTGAGTCGAAGCAGAACACCCTCGACAAGATCAAGAAGCAGGGCTACGTCACCATCGGTTTCGCCGGTGAGCAGCCGTACGGGTTCAAGCAGGGCGACCAGCTCGTCGGCGAGGCGCCGACGCTGCACAAGAAGATCTTCAGCGAGCTCGGCGTCAAGGAGATGCGGGGCGTACTGACCGACTTCAACTCGCTGATCCCGGGCATCAAGGCCAACCGGTTCGACGTGGTCAGCGCCGGCATGGCGATCACGCCGGAGCGGTGCAAGGAGGTCATCTTCTCCGAGCCCGAGTTCGTCGGCGCCACCGCGCTGCTGGTGAAGAAGGGCAACCCGAAGCACCTGACCGACCTGAACGCGGTCGCGAAGGCCGGCGCCACCGTCGGCGTGCTGCAGGCCGCGGTGGAGAAGAGCTTCTCCACCGCCGCCGGGGTCAAGTCCGGCAACATCAAGGAGTTCGCGAAGCAGCAGGACGGGCTGGACGCGCTGGTGGCCGGCCGGATCGACGCGTTCGCGCTGACCGACATCTCGCTGCGCTGGCTGGCGAACATCAACAAGGGCAAGCCGGTCGAGGTCACCCCGTCGTTCCAGCCGAAGCTGGACGGCAAGCCGCAGAGCAGCGCCGGCGGTGCCGTGTTCCGCACCGCGGACACCGCGCTGCGGGACGCGTTCAACAAGGAGCTGAAGAAGATCACCTCCGACCCGACCCAGTACACCTCGCTGATCGGCAAGTACGGCTTCACCAAGGTCAACGTGCCGCCGGCGACCCTGACCACAGCCTCGCTGTGCAAGGGCTGATCCGCCGGCCGGGACTGACGACCTGAGATGGGAACCTTTCTCACACAGCTCGGCGATTCCGCCGGCAACATCGGTGCGGCGATCCTGGTCACGGTCGAGGCCACGGTGCTCGGTGCCATCCTCGCGTTGGTGCTGGCCTTCATCCTCGGCCTGCTGGCCAGGTCGCGCTTCCTCGTTGTCCGCGGCATCGCCCGTACCATCATCGAGTTCTTCCGCGGCACCTCGCTGTACGTGCAGCTGTTCTGGCTGTACTTCGCGCTTCCGGTGCTGGGCTTCCAGATCAGCAGCGCGCTGCTGTGCGCGGTCATCGCGTTCGGCCTCAACTTCGGCGCGTACGGCGCCGAGGTGGTGCGCGGTGCGATCAACGCGGTGCCGAAGGCGCAGTGGGAGGGCGCGGTCGCACTCAACATGACCGGGTTCCAGCGGATGCGGCTGGTGATCCTGCCGCAGGCCTGGATCGGCATGATCCCGCCGTTCAACAACCTGCTCATCCAGCTGTTGAAGTCGACCCCGTTGCTGTCGCTGATCACCGTCGCCGACCTGACCTTCGAGGGTCAGCAGCTGCGGGCAGCGACGGGGCAGACGGCGCTGTCGTACCTGTTCCTGCTCGTCGTCTACTTCATCCTGGCGTACATCTTCACCCTGCTGATGAACGCGTTGGAGTCGGTGGCGAAGGCGCGCCTGGGTCGCGGAGGCGGGCTGCGTGGCCTGTTCCGGCTGCGGGAAGCCGACCCGACCGGTCGGTCCGCCGGAGCCGGCGCCGGGGGTGGCGCGTGAACACGTCGATCTGGGACTGGACCGTCGTCGAAGACGTCATTCCGCTGCTGCTCAAGGGTTTCGCGGTCACGCTGCTCGCCACCGTGGTCGGCTCGGTGATCGCGATCCTGCTCGGGCTGCTGCTCGCGATGGCCCGCCGGGCGCCGACCCGGCTCGTGCGGGTGCCGGTCCGGGCGTTCGTCGAGTTCGTCCGCAGCACCCCGCTGCTGGTGCAGCTGTTCACGGTGTACGTGCTGCTGCCGTCGCTGTCGCCGTTCGTGATCGGCGCGTCGGTGCTCGGCATCCACTACGCCACTTACATGTCCGAGGTGTACCGGGCGGGCATCGACGGTGTCCCGAAGGGACAGTGGGAGGCGGCGACCGCGCTGTCGATGCCGCGCGGCCGGACCTGGCAGGCGGTCATCCTGCCGCAGGCGGTCCGCAACGTCCTCCCGGCACTGGGCAACTACATCATCTCGATGTTCAAGGACACCCCGTTCCTCGCGGTGATCACCGTGCACGAGATGGTCTTCCAGGCGCAGGAGTACGGCTCGGACCACTTCCGCTACCTGGAGGTGTTCACGTTGGCGGCGGCGATCTTCCTGATCGCGAGCTATCCCACGTCGCTGCTGGTACGAAGGTTGGAGAAGCGCCTTGGCCACTGAACCCCACATCCCCGATCTGTCCGCTGTGGACAGTGCACCGAAGCTGCCCGAGGGTACGCCGATGGTGCTGTTCGAGCAGGTGGTCAAGCGGTTCGGCAGCAACATCGTGCTCGACCACCTCGACTTCTCGGTCGCGCAGGGCGAGCGGGTCACGCTGATCGGCCCGTCCGGGTCCGGCAAGACCACCATCCTGCGGCTGCTGATGACGCTGGAGAAGGTCAACGGCGGCGTCGTGTACGTCGAGGGCCAGCCGCTGTCGCACATGAAGCGCGGCAGCCAGCTCGTCCCGGCGAACGAGCGCTACCTGCGCACCGTGCGCAAGAAGATCGGCATGGTCTTCCAGCAGTTCAACCTGTTCCCGAACATGAAGGTGCTGGACAACGTCACCGAGGCGCCGATTCACGTGCTCGGGCTGTCGAAGGAGGAGGCGGTCGACCGGGCCAAGCAGCTGCTCGACCTGGTCGGGCTCGGCGACCGGATCAACCAGCACCCGACCTCGCTGTCCGGCGGTCAGCAGCAGCGGGTGGCGATCGCCCGGGCGCTCGCCATGCAGCCCGACGTGCTGCTGCTCGACGAGGTCACCTCGGCGCTCGACCCGGAGCTCGTCGCCGACGTGCTCAACGTGCTGCGCGACATCGCCCAGTCGACGACCATCACGATGCTGATCGTCACGCACGAGATGCAGTTTGCCCGGGACGTGTCGAACCGGATCCTGATGTTCGACAAGGGTCGCATCGTCGAGGAAGGTCAGCCGGACAAGATCTTCTCCAACCCGGAGCACGAGCGCACCCAGACGTTCCTCCGCGCCGTACTCGAGGAGCGCTGACCGCACCCACCGCCGCCGGGCCCTTCGATCCTGGAGCCGCGACGGCGTGTCGGTCGAGACACGCCGTACCACGCTTCATGGTCGGAGGGCCCGGCGCTCGGGGCGGAGGTCACCACTCGGCGAGCGCGCCGTCGGGGTGGCGCCAGATCGGGTTGTGCCAGCCCGGGTCGCGGCCGTCGGCGGCGCGGATGGCGGCCTCGTCGAGCGTCACGCCGAGACCGGGCGTCTCGGTGCGCAGCGCGTACCCGTCGGTGAACCGGAACGGGGTCGGATCGGCGACGTAGTCGAGCAGGTCGTTGCTGGTGTTGTAGTGGATGCCCATCGACTGCTCCTGGATCAGCACGTTGGGCGTGGCGAAGTCGATCTGCAGCGACGCGGCGAGCGCGACCGGCCCGAGTGGACAGTGCGGGGCGAGCGGCACGTCGAAGGTCTCGGCGAGCGCGCCGATCCGGCGTACCTCGGAGATGCCGCCGGCGTGCGAGAGGTCCGGCTGGGCGACGGCGATCCCGGCGGTCAGCGCGGGCAGGAAGTCGGTACGGGAGTAGAGCCGTTCACCGGTCGCGATCGGCACCGTGGAACCGGTGAGCCGGGACAGCTGGTGGCCGTACTCGGGGGGTAGCGGCTCCTCGACGAACAGCGGGTGCAGGTCGGCGAGGGCGGCGATCGCCCGGGGCGCGGTGGGCCAGGCGACCCGGCCGTGGAAGTCGACGGCCACGTCCCGCTCGTCCCCGAGTACGGCGCGGGCGGCGCCGACCCGGTCGACCAGGCCGGCGAGGTCGGAAACCGTGGCGGCACGGCCGATCCGGCCGAACCCGTTCATCTTGACGGCGGTGAACCCGGCCGCGACGGCGGCGCCGACCGAGTCGGTGATCTCGGCCGGTTCGTCGCCGCCGACCCAGGTGTACATCCGCACCCGGTCCCGCACCGGGCCGCCGAGCAGCGCGTACACCGGGACGCCGTACGCCTGGCCGGCGATGTCCCAGAGCGCCTGGTCGATGCCGGCGACGGCGCTGGACAGGATCGGCCCGCCGCGGTAGAAGCCGCCCTTGGTCAGCACCTGCCAGTGGTCCTCGATGCGCAGCGGGTCGGCGCCGAGCAGGTGTTCGGCGGCGACCTCGACGGCGGTACGGACGACTTCGGCGCGGCCCTCGACGACCGGTTCACCCCAGCCGACCAGCCCGTCGTCGGTCTCGATCCGGCAGAACAGCCACCGCGGCGGTACCTGGAACGTCTCGATCCGTGCGATCCTCATCCGCGCTCCGCTTCCCGGGTCAGCGCCGCGGCGTGCTGGTTGGCCGCGGTGAGCAGTTCGTACATCGCCGTCTCGGCGCCGTCCGGGTCGCCGGCCCGGATCGCGTCGAGCACCGGTCGGTGGGTGGGGACCGGGTCGGGCGCGGATCCGCCGTGTACCAGCCGGTCCCGTTCGGCGAGGGCGCGTTCCACCACGACCTCCAGCCGGCCGAGCAGCTCGTTGTGCGTGCAGGCCAGCAGGGCCCGGTGGAACCGCAGGTCGGCGGCGACCGCGGCGTCGGGCTCGACGGCACCGTCCATCTCGGACAGTGCGGCGTCCAACTCGGCCAGGTCGGCGTCGGTGCGCCGGGTCGCGGCGAGCCGGGCGGCCGGCGGCTCCAGCAACGTACGCACCTCCGCCAGGTCGCCGAGGAACCGGGTCCAGGTGGCCGCCGGTGCGGCGAACTGCCAGCGCATCACGTCGCCGTCGAGCAGGTTCCACGCCTCGCGCGGCCGGACGAACGTGCCGCGCTTCTGCCGCGCGCCGACGAGTCCCTTGGCGGACAGCACCTTCAGCGCCTCGCGCAGCGCGGTACGGGACACGTCGAGCTCGGCCTCCAGTGCCGGGATGTCCAGCGTGGCACCCTCGGCGAGCCGGCCGGACAGGATGCGGTGCGCGATCAGCTCGACGGTCTGGCCGTGCAGCCCACGGCCCGGGTACTCGGTCATGCGGACGCCTTCGTGATGGACCAGCCGCCGTCGACCGGGACCGCGGCGCCGGTCACGTACGAGGCGTCCGGCGAGGCGAGGAACGCGATCACCGCGGCGACCTCGGTCGGGTCGCCGAACCGCTTGGCCGCGGTGGCCTCGACGCTGCGGGCCCGGTCGTCGTCGGCCACGTCGTCCCACGCTGCGGTCAGGATCGGGCCGGGCAGCACGCTGTTGACCCGTACCTCGGGGCCGTACTCGGCGGCGAGCTGCCGGCCGAGCGCGGTCAGCCCGCCCTTGGCCGCCGCGTACGCGGGGTGGCCGGGCAGGCCGATCAGCGCGTGCACCGAGGAGACGACGACGACCGCGCCGCGCCGCTCGCGCAGGTCCGGCAGGAAGGTCCGGACGGCCAGGTAGCTGCCGGTCAGGCAGACCGCGAGCTGCCGGTCCCAGCTGTCCCGGGTGGTGTCGTGCAGCGGCCGGGCCGGGTCGAAGAACGCGTTGCTGACCAGCACGTCGACCGGCCCGTACCGGTGCGCGACGGTGGCGACGCGCTCCCAGTCGGCGTCGCTCGCCACGTCCGCGGCGACGAACGTCGCCTGCCCGCCGGCCGCCTCGATCCGCGCCGCGACCTGCCCGCCGGTGTCGTCGACGTCGGTGAGCACCACCCGGGCGCCTTCGGCGGCGAGCCGGTGTGCGGTGGCGGCGCCGATGCCGCGGGCGGCGCCGGTCACCACCGCCGTGTGGCCCCGGAACCTGCCCGGCGCGGTCGTCTCTGCTGCCATGCCGCCACTCTAGGATAAGTCTTTTTTTATGAATACATCTTGACAGGCATGTCACACCCTGGTGATGCTCGGAGCCATCCCGCGTCGGTATGCGCCGAAAGGGGCCAGGATGGGATCGCCAAGGGCGATGACACGACGATCGGTGCTGGCCGGCGGCGCCGCCACGGCCCTGGCCGGTACCGGCCTGCTCGCCGGCTGCGGCACCGGCGTGGCGCCGCCACCGGGTCGGTCGGACCGCAGGCCCGGGGAGAGGGTGACGCTCAACTTCTGGTCCTGGGTGCCCGGCATCGCCGCGTCCGTCGACCTGTGGAACAAGCGCAACCCGGACGTGCAGGTGCACCTGGACACCATCATCCCGGGCGGCAGCGGCGGGTACGCGAAGCTGCACGCCGCCGTGCACACCGGTGGCGCCCCGGACCTGGCGCAGATCGAGTACCACATCCTGCCGGCGTTCATGCTCGACGGCGGGCTGCTCGACCTCACCGGCTACGGCATCGGGAAGTACGAGCACCTGTTCGTGCCGTGGCAGTGGCGGCAGGGGGTGTTCGACGAGCGGGTCCGCACCGTGCCGCAGGCGTCCGGGCCGATGGCGATGTTCTACCGCGCCGACCTGTTCGCCAAGTGGGGCATCGAGGTGCCGAAGACCTGGCCGCAGTACCGGGACGCCGCAGCCAAGGTGCGCAAGGCGGACCCGAACGCGTACATCATGGCGTTCCCGCCGGCGAACTCCGCGTACCAGACGGGGCTGGCCTGGCAGGCCGGCGCGCACTGGTTCACCGCGCGCGGGCAGAGCTGGCGGATAGACATGACCGATCCCGGCAGTACCCGGATGTGCGACTACTGGGACGAGCTGCTGCACGAGAAGCTGATCCTCGCCGAGCAGGACATGCAGTCCGGCTGGTTCGCGCAGTTGCAGCGCGGCCAGATCGTCAGCTGGGTCGGGCCGCAGTGGGGGGACGCGCTGCTGATGGGCAACGCCGCCGGTACCGCCGGGAAGTGGCGGGTGGCGCTGATGCCGCAGTGGGACTCCTCGCACCCGGCCGCGGCGAACTGGGGTGGCTCGTCGACCGCGGTGATGGCGAACTCGCAGTACCCGGAGGAGGCGATGCGGTTCGCGGTCTGGCTCAACACCAACCTGGACAGCGTCAACCTGCTCATCAAGGGCGGCTACGGCTGGCCGGCGCTGGACAACGCGTACCACCGCACGATCCTGGACCGGCCGAACAAGTTCTTCGGCGGTCAGCGCTACAACGAGATCTTCGCCGCGGCGGACAAGCAGATCGACGACAGCTGGATGTGGCTGCCCACCACGGCATCGACGCTGGACCACCTGAACGCCTCGATCGCCGGCGCGGTCAACAGCGGCGGCAGGCTCGTCGACGCGCTGCGCACCGCGCAGCGGCAGACCGTGGACGACCTGCGTGCCAAGGGGCTCAAGGCATCCGGACCGGGAAAGGAGCGGTGATGGCGACCACCAAGCGACGACGGCTTTCCCCGGGCATCTGGTTCCTCGCCCCGTTCTGCCTGTTCTTCCTGCTGTTCTTCGTCCTACCGATCGGCTACGCGCTCTATCAGAGCCTGTTCCGCACCGAACGCACCGGCCTGTACGGCGAGCTCGGCACCCACCAGGTGTTCGCCGGCTTCGGCAACTACGCCAAGGTCTTCGCCGAGGGTGCGTTCGTGCAGAGCGTGCTGCGGGTCCTCGGGTACGCGGTGGTGCAGGTACCGGTGATGATCGTGCTGGCGACCGTGCTGGCGTTGCTGCTGGACGCGGCGTCCGCGCGCGGCGTGCGGTTCTTCCGCTCCGCGTTCTTCCTGCCGTACGGGGTGCCCGGCGTCATCGCCTCGATCCTGTGGGGCTTCCTGTACACGCCGGGGATCAGCCCGCTGGTGTCGATCGGCGGTCACCTCGGGCTCACCCCCGACTTCCTCGGGCCGAACACCGTGCTGTGGTCGATCGCGAACATCGTCACCTGGCAGTTCGCCGGCTACAACATGCTGGTGATCATCGCGCAGCTCAAGGCGGTACCGGGTGACCTGATGGAGGCGTCCCGGATCGACGGGGCGAACGCCTGGCAGGCGATCTGGCACATCAAGCTGCCGCTGATCCGGCCGGCGATCGTGCTCGCCACCGTGTTCACCATCATCGGCTCGCTGCAGCTGTTCACCGAACCGCTGGTGCTGCAACCGTTGACCGCCAACGTGACGAGCACCTACACCCCGAACATCGCCGCGTACGCGGACGCGTTTTCCAACAACAACTACAACTACGCCGCGGCCGAGGCGGTGTTGCTGGCGTTGATCGCCGCGATACTGTCGTTCGGGTTCCTGCGGCTGGTCGGTGGCAGGAGGCGCGGATGACCGCGACGATGGAACGGCCGACCACGACCGTCCACCCCAGAGCCAAGCGGCGCCGGTTGTCCGACGGCCCGCTGTCCACCCGGATCATCCTGACCGCGGTGCTCGGCCTGATCGCGATCTACTTCCTGGTCCCGGTGTACTGGCTGATCGTGTCCGCGACCAAGAACAGCACCGACCTGTTCGGCAGCTTCGGGCTGTGGTTCGCCCACCCGCAACTGCTCACCAACCTGGGCGACCTGTTCTCCTTCGACAGCCACATCTACCTGCGCTGGGGCCTGAACAGCATCATCTACGCCGGTGGCGGTGCGCTGGTGGCGACGGCGCTCGCCGCGGGCGCCGGCTACGGCCTGGCCCGGTTCTCGTTCCGCGGCCGGGAGGCGGTGTTCAACACCGTACTGGCCGGCGTGATGCTGCCGCAGACCGCGCTCGCGCTGCCGCTGTACCTGCTGTTCGCGCAGGCACACCTGGCCAACTCGTACTGGGCGGTGCTGCTGCCGAGCTTCGTCAGCCCGTTCGGCGTGTACCTGTGCCGGATCTACGCCGACGCGTCGGTACCGCCGGGTCTGCTGGAGGCTGCCCGCATCGACGGCGCGAGCGAGTTCGCCATCTTCCGCCGGATCGTGCTGCGGATCATGTCGCCGGCGCTGGTGACGGTGTTCCTGTTCCAGTTCGTGGGCATCTGGAACAACTACTTCCTGCCGCTGGTGATGCTGTCCGACACGAAGCTGTACCCGATCACGCTCGGGCTCACCTCGTGGCAGGGTTTCGCGTCCCGGCAGCCGCTGCTGTACCAGCTGGAGGTGGGTGGCGCGCTGGTCTCGGTGATCCCGCTGATGATCCTGATCGTGGTGCTGCAACGGTTCTGGCGATCCGGCCTGACCGAGGGAAGCGTCAAGGCATGACCGCGGACGGCGCGCGCGGGTCCGCGGTGGAGGTGGCATGAGCATCGACCGGATGGCCGCGGTCCGGGCCAGGCTGGGCCGGATCGGCTACGGCGCCGACTACAACCCGGAACACTGGCCGCAGGCGGTACGCGACGAGGACCTGAAGCTGATGGCCGACGCCGGCGTGTCGCTGGTCACCGCGGGCATCTTCTCCTGGGCCGAGGTCGAGCACCGGGAGGGGGAGTACGACTTCGGCTACTTCGACGCGGTCATGGACGGGCTGGCCGAGACCGGGGTGTCGGTGTGCCTGGCCACGATGACCGCGTCGCCGCCGCCGTGGCTGGCCCACCGGTACCCGGAGACGTTGCCGCGCACCGCGGACGGCACGATCCTGTCGCCGGGCGGTCGGCAGCACTTCTGCCCGTCCAGCCCGGTCTACCGGGAGCACGCCGGCCGGCTGGTCGAGCGGCTCGCCACCCGGTACGCGGGGCATCCGGCGCTGGCGCTGTGGCACGTCGGCAACGAGTTCGCCTGCCACGTCCGGGCCTGTTACTGCGATGTGTCGGCCGCCGACTTCCGCCGCTGGCTGATCGAGAAGTACGGCGACATCGAGGCGCTCAACGCCGCCTGGTCCACCACGTTCTGGGCTCAGCGGTACGCCGACTTCGCCGAGGTCCTGCCGCCGCGGGTGGCGCCGACGTTCCCCAACCCGGCGCAGCAGATCGACTTCGCCCGGTTCTCCTCCGACGCGCAGCTCGACTGCTACCTGGCCGAGAAGTCGATCCTGCGCCGGCTCACCCCGGACGTGCCGGTCATGACCAACTACGTCGGGCTGGTGCAGAAGGCGCTCGACTGGTACCGCTGGGCACCGCACCAGGACGTCGCGGCGATCGACTCCTACCCCGATCCGTACGATCCGCGGGCGCACGTCGAGGCGGCGTTCGGGTACGACCTGATCCGGTCGGTGAAGGGCGGCCAGCCGTGGCTGCTGATGGAGCAGGCGCCGTCCGCGGTGAACTGGCGGGAACGCAACGCACCCAAGGCACCGGGCCTGATGCGGCTGTGGAGCTGGCAGGCGGTGGCGCAGGGCGCCGACGCGGTGGTGTTCTTCCAGTGGCGGCAGACCGCCGGCGGGGCGGAGAAGTTCCACTCCGCGATGGTGCCGCACGGCGGCACGAGCACCCGTACCTACCGGGAGGTGCGTGCGCTCGGCCACGAGCTCGCCGCGGTACCGGAACTGCTCGGCACCACCGTGCACGCCGAGGTGGCGCTGCTGCACGACTGGAACTCCTGGTGGGGCCTGGAACTCGACTCGCACCCGTCCGGAGACCTGAACCTGCTGGACGCGCACCTGGCGCACTACGCGCCGCTGTTCGACGCGCACGTCGCCTGCGACGTGGTACCGCCGACCGCCGAGCTGACCGGCTACCGGCTCGTGGTGGTGCCCAACCTGTACCTGCTGGACCGGGCCGCGGCGGCCCGGCTGGCGTCCTACGTGGAGGGTGGCGGCACCCTGGTGGTGTCCTTCTTCACCGGCATCGTGGATGCCGACGACCGGGCCTACCTCGGCGGGTACCCGGCACCGCTGCGGGAGCTGCTCGGACTGCGGATCGACGAGTTCTGGCCGCTGGCGACCGGCGGCACCATCGGCCTGACCGGCGCGCTGTCCACACCGGACGGTCACGGCACGCTCTGGTCGGAGTGGATCGAACCCGAGGGCGCCGAGGTGCTGGCCACCTTCGCCGACGGGGAACTCGCCGGCCGGCCGGCGATCACCCGGCACCGCCGCGGTGCCGGCACCGCCTGGTACCTCGGCACCCGGCCGGATCCGGCCACGATGCGGACCGTGCTCGACGCCGCACGCGCCACCGCGGGCGTCGAGCCGGTGCTGCCGAACCTGCCCGACGGGGTGCAGGCGGGGATCCGCGGCGACCACGTCGTGCTGCTCAACCACACCACCGAGCCGGCCACCGTACCGCTCGCCGCGCCGGCGCCGGACCTGCTCACCGACCCGTCGGTACCGCTGAGCGAGGTGCGGCTCGCTCCCCGCGGTGTCGCCGTCCTCCGCCGCTGAGCGCGGTTCCCGGGCCGGTGCGTCGCGGAGCGTCCGGCGGCGCCCGCGGTGTCCCGGTCCTCCGCCGGTGCGCGTCGCTCGTTCCGGGTCAGCCGGTGGTCTGCCGGCCGGCCCGGGCCGCCTCGATCGCCGCCCGGACGTCGTTCAGCGGCCGGTTCAGCGACGCCTGTTGCAACACGACCGGGCTGCCGTACTTGGCGAACTCGTCCCGGCCCTGCCGGCGCAACCACGGCCGCATCGAGCGGATCGTCGCCTCCGGGTCGACCGGCACGATCAGCAGTACCGGCCGCCCGCGGGCACCGAGGCTGGCGCCGAGCCGCGTCGCGGCGATCTCGGTCCACCGCAGTCGCACCCCCATCAGCGGCAGCCGGATGCCGTCCGGCTCGACGACCACCACCGGGACCCGGCAGACCGTGCTCAGCACCACCGGGTAGCCGAGCAGCACGACGAGCGCGGCGCCGAACACGAACGCCAGGTACCGGACCGCGCCGGTGCCGACGGCGCCGAACCCGATCAGGACCACCCCGATCGCCAGCAGGGCCAGGTAGGGGGCGTTCGGACGCAGATGGACCTTCAGCGGCATGCCGTCATCCTCGCGCAGCCGGGTTTCCCGCCGCGATCCCACTCCGGCGGTACCCGGCGGGGCGAGTCCCGCGCGCTCGGCGGCGTGCCGGCTGGTCAGTGCTGCCGGACGGTACCGGAGCGGCGGCGGGTGGCGATCGCCGCGACCACGAGCAGCGCCGCGAACACGCTCATCACCACCGCGATGCGGTGCAAGCCGCTGGCCGACGGCGGTTCCAGCACCAGCCCGATCAGCGCGGTGGACAGGATCGCCCCCACGTACCGCGCGGTCTGGAACAGGCCGGCCGCCATTCCGGTGCCGTCCGGTGGCGCCGCAGAATAGAGCGCCGCCTGCAGCCCCATGTTGTTGAGGCCGTTCGGCAGCCCGAGAACCGCGGCCACGCCGAGGATGCCGATCGCCGGGGTCGCGTCGTGCAGCGTGAACACCAGCAGCGACCCGGCCAGCAGCCCGATCGAGCCGAGCAGCAGTGGCAGCCGCGGCCCGAACCGGCCGACCAGGCGGGCGGCGACCGGAGTCACCACGACGCCGAGGGCGGCGATCGGCAGCATCAGCAGCCCGGCCTGCTCGGTCGAGTAGTGCCGGGACTCCTCCAGCCACATCGGCAGGCCGTAGAACACGCCGTAGAACACCAGCTGGATGGCGGCCTGCTGGCCGAGCACGCCGGTCAGTGCCGGGCTGCGGGCGAAGCCGCGGACGTCCAGGAACGGCGTCGGGGCCCGCAGCTCCCACCAGATCATCCCGGCCGCGCACACCGCGACCAGCGGCAGCAGTATCCACAGTGGATGGTGCGGCAGCGCGAGCAGGAAGCCGAGCAGGCCCACCAGAGTGCCGCTGAACAGCAGGATGCCGAGCGGGTCGATCAGCCGGACCAGCCCGGTGCGCGCGGCGCCGGCCGGCTCGTCCGGCGGCAACACCCGGAACGCGAGGATCAACGTCACCAGGGTGAGCGGGACGTTCACCAGGAAGATGCCCTGCCAACCGGCGAACGCCACCAGGAACCCGCCGAGTACCGGACCGAAACCGGCCGAGGCGGAGTTGGCGACGGCGATCGTACCCAGCGCGCCGGCCGGCGGTCGCCCGGTGCCGGCGGCCCGTCGGATCAGTGCCAGGCCGGCCGGGAACGCCGCGGAGGTGCCGATCGCCTGCAGCACCCGGCACGCCAGCACCAGGCCGAACCCGGGGGCGAACGGTGCCAGCGCGCTGGCCGCGCAGACCACCGCGAGGCCCACGCAGTACACCCGGCGGGGGCCGAACCGGTCGGCGAGGCGGCCCATCAGCGGCTGCCCGACGCACGCCGCCAGGTAGAACCCGGACACCAGCCAGCTCGCGGTACCGAAGCCGACGCCGAACGCGTGTTGCAGCGAGACGAGCGCGACGGCGATCATCGACGAGTTCAGCGGGTTGAGCAGGGTGCCGAGCGCGATCACCGCCACGTACCGACGGGGCACCGCGACAGCCTTCACGATCGCCCAATCTAGTGTCGGCGACGCCGGATCCGCGCCGCGGTGTGAGAAACCTCCGGGTAGCTCCCGTTCGGTGATGGCCACCGGCACCCGCGGGTAGGGCCGCCCTATCGTGGGGGCATGCGGGTGACGGGTGTGAGCGAGCCGAGGCCGGGCAAGCCGAACGAGGATCTGCTGGCGCACCGCGGCGACGTCGTGGTGGTGCTGGACGGCTGCGGCGTGCCGGACAGCCTCGGCGGCGAGGTGCGGCGCGGCTGCCGGCACGGCGTGCCCTGGTACGTCCGGTCGCTCGCGGACGAGCTGCTGGCGCGGGCCGCCGATCCGGCCGAGCCGCTGCCGGACGCGCTGGCGGGCGCGATCGAGACGGTCACCGCGGCGCACCGGGACGAGTGCGATCTGTCCAATGTGGATACTCCGGCCTGCACGGTGACGGTGCTGCGGCAGCGCGGCGACACGCTGGACCACCTGGTGCTGTCCGACTCGTCGGTGGTGTTCGACCGGCGCGCCGCCGGTCACGGGATCGAGGTGGTGTGCGACGAGCGGATCGCCATGGTGCGGCTGCCCGGGCCGACGATCGGGCTGGACAGTCCGGAACGCGCCGCACGCGACCGGGCCGGCAGCGCTGCGCGGTCGGCCAAGCTGAACCGGCCGGGCGGGTTCTGGGTGGCCGCAACGGATCCGGCCGCTGCCGGGGAAGCGTTCACCGGCACCACCCCGGTCGCCGGCGTCGACGGGGTGCTGCTGGCCACCGACGGCGCCACCCGGCTCGTCGAGTTCGGGGAGCTGAGCTGGCCCGCGCTGCTCGACCTCGCCGCCGCGGACCCGGCCGAGCTGGTGCGCCGGACCCGCGCCACCGAAGAGGCCGACCCCACCGCGGTCCGGTTCCCGCGCGGCAAGCAGTACGACGACGCCACCGCCGCCTGGTGCACCTTTGACTGATCCCTGACCGGCGGAGCCGGCGAGCGCGAGACCAGCGCCGGGTCCTACCGGAACGCGATCCGGCCGGGCGGCGCGTACCCGCGGGTCAGAACTGCTCGTGCCGGTCCGGATCGGCGCCCTGCCGGCCGCGCGCCAACCCGCTCAACGCCGCCATCTCCGCCTCGTCGAGCTCGAACCCGAACAGGTCCAGGTTCGCCGCCTGTCGCTGCGGCGACGCCGACTTCGGGATCGGTACCGCGCCCAGCTGCACGTGCCACCGCAGCACCACCTGCGCCGGCTCGACCCCGTGCCGGCGCGCGGCCGCCACCACCGCGGGTTCCCGCAGCAGCTCGGCGGAGCGGGCCAGCGGACTCCACGACTCGGTCCGGATGCCGCGCGCCGCGTGCGCCGCGCGCAGCTGCTCTTGCGGAAAGTACGGGTGCAGCTCGATCTGGTTGACCGCCGGCGTCTCGCCGGTCTCCTCGATCAGCCGGTCGAGCTGCGCCACGGTGAAGTTGCTGACCCCGATCGACCGCACCAGGCCGTCGCTGCGCAGCGTCACCATCGCGCGCCACGACTCCACGTACCGGTCGATGCGCGGCAGCGGCCAGTGGATCAGGTACAGGTCCAGATAGTCCAGGCCGAGCGCGAGCCGGGACGCCTCGAACGCGGCGAGCGTCTCCTGGTACCCGTGGTCGCGCCCGCGCAGCTTCGTGGTCACGAACACGTCGGAGCGCGCCATCTCCGCCGCCGCGATCCCGCGCCCCACCGCTTCCTCGTTGTCGTAGGACGCAGCCGTGTCGATCAGCTGGTACCCCAGCCGCAACGCGTCGCGGACCGCCGTGGTCGCCTGCTCGTCCCGCATCGGGTACGTGCCGAACCCGACTGCCGGCAGTTTCACGTCCGCACCGATCGCATACTCCGGAACCCCACCCATCTGCCCACCCTAAGCCCGTGTATCGCACCTCTTTGCGCTGAGGTGCCCCCGAAGCGCCCGTGTCCCGTCTTGTGTGCTCGTGGTGCTGGGGTAAAGGCCACCTCTGTTCGCCGCTTTGACCCCTTGTGGGGGAACGTGGGGAGCGGGCTTCGCCCCTCCCCACACCCCTCCCCATCAAGGGGGCAGTCGCCCCCTTGACATCCCCTGCCGGGGCCCAGGGACCAGGCAGGACACCGCCTGGCCGCTTCGGAACTACGGGGAGTCGGCCCGGCATTTCCCACGCCGCCTAGCCCGCCACGACAACCCCCGCCGTGTGCGGTGCACGACACGGGTCGACGCGCACAGTGCCGTGATGGGTAGGCCGGGCCGCTTCCCCGTTCTTCTTCGACGCTCACTGGGCGTCGATGGGCAGCCGTTCCGGGGGCTGGGCGGGGATGGCCAAGGGGGCGGCCCCCTTGGCGGGGAAGGAGCGCGAGGAGGGGGCGAAGCCCTCTCCTCGCATCCCCCCACGCGGGGTCAAGCGGCGGACAGAGGTGGTCTTTGCACCGCCGCTTGGGGCGCACCTCAGCGGACAGAGGTGGCCTCACCCCACCAACACCCAGCGCCCGCCGCCGCAACACGGCGCCTCGGGGCCACCTCGGCGCAAAGAGGTGGTCACACGGCTCGGTGGTACTGGACGGGCCAGGCGGCGCGGGGCGCGTCCGGTGCGCGGAGGGCCCAGTACGGGTCGCGGAGCATCGGGCGCCCCACGAAGACGGCGTCCGCGTCGCCGGCGACCAGTACCTCGGCGGCGGCGTCGGGCGTCTCCAGCATCCCGACCGCGCCGACCGGTACGCCGGCCTGGCGCCGGATCTCGGCGGCGAGCGGCACCTGGTACTTCGGCCCGACCGGTACCGTCGCGTCGGCCGCGGTGCCGCCGGAGGAGACGTCGACCAGGTCGACGCCGCGGGCGGCGAGTTCCTTGGCGAACACCACGCTCTCGGCGAGCGTCCAGCCGCCCTCGACCCAGTCGGTGGCGGACACCCGGACGAGCAGCGGCCGGTCGGCCGGCCAGGCCCGCCGGACCGCGTCGACGACGGTCAGCGGCAGCCGCATCCGGCCGGCGAGGTCGCCGCCGAAGTGGTCGGTGCGCCGGTTGGACAGCGGGCTGAGGAACTGGTGCAGCAGGTAGCCGTGCGCGGCGTGCAGTTCGAGCACGCCGAACCCGGCGTGCACGGCGAGCTGGGTGGCGCGGACGAAGTCCGCCACCAGCCGATCGATGTCCACTGTGGACATCGCGACCGGCGCGGGGGAGCCCTCGAACGCGATCGGCGACGGGCCGATCGTCGTCCAGCCGCCTTCCTGGTGCGGTACCCAGCCGCGGCCGTGCCACGGCGCCCGGGTCGAGGCCTTGCGCCCGGCGTGCGCGAGCTGCACCCCCGGTACCGCGCCGGCGGCCGCGACCGCGGCCGTGATCGGCCGGTACGCCTCGGCCTGCTCGGGTGACCACAGGCCGGCGTCCAGCGGCGAGATGCGGCCGACCGGGCTGACCGCGGTCGCCTCGAACAGCACCAGCCCGGCGCCGCCGATCGCCCGGCTCGGATAGTGCGTGCGGTGCCAGTCGGTCGGGAACCCGTCGCGGGACGAGTACTGGCACATCGGGGACAGCCAGGCGCGGTTGCGGAACGTGGTGCCGCGCAGCGAGTACGGCCGCCACAGCACCGGCTCGACCCGCTCACCCACCACGACCTCCAAGTAGTTTCATCTGCAACGAACGAACGAAACCTACTCGGATCCGGGCGTCCGCAACAGGCCGGTGCGGCCCCGTGACGGTCGTCTCAACGCCACCGTCCCATCCTGGCCGGGCGGACCGGACGGTGCCGCGCACCGGTAGCCGGCCGCGCGGACCGGTCTGACCCGCGCCGGGCACCGGACGCCGGCGGAACGGGCCGCCAGACCGGCGCCGGGCAACAACCCGTCGCCGGCGGCGCGGACCGGTCTGACCCGCGCCGGGCCCCCGTCGCCACCCGGCGCGGACCGTGGGCCCGCGCCGGGTGGCGGTCAGGGCAGCAGCCGGGTCGGGGTGGACCGCGTCGCCGGGGCCGCCGGTGCGGTACCGGTCAGCCGTGGTGCGGTCGTCGCGGTGCCGAGGTGGGTGGCGCCGGCGACCGGCAGCGACAGGGTCGAGTGCGTCAGATCGACGGTGACGTTCGCGCCGGTACCGGACGGGGTGGTGTTCTCCTCGTCGGACAGCGAGAGGACCAGGCCGAGGTGGTGGCCGGCGGCGAGCAGCTGGTCCTGCGGCTGCAGCCGGATGGTGATCGAGTACCACCGGCCGGGGGTGACCGGCGTGTACCGGGTCAGGCCGGTGTGGTGGGCGGCGTCGGTCCAGCCGCGGGACAGCACCCCGTAGTCGGTGGTCCGCACGATCTCGGTGGTGTCCAGGTAGCAGGCCGAGTCGTCCGCGGTGGACTCGCCCCAGCAGGACCGGGTGGCCAGGTTCTCGATCCCGCTCAGGTCGTTGGCCAGGTAGTCGTCCCGGGCCGCGGTGCCGTAGTCGACCAGCTTCGCGGTCAGCTCGGTGTCCGGCTTGTCGGACCGGAAGCGCAGCGTGACGGTCGGGGTGCCGGACAGGTGGGTGGTGCCGGAGAACGCGGTGGCCAGGAACGCGGCCCGGTCGGCCCGCGCCGTGTTCGGGTCGCCGACGGCCTGCGTCTCGGTCAGGTTCGGGTTGTCGGTCAGCGTGACCGTGCCGGACCCGCGACCGGTGTCGATGGTGCCGGCGCCACCGTCACCCGCACCGAGCCCCAGCCGTACCGGCCGGGCACCCGGCGCCGGGTAGTCGGCCTGCTGCTGCCACTGCCGCGGGGCCCGCTCCACCCGCACCTTCGGACCGCTCATCACGCCGTTGTGGATGCCCTGCAGCCAGTAGTCGAACCAGCGGTGCAGCATAGTCATCCAGGCGCCCCGGTCGATGTCGAACGGGTCGGTGTGCCCCTCCTGGTGCAGCCACAGCTTGCGCGGCACGTGGTGCGCGGCGAGCGCGTCCCACCAGCGGGAGAAGTTGCGGGCGAACACGTTCTGGTCGTTCAGGCCGTGCGCGATCAGCACGCTGGCCCGCACCTTGCTCGCGTCCCGGACGTAGTCGCGGGCCGCCCAGAAGTCGTTGTAGTCGCCGGTCGCGTCGTCGCCGGCGGTGTTCAGGTCGGACTGCACCGCGTCGCAGGTGCCGGCCGGTCTGCCGTTCACCGCGCTGGCCAGCCAGCCGGGATAGTCGGTGGCGCGGGGCACCCCGTCCAGCCGCATGTAGTCGTACCAGCTGGAGATGCCGGAGACCGGCACGATGGTCTTCAGGCCGGGCACGCCGGTCGCGGCGACACCGTTGGCCAGGGTGCCGTCCCAGGACTTGCCGATCATGCCGACCCGGCCGGTGGTCCAGCCGGGGCTGGCCGTTCGCCCGTCCCGGTAGCGGGCGGTGCCGCGGCCGTTCAGCCAGTCGATGACCGCCTCGACGCTGCCGATCTCGGCCGGGCCACCGACGTCACCGCAACCGGTGGACCGGTTGGTACCGACCAGGTCGACGGCGACGAACGCGTATCCGCGGGGCACGAAGTAGTTGTCGTAGGCCAGCGGCATCGACAGGATCGTGCCGTGCTGGTCGTACGTCTTGACCTGCGACTCGTTGCCCCGGCCGCAGCACGAGTAGTACGGCGAGGCCTCCATGATCACCGGGACCCGGGTGGTGGTGCGCGGCCGGACGACGTCCACCGCGACCGTGTCCGGCTTGCCGTCGTGGTCGCTGTCGAGGTGCGTGTCGACCTGCACGCTCTCCCGGACCGCGTCGGCGTAGGAGTAGGTCGGCACGGTCTGGCCGCCGTGCACGTACGGCAGCGGGGGCGGCGCCGCGGCGGCCGGTGCGGTGAGCGCACCGACCAGCGTCAGCAGCGCGGTGATCAGGGCGACCGCGGCCGCGGCGGCTCGGCGGGAACGACGGTTTTCCACGACATCTCCCCTCGACGGCGCGATCACACGCTATCGGGGTCGGTGCCCGGAGGGAAGCGCTGTGGACAACCACCGCGGTGCGTGCCCGCCGACCCGGTTCGATGGGGACAAATCTGTGGATAACCGGGGGAGTTACCTGTGGACAACCCGCCGGATCCTGTGGACAACTGTGGATAAGTCGTGCCGGCTGTGAACACAGCCGCTGGTGCGCGCGAACCGTGGCTAGAGCGCCGCGACGGCACGTACGGTTCAAGGAACCGCTGGCGTGGGGAGGTGGCGCGTTGTCGGCCGTACCGGAGTTGCAGCTACGGCAGATCGCCCGCTGGTGCGACCGGCGGGTGCCGAACCAACTGCGTGACCAGGTGCGGGTCGAGTACCGTCTGCGCGGCCGCAACATCACCATCGTCGAGTGCCGGCCGCCGTTCATGCCCGAGCTCGGCCCCGACTGGACCGAGACCCGGGTCGCGCAGCTGCGCTACACCCCGCCGCCGCCGGACGGCGGCGAGTGGACGCTGCACTGGTCCGACAGCCACAACCGGTGGCACCCGGCCCCGGACGTGCCGGCGGCCTCCGGCCCCGGCCCGCTCCTCGCCACCATCGAGTCCAACCCGCACGGCATCTTCTGGAGCTGACGCCCGCCGCCGCACGGCACGAAGAAGGGCCCGCCGAGGTGGCGGGCCCTTCCCGTACGGAGCGGTCAGAGGCGGGCGAGGGCCTCGCGGAGCGGGTCGAGACCGATCGAGCCGAGGTCCAGGGCGGCCCGGTGGAACGCCTTGAGGTCGAAGTCGGCGCCCTTGCGCGCCTTGGCCTCCGCGCGGGCGGCGAGCCACATCCGCTCACCCACCTTGTACGCCGGGGCCTGGCCCGGCCAGCCCAGGTAGCGCAGCAGCTCGAAGCGGAGGAACTCCTCCTCCATCCGGCAGTGCGCGCGCAGGAACTCCCAGCCCAGCTCCGGGGTCCACGTCTCGCCCTCGTGGAAGCCGGTACCCGCCGGGATCCTGAGCTGCAGGTGCATGCCGATGTCGATGATGACCCGGGTGGCCCGGAACGACTGCGCGTCCAGCATGCCCAGTCGGGCACCGGGGTCGGAGAGGAAGCCGAGGTCGTCCATCAGCCGCTCCGCGTACAGCGCCCAGCCCTCGCCGGAGCCGGACACCCAGCACAGCAGCCGCTGCCACCGGTTCAGCAGCTCGGAGTTGTACACGGTCTGGCCGACCTGCAGGTGGTGGCCGGGCACGCCCTCGTGGTACACGGTCGTCACCTCGCGCCAGGTGGCGAACTCCTCGACGCCGTTCGGGACCGCCCACCACATCCGGCCCGGGCGGGCCCAGTCCTCGCTCGGCGGCGTGTAGTAGATCGCGCCGTCCGAGGTCGGCGCGATGCACGCCTCGATCGTGCGCACCGGATCCGGGATGTCGAAGTGCACCCCGTCGACCGCCGCGATCGCCTCGTCGGCCTGCCGCTGCATCCACTCCCGGAACGCGTCCTTGCCGGCGATCCGCCGCTTCGGGTCGGCGTCCAGGGCCGCCGCGGCCTCGACGATCGAGCTGCTGCCCGGCACGATCTGGCCGGCCACCTTGCGCATCTCGGTCTCGATCCGGGCCAGCTCCTGCCAACCCCACTCGTACGTCTCGGCCAGGTCGATGCTGGCGCCGAGGAAGTAACGCGACGCGCGCTGGTACTTCTCCAGCCCGGCCGCGTCCGACTCGGTGGCGCGCGGCAACAGCTCCCGGCGCACGTACCCGCCGAAGTCCTCCACCGCCTGCCGGGCACCGGTCGCCGCGGCGGTGAGCCGGGCACCCAGCGCACCCTCCGCGCCGACCCGGGTGGCCAGGCCGCCGAAGAAGTCGTCCGTACCGGTCCATTCCTTGTACTGCTCGACGCACGCGGCGAGCTGCCGGCGGGCCGCGATCCGGCCGGCGGCGGCGTCCGCGGTCAGCGTGGTCCGCAGCTGGTCGAGGGCGCGGGGCAGCTTCTCCAGCCGGGCCGCGACGTTGCTCGCCGCCTCCTCCCCGGCCAGCGGCATCAGGTCGAACGTCTGCCGCAGCCCGTGCACCGGGCTCGCGATGACGTTCATCTCGCGGTCCTCGCCGGCGTCGGCGATCTCGACCTCCAGGCCGAGCCGCTCCTGCATCGCCGCCTTGGCCGCGCGTTCCCGCTCGTCCGCCGGCTCGACGCCGGCCAGTTCGGCCAGCACCCGCCGGTTCAGTTCGGCCCGCGCCGCGTACCCGTCCGGGGTCAGGTCGGGCATTTCGTCGTCGTGGCCGACCACGCCGGCCTCGGTGGCGCCGGCCGGATCAAGGGCGGCCCAGTCGTCCACGTACCGGTCGGCAATCTCGTCAATACGTCCCACGGCCCGGACAGTACGCGACCCGGCTGGCTCCGCACTCCCCGTTATGGCCTTCCGTTATGGCCGCTCGGCCGTTCCGGAACCGGGTCGATGCGCGGCCCGGTCGAGGACCCCGGCTCGTACGCCCGGAATGCCGTTCGGGCCGCACCGACGCCCGGCCGGGCCGATCGACGGCGCAGGCAGGCGTTCGGCTCGGCGGCGCCGACGGAAGGTCCCGCCCGGCGGCCGGGTCGGGTTGGGCCGGGTCGAAGGCCGCCCGTGCGGCGACGGGCCCCGCTCGCGCCGGCCACCTCCGGCAGGCGGTCGGGTCGGGCCGCGCCGACGGCCGCCGCACTCCGGCCGCGGGCCGGGTTCAGCGGCGCCGGCGGCCGGTCCAGTCCAGCAGCCGGTCGACCGGCCAGGTGTCGACCACCCGGTCCGGGTCGATGCCGCAGGCCGCGGCGCGGGCACACCCGTACGGCAGCCAGTCGAGCTGGCCGGGCGCGTGCGCGTCGCTGTCGATGGAGAACAGGCAGCCGGCCTCGATCGCCAGTCGCAGCAACCGTTTCGGCGGATCCAGCCGTTCCGGCCGGCAGTTGATCTCGATGGCCACGTCGGCCGCCGCCGCGGCGGCGAACACCCGCTCGGCGTCGAACTCGCTCTCCGGCCGGTGCCGCTTGCCGGTCACCATCCGACCGGTGCAGTGACCGAGCACGTCCATCTGCCCCGAGCCGATCGCGGCGAGCATCCGGCCGGTGACCACGTCCCGGCTGCCGCGCAGTCCACTGTGGAGGCTCGCGACGACGACGTCCAGCTCGGCCAGCAGCGCCGGTTCCTGGTCCAGGGTGCCGTCCGCGTCGATGTCCACCTCGATCCCGGTCAGCACCCGGAACGGCGCCACCGCCGGTGCCAGCGCGCGGATCTGGCCCAGCTGGGCCCGCAGCCGCTCCGCGGACAGCCCGTTCGCCACCGTCAACCGGGGCGAATGGTCGGTGATCGCCAGGTAGTCGTGGCCCAGGTCGATGGCCGCCGCGGCCATCTCCGCCAACGGTGAACCACCGTCCGACGCGTCGGTGTGGCTGTGCAGGTCGCCGCGCAGCAGGGCCCGCAACGCGTCCCCGTCCGCGTCGACCGAGCGGCCGGCGGTCGCGAGCAACCGGCGCAGGTACACCGGCTCCTCGCCGCGCAGCGACTCGACGATGCAGCGTTCGGTGACGGCGCCGATGCCGGGCAGCTCCCCGACCGTACCGGCGGCGACCCGCTCGGCCAGCTCCGCGGCGTCGATCGCCGCCACCGTACCGGCGGCGCGCCGGAACGCGCGCACCCGGTACGTCGCCTCGCCGGCGCGCTCCAGCAGGAACGCGATGCGCCGCAGGTCCGCCACCGGATCCCGCGCCCCCTCCGTACCCATCCGCCGATCCTACGGGCGTCGCGGCCCCCGTGCCCCACCGTCGAGTGGGGAACCGGCCGTCCGGCGTCGGGATCGTGCCCCGAGGGGAGGGCCGGCGGGCCCCGCGGTTGCCGGCCAGCCGGGCGATCACCGACGCGCACCCCGGGACTCGACCGCGGCGGGTGGCCGCTCGCCGCCGTGGGGGAGCGGCGGACGCCGGTACCGTGGCGGGATGCGGACGATCGACTGGGTGTCGGACGCGGACGGGCCGGCGATCGAGATCGTCGACCAGACCGCGCTGCCGGACACCACCCGGATGCTGCGGCTGCGTACCACCGCCGAGGTGGTCGACGCGATCGCCCGCCTGGCGGTACGGGGCGCGCCCGCGCTCGGGGTCGCCGGTGCTCTCGGCGTGGCCCTCGCCGCCGCCCGGGATGCCGCCCGAGCCGTGGCCCGGGATGCCGCCCGCGCCGGGGACGCCGGTACCGCTGGGGACGGGGGTGGCGCCGAGGAGCGGCTCGCCGCCGACGTCGAGGCGCTGCGCGGCGCCCGGCCGACGGCGGTGAACCTGGCCCGCGGGGTGGACCGGGCGGCGGCCCGGATCCCGGCCGGCCCGGCCGCGGTGCTGGCCGAGGCGCTCGCCCTGCGGGACGAGGAGATCGCCAGCTCGGCGGCGATGGCCGCCCGCGGCGCCGACCTGGTGACCGAACTCGTCGGCCCGGCGGCCCGGCTGCTGACGCACTGCAACACCGGCGGGCTCGCGACCGTCACCGGTGGTACCGCGCTAGCCGTCGTCACCGAGCTGCACCGGCGCGGGGCGCTGGCCGGGGTGATCGCGTCGGAGACCCGGCCGCTGTTGCAGGGCGCCCGGCTGACGGCCTGGGAGCTGCGCGAGGCGAAGGTGCCGTTCCGGGTGGCGGTCGACGGCGCCGGGCCGTTCCTGATGGCGCGCGGCGAGGTCGACGCGGTGATCCTGGGCGCCGACCGGATCTGCGCCAACGGCGACGTGGTGAACAAGGTGGGCAGCTACGCGCACGCGCTCGGCGCCGCGCGGGCCGGCATCCCGTTCCTGGTGGTGGCGCCGGAGTCCACAGTGGACGATGCGACCGCGACCGGCGCGGACGTACCGATCGAGGACCGGGCCGCCGGTGAGGTGCTGGGCTTCGCCGGGCACCGCACCACCCCGGACGGCGCCGAGGCGGCCAACCCCGCATTCGACGTCACCCCGCACGACCTGGTCACCGCGATCGTCACCGACCGCCGCGTCATCCGCCCCACCGCCCGCTGACCTGGGAGCCGGGCGGCGGGCCTGGGCCCCGACCGGCGCGGCCGGCGTCGCTGACCGGCGGGGTCAGCCCGGGAGTACGGCGGTGAGCTCGGTGCCGCTGATCCCGGTGAGCCAGCCACCGGCGCGGCCGAGGGCGAGCAGGGCGTCGCGCTCGGGCGGTACCGGGACGGTCCGGCCCGCGGTGGGTGGCCAGCCGGCGCGTACCGCATGGCCGGTGCCGAACCACGTTTCCAGCGCCGTCGCCGGCGCGTCGAGGGCGGCGCGGGCGGCGGTGAGGTCGGCGATCAGGCGGTCGAGCGCGGCGCGTACCGCGGGGGCGTTCGCGGCGCAGATGTCCGCCCACAGTGCGGGCGGGCTCGCCGCGACCCGGGTACCGTCCGCGAACGACCCGGCCGCGAGGCTGGCCGGCAGCGGCCCGTCGGCCTGCGCGGCGAGTGCGGCCGCGGCGAGGTGCGGCAGGTGGCTGACCCGGGCGACGGCGTCGTCGTGCTCGGCGGCGACGGCCGGTACCACCCGGGCGCCGAGCGAGTGCGCGAACCCGGCGACCGCCAGCCAGTCGGCGAGCGCGGTCGGCTCGTCCAGGCACAGCACCCAGGGCCGGTCGGTGAAGAGGGTGGCGTCGCTGGCGGCGAAGCCGGGCAGCTCCCGCCCGGCCATCGGGTGACCGGCGACGAACCGTACGCCGCTGGCCCGCGCCGCGGCGAGCGCGGGTTGCTTGACCGACGCCACGTCGGTGACGAGCCCGGAGTGCCCGGCGAGCCGGTCGAGCAGCGCGGGCAGCGCCGCCGGCGGTACCGCGAGCACGACCAGGTCGGCGCCGTCCACCGCGGCGGCGAACGAGTCGTCGATCCGCCAGCCGCCCGGCGCCGGAACGCGATCGTCCCGACCCGCTGCGCCGGCGTCGCGGTCCTCCCGGTCCGGGCGATGCCGCTCCCGGAGCGCTGGCCCGCCGTCCTGGGGCAGGGCGGGGGCAGTCGCGACGTCGTGCCGGTCGGGGGTGGGTGAGGTGCCGGCCGCCCGGGCGGCGGCGCGGGTGGCGGGGTCGTGGTCGAAGCCGCGGCAGTCGTGCCCGGCGCGGGCGGCGGCGCGCAGGACCGAGCCGCCGATCAGGCCGAGGCCGATCACCGTCACGGTCCGCAGCATCACGCGCAACAGCGTGGCACAGCGGCGCGTCGCGCGAACCGCTGACCCCGAAGAGGGCAGATTGTGATCATACATTCACAATCTGTTGCTTCGGAGGGGTTCATGCGAGCGGCGAGCAGTCTCCCCGGCGGGTACGCGACCGCCGCCCGGCCGACCAGCACACGCCGGGCCACCATCCGACGGGCCGCGGCCGCCGTCGCCGCCGGGCTGGCGTTGGCGCTCGCCGGTACCGCGCCGGCCGGTGCCGCGACCGCCACGGTGTCGGCGACCCCGCAGTCCGCCACGCCGGGCTTCGACGACCAGGTCCGGGCCGTCGCGTACGGCGGGGGCACGATCTACCTCGGCGGCTCGTTCACCGTCGCGGTGGCGAACGGCAGGCGGGTCGCCCGCGGGTACGTGGCGGCCGTCGACGCCGCGACCGGCGCGCTCACCGGCTGGGCACCGGCGGTGAACGGCCCGGTCACCGCGCTCGCGGTCAGCGCCGGTTCGGTGTACCTGGGCGGCTCGTTCACCACCGTCGGCGGCCGCGCGCACCGGCACCTGGCCAAGGTCGCCGCGGCCGGCAGCGGCGCGGTCGACGACACGTTCCGGCACAGCGTCTCGACCGCGCCGAACGCGCTCACCGTGGCCGGTGGCCGGCTGTACGCGGGCGGCACGTTCGGCACCGTGGACGGCACGAGCCGGGCCCACGCGGCGGCGTTCGACCTGGCCGACGGCACCCTGGACGGCTCGTTCCGGCCCGACCTGGACGGCACCGTGCGCAGCATCGCGGTGTCCGGCTCCCGCGCGTACCTGGGCGGCACGTTCGGCACGGTCGACGGCGCCGGCGGGCACGCCCGGCTCGCCGCGGTCTCCGCCACCACCGGCGCGCTCGACACCGGCTTCGCCGGCACCGCCCCGTACGCGGTGCACCACGTCACGGTCGCCGGCGGCACCGTGTACGCGGCGATGTCCGGGCCTGGCGGCCGGCTCGTCTCGTACGACCGGTCCGGCCGGCCCCGCTGGACCCTGACCGCGGACGGCGACCTGTCCGACGTGGCGGTCCTGGACGGGGTGGTCTACGCCGGCGGGCACTTCGACCACGCGTGCACCACCGCCCGGGTGGCGAACACCAACGGCGACTGCCTGGACGGCAACCGGCGCCGGCAGAAGCTGTTCGCCGCCGACTCGTCCGGGCACCTGCTCGACTGGGCGCCGCAGGCCAACTCGACGGTCGGGGTGATCGTGCTGGCCGCGTCGGCGGCCCGGCACTCGCTCGCGGTGGGCGGCGCGTTCACCACGTTCGGCGACACGCTGGCCAAGTCCCGATTCGCCCAGTTCGCCCGCTGACCGGCGCCGTCGTCGGGGCCGCCCGCCGTGCGGTCCGGCCCGGGTACGCTTCGGCCGGAGAGGTCCGCACGGCTGGCGCCGGCGTGAGTTCGACCGGCGCCGCGGTCGGTTCTGGTGCGACCTTCGAGGGAGGTGGGCATGGGCGAGCGCAGCCAGCGGCCGGACGGGTCGCCCGACACCGCCGGCTGGGCGCCACCGGACACGCCGCCCTCGTCGTACGCGGCGGGGCTCGCCGCCACCGACCACCCGGCCGACGGTGCCGGACCCCGCCCGACACCAGCATCCGGTCCGGCCGGCCCGGCACCGGCTGCCGGTCCGGCGGGATGGCCGGCGCGGCGGCCCTGGCCGGCCGGCGGCGGCCTGCCGGCACCCGCCGCCTACCCGCCCGGGCACCGTCGACCCGGCCCGCCGCCCGGGTGG
>NZ_BOPO01000032.1 GCF_017312725.1 Actinocatenispora comari | reverse complement strand
TGGCCGGCCCGGCGGGCGGCGTACCGGGGCTCGATCGACTGCCGGCCGCAGGCGACGGAGCGACCGGCGATCCGGCGCGGTCGGCCGGCTCGACCGGCTCGACCGCGGCGTCGCCGGTGCTCGCCGCCGGTGGGGTCGGGGCCGGCCCGGGTGCGTCGGTCATCCGGCTCGGTCCAGGCGCGGGACCGGCACCCGGTCGACGATCTCGGCCAGGATCTCCGCACCGCCAATCCGGCGCGCCCACATCTCCGGCCGCAGCCCGATCCGGTGCGCCAGCGCCGGCACCGCGAGCGCCTTGATGTCGTCGGGCAGCACGTAGTCGCGGCCGGCGAGCAGCGCCGCCGCCCGGGACGCGGCGAGCAGCGCCAGGCAACCGCGGGGGCTCGCGCCGACCTGTACCGAGGGGTGTATGCGGGTGGCGTCCACCAGCGCGACGATGTAGTCGACCAGGTCGCGGGACACCTCGACGCGCTCCACCGCGGCCCGCATGCCACGCAGCGTGGCGGCGTCCAGTACCGGTTCGAGGGTCACCTCCGGGGTGTCCCGGGCCAGCCGGGCGACGAGCAGGTCGGCCTCCTGCGGCGGCGCCAGGTAGCCGATCCGTACCCGCAGCAGGAACCGGTCCAGCTGCGCCTCCGGCAGCGGGTAGGTGCCCTCGTACTCGATCGGGTTGTCGGTGGCGAGCACCAGGAACGGGTCCGGCAGCGGGCGGGCCGTGCCGTCCACGCTGACCTGGTTCTCCGCCATCGCCTCCAGCAGCGCGGCCTGCGTCTTCGGCGGCGTGCGGTTGATCTCGTCGGCCAGCAGCACCTGGGTGAACACCGGGCCGGGACGGAACGTCAGGTCGCCGGTGCGCTGGTCGTACACGGTGGCCCCGATCAGGTCGGCCGGCAGCAGGTCGGGGGTGAACTGGACCCGGGTGAAGTCCAGCCCGGTGACGGTGGCGAGCGACCGGGCGATCAGCGTCTTGCCCAGCCCCGGCAGGTCCTCCAGCAGCAGGTGACCGCCGGCCAGCACACCGGTCAGGATCAGCCGCAGCACGTCGGACTTGCCGATCACGGCCCGGCCCAGCTCCGCCTGGACCGCGTCGAGCCGATCGGCGATCTGCGGCCCGGTCAGTGCCGGCGCGGCGGCACCCACCCGGCTGTCGGCAACACTCACAGCGACTCCAATCGGTCGATCAGGCGGAGCAGGACGGTACGGCCGGGGGCCCGGTCGGTGGCCTGCGGTGCCCGTGCGGGGCACACGTACGGCCAGAGGTCGGCGCCGATCGCCGCGCACGCGGCGGGCTCGTCGTCGAGGTCGATGCCCCGATCAGCCAGCGCCGCGCCGAAGTGCCGGCGAAACATCCGCCGGGTGCTCGGGTCGTACCGGGCGTTCGGCGTCGCCGCCCAGGACAGCTGGCCCTCGATCGCCCGCAGCGAGCCGTAGCCGGCCAGCGGGTCGGGCTCGGCCGCCTCGGTACGGGCCGGCGTCCGCTCGCCGCGGCCGGCCAGTACCGGGCCGGCGTGGCGCTCGCGCAGCCCGACCACCACGCAGATCACCACCGCGGACAGCATCGAGACCACGCCGAGCCGGCCGCCGAGCGCGTACCCGACGCCGGCCGCGAGGACGGCCGCCCCGGCAAGGGACACCGCCGCCCTCATCGCGGTTCCCCCGCATCACCCGGCGCCGGTCGTTCCGGTGCGTCCGCCTCGCGCGGGAGCGGGCCGCCGACGCGGCTGCCGGCGAGATCCGTACCGTCGGGCCGAGCAGGCAGGTCGTCGCGGTGCCGGTCCAGCTCGGCCAGTACCGCGTCCAGGGCCCGGGCGGCGGCCACGGTGACCCGCTGGTCCAACGGGTGGGCCGAGTAGCGGGCCTCGCCGAACAGCGCCACCAGCTCGGCGCCGGGCCCGTCGGCGCGCAGCAAGCCGGCGTCCGCGGCCCGGCGCAACACCTCCGCCGGGGTGTCGGCCGCGGCCGGCGCGCCGGCGCCGGTCGCGAGCGACTGCTCCATCGCCCGGTAGCAGGCCAGCACCGCGCCGCGCGGATCGTCGGTGGCGGCCAGCGCGACCCGGCCGGCGCGTGCCGCGGCACGCAGCGCGTCCGGCTCCGGCGGCGCGTCGACGCCGCGGACCGGGCGGCGGTCGGCGCGCGGCCGCAGCAGCACCGCGACCGCCACCGCGATCGCCACCACCAGCAACGCACCGGCCAGTACCAGCCAGAGCGACGGCGCCGACGCCGACTGGTAGGGCTTCAGCTTTCCGGTGCCGGCGGCGGGCGGAAGGTGTTCCTTGTCGCCGCCGTAGAGCAGCGTGTAGAGCGCCACGCCGGCCATCAGCAGCAGGCCGAGACCCATCGCGATCAGCAGCGCCGGCGGTATCGGCAGCCGTTGGGCGTCGCCGGTGCGGGCGCGGCGACGGTGCCGGAGCAGCCGGGACACCGCGAGTGGCGCCGACCCGGCCAGCACCAGGAACCCGGCGGTCAGTACCTGGAACTGCAGCGAGCCGGGCTCGATGCCGACCGGGTTGTGCGCGTCGGCGCGCGCGTCTCGCCCGGCGGCCAGCCCGACCGCCGCGACGGCCAGCAGCGCCGCCACGGGCAGCCACCGGCCAAGCACGGAAACGTACGCCCTCACACACTTCCCGACGCCGGGACGGTCGCGGGCGTTGACGGCGAGACCGGATCGAGACCTGGTCGTGTCGTTCCGGGTCGGCCGCCCGCGGGCCGACGCACGGACGTCCGGGCTGGACCTACGGCAGCGTCACGCCCAGCTCCCGGTCCAGGTGTGCGCGCAGCGCGGCGAGCAGGTCGGCCGGGAACGGCGCGCCGCTGCGCTCGGCCAGGGTACGGGCCAGCGGCAGGAACAGGCCGGCCGCGGCGAGGTGCACCGCCAGTACCGACTCGCGGGTGGCGGCGATCGGCGGCAGCGCGGTCAGCTGGGCCAGCCGGTCCGCCGGCAGCAGGCCCTGCAGGTGCAGGACGCCGCCGGGGTCGGGTGCGGCGACCTCCTCGACCATCAGCTGGATCAGCAGGGTACGGGCCAGCCCGGCCCCGGAGGCGCCGACGACGTACTCGTCCCGGCCGAGCACCACCGGCAGCAGCCCCAGGATGCGCAGGAACTCCCGGGTCAGCCGGCCCACGGTCGCCGCGGACGGCCCGGTCGAGGCAACCGGACCCGCGAGCCGGGCGGCCAACTCGTCGCGGTCGAACAGCGGCAGCAGCCCGTCGGCGGACCGTTCGGCCAGCTCGCCCGGGTCGACGAACGAGACGTCGAAGCGCAGCCAGCCGGCGGTGATGTGGTTGACCACCGCGGTACCGAGCCGCTGGGTGTGCACGATCGGGGCGACCGAGTCGGCCAGCCCGGACCAGTCGTCGAGCAGCGCCGGGCGGTCCGCGTCGGCCACCGCGACCAGCACGTCGACGTCGCTGTACCGGTCGCCGGAGCCGCGGCCCAGGCTGCCGGTCAGCCACGCCGCCCGGATCCGCTCGTCGGCCCGCAACGCCGCCGTGAGCCGTACCAGCAGCGCATCGCGATCGGTCTGTCCCCCGGCCGTCGTGGCCGCTTCCGGAACCCCCACCGTGCCTCCCACGGTCCGCGCCGGCGACACGGCCTCGTCCGACCGCGCGGGGCGCGCCTGGCCCCGAGCCGAGCCCTGCCGAGACGGTAGCCCCGCCGCAGCGTGCCGCACGCCGGGCCCCCGGGCGTACCGCGCCCGGCCCGACGCGTCGTCGCTGCCGGGGTCAGCGGGGTGCGGCGGCGGACGAGGCGCGAACCACCAGGGTGACCGGGAGCGGCGGGGGTGGGTGCGGATGCCGGCCGGCGCGCAGGTCGGTGGCGAGTGCGCTGGCCAACCGGCCCTTGCCGGTGAGGTCCTGGCGGACGGTGGTGAGCGGCGGGTCGGCGGCCGCCGCGGTCGGGGTGTCGTCGAAGCCGACCACGGTGAGCTGCTCGGGCACCCGCAGGCCGAGCCGGCGGGCGGCGTCCAGCACGCCGGCGGCGAGCTCGTCGGACAGGCACAGCACGGCGGTGGGCGGCGCGGCACCGGTCAGCAGTGCGGTGGCGGTGCGCGCGGCGGCCGGCCGGGAGATGCCGGCGGCCTGCCAGACCGCGGGCTCGATCCCCGCGCCGGCGAGCACCTCGCGGTAGCCGGCATGCCGTTCCC
Organism: Actinocatenispora comari; assembly: GCF_017312725.1. Taxonomy (GTDB): domain Bacteria; phylum Actinomycetota; class Actinomycetes; order Mycobacteriales; family Micromonosporaceae; genus Actinocatenispora; species Actinocatenispora comari. The sequence goes on along the minus strand of NZ_BOPO01000032.1, from coordinate 25,863 downwards.
GGTCCACCCGGTACCGGCTGGTCAGTGCCTGCTCGGCGGTGACCGGCCCGCCGTCGGTGCCGGTCCGCAGCGGGGTACCGAGGATCGCGACGTCGCGGTGGCCCAGGTCGACCACGTGGCGGGCCGCGGCGGCCGCGCCGGCCCGGTCGTCGGTACGCACCAGCGCGGCGCCGCGGCGGGCCGGCCCGTCCAGCACGACCAGCGGCAGGCCGCGCTCGCGCACCACCCGCAGCACCGGCGCCCGGTCCGGCAGTGAGTACGCCACCGCGCAGTCGACGTGCGCCTCGCGCAGCTGGGCCGCCGCGGCGTCGCCACCCGGTACGAGCAGCAGCGCGTCACCGGCCGGCGCGACCGCGGTGGCGAGCGCGTCCAGGGTGATCGACAGTGCCGGGTCGGAGAACGCCGTGGAGACGCTCGCGTCCAGCAGGAACGCGAGCGCGCCGGACCGCCGGGCGGCGAGGCTGCGGGCGACGGGGTGCGGTCCGGCGTAGCCGAGGCGGCGGGCGACCCGCAGGATCTCGGTGCGCAGCGCGGCGGACAGCTGGTCGGGCCGGTTGTACGCGTTGGACGCGGTCGCCCGGGACACCCCGGCGGCGGCCGCCACGTCGTCGAGCGTGGGGCGGCGCGGTGGCTCACTCACGCCGGCCAGCCTACGAGACGCGCGCCGCACCGCGCCCGAAAACCCTGGACGCTTCTGAAGCGCTTCAGATACGATCGCGTTGTCCGCACACGCCAAGGGGGGTGCACGATGAGCTTCACCGTTCCGTACAGTGGGGTGTCCAACAAGCTCGGCGAGGCCGAGATCGCCGCGGTCGTCGACGCGCTGCGGTCCGACACGCTCGCCATGGGGCCGCGCGGCGCCGAGTTCGAGCGCCGGTTCGCCGACCGGATCGGCGCGAAACACGTGCAGGCGACCAGCTCGTGCACCACCGCGCTGTTCCTCGCCGCGCAGTTGCTCGGCCTGGGCCCCGGCGACGAGGTGATCACCACGCCGCAGACGTTCTGGGTCACCACCTGGCCGCTGCAGGCGCGCGGCTGCGGCATCCGGTTCGCCGACATCGACCCGAACAGCCTCACCCTCGACCCGGCCACCATCGAGCCGCTGATCACCGAGCGCACCCGGTCGATCTGGGTGGTGCACCACGGCGGCCAGGCCACCGACATGGACCCGATCATGGCGCTGGCCCGGAAGTACGGGCTGAGCGTGGTGGAGGACTGCGCGCACGTGCCCGGGGGCACCTACCGGGGCCGGGCGCTCGGCACCATCGGTGACCTCGGCTGCTTCAGCTTCCACTCGCTGAAGAACATGACCACCGGCGAGGGCGGCGCGCTGTCGACCAACTCCGACCGGTACGCGGAGATGGCCCGGGCGCTGGGCACCATCCACACCTGGGGCGACACGGTGCCGCGCCGCGACGAGCACATCGGGCCGTACCCGCAGCCCGCGTACTACCGGGACGCGCACGTGCGGTCCTCGTACACGCTGGACTACCGGGACGGGCGTTACCTGGTGGGCAACAACTACCGGATGAGCGAGCTGTCCGCGGCGCTGGGGATCGCCCAGCTGGCCCGGTTGGACGAGCTGAACGATCGGCGCCGCGCGATCGCCGCCCGGCTCGACGACGGCCTGCGCGGCGTGCCCGGGATCGGCCTGCAGGTGGAGAAGCCGTACGCGCACCACATCTACCACCTGTACACGATCTTCTACGATCCGGCGGTGGTCGGCGCACCGAAGGACGACTTCCTGCGCCACCTGCAGGAGGTGGAGGGCATCGAGATCGTCCTGCGCTACTTTCCCATCCACCTGTTGCCGGAGTTCCGCGCCGCCGGCCACACCTACGGCGAGTGCCCGGTCGCCGAGCGCACCTACTTCGAGCACCAGGTGCAGCTGCCGATCTACCCGCACCTGACCGACGCGCAGATCGACCACCTGATCGGCGCGGTACGCCGCGGCGTCGCCGCGCTGTCCGGCGAAGGGAGCCCGCGATGACACCGCGGACCCGGGTGGCGCTGGTGACCGGGGCGTCCCGCGGGCTCGGCGCCTCGATCGCGACGGCACTCGCCGCCGAGGGCGCCGCCGTCGCGGTGAACTACGCACGCGACACCGCGTCGGCCGCCGCGGTGGTCGCCGGGATCGAGGCGGCGGGCGGCCGGGCGGCCGCCTTCCGCGCTGACGTGACCGACCCGGCCGAGGTGGCCCGGCTGCACCGGGAGGTCGTCGCCGAGCTCGGCGAGGTGGACGTGTTGGTGGCCAACGCGACCGGCCCGCAGCCGGAGATCGGGGTCGAGTCGCTGACGGTCGACGACCTGCTGACGCAGCTGCGCTTCTTCGCGGTCAGCCCGCTGCTGCTGACCCAGCAGGTACTGCCGGCCATGCGCCGGCGCCGCTGGGGCCGCATCGTGCAGATCGGCTCGGAGGCGTTCGAGCTCGGCACGCCGGGCTCCAGCGCGTACGTGGCGGCCAAGGGGGCGCAGCTCGGCCTGACCCGGTCCTGGGCGCGCGAACTCGGCGGTACCGGCATCACGGTGAACCTGGTCGCGCCGGGCTTCATCCCGACCGAGCGGCACACCGACGTGCCCGACACCGACCGCGACCGGTACGCCCGGGGGGTGCCGCTGGGTCGGCTCGGCACCGCCGGCGACGTCGCCGCGGCGGTCGCGTACCTGGCCTCCGACCGGGCCGGTTACCTGACCGGGCAACGCATCGCGGTCAACGGCGGCAACACGCTCTGAGACCGCCCGGCGGGCCCGGTGGTCTGACCGGCGGCGCGTCAGCGGGCCGGCGCGGCCGTGCAGCGGCAGTCGATCTCGACGCAGTCGACGACGAACAGGTGCTCGGCCGGGCCGCCGGTGCAGGCGGCGTCGGCGAGGCACTCCTGGCCGCCGTCCGGGTGCCGGACCAGCGTGCCGTGGCAGTGCCGCCAGCCGCGGTCGCAGTCCGGGCAGCGCGCGGTCACGACGCCTTCCGGCGGGCCTTGCCGACCGAGTCGACCAGCTCGTCGCGGCGCATCCTCGACCGGCCCGGCACGTCCAGCTCGCGGGCCAGCCTGCGCAGCTCGTCGGTGTTGAGCTCGGCCAGCTCGCGCTCGCCGCGTCCACGCGGGGACCCGCTGGCCGGCCGGCCGCTCCGGGACCGGCCCGAGCTGCCGCGGCCACCGGACCCCCGGCGCCGGGAACCGCGGGCGCTGGAGCGTTCCACGCTGGCCTGCAGCGCCGACATCAGGTCGACCACCTTGGTGTCCGCCGGCGGCTCGGACTCGGCGACCACCTCGGAGCCGGACCGCTTCGCCTCGACGAGTTCGTCCACCCGCTCCCGGTACGTGTCGTGGTAGCGCTCCGGGTCCCAGTCCTCGGCCATCGCCTCGATCAGGTCCTCGGCCATCCGCAGCTGCTTGCCGTCGACGTCGTCGGGATCGGGCAGGTCACCGACGGTCTTCCCGGCATCGCGTACCTCGTCGGCGAAGTACAGCGTGGACAGGGTCAGCACCGGCCCGTCCGGCCGCACCAGCGCCAGGTACTCCTTGCTGCGCAGCACGAAGGTACCGACCGCCACGCGCCCCTGTTCGGCCAGCGCGGCGAGCAGCAGCCCGTACACCTTCTGGTCGTCCTCCCGGCGCGGGCCGAGATAGTACGACTTCTGGTAGAGCACCGGGTCGATCTCGTCCTCGGCGACGAACTCGGAGATCTCCAGCGAGCGTGACCGGCCCGGCGCCACCGACTCCAGCTCGTCCGGCTCGAACAGCACGTACTCGTTCTTGTCGACGGCGGTGCCGCGGACGATGTCGGCGTAGTCGACCTCCTCGCCGGTGCGCTCGTTCACCCGGCGGTACCGGATCCGGTCGCTCGTGCCGCGTTGGAACTGGTTGAAGTGCGGGCTGCGGTCCTCGGTCGCCGCGTACAGCGACACGGAGACGTTCACCAGCCCGAACGACAGCGTGCCGGACCAGATCGGCCGTGCCATCGCGGTCCCCCCTCCGGGCCGCCACGGCGTGCGCGGCGGGCCCGACTGTCGTCACCGGACGCCCCGGGTCCGGTCAGGCTCGGCCCAGCGCCTTCGCCAGTTCCTTCTTGTTCATGTTCGACCGGCCGTGGATGTTGCGCTGCCGCGCCTCGTTGTACAGCTGGTCGCGGGTCGGCCCGCCGGGGCCCTGCCCGCTCCCGGACCGGTGGCCACCGCGCTTCTGCGGCGAGGTGTCCTTGACCGAGGACCGGCTGGCCCGCTTCGACTCGCCCGACTGCGCCCGGTTCTTGTTCACCGTCCGGGCGGCGATCTCCTCGGCGCGTCCCTCGCTGGTGCCGCGCCGCTTTGCGCCGGACTTGATGTGTTCGTACTGCCGTTCCCGTTTGTCGCTCCACGCGCGAGGCATGGCGCCCACCACCTTCCGCATCGACGGTCGTGGCTGTCCTACCCCGTCGGACGGTGGACATGCCTGCCGCGCCGGAACGAATGCGCGACCGGGCCGAGACGGCAGCGGCGCGGCCTGCCCTGGTGTCAGCGGTGTCTGGTGACCGGCGCGAGCCACACCCCGACGATCGCGTCGATCAGCCCGTCCGCGGTGTCGCGCCAGGTGGCGCGGCGCAGCTCCCCGCCCTCGGCGAGCGCCCGCTCGCGTTCGGCCACCATGTGCACGAGCATCAGCCGGGTCAGGTCCGAGCGTTCCCGGCCGACCTCGTCCGGCAGTTCGGGCAGGCATCGCCCGAGCCCGTCGAGGATCCGCTGGATCGACGGGCGGGACAGCGCCTCGTCGGTGGTCAGCGCGCGCAGCGCCGGGTCGGTGGTCACCTGCGCGCCGAACCGCCCGTACCAGCTGGGGCTGCCGAGTTCGGCCAGGTGCTCGGTCACCGGCCGGACCAGGCAGGCCACCCAGTCGCGGACGCTGTCGGAGCCGGCGGTCCCGGCGACCAGCGCGGTGCGGAGCTCGTCGATCCGGTCGTCGTGCCGCCGGAAGATCGCCCGGATCAGATCGGTCTTGGTGCCGAAGTGGTAGCCGACGGCGAAGTTGTTGCCCTGCCCGGCCGCCTCGCTGACCTGGCGGTTGGACACCGCGTAGAGGCCGTGTTCGGCGAACAGCCGCTCGGCCGCGAGCAGGATCTGCTCCCGCGTCGCGTCGGACCGTTCGGTCCGTGCCGCCTTCGAAGACATCGCCACCACCCCGCCTGTCATGCTGCCCGCCGCGTGGTGCCGCCGGACACCCAGGGACCACGGGCACGTGCGTGGCCCGGCGAGCAGGCACCGCGCCGGGCCGTGGCCTCGCTCACGTCGTACCCGGCAGATGCCTCGCACTGCGCGAGGGGGCCACCTCGCGATGCTAGTTTAAGTCAGGCGACTGATTCCATTCCCGCGCTCGGAGGTTCCCCTCATGCCAGCCGACCCCTCGGCCTCCCCCGCCGTGCCCCGGCCGATGGTCATCGTGGCCGTGCTGGCGCTGGCCGGCATCGTGGTCTCGCTGATGCAGACCCTGGTCATTCCGCTGGTACCGCAGCTGCCCGCGCTGCTGTCCGCCGACCCCGCCGACGCCACCTGGGCGATCACCGTCACGCTGCTCGCCGGCGCCGTCGCCACCCCGGTGATGGGCCGCCTCGGCGACATGTACGGCAAGCGCCGGATGCTGCTGGTCAGCCTGGCGATGCTGGTCGTCGGGTCGACCGTGGCCGCGCTGAGCTCGTCGCTGCCGCCGATGATCGTCGGCCGCGCGCTGCAGGGTCTCGCCGCCGGGGTGATCCCGCTGGGCATCAGCATCATGCGCGACGAGCTGCCCCGCGAACGGCTCGGTTCGGCCATCGCGCTGATGAGCGCCTCGCTCGGGGTGGGTGGCGCGCTCGGGCTGCCGCTCGCCGCGCTGCTCGCCGAGCAGACCGACTGGCACGTGCTGTTCTGGGTCTCGGCCGGGCTCGGCGCGGCGGTCGCCGTGCTGGTCGGCGTGCTGATCCCGGCGGCGGATGCGCGCACCGGCGGCCGGTTCGACCTGGTCGGCGCGATCGGCCTGTCCGCGGCGCTGGTCTGCCTGCTGCTGGGCGTCTCCAAGGGCGCGGACTGGGGCTGGGCCTCCGGTACCACCATCGGGCTGTTCGTAGCCGCCGCGGTGCTGCTCGTGGCCTGGGGCGGCTGGGAGCTGCGGCACGGCCAGCCGCTGGTCGACCTGCGTACCACCGCGCGCCGGCAGGTGCTGCTGACCAACCTGGCGTCGATGGTGTTCGGGTTCGCCATGTTCGCCCAGTCGCTGGTGCTGCCGCAGCTGCTGCAGGCGCCGGCCGCCACCGGGTACGGGCTGGGTCGCAGCATGCTCGTCGCGGGCCTGGTGCTGGCGCCGTCCGGGCTGGTGATGATGGCGGTCGCCCCGCTGTCGTCGCGGATCACCGCCAGCCGCGGGCCGAAGGTGACGCTGATGCTCGGTGCGCTGGTCGTCGCGATCGGGTACGGCGCGGGCATCGGGCTGATGTCGGCGGTGTGGCAGCTGGTCGTCGTCGCCGCGGTGATCGGCGCCGGCGTCGGCCTCGCGTACGGGGCGATGCCGGCACTGATCATGGGCGCGGTGCCGGCCTCGGAGACCGCCGCGGCGAACGGGCTGAACACGCTGATGCGCTCGATCGGTACGTCGGTGGCGAGCGCCGTGGCCGGCGTCATCCTGGCGCAGCTGACGATGACGCTCGGCCCGGCCACGGTGCCGACCCAGAACGCGTTCCGGATCGTGCTCGCGATCGCCGCCGTGGCCGCCGTGGCCGCCCTCGGGGTCGCCGCGTTCCTGCCGGGCCGCCGGGTCCCGGCGGCGGCGCGGCCGGCCGAGCGGCCGGCGGTGTCCGACGCGGTGCGCTGACCTACCGCGGGCCGTCCCCCAGCAGCAGCGCGCGCAGCGGCCCCGGCAACGCCTCGTACGGGCGCGCCGCGGCGGCGGGCCCGAGCACGGCGGTGGCGTGCGGCTCGGGCAGCGCGTGGGCGTACCGCAGCGCCAGCGCGTCGAGCGCCGCGGCGTCGGGCAGCCCGTACAGGCGGAACCGGGCCAGGCCGCCGTCCGGCAGCAGGTCCAGCCGCACGCCGGTCACCGGCTCGCCGGCGGACAGCCGGAAGCGGTGACAGGTACCGGGTTGCAGCCTGGTCTCGGGCAGCAGCTCCCGCCCCGGCGTACCGTCCGCGCCCACCGCGGTCAGCCGCACCGCGCCCGGCGCGTTGCCGAGAAAGTGCCGGGCGTCGACCTCGGCCAGGTAGGGCACCCCAGGGACGCCGAGCGCGAGCTCCACCCAGTCGTTGCCGTCCTGCCGGCGGCGCCGGGTCTCGAACCCGTCGCCCATCACCGCAGCGGTGTCCGGCAGCAGCAGGTTGTCGGCCGGGGCGAAGAAGCTGTCGCTGCAGCCGGTGACGTGCCCGCCGGTCGCCGCGCCGACCAGGTCGACCGGGCAGCCGGCCAGCTCGCGCGGATCGGGCAGCGGCTCGCCGAACACCCGCAGCCGGGCCACCCCGCCGTCCGGGAAGATCCGCAGCCGCAGGTGCGTCCACCGGTGCTCGTCGGCCACCTCGAACTCGTGCTTCTCGTTGCCGCGCAACGACTGTACCGGCACCAGCGTGGTCCAGCCGGTGAGCTCGTCGACGTCCGGGTAGCCGTCGGCCGCGGTGGCCTCCACCGCGCAGCGTTCCGGGAAGTTGCCGGTGAAGTGCGCGGTGTCGACCACGACCCGGCGGACCACGCCGGGCACGCCCAGCCGTACCACCGCCCAGTCGACCCCCGGGGTGCGCCGCCGCCGGGTCTCCCAGCCGTCGTAGACCTGGCCGTGCGGGCCGAAGGTACGAGCCGCGAAGCTCGGTGCGGCCGGCTCGATCAGGTTCTCCTTGCCGGCGAAGAACTCGTCGTTGGCGGCGATGACGGTGCCGCGTACCGCGGCCGAGGCGAGATCCAGCATCAGGTCGGCTCCTTGTCGTCGGGGCGGGCCGGGGCGTCGCCGGTCGCCGCGCGGGGCGGTACGGCTCCGGCAGGTGCGCCCAGCGGGCCCGCGCCGGGCGAAGCGGCGCGGGGTGGTGTCGCGGGCGCCGCCGCGCCCGGCGATCCGGGGCGGCGCAGGAGCTGGCCGTGCGGTGCGGCCGGGTCCACCGGTCGGCCGCGCAGCCACGTACGGTGCACCACCCCGGTCAGCCGCCGCCCGGCGTACGGGCTGACCGGGTGCCGGTGGTGCAGCGCGGCCGGGTCGACGGTGAACGGCTCGTCCGGGGCGAACGCGACCAGGTCGGCGTCCGCGCCGACCGCGATGGTTCCCTTGTGCGGCAAGCCGACCAGCCGCGCCGGGCCGGCCGCCATCCACCGCACCAGGTCGGACAGGGAGTGTCCGCGACGCCGCGCCCCGGTCCACACCAGCGGCAGCCCCAGCTGTACCGAGGCGATGCCGCCCCAGGCGGAGTCGAAGCCGCCGCGCTTGAGCTCCGGCGGGGCCGGCGAGTGGTCGCTGACCACGCAGTCGATCCGGCCGTCGGCGAGCGCCCGCCACAGCGCGTCCCGGTTCGCCGCCGAGCGCACCGGCGGGCAGCACTTCGCCGCGGTGTCCCCGGCCGCGATCTCCTCGGCCGCGAGCGTCAGGTAGTGCGGGCAGGTCTCCGCGGTCAGGCCGGTGCCGGCCAGCGGCGCCAGCGCGCCCGCCGCGGAGACGTGCAGGACGTGCATCCGCGCGCCGGTGGCCGCGGCGAGCCCGGCCAGGGTGCGCACCGCGGCGATCTCGGCCCGTTCCGGCCGGGTGGCCAGGAACTCGGCGTAGCTGCCGCCGGCCGGGCTGCCCAGCTCGTGCGCGTCCTCGGCATGCACCAGCAGCAGCGCGTCCAGCTCGGCCAGCCGGTGGGCCACCGCGGTCAGCTCGCCGGTGGACAGCGGCGGGAACTCCGGTACGCCGGAGTCGGCGAGGAAGCACTTGAACCCGAACACGCCGGCCTCGTGCAGTTCGGCGAGCCGGTCCAGGTTGTCGGGCACCGCGCCGCCCCAGAAGCCGACGTCGACGGCGCACTGGCCCTCCGCGGCGGATCGCTTGCACTCCAACGCATCGACGTCGACGGTCGGCGGGATGCTGTTGAGCGGCATGTCGATCACGGTGGTCACCCCGCCGGCCGCCGCCGCGCGGGTCGCGGTGGCGAACCCCTCCCACTCGGTCCGGCCCGGCTCGTCGACGTGCACGTGGCTGTCCACCAGCCCGGGCAGCAGCGCGAGCTCACCCAGGTCGGTACCGCCGCCGTCGGTGTAGTCGGTGATCGCGGCGATCCGGCCGTCCCGCACGTGCACGCTCGCCGGTCGTTCCCCGTCCGGCAGCAGCACCCGCCGGGACCTGATCGTCAGCTCAGCCATCCGCTGTCCCTTCCGCGAGCCCGTCGTGCCCAGCATGCCCGTGCCCGGCCGGTACCGCGGTCCGTCCCCCGCCGCCGACGCCGGTGCCGCGTGGCCCGGCGGTGGTGGGGCGACACCAGTCGCGGGCGAGGCGCTCGGCGGCCCGTTCGACCAGTTCGCCGGCGCGGGCCAGGCTGCGGGACGGATCCGGCTCCAGGTCGCTCAGCGGGTAGCAGGCGGCGAGGCCGAGCCGTGCCGGCGCCACCTCGCAGCGGCCGGCGACCGCGACCGCCGGTACCCCCGCGGCGGCCGCGGCGCGGGCCACCCCCGCCGGCGCCTTGCCCTGCGCGGTCTGCGCGTCCAGGGCGCCCTCCCCGGTCACCACGAGGTCGGCGGTGGCGAGCCGGTCGGCGAAGCCGAGCAGCTCCAACACCACCTCGATGCCGGGCTCGCGGTGCGCGCCGAGCACCGCGAGCGCGGCGAACCCGATCCCGCCCGCGGCACCGGATCCCGGTGCGTACCGCAGATCACCGCCGGACCCCGCCCCGCCGTGGCCGGCGCGCTCCCGGTCGGTTGCCACCCCACCGGCGCGGCGGACCCGATCGGCCTCGACCCCACCGGCGCGGCGGGCCCGATCGGCCTCGACCGCCTCGGCGCGGCGGGCCCGATCGACCTCGACCGCCTCGGCGAGGCGGGCCAGGCCGGCCGCCAGGACGGCGACGTCGGCCGCGGTGGCGCCCTTCTGCGGCGCGTACCGGGTCGCCGCCTCGGCGAGCGGCGCGTCCACGTCGGCGGCGAGCACCAGCCGCACCCCGGCGAGCCGGTCGGCCGCGGCGGTCGCGTCGATCCGGGCCAGCGCGCGCAGCGCGCCGCCGCCGTCGCGCAGCGGTACGCCGGCCGCGTCGGTCAGCGTGCCGCCGAGCGCGGCGAGCATCCCGGCGCCACCGTCGGTGCAGGCCGACCCGCCGACGCCGAGCACGATCCGGCGAGCGCCGGAACGTACCGCGTGATCGAGCAGCTCGCCGACACCGCGGCTGGTGGCGGTCAGCGGCGCCGGCTCGGTCAGCAGCTGGAGGCCACATGCCTGGGCCGCCTCCACTACCGCGGTGTGGCCGCGGACCGCGTAGCTGGCCGGCACCGGCGCGCCGGCCGGACCGGTGACCCGGCACCGCACCCGCCGGTACCCGGCCGCCTCCGCGGCCTCGACGGTGCCGTCCCCACCGTCGGCGACCGGCAACCGGATCAGCTCGGCGCCCGGTACGACCCGGCCGAGACCGATCGCCAGGTGCTCGGCGACCTGCGCCGCGGTCAACGAGTGCTTGAACTTGTCCGGCGCCAGCACGATCCGCATCAGACCGGTTCCGGTTCGATCACCGCGTCGATGGCGGGGCCGCGGGCGGTGTTCGCCTCCCGCTCGATCATGATCTCCACCAGCACCGGTCGCTGGGTGCGCTCGGACTCCTTGCGGGCCCACTCCAGTGCGGGACGGATGTCGCCGGGTTCGGTGATCCGGCGACCGGCGCAGCCGTACGCCTCCATGATCTTCACGTTGTCGCTGCCGAACTCGTCGTAGTGCAGGTCGACCTGGTAGTTGATGCCGAACCCGTCGGCCTGCGCCTGCCGGATCAGCCCCAGGTACTCGTTGTTGAGCATGACCAGCACGAACGGCACCCGGTACTGGGCGGCCACCGCCAGCTCCTCGACCATGAACTGGAACGAGTAGTCGCCGACCACGCCGACCACCTCGGCGCCCGGTACCGCCTTCTTGACGCCGATCGCCGCCGGGATCTCCCAGCCGAGCGGCCCGGCCTGGCCGCACACCTGGTAGTGCCGCGGCCGGTAGGTCCGCTGGTACATGCCGGACCAGATCTGGTAGAGACCGATCGCGGTGACGAAGTAGGTGTCCGGTCCGTAGAAGTCGTTGATCTCGCCGAACACCCGGGCCGGCTTGATCGGCACCGTGTCCTGGTCGTCGCGCCGGGTCAGCGTCGCCCGCAGGCTCGCCACCCGGTCCCGCCAGGCGGCGAGGTCGGGCCGGGACCGCGTGCGGGCGGCGGCAAGCAGCGCCTCCAGGAACAGCCGCGCGTCGGCGACGACGCCGAGATCCGGGCCGAACACCCGGCCGAGCTGGGTCGGTTCGATGTCGACGTGGACGAACCGGCGCTCCCCGCGGTACACGTCGAGCGCGCCGGTGTGCCGGTCGCCGAACCGCGCGCCCACCGCGAGAACCAGGTCGGACTCCAGGAACGACTGGTTGGCCCAGCGCTGGGTGGTCTGCACGCCGGTCATCCCCGCGTGCAGCTCGTGGTCGTCGGGCAGCGCACCCTTGCCCATCAGCGTCACCTGTACCGGCACCCCGAGGTGCTCGGCGACCGAGCGCAGCGCGTCCGTCGCGCCGCCGCCGATCACGCCGCCGCCGGCGAGGATCAGCGGTCGTTCCGCGGCGAGCAGCAGATCCAGCGCCCGTTCGACCGCGGCGGGCGACGGGGCGACCTCCGGTACCGGCAGCGGCTCGTCCACCTCGGCGTCCCACTCGATCTCGGCGCTCGCCACGTCGACCGGGATGTCCACCAGTACCGGCCCGGGTCGGCCGGAGCGGGCCCGGCGGAACGCCTCCCGGAAGATCCACGGCGCCTGCGCCGCCTCCTTCACCTGGACCGCCCACTTGGTGACCGGCTCGGCGATGGAGACGATGTCGACCGCCTGGAACGCCTCCTGGTGCAGCTTGGTCGACGCGGCCTGACCGGTGATGCACACGATCGGGATCGAGTCGGCCTGCGCGGTGTAGAGCCCGGTGACCATGTTGGTACCGGCCGGGCCGGAGGTGCCGATCGCGACCCCGACCCGGCCGGTGGTCCGGGCCCAGCCGTCGGCCATGTGGGTGGAACCCTCCTCGTGCCGTACGGTCAGGTGCTCGATGCCGCCGTGCCGGGCCATCGCCGCGTACAGCGGGAGGATCGCGGCACCGGGGCAGCCGAACGCGACGTCGACCCCCTCGGCGGCGAGCACCGCCACCACCGCGTCCATCGCCGGAATCCGTGCCATCAGCGTGCCTCCCGTCCGGACAGTCCCTCGGCCACCGCGAGCAGCGCGGAGTGGTCGTCGCCGCCGCGGCCCTGCGACCGGGCCGCCTGCACGAGCGTCGCCACCTGGTACGCCAGCGGCAGTGCCACCTCGGCCTGCCGCGCCGCGTCCAGCACGATGCCCATGTCCTTGTGGTGCAGGTCGATCCGGAACCCGGGGCGGAAGTCGCGGGCCAGCATGCCGCGCCGCTTCAGTTCCAGGATCCGGCTGCCGGCGAGGCCGCCGGCGAGCACGTCCAGCCCGGCGGTGGCGTCCACGCCGGCCGCCTCCATCAGCACGATCGCCTCGGCGACGAGGCCGTACGTGCCGCCGACGACGAGCTGGTTGGCCGCCTTGACGACCTGCCCGGCGCCGTGCGGGCCGACCCGGGCGACGGTACGACCGACCGCCTCGAACACCGGCAGCGCGGCGGCGAAGTCGTCCGGTTCACCACCGACCATGATGGACAGTACGGCGTCCACGGCGCCCTGCTGGCCACCGGACACCGGCGCGTCCAGTACCCGGACGCCCTTGTCCTGCAACGTTTCCGCGACCCACTGGGAGGTCTGCGGGCAGACCGTGGAGAAGTCGACGAACAGCGTGCCGGGCCGCAGCACGTCGGCGAGTTCGGCCACGACGGCCCGCACCTGCGGGTCGGCGGGGACCATGGTGGCGACGATCTCGGCGCCGGCGGCCGCCTCCGGCGCGCTCGCCGCGCCCTTGCCGCCGGCCGCGACGAGCGCGTCGACCGCGGTCTGGTCCAGGTCGAAGCCGGTCACCTCGAAGCCGGCGCGGACCAGGTTGGCGGCCATCGGCGCGCCCATGATGCCCAGTCCGATGAATCCGATCGTGGTCATGCGGTGTTCCTTTCCGATGTCCGGTCGAGCCAGCCGAAGCTGTCCGCGCTCGGCCCGTCCGGGACGTACTCCAGTCCGATCCAGCCGGTGTACCCGCCGTCGGCGAGCGCCGCCTGTGCGGCGGCCAGGTCCAGCGAGCCGGTACCGGGTTGGTGCCGGCCGGGGCAGTCGGCGAGCTGGACGTGCCCGATCCGCCTCGCGTGCGCGGCGATCGTCCCGGGCAGGTCGGTCTCGCCGCCGCGGGCGAGATGGTAGAGGTCGCACAGCAACCGCAGGTTGTCCACTTCGGACACCGCGGCGACCCGGTCGACGACGGCGGCGGCGTCGGCCAGCGAGAGCAGCGGATAGTGCGGGCTCTCCGCGGCGTTCAGCGCCTCGATCAGCACCACCGCGCCGATCCGGTCCGCGGCCCGGCCGGCGAACACCAGGTTCTGGATCGCCAGCTCGTCCTGGCCGGCCGGGTCGAGGCCGCCGATCCGGTTGCCGTACAGGGCGTTCAGCGCGCCGCAGCCGGTCCGGTCGGCGATGTCGACCGCGACCGCGACGTTGTCGCGGAACCGCGCGGACCGCGCCGGGTCCGACAGCAGGCCGCGGTCCGGGCCGGGCAGCTGACCGGCGGCGAAGTTGAGCCCGACCAGCCGGACCCCGGCGTCGCCGATCGCGGTGACGAACCGGTCGACCGTGGCGTCGTCGGGCACCGGCTCGTCCGGCCACGGCCACCAGAACTCGACCGCGTCGAAGCCGGCCGCCGCGGCGGCCGCGGGTCGCCGCAGCAACGGCAGCTCGGTGAACAGGATGGACAGGTTGACGTCGTATCGGGGCCAGCTCACGGTGTCGGATGGTCCTTCCGGTAGTCGTGCCAGTCGGCGTAGCGGCCGATGTCGTCCAGCCGCGCGGTGCCGCGGTACTCGCGGCGCAGCACCGTGGCCAGTGCCCAGGCGCCGTCGGCGAGCTCCACCACGCCGAGTTCCAGTTCGTCCGGCTCGGCGGGCAGCAGCGCGCCGCCGACCGTGCCGAGCGGTACGTCGTACAGCTCGCCGCGGACCGCCACGCCACCGGCGGCCACGCGCTCCAGGGCCGGGAAGCGCCCGTCGACCGCGTACATCCGGTACGCCGGGGCGGTGCGGGTGACCGCGACCAGCGGTGCGCCGCCGAGCTGGTGGTGCAGCCGACCGCCGCGCATCCCGTCCCCGGTGAGGAACAGCAGTGTCATCGTCGTCTCCCTGTACTCGGTGGGCTGGTGCCGGATCCGTGCCGTCAGGCGATCTGCCGGGACCGGTTCGGTGGCCGGGCCGCCGAACCGTGGATCGGGCCGCACAGCGTGCTCAGCGGCCGGGCACCGTGCCCGGTGCGTACCGCCACGATCTCGGCGGCGATCGCGAGCGCGGTCTCCGCGGTGCCGCGGGCACCGAGGTCCAACCCGATCGGCGCGCGCAACCTCGTCAGCTCGTCCGGCCGCAGGCCGGCCGCGACGAGGCTGCGCCGGCGCTGCGCGTCGGTGCGGCGCGAGCCCAGCGCACCCACGTACCCGGCGGGCCCGCGCAACGCCGCCACCAGCAGCGGTACGTCGAACTTCGCGTCGTGGGTCAGCACGCAGATCACCGTCCGCTCGTCGGTGTCGGTTCCGGCGAGGTAGCGGTGCGGCCAGTCGACGACGAGCTCGTCCGCGTCCGGGAACCGGTGCGGGGTCAGGAACGTCGAGCGCGCGTCGCACACCGTCACCCGGTAGCCGAGGTCGCGGCCGAGCCGGCACAGCTGCGCCGCCAGGTCGATCGCGCCGAACACCAGCAGCCGCGGCGGGATCACCCGGCACTGCACCAGCACCGCGACCCCGTCGCCGTCGCACTCACCGGCCGGCCCGTACCGCAGCACGCCGCCCCGGCCGGCGGCGAGCAGCGCCGCCGCGTCCGCCACGATCGCCGCATCCAACCCGGCCGATCCGGTGCTGCCGACCGCGCCCGGCGCGCAGGAGACGGCCGTACGCGAGTCGTCCGGTCCGGTGGCGGCGCGCACGGCGATCGTGGTGCCGATCAGCTCCGCCGGGCCGGCGGTCACGGTGCACAGCGCGACCGGATCGTCGTCGGCGAGCACCGAACCCAGTGCCGCGTCGCCCGGGTTCACCCGGCGTACCAGCACGTCCAGCTCGCCGCCGCAGCTGAGGCCGACGGCGAACGCGTCCGCCTCGGCGTACCCGAAGGTCTCGGTGACCGGCTCGCCGGTGTCCAGGCAGCGCCGGGCCAGCTCGTACACCGCGGCCTCGACGCAGCCACCGGACACGTTGCCGAGCACCGTCCCGTCCGGATGTACCGCGAGCGCCGCCCCCGGATCGCGCGGGGCGCTGCCCCGCACCGCGGTCACCGTCGCCAGCGCGAACGGGGTACCGGCGGAGTGCCAGCCGGCGAGCCGCGTTGCCAGCTCGAACATGGTCCTCCCCTCCCTTCACCAGGTCGATCGTCAGCCGTGCAGCCCGAGCAGCAGCTCGATCGGGTGCAGCGCGAAGTAGACGGTGAACAGCACGGCGAGCCCGTACATCAGCCAGCTCGGGTCGCGCCAGCGGCCCTGGCCGAGCTTGATCACCACGTAGCCGACGATGCCGGCACCGACGCCGGCCGCGATGGAGAACGTGAACGGCATCATCGCCACGGTCAGGAACACCGGGATCGCGGTGGCCCGGTCGTGCCAGTCGATGTGCGCCGCCTGGGCGAGCATCATCGAACCGACCACGACCAGTGCCGCGGCGGCCACCTGCCCCGGCACCATGCCGGCGATCGGGGTCAGGAACAGCATCAGCGCGAACAGCACTCCGGTGACCACGCTGGCGAACCCGGTGCGGGCGCCCTCGCCGACCCCGGAGGTCGACTCGACGAACACGGTCTGTCCGGAGGCGCCGGCGAGGCCGCCGAACATGCCGCCGGCGCCGTCGACCGCGAGCGCCCGGCTCAACCCGGGCATCCGGCCGTGCGCGTCAGTCAGCTGCGCGGTCTGCCCGATGCCGATGATGGTGCCCATCGCGTCGAAGAACCCGGACAGCACCAGCGTGAACAGGATGACCACCCCGTTGATCACGCCGGCGCTGGCGAAGCCGCCGAAGCTGACCTGGCCGAACAGTCCGAAGTCGGGCAGTGCCACCGGGTTGCCCGGCCACCGCGGTACCGAGTCGCCCCACGTCGCCGTGGCCGCGGCGCCGTGCAGCCCGAGCGCGGCGTTGACCACGATGGCCAGCACGGTACCGGCGGCGATGCCGATCAGGATCGCGCCCGGCACCTTGCGGGCCTGCAGCACGAAGATGGTCAGTACGGTCAGGCAGAACAGCAGCACCGGCCAGCCGGCGAGCTGGTTCGCCCCGTTCGCCGGGCCCAGCTGCAGCAGCGATCCCCTGCCGGCGCTGACGAACCCGGCGTTCTTGAGCCCGATCAGGCAGATGAACATGCCGATGCCCATGGTGATGGCGTGCTTGAGCGGCAACGGGATCGCGTCCATCACCGCCTGCCGCAGCCCGGAGGCGACCAGTACGACGATGACGCCGCCGTAGATCACGCACATGCCGAACGCCTCGGGCCAGCTCATCGCGCCGGACGCCTGGGTGGACAGTACCGCCGAGACGCCGAGGCCGGCGGCGAGCGCGAGCGGCGCCTTGCCGATCAGGCCCATCGCGAGGGTGGTGACCGCCGCGGCCAGCGCGGTCGCGGTGACGAGCTGATCGTGCGCCAGGCGGTTGCCGAGGTGGTCCGGGCCGCCGAGGATGATCGGGTTGAGCAGGAGGATGTAGGCCATCGCCATGAACGTGGTGACGCCGCCGCGCACCTCGCGGCCGATCGTCGAGTTGCGTGCGGACACGTGGAAGTACCGGTCCACCATGGCGCCTCTGCGGTTCTTGGTGTCACGCCGTTCGGCTTCGATCTGAACCATGCGGCTCTCCCGTGCGGACGGTCGGGGGCGGCCGGTCGGGCAGCGCGCCGCGACCGGTACCAGAGGGATGTGTCGTCAGTCGATCAGGTCCTGCGGCCGGATCGGGACCCGGTCGACCGGTCTGCCGGTCGCCGCGCGGATCGCCGCCACCACCGCCGGGCCGGCCGAGATCGTCGGCGGCTCGGCTGCCCCGCGCACCCCGTACGGCGCGTTCGGGTCGGCCAGTTCCAGTACCTGCACCGCCATCGGCGGCATGTCGAGAATCGTGGGGATCAGGTAGTCGGTGAACGACGGGTTGCGGATCTTCCCGCCGGACACCTGGATCTCCTCCATCAGCGCCAGGCCCATGCCCTGCGCGCTCCCGCCGTGGATCTGGCCGCGGACCGCCTCCGGGTTCATCGCCTTGCCGACGTCCTGCGCGGCGGCCAGCTCGACCACCTTGACCAGGCCGAGTTCGGTGTCCACGTCGACGACCGCGCGGTGCGCGCAGAAGCCGAACTGGAGGTGGGCGAAGCTCTGCTGCCCGGTCTCCGGGTCGAGTTCCCGGGTCCGGCGCGGATGCCACTCGACGGTCTCCTCGACCGTCTCGTCGCCGAGCACCTCGACGAGATCGGCGACGGTCTCGCCGGCCGCGGTGACCACCTTGCCGCCGGTCAGCTCCAGCGTCCGGTCGCCGCCGACGAGGTCGAACACCCGCTGCCGGACCCGCCGGCACGCCTCCTGCACCGCGCCGCCGGTCAGGTACGTCTGCCGGGACGCCGACGAGGAGCCCGCGCTGCCGACGCCGGTGTCGGCCGGCGGGATCACCACCTTCTCCACCCCCAGCTCGGTCCGGGCGATCTGCTGCTGCAGCGTGACGTGGCCCTGGCCGACCTCGACCGCGGCGGTGGTCACCACCGCGACCGGCTCGCCGCCGAGTACCCGCAGCGCCACCCGGGCGGTCGAGTAGTCGTCGTAGCCCTCCGAGTAGCCGACGTTCTTGAACCCGACCGCGTACCCGACGCCGCGCCGCACCCCTTCGCCGTGCGTGGTGTTGCCGGCCCCGCCGGGCAGCGCGAGCGGATCGCGCACCGGGCCCGGATCGGCCGGCAGCGGCAGGTCCCGTACCGCGGTGAGGATCTCGCGGACCGCGGCGGCGCTGTCGAGCACCTGGCCGGTGGGCATGCTGGATCCCTCGTGCAGCGCGTTGCGCAGCCGCAGCTCGACCGGGTCGAGGCCCAGCGCGTCGGCGAGGCGGTCCATCTGCGACTCGTACGCGAAGGCAGCCTGCACCGAGCCGAAGCCGCGCATCGCGCCGCACGGCGGGTTGTTGGTGTACATGCCCCAGACGTCCATCGTCACGTTCGGCACCTCGTACGGGCCGGCGCCGAGGCTGACCGCGTTGCCGGTCACCGCGGTGGTGGTCGACGCGTACGCACCGCCGTCGAGCACGATGTCACCCTTGACGTACACCAGTTTCCCGTCCCGGTTCGCGCCGGTCTCGTAGCGCATGGTGGCGGGATGGCGGTGCACGTGGCCGAAGAACGACTCCTCGCGCGAGTAGCAGAACTTCACCGGCCGGCCGGTACGCAGCGCGAGCAGGCAGGCGTGGATCTGCATGGACAGGTCCTCGCGGGCGCCGAACGCGCCGCCCACACCGGCGAGCGTCAGCCGTACCTTGCTCTCCGGCAGGCCCAGGCAGGGCGCGATCTGGCGCTGGTCGCCGTGCAGCCACTGGGTCGCGACGTACAGGTCGACGCCGCCGTCGAGGGCCGGCACCGCGAGCCCGGACTCCGGCCCGAGGAACGCCTGGTCCTGCATCCCGACCTCGTACTCGCCGCGCACCACCACGTCGGCGACCGCGTCCGGGTCGCCGCGGCGGATCCGCGCGTACCGCACGACGTTGCCGTCCTCGTGCACCCGCGGCGCGTCGTCGGCGCGGGCCGCGCGCGGGTCGGTGACGGGCTCGTGCACCTCGTAGTCGACGACGATCGCGGCGGCGGCCCGGCGGGCGGTCTCCGGGTGGTCGGCGGCCACGATCGCGATCGGCTCTCCCTGGTAGCGCACCCGGTCGATGGCGAGCACCGGCTGGTCGATGCGCTCCAGCCCGAAGTGCTTGTGGGGCCCGGGGATGTCCTCGTGGGTGAGCACCGCGTACACGCCGGGCATGGCCACCGCGGCGGTCAGGTCGACGGCACGGATCCGGGCGCTCGGGTGCGGGCTGCGCAGCGTGGCGCCCCACAGCATGTCGTCGGTCCACAGGTCGGACGAGTAGGCGAACTCGCCGCGCACCTTGAGGATCCCGTCCGGGCGGTCCGGGCTCGCGCCGACGCCGCCGGCGATCGGCACGCTCAGGTCCTGCGCGGAGCGCGTCGGCGTGCTCATCGGTCCATCCCTTCCCGCATCCGGGCGGCCTGCTTCGCCAGCGCCCGGCTGGCGTCCACCGTGGACACCGTGCGCAGCGAGCCGTGCTCGATCACCGGGTTGCCGCCGACCAGCAGGGTGTCCACGACCGGCGGGGCGCCGAGCACCAGCGCCGCCACCGGGTCGGCGATGTCGGCGTGCGCCAGGTCGTCGATCCGCCACACCGCCACGTCGGCGAGCTTGCCGGCCTCCAGCGACCCGAGCTCGTCGGCCCGGCCGAGGCACCGCGCACCGCCCATCGTGGCCAGCCGCAGCGCCTCCCGGATGCGCATCGCGGTCGGGCCACCGCGGCCGCGCGCGGTCAGTACCGCCTGGCGCAGCTCGGTCACCAGGCCACCGTCCTCGTTGGACGCCGGCCCGTCCACGCCGAGCCCCACCGGGGTACCGGCGTCCAGCAGCTCGCGGACCGGGCTCATCCCGGCACCGAGGCGGGCGTTGGAACTGGGGCAGTGCGCGGTGGAGCTGCCGGTCGCCGCCAGCCGCTTGATGTTCTCCGCGGACAGGTGCACGGTGTGCGCGAACCACACGTCGCCACCGAGCCACCCCAGGCCCTCCAGGTACTCGGTGGGCGTGCAGCCGTGCTCGGCCAGGCACTGCCGTTCCTCGTCGCTGGTCTCGGCCAGGTGGGTGTGCAGCCGCACCCCGTACCGGCGGGCCAGCTCGGCGGAGTCGGCCAGCAGCCGGGAGCTGACCGAGAACGGCGAGCACGGCGCGACACCGACCCGCAGCATCGCCTCCGGGCGCGGATCGTGGTACCGCTCGATCGCCTCGGCGGTCGCCGCGAGGATGTCGTCGGTGCGCTCCACCGCCTCGTCCGGCGGCAGCCCGCCGTCGGACTCACCGCGGTCCATCGAGCCGCGGGTCGGGTGGAACCGCAGCCCCACCTCGCGGGCGGCGGCGATCCCGGCGGCGAACAGGTCGCCGCGGCCGGCCGGAAAGATGTAGTGGTGGTCGGTGGAGGTGGTGCAGCCGGTCAGCGCGAGCCGGGCCAGACCGGCCACCGACGCAGCGTGCACCACGTCGGCGTCCATCCGGGTCCATGCCGGGTACAGCGTGACGAGCCACTCGAACAGGGTCGAGTCGGTGGCGAGTCCGCGGTACGCCCACTGGTAGAGGTGGTGGTGCGCGTTGACCAGCCCCGGGGTGACGAGGCAGCCGCGGGTGTCGATCCGCTTGCCGGCCACCGACTCCGGTGCATCGCCCGCGCCGACCGCGGCGATCCGGCCGTCCTCGACCACCACGTACCCGGGGTCGTGCTCGGTGTCCCGACCGTCCACTGTGGCCACCACACCGCCGGTGAGTACGATCCTCACGACCTCACCTCCGCCCGCCGGGCCGCGGCGAGGCGGACCGCGTCCAGGATCTTCTCGTAGCCGGTGCAGCGGCACAGGTTGCCCGACAGCGCCTCCCGGACCGTCGCGTCGTCCGGCGCGGGATCGCGTTCCAGCAGGTCGTGCGCGGCGACGATCAGCCCCGGCGTGCAGAACCCGCACTGCACCGCGCCGGCGGACAGGAACGCCTGCTGCACCACGTCCAGCTCGTCCCCGTCGGCCAACCCCTCGACGGTACGCACGTCCCGGCCCGCCGCCTGGCCCGCGGCCACGAGGCAGGCGCACACCGGCGCACCGTCCAGGTACACCGTGCAGGAACCGCACTCGCCCTGCTCGCACGCGTTCTTCGAGCCGGGCAGCCCGGCCCGCTCGCGCAGCACGTAGAGCAGGCTCTCGCCCTCCCACACGTCGTCGAGCACCTGCTCGGCCCCGTTCACCGTCATCGTCAGGCGCATGTCCGGCCCCCCTGTCGGTACTCGTGCAGGCACCACGCCGCGGTCCGCCGCGCCAGCACGGACAGCGCCCGGCGGCGGTAGTCGGCGGTGCCGCGCACGTCGTCGATCGGTGCGGCCGCGGCGGCGACCAGCTCGCCGAACCGGCGTACCACCGCATCCGGCACCGGCATGCCGACCGTCCACCAGCGACGGTCGGCCAGCTCCCCGGACAGGAACTCCTCCGCCTCGGTGCAGCGGCGTGGCGTGGGTGCCGCCGAACCGAGCGCCACCCGTACCCGCTCGGTGGTGGGGTCCAGGGCGAACGCCAACGAGCAGACCGCGATCACCATCGCGTTGCGGGTACCGACCTTGGCGAACTGCTGCGGGCCGGCCGCGACCGGCACGTGCACCGCGACGATCAGCTCGTCGGCGGCCAGCGCGGAGCGCTTGACCCCCTGGTAGAACTCCGTCGCCGGGATCCGCCGGGTGCCCCGCACCGAGGCGACCTCGATCTCGGCGCCGGACACCAGCAGCGGCGGGTGCGCGTCGCCGGCCGGCGACGCCGACCCGAGGTTCCCCCCGACGGTGCCGCGGTTGCGGATCTGCGGCGATCCCACCGTACGGGAGGCCATCGCCAGCGCGGGCAGCTGCGCGGCGAGCTCGTCCACGATCCGCCGGTACGGCAGGCCGGCACCGATCCGGATCGTGTCGCCGTCGGCGTCCCAGCCGTCCAGCTCGTCGAGCCCGCCGAGGTCCAGCAGCGCGCCGGGGCGGCCGCGGTCGAAGTTGAGCTCGACCATCACGTCGGTACCGCCGCGGATCGCCACCGCGTCCGGCCGCTGCGCGCGGATGGCCAGCGCCTCGGCCAGCTCGCGCGGTTGCAGGAAGTCCATCGTGCCTACCAGTCCATCGTGGACGGTGCCACGTCGTCGCGGGTCACCGTCCCCTCGATCAGCCCGTACGGTCGGTCCGCCGCGTAGTAGACGGTCTCGGTGTTCTCGATGCCGTGCGGCGACAGGTCGACCAGGAAGTGGTGCTTGTTCGGCAGCGACAGCCGGATCTCGGCGATCTCCGGATGCGCGGCGAGCACCCGCTCCCCCATCGCGTACAGCGTCTGCTGCAGCGAGTAGCTGTACGTCTCGGCGAAGGCGGCGGTCAGCAACCGCCGCACGTCCGGGTACGACTTGCCGAAGTCGGCGTCGAGCGACAGGTGCCGCCACTGCGCGTCCACGGCGGTGGCGAGGATCCGGTCGCGCGTCTCCGCCAGCGTGGTGTACCGGTCGGTCGCGAAGCCCCAGAACTCCGAGTCGGTGGTGTTGAGCAGCGTCAGCCGGGTCAGCCCGGACACCACCTCGGCCGCGTCGGCGGTGACGCGGACCCGCGCGGTACGCAGGCAGGTTGCGTTGCGGGCGAAGGAATGTGGCGCCGGCCCGTCGGTGCCCTCGATCCGGTCCCAGGGCTGCTCGGTCAGCCGTACCTCGGCCCGCTGGATCGCCGGCTGGCTCGCCACGAAGTGCCGGGCCAGCCGCAGCCCGAACTCCTCGAGCTGCCCGACACCCTCGGCGGCGAACGCGAACACCGTGTTCTTCTGCGCGTCGGTGGTGAGCACGTTGCTGTTGTCGCCGTGCAGGTGGACGTCCGCCAGCTCGCCGGCCAGCGACACGCCGACCGTCACGTCGGTCAGGCCGTGCCAGGCCGCGCCGCGGTCCACCCGGACCAGGTGTACCTCCGCCTTGCCGTACCGGTTGTCGCCGAGCACGATCCCCATCTACTAGCTCCCTCGGTAGGTCGAGTACGCAAACGGACTGAGCAGCAACGGCACGTGGTGGTGCGCGCCGGCGTCGGTGACCGTGAACGCCACCACCACCTCGGGGTAGAACCCCTCGGTGCCGGTCGCCGCGAACCAGGCCGCGGTGTCGAACACCAGCCGGTACCGGCCGGGCACGGGCAGCGGCAGCCCGGTCAGCCGCCCGTCGGCGTCGGTCACCCCGGCACCCAGTTCGGCGCCGTCGGCGGCTTCCAACCGGATCGGCACGCCGACCGCCGGCCGGCCCCGGCCCGTGTCCAGCACGTGCGTGGACAGGCTCATCGGTCCTCCTCCCGTCTGCCCGACACCGCCGGCCCCACCGATCCGCCCGGCACCGCCGGGTCCGCCGGTTCGGTGGGCTCGGCCAGCTCGGTGAGGAGGCGGTCCAGGCGCAGCGCGGCGATCGCGGCCAGCTCCCGGCGCACGACGGCGCGTTCGGTCGGCTCGTCGTTGCCCAGCCGTTCGGTCAGCGCGGCGAGGATCTGCTCCCGGCTCCGGCCGGTGGCGCAGATCAGGAACACGTGCCCGAACCGCCGCTCGTACGCCACGTTCCCCGCCACCAGCGGATCCCGCCCGCCGTCGTCCGCCGGTACCGGGTTGCCGCCGGCGGTCCCGGCCGCCGGCACCGCGGCGGCGGACTGCTCGGCGCGGGACCAGGCGGCGCGCCGGCCGGCGCCGGTCGGCGCCGCACCGATGCGCGGGTGGTCGGTCAGCGCCGCCTCGATCGCGGACCAGTCGGCGGTGGCGAGCGCCGCGTGGGCGGCGGCCCGCAGCGCGGCCCGGTCCGGGTACGGCCGGCCGGCGGCCACCGTGTCGGCCCAGCCCGGCGCGCCGCAGCAGGCGGCGAGCGGCTCGGCCGGCGCCGGCAGCGCGTTGAACGCCCGCAACCCACGATCCATCCGCCGCCCCTCTCGTCGGGCCGGGACGACGCCACGGCGCGTCCCTGCCGCACTACCCGGACCCGCGCCGCTGACACCCGGCCGCTCCGATGCGGGTAGTAGAACCCGGCGCAGGTCGTGCGAACCAGGCACCGAAGCTCCGAAAGGACGACCGGTCCCGAAGCCGCGTCTCGTACGTTCCTCCAAGTCCCCGGCGGCTACCGTGTGTGCGTGCGGCTACGTGCCCTGCTCGACGCGCCGGATCTGCGGCTCCGCCTGCTCACCGGCGGTTCCCACCTGGACCGGGCCGTCCGCTGGGTGTACACGACCGATCTGCCCGATCCGCGGCGATATCTCACCGGTGGTGAACTCGTCCTCACCGGCATGCTGTGGCGGCACGACCCGGCCGACTCGGCGGCCTTCGTGGCCGCCCTCGCCGACGGCGGGATCGCCGCGCTCGCCGCCGGGTACGCCGACAACGAGGCCCAGTCGGTGCCCGACGACCTGGTCGAGGAGTGCCGGCGGCACGACGTGGTGCTGTTCGAGGTGCCGCCGGACGTCTCGTTCGCGACGGTCACCGAGCGGGTGGTCCGCGCGGTCACCGAGGACCGGGCCGGCGCCGCCGAGGAACGCTGGCGCGACCGGCTGCACGCCCTGGTCGCCACCGGCGCGGGACCGGACGAGATGTGCACGCTGCTGACCGACCGCACCGGCGCCGGCTGCGTCGTGCTGTCCGCCACCGGTCGTCGGGTCGCCGGCGCCGACACGCTCACCGCCGACGACCGCCGCCTGCTCGCCCGGCGGTACCTGTCGGCCGAGCCGCTGCCGACCACGGTCCGGCTGCGCGCCGACCGGTACGCGCTGCTGCCGGTGCCGCCGCGGCAGCCACGGATCGCCGGCTGGTGCCTCGCCGTGGCCGGCGACCTCGACGCCGACGACCCGGCGGTACGCGGGCCGATCGGCGAGGTGTGCACGCTGCTGGCGCTGGAGTGGTCCCGGCAGGAGGAGGCGCGCCAGGTCGCCGACCGGCAGGGCGCCCAGCTGGTCCGGCTGGCCGGTTCCGACTCCGCCGCACCCGCCGACATCGCGTCCCGGTTGCAGGTGGCCGGGTTCGCGCCGGACGAGCCGATCGCGGTGGTGGTCGCCGCGGCCACCGGCGCGACCCCGCTGACCGCGTTGCTGCACGAGATCTGCGCGGGTGCACCGGACCGGTCGCTGGTCACCGGGGTCGACGACGAGGCCGTCGCGATCGTGGCCGCCGACATCGACCGGTTCGGCGAGCTGGTCGAGCAGATCCGTACCGGTGCCGAGGCGCTGCGGCCCGGCCTGTCCGGTGCCCGGGTCGGGATCGGCGTGGCCGCGGCGCCGGCCTGCGCGGCCGGGCTGCACGGCGCGCTGGAGGAGGCCCGGGCGGTACGCCGGCTCGGCGAGCACCGCCCCGGCCAGGTCCGGGTGGCCGACTCCGGCGAGCTGAGCTCGCACGGGCTGCTGCTCGCCACCGTGCCGGACGAGCTGCGCCGCTCGTTCACCGACCGGCTGCTCGGCCCGCTCGTCGCGTACGACGCGGCGCACCGCACCGACCTGCTCGCCACCCTGGAGGCGTTCCTGGACTGCGACGGATCGTGGACCCGCTGCGCCGCCCGGCTGCACCTGCACGTCAACACGCTGCGGTACCGGATCGGCCGGATCGAGCGGCTGACCGGCCGCGACCTGTCCACCTTCCCCGGCCGGGTCGACCTCTACCTCGCCCTGCGGCTCGCATGAACGAACGTCGGCGACGAAGTCACCGGCCGGCCGGAGCGCGGCGGCGCGCGGGCGGGAGCGCGCGGTGGGCACTGCGGACCCGCGGCGGCACGCACCCGGCCACCACCGGGCGGGTGCGGCGCCG
>NZ_BOPO01000031.1 GCF_017312725.1 Actinocatenispora comari | reverse complement strand
ACGACGTCCGTCCCGGCGGCCCGCGCCGGCTCGGCCGGCTGCGCCGGCTCGGCAGGCTGCGCCGGCTCGGCCTCCGGTCGGACGGTCGGCGGGGTCGCCGGGTCGGGCACCACCTCGGCGGTCGGGTCGGTCCGTGGCTCGGCGGCCGGCTGCGACCTCGCCTCGGCCACCGGCTCCGCGGCCGAACCCTCCCGGCCCTCGGGCCCGGCAACCGCCTCCGGCGCCTGCCGGGCAGCGGGGAAGTCCAGCACCAGCGCGGTGACGTTGTCCCCGCGCACCCCCGGCGGCACCCGGTCGAGCCCCAGCCGTACCAGCTCGTCCGCCGCCTGCTGCGGGTCCGGGTGCCGGTCGAGCACCTCGACGATGTCGCGGTCGCCGACCAGCTTCGGCGGCGGTGTGACGCCGTCGGTGTCGGCCGGATCGAACGGCCGCAGGCCGTCGCTGGCCAGCACGATCCGGTCGCCGGGCCGCAGCTCGAACTGCACCACCTGGGGGGTGAACTCGTCGCCCGCGACCGCCTGGGTCAGCAGGTGCCGGCCCCACAACCGACCGGAGCGCAGCCGCCGCTGGTCCCAGACCTCGTCCGCCCGGGCCAGGCTGTGCAGGGTGCCGTCGCGCAGCAGCAGCGCCTCGGAGTCGCCGACGTGTACCAGGGTGGCCCGGTTGCCGTCCACCATCAGCGCGGTGAGGGTGGTGCCCATGCCCTGCTTGTTCGGGTCGGCGCTGCCGATCCGGTACACCGCCTCGTTCGCCGTCCGCAGCTGGTCGACCATGGCGCGGACGTTCGCCTCCGGGCTGCCGGTACCAGCGCCGGACTCGTCGAGCTCCCGGAACGCCTGCGTGGTCAGCTCGGACGCGACCTCGCCCGCGTTGTGGCCACCCATGCCGTCGGCGACGACCGCGATCCGCTCGCCCCGGTACGCCGTGTCCTCGACGTTCTCCCGCCCGCCCTGCGCGATCGAGACGCCACCGTCCGGCCGGTCCACCGGGCCGGCCGGGTCCGCCGGCACGGCCTCGGCGGGCAGCGTCTCGACCCGCTCCGGGGCGCGCACCGCCGCCGCGCCGGCCGCCGGGACGGCCGGATCCGGCACCGGCCCGGCCGCCGGGTCGGACGCCGGCCGGGCGGCCGGGTCCGGTACGGGCCGGGAGCCCGACGAGGCCGGGTCGCCGGTGCCGTGGGTCTGGCGGTCGACCCGGGACTGCTGGTTCTCGGCCAGTTCGGCGTCGCGCCACAGCCGCTGGATGGCGTCGGTGACGGCCGGCTGCTGCTGTTCGAGCCGGCGGACCGCAGCGTCGCGGGCACCCTGGTACGCATGCCGAATGCCCGGCGTGTCCGGTGCGCTGGCCAGTCGGGTCTCGGCCCGGGCCACGCCGGCTCGGGCGCTGCCGACATCGGTCAGCCCCGCCACCGCGGCCTCGTACGAATCCGCCAGTCGCCGATATGCCTGCTCGGCGTCGCGGGCGGCACCCGCCGCCGTCGCGGCGCGCGGGTCCTGGCCGCGGGCCGCCAGATCCGCGGCCAGCCGGGCCGACTCCGCGACCCGGTCCGCGAGCACCTGCCGCACCCGGGCGTGCTCGGCGTCCAGCCCGGCCTGGGCCGCCCGAAGCTCCCGGCGCAGCGCGTCCTCGGCCCGCTGGGTCTCGGTCGACCGCTGCAACGCGGCGGCCCGCTCCGGATCGCTCTCCGGCCGGTGCATCACCCGCGCCACGTCCTCGAACGCCGCCTGCCGGTCGTGCACCGCGGCGTCGTGCCGGATCCGCAGGTCCGCCAGCTCGTTCAGGTCCTGCAGGTTGAGCTGCAGCTCCGCCCGTAGCTCGCGGACCGCCCGCAACGCCGGGTCGACCGCGGACAGCACCTGGTCGAGCCGGGAGCGGCGCTCCGGCGACATCCCGCTGGAGCGACCCTCGCCCGGCTCACCGGCGGCATGCACCGGCCGGACCACCGGCCGCGGCGCGTCCTCGTACCGGCGGATCTCGGCCGCCGCCCGGTCGGCCATCTCGTGCCGGGCCCGGGCCAGCGCATCCGCGACGGTCGCGGCCGCCACGTGCTCGCGCTCGGCCTGCTCCGCCCTGGACTGCCGGCCCCGGGCCGCATCCGCCTCGGCCAGCAGTTCGTCGCGTTCCCGGGTGGCCCGCTCGGCCTCGGCCCGGAACTGCCCGGCCTGCTCGGCGTGTGCCTCGGCGGCGATCCGGTGCGGTTCCGCGGCGCTCCGCAGCTCGGGGTCGCCCGAGCCGCGCAGCCGCTCGTACGCCTCCCGCTCGAGCCGCTCGGCGTCCTCGTGCACCTCGGCGCGGGCGACGGCCTCGGCGCGGGCCCGGTCCGGTACCCGAGCCTCCGCCGCCAGCCGATCGGCCTCGGCGGCGTGCCGGGACGCCTCGCCGTGCCAGCCGCCCTCCGCGGCCGCCTCGCCGTCACCGGTGTCGCGGCCGGGCTCGTCGAGCCGGCCGGCGGCCCGGCCCTCGTGCATCCCGACCCGGTCGCGTGCCGTGGCGGCCGCGCGGTAGGCGTCGCTCGCCTCGGCAGCCGAGCGGCCGATGCCGTCGTAGTACTCGGCCAGTTGCTCGTACCGGGGGCGTTGCGGGTCACCGGCCGGCAGCGTGTCGGCCCGGTCCCGGTAGGTGTCCCGCACCGTCTCGGCGTCGCCCACCCGCGCCCGCAGCTGGTCGCTCGCCGCACGGGCCCAGCGTGCGTACTCCTGGCCGGCGCGGTCGGCGGCGGCCTGCAGCTCCGCGGCCGCCTGCTCCGCCTCGGCGTGCGCGCGCGCGGCGGCCTCGGCGCGCTCGCGCGCCGCCGACGCCAGCCGGTCCGCCTCCGCCAGCCGGTGCTCCGCGCGCACCCGGACGCCCTTCTGGCCGGCGGCGCTGCGGCGGGCGCTGGTGGCGTCGGCCCGCTCCTGCGCGGCGGCACGCTCGTGCGAGGCGAGTTCGGCGGCCACCCGCCGGTCGCCCGACTGGGTCAACCGGGCGATGTCGGGCTCGTGCCGGCGGGCCCGGTCGGCATGCCACTCGGCCCGCTCCCGGGCGGCGTCCCCGCGCTGCTCCGCGACGGCGATCGCGCGCCGGTGCCGGGCGGCCGCGAGCTCGTGCTCGTGCGCCTCCGCGGCCTGCTCCCGGGCCAGTGCGGCCTGGTGTGCGGCCTGCTGCCGGGCGGCGTCCGCACGCGCCCGAACGTCACCGAGCTCCCGCTGGTACGCCTCCGCACCGGCCATGCCGCGCTCGGCCTCGGGCAGGTGCGGTAGGTAGTCGGCGGTCGCCAGGCCCGGGTCGCGCATGGTGGCGCCGTCGAACGGCACCGGCCGGCCGGTCTCGCCGGAGATCACGACCGCCTCGATCGTCCGGAAGTCGTCCAGCCGGTGGATCGGGTCGTAGCGCCACTCGCCGGTCTCCACGTTGACGTAGACCCGTGCGTCGGCGTCGCCGGCGGAGAACCGGGACTCCCGGCCGGCGGCCAGGTCGATCGCCCGCTCCGACCCGGTCACCTCGGTGAACCGGCCCACCCGCCACCAGTCACCGGTGGTCAGGTCGGCGTACCGAATCTCCCCGTGGTGGTTGACCGCCGCGTAGACGTGGTCGCCGCCGTCACGCCACTCGGCGCCGATCGCCGCGACGGAACCGTGCCCCGCCGCCCGAAGCTGGTCCTCCAGCCGGGCGAACGCCTCGTCCGCCCGCAGCTCGGGGACCGTCGGTCGACCGTGCACGTCCCGGGTCGGGACGGCGTCGCGGTGGAACAGCGTCTGGAACCGGCCGCCGGTCGCCTGGTCGATCCGGGACCGCAGGTCGCCGTGCGGCAGCAGCCGTGGCTCGCCACCCCGGTACCCGGTGTGCACCGGCTCGGCGGCCACCGTCGGCCGGCCGTGCAGGTAGGTGTCGAACAGCGACAGCCAGCGATCGACGCAGTTCCCGTCGCCGGTGCCGAGCAGCCGGCGCAACCAGCTCAACCGCGGCTCGGGAGTGCGCTCGATCTCCCCGTCGGCGTTGCGCAGCGCCTCCTCCAGCGCCCGCTGCTCGTGCTCCGACGGCAGCTTGTAGCCGACCCCGCCGACGTCCTCGGCCTGCCCGTACGGCCGGGTGGCCCGCACCGACGGCGGTTCGCCGGTACCGGTCAGCTGGGACTCCTGCGGTCCCTCGTGCGGATCGATCGGCTCGACGCCCACCTCGTCGCTCGGGTGGTTGGCGAACCGGTCGAGCCGTTCGTCGGCCGCGATGGCGGTCTCGGTGATCCGGTCGACCCGGTCGTCGATCTCGTGCGCACGGGCCGCGGCGCGGTCGGCGTCCTGCTCCAGCCGGTCGGCGTCGGCGTGCACCCGGTCGGCCTCGGCGGTCGACTCGCGCGCGTCCTCGGCCGCCCGCTCGGCCCGCTCGCGCAGCTCGGCCCGGTGCGGATCGGCGGCGTCGTGCGCCCGCGCGTCGACGGCGTGTTCCCGGGCCAGCCGGTGCTGCTCGGCCGCGCGGTCGCGCAGCGCCGCCTCGTCCGCGCGGCGGTCCGCCGCCTCGCCGCGCAGGTCGCGTTCGAGCTGCCGGTGCTCGGCCTGCTGCTGCCGCAGGTCGACCACGTCGGGCCGGGCCTCGACGGCGTCCCGGACCAGCTCCAGCCTCGCTCGCCGGTCCGCCTCGTACCCTGCCCGCCAGCGGTCTGCGGTCTCGGCCGCGCTCTCCGGCCGGCCGGTCTCGGCTCCGGACTCCGGCCGACCTTCGTGCGCTTCCGGCGCCGCGGTCCGCTCCGGTTCGGGCGCCGCGCCGCGCTCGGCCGCACCCTCGGCCAACCCGGCCGCATGGTCGGTGCCGTACGGGTTGTCGGCGTCGACCCGGATCACCGGCTGATCACCGGTCGCCTCCGCCAGCCGGACGTTGCGCGGCGCGTACTCCCCGGTGTTGCCGGCCTGCTCGTACGCGGCGGCCCGCGCGTTGTCGAAGTCGGCGTGCACGTCGTAGCCCGGGTGCACCCCGTCGGCGTCGATCAGCTCCCACCGACCGTTGGTGTACTCACCGGACGGCCGGGCCGGTGCGGCGCCCTGGCCCGCGGCGGTCTCGCCGGGCCCGCCACCGAACGAACCGTCCTGCGCCAGGTACGCGGCGTCGGGCGAGACGACGACCGGCGCGCCGGTCTCGTTGTGCAGCTCGGTACCGAAGCTGCCCGGCCAGTCGTAGCGGACCTCGCCGCCCCGGCAGCCGATCAGCACGATCCGCTGGTCCGGTCGCCAGCCGGCCTGGACCAGCAGGTCGTGCACCTCGCGCGGGTTCAGCCGGTACCCGTCGAACGTCAGCGCGTTCGGCTCGCCGTGCGCCACCAGGACGAAGGCGTCCGGGTGGCGCGGGATGTTGGCCGCGTACCGGGCCAGGTCGCTGCCCGGCTCGGCCAGCACGAGCTTGTTCGGCTCGCCCAGCTCCACCCGGTCGGCGACCTCCCGCATGTGGTCCGGGACGATGCCGAGGTTGCGCTCCGCGTGCTCGCAGCTCGTGCACGGCGCGCGGTACTCACCGTGGTCGACCTGGAAGGTGCCGCCGATCTGGTGCGCGGTGATCGAGATGTCGCGCAACTGCTCGGCGACGTAACTGTGCCGGGCCAGCTCCTGGTCGGTGGCACCCGACTCCTTCAGCCGGTCGTACAGCTCGCCCAGGTTGCGCCGCTGCACCGACTCCTTGGCGTGCTCGACCCGGGCCGCGTCCCGCCGGCCCAGCTGGTCGTACTCGCGGTCGAGTCGCTTGGCGTGGTCGGACAGGCCGGACACCTCGGAGCAGCGGCCGTGCCCGCGCCCGGTCGTGTACCGCTCGGCGATCTCCAACCGGCGGTTCAACCATTCCTGCCGGCGCGCGTCCTCGGTCGGCCCCTCCGCCTCGTACAGCCGCTTGAATCGTTCGTAGTCTGCGAGCTCCTGCTGCTTGCCCTGCTCGTCGGCCTTGTTCCGCAGCGCCTCGTCGGCCGCCCGGACCTCGGCCTCGCGCTGCGCCACCAGGTCGGTCAGCCTCGTCCGCGCCTGCTCCGGCGCGCTCGCCGGAAGCTTGTCGAGGCTTCCTTGCACCCCCTCGCGGCGGTTGACCGCCGCGTCGTGCGCCTGGGAGAGCTGTGCCAGCTCCGGGTTGCGCCGACTCCACTCCTTGAACCAGACCGGGCTGCCGCCGTGGTTGGAGTCGCCGACCCAGAACTCCGCCTCACCGTTGCCGTGCCCGGTGAGCTGGTGCTCCACGAGGTGGTAGTCGGCCGCGATCAGCGGGTGCGTACCCGCCGGCACACCGTCGCCCGCGGCACCCGTCCGCGAGGTACTGAAGTGCAGCGTGCCGTCCCGGCCCATGATGACGGTCGCCATCGACGGCCGCGACGGCGGATCGTCCGGCCGCTCGGCGAACGCACGAAGATCGGCGTAGAGGACGTCGTCGGCGAACTTCACCGCCCGGGCCCGGGCATCGGCCCGATCCGCCGGGCTGTTCGGATCACGGTGACCGGACGGCGGCTCCGACCGGGTGTAGCCGTGCCCCTCGCCGCCCGTTCCGCCGACCTGCTCCAGTCGCTCGCCGTACTCGGGGGTACCGGCGCGGACGTCCCCGGCGGCCCGTGCCGCCGCGTACTCCTCGCGCGCCTCGGCCCGCAGCTCGGCGATGCGCTGCCGAATCTCGCTCGTACTGTTCGGCGCCCGGTTGCCGTCCGCGTCCTGGTGCGTGAACTCCTGCTCGACGATCTGCTGGAGCCGGCGCCGCGCCGGGTCGTCGCGCTCGTCGATCTCGGTCCGCAGGATCTCCTCGACGCGCCGCTCGTCGAGCCGCAGCGGACCGCGCCGGTCGAGGCCGAGGTCGCCCACCACCCGGTCGATGATCCGGGCATTGGACAGCGTCTTCAGCCGCCCGGTGCCCTCCCCCGACAGATCGCGGTGCAGCCCGTCGTGGTCGCCGCCGGCGAGCCGGATCGGGCGCTGGTCGCGGTCGGGCCGCTGGTCGGGCTCGTGCCGGGTCTCCCGCTGCTCGTACCCCTCCCAGCCGCGCTCGTGCGCCTCGGCCCGGGCGTCCTGGTACTCGCGGTGCAGGTCCACCTGATCGGACCGGCCGTCCGGGTGGTGCAGCCGCCAGCCGTCGCCGGCCGGCACCTCGTCGCCGGCCGCGCGCCGCTCGACGCCGAACGTGCCGTCGCCGGCGAGCGTGGCGTGCTCGGGCAGCGCGTACACCTCGGTGCCGAACTCCCGGGCGAGGCCGCGGGCGATGCCGCCGCCATCGCTGGTGACCAGCACGATTCGCTGGTCCGGGCGCGGCAGGCCGACGTCCCGGAGCACCCTGGCCAGCTCGGCACCGCTCAGGTCGCGGCCGTCGAAGCGCAGCCCGTGCGGACCGCGCTCGGCGACGATCACCAGATGGTCGGGGTGGTCCGGCACCTGCTCGCCGAAGTCCCGCAGCTCGCTGCCGGCCCGGCCGAGCACGATCCGGTTCGGGTGTTCCGGGTCGGCGAGCTGCGCACCGTCGAGCACGTCGGCGACCCGGTCGTAGCGGATGCCGGCGCGGGCCAGGCTCTGCTCCGTGGTCGGGTCCGGATGCGAGATCTCGCCGTGCCGGTCACCGCCGATCTCGTACGCGTGCACCTGCACGTCGGCGAGCTTCTCCGCCACGTGCGTGTGCCGCGCCATCCGCTCCTCGACCGTGGCCGGATCGCGCCCCGCCTGCTCGGCCTTGACGCGGAGCGAGTCGTACCCCTCGTCGCCCAGGACCCGCCGCTGGTGCGCCTCCCGGGTGGCGTCGGCGAGCCGGTCCCGCGCCGCCGCCGGGTCGCCGTCCGCCTGCCGCTCCGCCGCCGCGCGCACCTCGTCGAAACGGTCGCCGAACGTCTCGTGCTGGAAGTCCTCCCGGCCGTACCGGGCGGCGTCGGCGGCCAGCGTCGCCGGGTCGATCTGCCGCTCCACGTGCCGCGCGTAGTCGGACATGACCGCGATCTCGGCCCGGCCGGCGTTGGTCAACCGGTACCGCTGGTTGTCGTCCGGCATGCCGTGCCTGGCGGCCCGCTTCTCCGCCCGCGCGTGCTGCCGTTCGGCGTTCTCGTGCCGCACCGTGGCGACGGCGCGATCCCGCGCCGCCTCGGCGAGATCCAGCCGGGCCCGCACCCGGTGCTCGTCCTGCATCGCGCGCAGGTCCTCGCGCGCCTGGCGGATGCGCGGGTCGTACGACTCGTTGGCGGCGCGGATCCGGCCCCCGTCGTAGCCGCGGCCGATCGTGCGCCGCTTCTCCGCGCGCAGCTCGTCGATCTCCCGGTGCTTGGCGGCGATCCGCTCCTCCAGGCCGCGGATGCCCTCGCTGACCGTCTCGTAGCGGGCGTTGGTCAGCTCCAGCTCGGCCGTGGCGTCGCGCAGCTCCTGGTCGCGCCGCTGCAGCTCGGCGACCTCCGCCGGCGGTGTGTGCGTCAGCTCCTGGACGACGTCGTGCGTCGACGGCACGACGTCGTGCTCCGGCCCACCGGACCGACCCTCCCAGCCGGTGCTGTGGAACACGCCCTCCGGGGAGATCAGCGTCGCGCCCCGGGTCGGCTGCGCACCGACGCTCTCCCCGGACGGGTCGAGCAGCCAGCGGCGGGTGTGGTCGGCGAGCACGTCGTCGGCGAACCGCTGGGACGCCTCCCGCGCCGCCTCGCGGTCGCCGGCCCGGGCCGGGTCGAGCTGCGTCGTCGGGTCGCTCCGGGTGTACCGGTTGCCGTCGGTCGGGTGGGTCTGGTAGCTCGGCCGCCGGTCGGTCGACTCGGTGGGGAACCCCGCGGAGTCGCGGGTCTGCTCGGTGCTGTGGGTGGCCGGATCGGCGGTACGCACGTCGTTCAGCTCGGCGCGCACCTGGTCCTGCAGTTCCCGCAGGTGGTCGCGGATCGCCGCGTCGTCACCCATCGGTACCCGCTCGCCGTGCGGCCCCTCGACGGTGAAGTGTTCCACCAGGGTGTCGCGCAGCCGGGTCAGCTCCGGCACCTCGTGCAGCCGGCCCCCGACCCGTACCGTCGGCGCGGTCTCGCCGGCCGCCGCATGCCGGACGACCTCCGCCATGTCGACGTCGACCAGCTCGCGGCGGTTGGCCAGGCCGCGGTCGAGCAGATCCAGGTCCTCGCCGAGGGTGCGGTGCGTGGTGTGCTCGGCCGGATCGGCCGAGCCGAGCCGGATCCGCCGCTCCGTCCGGTCGTCCGAGCTGCGGTGTTCGGTCTGCTGGTCGCCGCCGTGCCGGCCGCCGTCGCCCGGCTGCCGGTCGCCGTGCGGCTGGCCGTCGGCCTGCTGGTCGGGCCGCTGCCCGTCGGCGCCGTGCTGGCCGTCACCCTGCTCACCGTCGTGCCGCTGGCCGTCGCCCGGCTGACCGTCCTGCCGTTGGCCGTCGTTCTGCTCGCCCTCGTGCTGCTGGCCGTCGTGCTGGTTGTCGGCGCCGCGATGCTGGCCATCGCCCTGGTTGTCGGCACCGCGCTGACCGTCGCCCGGCTGGGCGTCCCCGCGGTGCTGCCCGTCGGCGCCGGGCGGGCGCCCGTCGCCCTGCTGGTCGGCCTGACCACGCTGACCGTCCTGCTGGCCGGACGGGTCGGCGCCACGCTGCGGCCCGTCGCCGGTGTGCTGCGGATCGGCCGCCGGGTGCTCCACCTGCCGGGACGGATCGCCGGCCTGCGGCCGGTGCGACGGATCCTGTCCCTCCGGCGCCGGCTCCGGCTGCCGCGGTCGCACGACCCGGCGTTCCTGCGGCGATCCATCCCCCCGCGACTCGCCGCTGCGGGGCTCCGACGGCCTGCCGGACCCGGTGCGGGACGACGAGCCGCTCGACTCCGACGTCGAGGGCCGGGTCCGCGGGCCGCCGTCCCCGCCGGCACCCGCGTTGGTCGATCCGGGGGCGCTGCTGGACGGGGTCGCCGGCTCGACGGTCGTCGGCCTGGTCTCCGGCATCCGGACGTCCGAGCCGGTACGGGCGGTGAACGGCGTCGCGGACCGGTCCATCGTGAGGTTGCGCTGCGCGGTGAACTCCTCGGCCTTCAACCTCATGTGCTGGGCGCCGCCCATGGCCCCGTACGCGGCGGCGTGGATGGCGTTGTGCTTCTCGTTGCCCCAGAAGGCGCCGAACCCACCCGACTTCTCGTTCCCGGCTTCGTCGACCCAGTGGAACTGGTGGTCCTTGAAGCTGTAGGCGCTGGCCGCGTCGAACGCCACGGTGCCGCCGACCATGCCGGAGATCTCGGGCAGCATCCCCTGCCGGCCGAAGCTCAGCGGCGCGCCGAGAACCCCGGTGACCAGCGCGCCGCTCTCCTGGTTCCACAGGTTCTTCAGTCCGTCACCGACGCTGACATGCCCGGTCGCCACCTGGTACGCGTCGACGACGCCCTGGGTCTTGAGCGTGAAGGCGGCGAAGTTCTTGCCCTTCATCAGGGCGTCCTTGCCGAACTCCTTGCCGATCATGCCGGCCTTGCCGGCCGCCCCGCGCTCCGCGTACTCCTTCAGGAACGCGTTGCGCGCCTCGGCGCGGGCCGCCGACCGGGCCGCCGCGTTCTCCGCCTGCTCCCGCACCGAGGCCCGCATCGCCTCCTTGAAGCCCTTGCCGGCGTTCAGCGCCTCCCGCGCCGCCGTCCGGGACGCGTACCGCTCGGCGGCGTGGTTCGCCGCATGCCGGGCGGCGAGGTTGCTCGGCTTGAGCCCGCCGCGCGAGTCCCAGGCGAACCGCCCGGCGCTCTTCGCCCCGCCCCAGGCCGTCTTCGCGCCACGCCCCAGGCCGCGACCGGCCGCCTTCGCGCCGTCCCAGGCGCCTCGGCCACCCCGGCCGACCGTCTCGATGGGATGGCGGGCCGCGTACTTCAACGCGTCGCCGCTCTTGCGTGCACCGTTGGCGATGTAGCGGCCGATGTCACCCTTGCTCGGCACGTGGTCGACGATCTTCGGCACCGACGACTTGATCTTCGGGCCGAGATCCTTGATCGCGTTCTTGCCGAACTTGTACAGATCCGGGGCGTGCTCGACGGCCTCCTTGCCGAGTGTCGGGATCACCTTGATCGGCGCGGTCGCCAGGTGACCGAGCACGCTCGGATTCGTGAGCGCCTTCTTCAGGCCCTGCTCGCCGATCTTCTTGACGGCTTCCTCGCCGAGAATCTTCTCCAGAAACTCGGACAGCGCCTTCTTGATGCCCGCCTCGGCGACGGCCATCGCACCGCCGACCTCACCGATTCCGATCAGCCCGCCGAACGGTGGCAGCGAGACCGCCGCCATGACCGCCGCGTAGACCGCCTGCCCCAGCATGTACAGGTCGGTCGCGGCCATGAACTTCGACATCTCCATGCTGCTGGAGGTGTTGTAGGCGATCTTCGCCTTCTGGTACTGCTGCTCGGCGATCGCCTGCAACTGGTCGCGAAGTGCCTGGTCCCGGTCGGCGAACGCGGCGGGCGCGCCGTCACCGACGTACTTCTCGTAGATGGTGGCGGCGGGGACCGACTGGTCTTCCAGGGCGTGCATCAGGGTGTCGCCGGCCTTGGTACGGGCGTCGCCGATGTCGGCCAGCCCGTGCTCGGAGCCCTCCGGGATCTCGATCAGCCACTCGAGGACCCTGCCGAAGACCCCCGGAACCCACTCCTCCACCTCGCGAAAGAAGTCGAGGATGGGGTCGAAGAGGTAGTCGTTGGCGCCGTACTCGCCGCCCATCGGCCACCTCCTCTCCCCGCCGATGCCACGTCACGCGTCGGGCGGCCTTCGCCAGAGGGCCGCCCGACCTCGCACTACCGTCCTGGAACGTTCAGACCTGCTGGGCCCCGGACTCGGCCGGCGGCGCGCCCCCGGTCTGCCCGTCGGCGGTGGCGACCCACCCGCTGCCCTCCCGGTAGACCTCCTGCACGTAGCGCTCGGCGCCGTCGACCGGCTGCGCCGTGCCCTCCGGATGGAACTCGCCGTGCTTCATGTCGGTGATCACGCCCTGCTGGTCGGCCGCGACGAACCCGGTGGTGTGATCGGTGGCGACCGCGTGGAACTCGGCCTGCCCGTGGCCGCTGGCCCAGGCGGAACCGGCCGGCGGGGCCGCCGCGGCGTGCATCGGCGTCGCCCCGCCGGTCGAGTCACCGGCCGACCGGTACACCGCGTGCAGCTCACCCGCGTGGGGCCCGGCCGCACCGTCGGTCACGGCGTACGCCGTCTCGACCGGGCGCAGGAACTCGGCCCGCTCGCCGTGCGCACCGGGCTGCTCCGAGCCCTCCGGCAGGACCCCGTCGGTGACCCAGCCGACGCCGGTATGGAAGACCTCGTGCGCCATCCGGCGGTCACCGTCGTGTGCGGTGGTCTCGTCCACCGCGTGCAGCATCATCATGCTGCCGGCGGCCACGCTGCTGAGCACCATCCGGCGGTCCGGCCGCCGGGTCTCGGTGCCCTCGGTGCCGTCGGCGGTCGCGTACATCGCGTCGACCGCTCCGGTGGTCCCGCTGGCACCCGGCCCGGTGCCGGACGTGCCGGAGGTTCCGGAGCCGGACGTGCGTTCGGAGCGGGTCCTGGTCGCGGTGAAGGCGCTGCCCTCGGCGCCGCCACCCTTCGACCCGGTGACCTTCGGCTTGTCGGTCTCCAGCGAGTGGATGGACTGCTTGGCCTGCGAGTCCGCGTCGATGCCGTCGACGGCCGCCCACTGCACGGCGTTGCCGACCGTGCTGACCTGGTCACCGCCGTCGGTCATGAAGGTCAGCGTCTCGTCGCCCTGCTGCGGGTCGCCGTACTGCTTCAGGAACGCGTGGCCGAACTTGTCGTTGCCCCACGGCGCCGAGCCCTCGGCGGACTCGATGCCGGACCGCACCGACGACCCGCTGGCGGTCAGCTTGTCGCCGGCCAGCGCGTACCGGGCGCCGGCCGAGTTGGTCGCGTCGCCGTCCATCTGGACGAACGTGCCCTCGCCCATCAGTCGTCCTCCTCCGCGTCGACCTTCTTCGGCAGTTCGGCATCGTGGCTTTTCAGCACGTCGCGGAAGTCCACCGCGCCGGCGCGGCCGATGCGCAGATCGGCCGGAACGTCATGGTCCAGTATCTGCTCGGTCTGTTGGGCGATCTGCTCGATCGCCTGCCGGCTGGTCTCCAGGATCGACCGGGCGAGCGCCTTGGAGTTGGGCTGCCGGTACACGCGCGGGTCGATGTCCAGGTCGACGAGCTGGCCGCGCGGACCCACCACCACCTTGATCATCCGGTCCGGTGACCAGGCGGTCGCGGTCAGGTGAAAGACCTTCTTCTGTACGTCCTTGGCCCGGGCGACCTGCTTCCGCAGGTCAGCGAACGCACCGTGCAGCGCGCTCCAGTCCGGGTGGTCGACCGGCCGCTGCGGCCGGTCCGGCCCGTCGATCATCCAGCACCTCCTGGGCGTTCGGCGCGTCGTGGCGCACGTATCGACGAGAAATGATGCCGACTCTATCCGAGAAGACGGTAATCGCCACAGGCAAGTGAACGCGGGTCACGACCCCGTCCGGAGCGGCACCACGTCGGTCACCCGGGCCCGCGGGACCCAGCCGCGGTACACCCCGGGCTCCACCGCGGGGAGCCCAAGCGCCTCCGCCACCGGCGACCGGCCACCCACGTACTCGGCGAGCAGCTCGTCGCCGCGCTCGGCGAGCAGGATGACCGGCGCACCGTCGATCCGTCCGGTCACGTGCAGGTAACCGAACCACTCCAGCTCGTCCGCGAGCACGATCCGGCGGTACCGGCCCGGCCGGACCTGGTCGAAGCCCGGCGCCGGGTCCGCCCCGTACAGCCGGACCAGGGCGCCGTCCGGGCTCGCCTCGTACTCGGTGCCCTGCCAGCGCGCGCGGTAGCCCGGCGTGATCATCGGCCGTCCTCCGTCCAGCCCGGCGTGCCGACCGCGGCGACCCAGCCGCCGGTGTCCGCGTCGAAGCTCGCCACCTCGCTCTGCCGGCCGTACCGGTCCAGCCGGCACAGCTGGGCGCCATGCGGCAGTTCGACGCTGTCCACCTTGAACTCCGGCACCCCGGCGGTGCCCGGCGCGATCCCGCTGCCCAAGAACGGCGCCGGCGCCACGACCCAGCCGCCGACCGCGGCGCGGGTCTGCTCGTCCCGGCCGCCGATCGCGGCCCGGTAAAGCTCCGGACAGTAGGCGTACCAACGCAGTACGTGCACTTCCTCGTCGTCGGCGCGGAACGGGGTGCGGTCGTGCAGCAATCCGAGCCCGGCGTAGAGCTGCTGCGGCGTGGTGAGCTCCCGCACGCTCTCGTACGGGTGGACGAAGCCGGCGACGCGCCGTTGCTGGCCCCGCAGGTACCCCTCGACCTGGTCGGGCGGCAGCACCTTCTGGAACAGCACCGGACCGGCCGCCGGATCCGCCGCGGCGACCGGCGGCGCCGCCGGATCACCGACCGGCTGCGGCATCGAGACGTCCACCGCGTGCTCGCCGAGGACCACCCCGGTGCCGGCCGCGTCCGCCATCCGGGGATCGGACGCCGTGTAGTCGCCGGTCTCCACCCGCTCCATCAGGTCCGACGCCCAGGACACGAACGAGGGCATCATCGCGCCCTCGAACGACAGCTCGATCGCCGAACCGATGTCGACGACCAGCTGGCAGTCGTCGTCCGGCCAGGCCAGCGCCAGCTTGACGAACGTCGTCGGGTACGCCGGGGTGCCCGGCGGCAACACCTCGGCCAGCCGCTGCCGGGAGGTGAACACGCAGATCGACGGGATGTCGTCGATCTGCTCCAGCTGCCACGGGAAGTCCGGGTCGGTCAGCGCCGCGTCCGGCCGGGTCGGCTCGGCGGTGACCACCAGCACGTCCGCGACGACCAGCGCGTCGATCGCGACGTCCACGTCGCGGCGGGACAGCCCGTACTCGATGGCCTGCTCGGCCTCGTTCGCCGGGACGAAGTCGGCCGGGATCGGGGCGCGTTCGCCGACCCCGTCCGGGTCGATCAACTCGTCCGCCAGCGGGATCCGCAGGTCACCCAGCGCGGCGTGCATCACCGCGTCGATCTCCACGTACGCGTCGACCGGCTGGCCCGGGTTGATCGCGAGCCGCCACTCCGGGTCGGGCCGCCGCGCGGCCAGCTCCTCGTAACTGGTCAGCGCGTATCCGT
The DNA here is from genome assembly GCF_017312725.1 of Actinocatenispora comari. GTDB lineage: Bacteria > Actinomycetota > Actinomycetes > Mycobacteriales > Micromonosporaceae > Actinocatenispora > Actinocatenispora comari. Next base: position 11,023 of record NZ_BOPO01000031.1, on the reverse strand, counting down.
CCGGCCGGCTCTCCGGCGTGTACCCGGCCTCGACGTAGCCGGTGAGCCCGCGCACCGAGGTGAACACGAGCAGGTGCTCGACCTCGTCGATGGTCTTGACCACCACCCGCTGACGGTCGGTGTTGGCGTCGCTCAGGAAGACCGGGAGGTACAGCGGGGCGGTGGCCACCAGCCGGAAGTAGTCCTGTGAGTGGTTGCGCACCAGTGCGTCGAGCATCAGCCGCTCGACGTCGTTCGCCGGTTGCCAGGCCGGCGGCTGCTCGTCCTCGCCGCGATCCACGTCGTCCGCGTCTCCTCAAAGCTCCGGGGTCGTCAGTACTCTAGGTCGTGGTCAGGAAGGCACCGCGTCGATCCCGCGCACGCACGGCCGGGGCGACGTGGACCCCCTGGGATAATGTGCGCAGAAGTCAACCCTTCCACCGGCGGAGCCATGGCACGCAACCTTGTCGTCTCGTCCCAGCAGCCCGGGGCCTACCCCACGATCCGCGACGCGTTGGAGATCGCCACGCCCGGCGACATCGTCTCGATCGCGCCCGGCGAGTACCCGGAGGCGCTGGTGGTGTCCGGCCTGCGGGTGTCCCTGGTCGCCTCCGGCGACGCCGGCTCGGTGACGATCGACTCGACCTCGGCCGGCCGGTCCGCGTTGGAGGCCCGCAACAGCGAGGTGACCGTCCGCGGCGTGTCCCTGCGGTCCGGTGACCGGCCCACCATCGACGCCCGCGGCGGCCGGCTCAAGCTGGAGAAGTGCACCCTGCAGGCGGGGTACGCGCCGGCGGTCAGCGTGACCAACCGGACCCACCTGGAGGCGGCCGACACCAAGGTGACCGGCGGTCAGTACGGCTTCGTGGTGGAGGATGCCGGCGGCCTGCTGGACAAGTGCGAGATCACCAACGTCGCCGACGACGGCATCATCGTCCGACTCGGCGCCGACCCCACGATCCGCAACTCCACCATCACCGGCTGTGGTTTCCGTGGCGTGTACGTGTACCAGTCGGGGCGCCCGACCATCGAGCGCTGCGACATCTCGCAGACCGCCGACGCCGGCATCTCGATCGCGCACGGCAGCTCGCCGACCATCGACGGCTGCTGGATCCACGACACCCAGGGCGTCGGCATCATGTTCGGCCGTGGTTGCGGCGGCAAGGTCGAGGAGTGCCGGGTCGAGAACACCGCCAGCCCGGGCATCCACGTCGACGAGGGCGCCAACCCCAGCATCCGGGAACCGCTGTCCACCGCGCACCGGCCGAAGGTAGGCATCGCCGCCCTGGAGGGCGCCACCCAGCAGGACCCGGCGCAGATCGACCGGCTGCTGTCCGACCTGGACGCCATGGTCGGGCTCGCCTCGGTCAAGGCCGAGGTCCGCGCGCTCATCGACGAGATCCAGGTCAACGAGTGGCGGCGCAACGCCGGCCTGGCGGTCGGCGCGGTCAGCCACCACCTGATCTTCACCGGCGCCCCCGGTACCGGCAAGACCACCGTCGCCCGCATCTACGGGCAGCTGCTCAAGGCGCTCGGCGTGCTGCCCGCGGGCAAGTTCAAGGAGGTCGCCCGCCGCGACATGGTCGGCCAGTACATCGGCCACACCGCGGAGAAGACCTCCACCGTGATCGAAGAGGCGATGGGCGGCGTGCTGTTCATCGACGAGGCGTACACGCTGTCCCGGGCGGCCGGCGGCGGCAGCGGCGACTTCGGCCAGGAGGCGATCGACACCCTGGTCAAGATGATGGAGGACCACCGCGACGAGATCGCGGTGATCGTGGCCGGCTACACCCACGAGATGACCGAGTTCCTGGACGCGAACTCCGGTCTGGCCTCCCGGTTCGCCAAGACGCTCGAGTTCGAGAACTACACGCCGAAGGAGCTGCTGCTGATCGTCAGCCGGATCGCCAAGAACGACGACTACCTGCTCGGCGACGGGCTGGACGACGCGCTGTACGAATGGTTCAGCCAGATCCAGATGGGGCAGAACTTCGGCAACGCCCGCGAAGCGCGCAAGCTGCTGGAGGGCATGCGCAAGGCGCAGTCCGGCCGGCTGCGCAAGCTCGGTCGGATGCCGTCCCGCGACGACCTGCGCACCCTGGAGCTGGAAGACCTGCTGGGGGCCACCCAGTCCTGACCTCGCGGTCGCTCGCCCCCGCTGGCTATCGTGGCGCGCATGGCTGTTCCCCGTGCCCGCACGTTCGACGAGGCGTACCTCTTCATGGAGCTGCGGCCGTGCGTCTGCGGTGAGGCGCAGTTCGACCGCCAGAGCGACCACAGCTCGGCGGACGGCACGTTCGTCGTCCGCTACTCCGGGCAGTGCCCGACGTGCGGCCGGGACCGGAGCTTCACGTTCGAGCTGCCGGCCGAGACCCCGGCGATCTCCTTCGACGTGCAGTACGGGTCGGGTGACGCACCGTCGACGCTGCTGGACGCCGGCGAGTGGCTCGGCGCGGCGGAGGTGTTCGCGGTGAACGCCGAGGCGGTGCAGAACTCCGGCGACCTGTCCGACGACGATCTCAGCACCGTCTACCACCTGCTCTCGGCCGCCGCCGCGGCGACCGCGGAGGTGCTCAAGTTCGCACCCGCCGACGCCGGCGACGTGCCGGAGGCGTCGTTCTGGACACCGGTCGGCCGGCTCGCGTTGCAGGTGGCCCCGGAGCGGTTCCAGCGCGACGCGATCGAGGCGGAGCTCGCCGACCGGCGCCGGGCGCTGGCCGACTTCGAGCAGCGCCACGGCGCCGGCTGACCGACCGGACGGGCGAGTTGGCGGTCCGGACGACCCGACCGAACCGCTCAGCGAGCCGAGCGGCCGGGCGGCTCGTCGGTGCCGGCGGGGTCCGGCCAGGTACCGTCGTCGCGCAGCCGCGGCGGACGGCGACCGGTGACGAGCGTCTCGATCGCGGCGTCCGTGGTCGCGCCGAGGAACCACTCACCGGTGTAGTCGATCGAGAACACCCGGCCCCGCTCGTCGATCGCCAGCAGCGCGGCCAGGTCGCCCTCGACGCCGAGCGGGTAGAGCGGCACCCCGAGGACGGTGGCCACGTCGGCGAGGGTCTCGGCACAGACCGGCGCCAGCAGCGGATCGAACGCGAACGGCTGCGGTACGTGGTCGACGCCCGGCTCCTTCGGGACGACGGCCAGCCCCCCGAACTCGTTCAGCGCCGCCACCGCCGCAGCGAACGACCGCAGCCGGGCCCCGCCGGCACCGACCCGCTGCTCGGTACGCCGGATCGCCTCCGCGGTCGCCGTCGAGACGTCCCGGCCAGGCGTCCAGCCGGCGTCTCGCAGCACCGCCTCGGCGGCACGGCTGAACCGGGCGGTCACCGTCGTCCCCCCGCCAGCTCGAAGCCGAACCGACCCAACAGGTACTGGCAGGACAGGCAGGGAGGCACCGTCCGGCCACCGAGCTCGTCGCCCGGCTCGCACACCCGGTAGGTGACGATCTCCGCACCGCGGAACAGGGTCGCCCGTGCCTCGTCGGCGGAGAACGTCGGGCGCCGGTCCGCGCGACGCTGGGTGTCCGCCCGGTGCAGCACGTCGGAGAACGCCGCGACTTCGGAGCACCGTTCGCCGGCCCGCTCTCGGGACCGGGGCGGGGCCCCGGCCAGCGCCGCCGCGACGAGCGGATGCAGGTTCAGCTCGCCGTCACCCTTCGAACTGCGGCTGATCTGGGCCCGCCCGTCGGCCAGGGTCAGGTGCGTGACGTGCTCCGGGAAGCCGGTGCGGGAGAGGTCGCGGCGCGTCTGGCGGGCCGGATCCCAGGTTCGCGGCGCGGGGATCTCCCGGGCCCGCTCGTCCCGGAACATCTCGACGATGCGGGACACCGGCAACGACGGCCACAACGACAGCTCGCCGGTGGTCTTGTCCATGACCCCTCGGCCGGCACCGACCTCGCGCCGATCGTCGTCGGCCGGAACCGCCCAGATCACGTAGCCCAGGTCGAACTCGTGCACCCGAGGCCGCCGGCGTTCGCCGTCCGGCCGGCCACGGTCGACCCAGGAGGCGGCCAACCGCCGAGCGTCGTCCAGCGTGAACACGACCCCTCCCGTGCCATCGATCCCGCGACCCCGTCGAGGCTACCCACCCCGAGCACGCGGTTCGCGGAACCGACCGCCCGCCGTGCGGCGGCGCCCGCCTGCGGGCGTACCGGTGTCGGGTGCGCTCCGTCCGGGCCGGGAGCCGCCTGGCCGCTCCCGTCCTCGACCGCGATGGGGCCAGCGGTCAGCTGGGGCCGGCGCGGCCCGGCGGACTATCGTGCACCCAGTCGTTAGGGTTGGCCGGACGGATCCGAGGGCGGTGAGATGAGCGAGCGTGCACAGGGGTCGGCGTCGGACGACGCCGGCTGGCGACCGCCCCGACCGCTCCCGATCACCCCGCCGGAGGAGGTGGCCGGCTTCCGGTTCGTCCCGGTCGCCGACGGCTTCGACGAGCACGACCGGCCGCGGCCGTGGGCCGACCGGCCCTGGATCGACGACGACGAGGAGCGCGAGCGGCTGCTGCACTACCTGCGCTCCGGCGCGCTGCTGGTCCCCTCCGACGAGCGCACCTACGACGTGTTCGACCCCGCCAACCCCGCGCTGCGGTGGGCGGTCCCGGTGCAGTACCTGACCGACGGGGTCTGGATCTGGTCCACGATCTCCACGTACCAGCTGGAGCGCCGCCGGCTCGCGCCGCAGCCGGCGTTCCTGGACCACATCGTCGAGCAGGGCTACCGCTGCCCCCCGGTGCCGGAGGACGTTCGGCTCGCGGCCCGGGAGGCGCTGTTCGAGTCCGGCCGGATCGAGAAGCGGCTGCGCGCCGAGTACGAGCAGCGGCAGTACCTGGCGAACACGCCGGCCACGCTGGTGCGGGGCGAGTCGTCCAACGAGCCGCCGACGATCCCGTTCGACGCCGACCGGTTCGACGAGATCGACGTGGACCACCCGAGGTTCCAGCGAGACGTCGAGACGGCGCTGCTGGCGGCCGGTTGGCTGCCGGGGCGGGACGCGGCGGGTCGGGTCGATCCGTGGCTGGCCGAGTTCACGGCGCAGACCGACGGGCGCGGCCGGCGGCACGAACCGTTCCCCGCCGCCCGCGACCTGTACCGGGAGTTCGGCCTGCTCGACCTGGTGCCGTACGGGCCGGGCGAGCAGGTGGGCGCGTTTCCGATCCACTTCTTCCCGGCCGACGTGCGCCTCGTCGAGGTGTCGGCGTTCCGGCTCGCGGGCCAGCTCGGCATCCGCACGTTCCCGGTCGGCCGGACCGGCGACGAAGACAGCATCCTCATCGTCGACGAGCAGGGCCGGATGTACCTCAGCCATCCCACCGAGGAGTTCTTCCTCGGTACCGACATCGAGTCGGCGCTGGAGGTGCTGGTGCGCGGGCTGCGCGCGGACACCCTCGCCAGCCGGCTCGACGACCTGCGCTCCGGCCGGCTGCCGGGGCGGAGACGAGACGCCGATGCCTGACCAGTCCACCGACGACGGCCCCCAGATTCCGGGCGCCGCGTTCGCGGCGCAGCTCCGCCAGTTCGACCAGCCCTCGCTGCGGATGCGCTACCGCGAGGGCGTCGTGATCAACGCGTACGGGTTCCCGGAGTGGGACCTGCTGGCCCGAGCGATGGTCGAACTGCCGGCGCCCGCGCCCGAGCTCACGATCGACGAGCAACGGGTGCTGGATGTGCTCACCGCGAACGAGATCATGGTGAAGGCGAACGACCCGCTGTGGGCGTTCACCGCCGACGACTACGTCGCGTTGACCCCGCCGCACTGGGTGTGGGCGCACGTACCGCGCAGCCGCACGCTGGCGTTGGTGCCGGCCGAGGTGCACGCCGCGTTCCGGCACATCGGCGGCGCGGCGCTGCTCACGGTGCCGCGGTCCCGGCGCGGGGTGCGCATCGACGACGCCACCCCGGTACCGATGGACCACACCGAGCAGCTCGCCGACGCGCTCGTCGACCGGCTCGAACGGCGCCTCGGCTTCCCGCTGCCCCCGGCCTACCGGACGTTTCTGGCCAGTACCAACGGCGCGACGCCGACCACCCCGGGCATCCATCCGGACCAGGGCTTCGTGCTCGACCAGCCGTTCTTCGGCCTCGGTCGCGCCGACCGGATGCAGGACCTGGTGTACGTCAGCGGCTGGTTCGACGACCGGCTGACCACCGACTTCCTGCCCATCGGGTACGTGCAGGGCGGGCTGCTCGCGGTGCGGGTGGCGGGCGGCGACGTCGGCTCGGTCTGGTACCACGACGACGACGACTACCGCGACGACGACCGGTACGACGCCGAGTACATCACGGCCAACCTGCTCTACCGGTGCGCCCCCGACTTCGACACGTTCCTGCACGCGCTGGCGGTCGCGCCGCGGTGGTTGCTGCAGCTGGTCGACGACGCGGCCGATTCCGGCCAGGCCCGCCCGCTGCGTTCGGACAGCATGGGTGCCTCCCTGCCAGCGGACTCCCGACCGCCGAGCTGACCCACCGCCCGGGGACTCCGGACCGCCGGGCTGCCCCACGGCCCCGGGACTCCCGACCGCCGGGCCGACCCACGGCCCCGGGACTCCCGACCGCCGGGCTGACCCACGGCCTCGGCCGGGGCCGTGGGTCAGCGTGCTAGCACCGTCAGGCGCCCAGCTTGGGCTTGGGGTGCGCGAGCTGCTCCGGCGTGGGTGCGTGGCTGGACACGACCGGCCCGCCCGGTGTCTCGACCGCGAACGCCTCCTCGCCGTTCATCCACGCCCGGATCTTCTCGAACTCCTCGTCGGCCTTCTTCCGACGCTCCTGCTCGCGCTGCGCCGCCTTGCGCGCGGCCAGTTCGGCGGCGCTGTCGGTACCGGGGCGGGAGCTGGACAGGTTCGCCCCGCTCGGCATCCGCGCCGGGCCGCGCAGGCTGTTCGGCACCTCGCTGGTGTCGGCCGGGGCACCGGGGCGCATCCACTGCGTCGGGTTCTCCAGCACCGGCGCGGTACCGGTCGGCGGCGGGACGAACACGTTGTCGGTCGGCAGCACGCCAGGCTGGCCGTTCGGCCGGGACTGCTGCCGTTCGGGCTTCCTCCCCTGCTTCGGGCCGCGGTTGTTCAGCACCGGCTTCGTCGTGTTCGGCGGACCGCTGCCCGGCCGGCCGGAGAGCCGCTGGGCGTCCTCGGACGCCGGGTCCGGCGGCCGCACCCGCTTGTTGTCCAGCACGGACGGTGACGTGCCGCCCGGCGGCCGCCGGAACGCGTTGTTCTCGTCCACCTCACCGGGCGCGCCGGGGCGCTGTTGCTGCTGGCCCGGCTTGCCCTTGGTGCCCTGCGGGCTCGCCGGCGGGCGGGAGCCCGGCCGGCCGCCGCCGCGACCCGGCTCCGACTCACCCGGCCGGCCGGGAGCCTTGCCGCCGCGCGCCGGCTTCGCCGGGCTGGCCGGGGGGCGGCTCCCGCTCGGCCGGCCGCCGGGCGATTCGTTGGGCGCCGCCGGCCGGTTCGCCCCGCGGTCACCCAGCACCCCGGACCGGTTGAGGCCGGTCGGCCGGCTCACGTTGGGCCGGAAGGCGTTCTGCGTCGCCGGCCTGGACACCGGCGCCGGTCGGCCGCCGGGCGCGGTCGGCCCGGTCGGCGCCACCGGCGCCAGCGGGGCCGGCGCCGGCATCGCCTGGGGCACTGGCGCGGGTGGTGCCGCCGGCGGTGCGGCCGGAGGTGTGGCCGGCGGCGCACCGGGCGCGGTCGGCGGATCGGCCACCGGCGCCACGTCCGGGTTCGCCGGCGGTGGGCCCGGCTTGACCGCGTTCGCATTGGTCAGGTTCGGCGGCGGCGCCACGTTCGGCTTGGCGACGTTCGGCGCGGCTCCCGGACCAGCACCGGGGCCCGCTCCCGGCCCGGCGCCGAGGTTGGGCGGCGGCACCATGCCCGGGCTGTCCATGACGGCGTTCCACGGCCCCTCGTACCGGGTCGACGAACCGGTCTGCAGGTACGTGACGGCCGTCTGGTACTCCTTGGCCATGTCGAGCTCGATGTCCTGGGCGCGCAGGCTGTAGATCGCGCCGACGTCCTTCATCGCGGCGACGAAGTCGTCCTTCTGCGACTGTGAGCCGTCCGACATCAGCTCGTCGGCGCTGCCGAAGTTCCCGATGCCGCCGGGCTTGCGGATGTTGCCGCGGGAATCCTTGAAGTAGTTGATCGACTCGGAGTGCAGCGCACCCTTGTACTTCTCGTACAGATCCGAGATCTGGGTGTGAAAGCCGGGAATGATGCTGGCCAGGTGGTCGAGTGCCTTGATGTTCTGGTCGGCCGCCTGGCTCCAGTCGTCCAGCGACTTGAGCGTCGCGCCGGGGCCCATCATGATGAACGCCTTGGCCGCCTCGCCGCTCCAGCTGTCGTTGCCCATCAGTTCGTCGGTGGGGCCCTTGACACCCTCGCCGAGGTTGTTGAGCGCCGTCTTCACCGTGCGCCAGTGGTCGGCGATCTGGCCGGCTCCGTCGGCGTTCTGAGCGAGAATCCGTCGCCGGATGTGCTCGATCGTGTTGCCCTTCATGATGTTGCTGTACTTGTCTTCGTACCCGTTCGCGAACTGTGCGGCCTTGTGCGCGTCGTCGCCGCTGTCCGGGCTGTTGAGCCCCCAGGTCGTGTCCAGGTTTTTCGTGTTGATGTCGAAGTCGTTGCCGCCCGGCATCTTGCTGCGGTCCATCGTCGGCTTGTAGTGCAGGAAGTTGTTCCCGCTCGCGCCGTCGACGTTGTAGCGGCTGACGTCGCCGTCACCCATCTTGTACGCCATGTGCCGGTTGTTGAGCAGCTCGGTGTTCTTGCTGGTGTCGTACCCGTAGAACTTGCTGCCCAGCTCAGGATCGTCCGAACCGTGCCCCATGTCCTGCACCCCCTACGTGTGGCAACCCGACTGCGCCCGGACTCAGTAACCCGCGTAGGTCTGGTCGTCCTGGCTGCCGCCGTCCGTGTGACCCTGCTTCTCCCAGCCCTCCACCGGCCCGGCGTCCGACGAGGTGGTGTTGTCGCTCGCGGTGGTGTGCGAGGTGGTCACCTTGTCGTTGCCGGCAGCGTCCTTGGTCGTCGTCTTCATGTCGACCGCACCGTCGTCGTGGAGGGTCGTCTCGACCGTGGTGTTGCCCTCGTGCCGGGTCGTGGTGTGGTAGCCGTCGCCGTACGTGACGTCCTCGGTCTGGCCGCCGTTCTTGACCTCCTTGCCGTTCTCGTCGTACACGGTGGTGGTGCTGTGGCTCGTGTACGTCCCGTCGGCGTTGGTCGTGGTGTACGAGCTGACGACGCGCATCGACCCGTCGAGGTAGGTCGTCGTGCTCAGGTGCGCACCCGGCTCGGTGTAGGTCTTGGCGAACTGGCTGTTGGGGTCGGAGAGCGCCTGCGGCTGGTTCGACATCGTCTCGGACTGCTTGTCGGCGAACGTGCCGTCCTTGAACAGGTCCTTCGGCATGCCGTCCGGACGCTCCGCGCTCGGGTCACCGGACGCGAACGCCAGCGCCTTCGCAACGTCCTCGGCGTTGATCGAACCGGCGCTGCCACCGTCGGTGTAGAGCAGGATCTCGCCGACGCCCTGCGCCTGCATCGCGCAGCACTGGATGCCGTTGGTGCAGTCGGGAATGAACTGCTGGAAGGACGCCACGTTGTCGGCCAGGTAGCCGGCCACCAGGAGCGCCTCCTGGAACTGGCCGTCGGTGTCGGCGCCCGGCTTGGTGAACGAGTTGAAGCTCAGCTGGCTCATCTGGTTGAGTGGCTGGGCTGCGCTCAACCCGACGATCATCGGCGCCTTCTGCCCCTTGCCACCCCCCATGCCGCTGAGCTTGCCGGCGTACTTGATGATCTCGGTGCAGTCCGCGTGGACCTTGTCGGACATCGATGCCCCTCCCTCGCACTGTCGGCACGGTTCGCGCGACCGGGACACCGAGACGCCACCAGACGTCCACGATTCAGGTCCCTGCCAGGCAGGCTAACCCGTACCGGCAAGCAGGGAAAATCCCGCTCCGGTCACGCGCCGAGCATCGGCCGCGGATGGCTGGCCTCGGCCTGCGGCTGGTTCGCCACGACCGGACCGCCCGGTGTCTCCACGTGCCACGCCTCCTCGCTCTGCAACAGCAGCCGGATCTGCTCGTACTCGGTGTCGATCTTGCGGCGGCGCTCCCGCTCCTGCTGGGCGGCGCGCCGGGCGGCGAGCTCGGCCGGGCCGTTGGTGTTCGGCCGGGCGCTGGTGAGGTTGGCGTCGGCACGCATCGCGCCGCTGGGGCGCAGGCTGCGCGGGATGTCGTTGCTGTCGGTCGGCACCGCCGGACGGGCCCGCAGGCTCGGGTTCTCCAGCACCGGCGGCGCCGCCGCCGACGGCTCACCGAACAGCTCGCTCGCCGGCCACCCGGTCGAGGGCGGGACGTGCACGCCGCGCCGGTCGCGCTCACCGGCACCGGACTTCTTCGGCTGCCGGTTGCTCAGCACCGGCTTCGTGGTGTGCGGCGCCCCGCTCCCGGGGCGCCCGGACAGCCGCGGCGTGTCCGTCGCGGCCGGGTCGGTCGGCGGCTGGTGCGAACCGGTCAGCACCGACGGGCTGCGCGGGCCCGAGTGGGTGAACGCGGTCGACTCCTCGGTGCCGCCCGGCAGCCCCGGTACGCGCTGGTCGGACGAGCGGTGCGGCCGACCCGGGCTGGCGGGGTTGCGGCCGCCCGGCGGGCGACCCTGGCCGCCACGCTGCGGTTCACCGCCCGGACTGCCGGGCGACCGGCCCCGCGTGGGCTTCGCCGGGCTGGGCGGTGCGCCCCGGCCCGGGCTCGGTGACCCGCCCCGCCCGAGATTCGGGTGCTCGCCGGCACCGGTCGGGGCGCGGCCCGGCCCCGAGGTCCGGTTCGCGTCGGCGCTCTGGTCGCCCAGCACGCCGGACCGGTTGAGCCCCTGCGGCCGGGACACGGCGGACCGGAACGCCGGCTGCGTGCCCGGCCGGGACAGGGCCGGCCGGGCCCCTGGCCCGGTACCGGGCACCGGTCGACCAGCCAGCCCCGGCGGGCCGGTCGGCGCGGGCGCGGGTACCGGCGGCGCCGTTGCCGGCGGTGCGGCCGGGCCGGGCGGCGCGCTCGGAGCG
>NZ_BOPO01000030.1 GCF_017312725.1 Actinocatenispora comari | reverse complement strand
CCGGCCGGACCGGACGGATCGCCCGGCGCCGCGCCCGGCTGAGCCTCGGCGCCGGCAGCCGGACCGGACTCGGTCGCGGCCGGATCGGCGGGGCGGCGGGCCGGGATCAACGGCAGCCGGACCGGATCGACCAGTTCCGGGATCGCCGGGGCACCGGCGCGCCGGGCCCGCAACGCCGGGTACCGGGAGAACCCGGCCAGCACGGTGTAGGTGAGCACCGCGAACAGCGGGGCGAGCACGACCGCGCCGCGCGCGCCCAGGCGCAGCGGGTACGGGAACCGCCAGCCGGGCTGGGCGGCGCCGAGCAACGCGTTGAAGTCGGCCAGCCCGATCCGGCTGCCGACCCAGGCGGCCAGCACCGCGCCACCGGCGCCACCCACCGCGAGCACGGCCAGCAGCAGCGGACCACGGTACCGGCGCAGCACCACCCAGCAGACCACCGCGGCGACCAGCCCGCCGGCCGCGGTCAGCACCGCGAGCCAGCCGTCGGCGGCGGCGAACGTCTCGGTCTCCAGGTTGTACATCCCGCCCTGGTCGGTCATCACGACCTCGGCGCGCGGGGACAGCACCCACCAGAGCAGGCCGAGTGGCGCTCCGGCCGCCGCGACGCACACCGCCGCAACCACCAGTACGAGTGCCTCGGCCCACCGTGGCACGCCGGCTCGGCGCGGCATCGTCGTCTTCATCGCGGCGATTCTCCCAACCTCGAGCAAGTCGGCGGACCCGGGCCCCGCGGCCGGCTACTCGAGACAGCCGGCGCCGAGCAGGCTCTTCAGCTCCGACATCAGGCCGGGACCGGGCGTGACCCGCAGCGTGTCGTCGAGCGCCAGCAGGTGGTTGCGTTCCCGGCCGACCAGCTTCACCCGCACCGCGGTCTCGCCGCGGTTGTTCAGCAGGGTGCGCTTGAGCTCGCCGACCAGGTCCGGGTCGACCCGCTCGGCCTGGATGGCCACCGTGACCGCCGGCTCGGCGGCCAGGTCGGCGTCGGTGATCTCCAGGGTGCGCATGTCCATCGCGACCACGCTGATCTCCTGGTCGCGCCGGTTGACCCGGCCCTTCACCGCGATCGTCAGGTCGGGCGCCAGGTACTGCCCGACCAGCTCGTAGGTCTTGGGGAAGAACAGCACCTCGATGCCGGCGTCGAGGTCCTCGACGGTCGCCTTCGCCCAGGCGTTGCCCTGCTTGGTGACCCGGCGCTCCAGCGCGGAGATGATGCCGGCGATGGTCACCGACGTCCCGTCCGCGACGTCACCGGAGACCAGATCGGCGATGCGCTGCTCGCTGTTCTTGCGCAGCACCCGCTCGGCGCCGTCCAGCGGGTGACCCGACACGTACAGCCCGAGCATCTCGCGCTCGAACTCCAGCGCGGTCTTGCGCGGCCAGTCCTCCCCGGTCAGGTCGACGTCCATGCCCACGACGGTGTCCGGGGCGGTGTCGGTCATCCCGCCGAACAGGTCGAACTGGCCCTCCGCCTCGCGCCGCTTGACCCCGGTCATCGCCTCGACCATGGTCTCGTGCTGCTCCAGCATCGGCCGCCGCGGATGCCCCAGCGAGTCGAACGCGCCCGCCTTGATCAGCGACTCGATCACCCGCTTGTTGCAGACCGGCAGCTCGATCTTGGACATGAAGTCGGTGAACGAGGTGTACGGCTCCTTCTCGGTGCGGGTCTTGATGATGCTGGCGACCACGTTCGCACCGACGTTGCGCACCGCGCCGAGGCCGAACCGGATGTCGCCGCCCACGGCGGTGAAGTAGTTGTCGGAGTCGTTGACGTCCGGCGGCAGCACCTTGATGCCCATCTTGCGGCACTCGGCGAGGTAGACCGCCATCTTGTCCTTCGAGTCGCCGACCGAGGTCAGCAGCGCCGCCATGTACTCGGCCGGATAGTTCGCCTTCAGGTAGGCGGTCCAGTAGGACACCACCGCGTAGCCGGCGGCGTGCGACTTGTTGAACGCGTACCCGGCGAACGGCAGGACGGTGTCCCACAGCGTCTGGATGGCATCGTCGGAGTACTTGTTCTCCCGCATCCCCTTCTGGAACGCGGCGAACTGCTCCTCCAGCACCTCCTTCTTCTTCTTGCCCATCGCCTTGCGCAGGATGTCGGCCTGGCCCATCGTGAAGCCGGCGACCTTCTGCGCGATGAGCATGATCTGCTCCTGGTAGACGATCAGGCCGTACGTCTCCGCCAGGATGTCGCGCAGCGGCTCCTCCAGCTCGGGGTGGATCGGCACGATCTGCTGCCGGCCGTTCTTGCGGTCGGCGTAGTTGAGGTGCGCGTTGACCGCCATCGGGCCCGGCCGGTACAGCGCGATCACGGCGGTGGCGTCGGAGAACCCGGTCGGCCCCATCCGCTGCAGCAGCGCCCGCATCGCGGTGCCGTCGAGCTGGAACACGCCGAGCGTCTCGCCGCGCGCCATCAGCTCGTACGTCGCCTTGTCGTCGAGCGCCAAGGTCTCCAGGTCGATCTCGACGCCGCGGTTGGCCCGGATGTTGTTGATCGCGTCGCCGATGACCGTCAGGTTGCGCAGGCCCAGGAAGTCCATCTTCAACAGGCCCATCGACTCGCACGACGGGTAGTCGAAGCCGGTGATCATCGCGCCGTCCTGCGGACGGGCCCAGACCGGGACCGAGTCGATCACCGGCTCGGACGACATGATCACCGCGCAGGCGTGCACGCCGGCCTGCCGGATCAGCCCCTCCAGCCCGCGCGCGGTCTCGAAGATCTTGCCGACCTGCGGGTCGGTCTCGATCAGGGTGCGGACCTCGGTGGCCTCCGCGTACCGCTCGTGCTTGGGGTCGACGATGCCGGACAGCGGGATGTCCTTCGCCGCGACCGGCGGCGGCAACGCCTTGGAGATCTTGTCGGCGATGGAGAAGCCGGGCTGGCCGAAGTGGATCCGGGCGGCGTCCTTGAGCGCCGCCTTCGTCTTGATCGTGCCGAACGTGATGACCTGGGCGATCTTGTCCGCGCCGTACTTCGCCACCGCGTAGTCGATCATCTCGCCGCGGCGGCGGTCGTCGAAGTCGAGGTCGATGTCGGGCATCGAGATGCGCTCGGGGTTGAGGAACCGCTCGAACAGCAGCCCCAGCGGGATCGGGTCCAGCGCGGTGATGCCCAGCGCGTACGCCACCAGCGCGCCCACCGCCGACCCGCGGCCCGGCCCGGCGTAGATGCCGGACTCCTTGGCGTGCCGCACCAGATCGGCGACGACCAGGAAGTACGCCGGGAAGCCCATCCGGTTGATGACGCTCAGCTCGTAGGCGGCCCGCTCCCGGTGGCCTTCCGGGATGCCACCCGGGAACCGCTTCGCGAGGCCCTCCATCACCTCGTGCTCCAGCCAGGTCTCCGCGTTGTACCCGTCCGGCACGTCGAACCGCGGCATCCGGTCGTGGTGGGCGAAGACCTCCTCGTACGACCCGACGCGCTCGGCGATCAGCAGCGTGTTGTCGCACGCGCCGGGCAGCTGGGAGTCCCACAGCTCGCGCATCTGCGCCGGGGACTTGATGTAGTAGCCGCCGCCGTCGAGCTTGAACCGGTTCGGATCGTCCAGGGTGCTGCCGGACTGCACGCACAGCAGCGCCTCGTGCGCCTTCGCGTCCTCCGCGGCCACGTAGTGCGAGTCGTTGGTGATCACCGGCCGCAGGTCGAACCGCTTGCCGATGTCGAGCAGCCCGGTGCGGACCCGCTTCTCGATGTCGAGCCCGTGGTCCATCAGCTCCAGGAAGAAGTTGTCCCGGCCGAACAGCTCCAGGTAGCGCTCGGCCGCCGCGTACGCCTCCTCCTCCTGGCCCAGCCGCAGCCGGGTCTGGATCTCCCCGGACGGGCAGCCGGTGGTGGCGATGATGCCCTCGGTGTGCCCCGAGATCAGCTCGGTGTCCATCCGCGGCTTGTAGTAGTAACCCTCGATCGAGGCCCGGCTGGACAGGGTGAACAGGTTGCGCAGCCCGGTGGCGTTCTCCGCCCACATCGTCATGTGCGTGTACGCCCCGCCGCCGGAGACGTCGTCGCCGCGCTGGTCGGGCCGACCCCACCGGACCGGCTGCTTGTACGCTCGGTCGCCGGGCGCCAGGTAGGCCTCGATGCCGAGGATCGGCTTGACGCCGGTCTTCTTCGCCTCCTGGTAGAACGCGTACGCCCCGTACATGTTGCCGTGGTCGGTCATCGCGATCGAGTCCATGCCCTGCCGCTGGACCTCGGCGAACAGCGGCTTGAGGCGGGCCGCGCCATCCAACATCGAGAACTCGGTGTGCACGTGCAGATGCGCGAACCCGGACGCCGACATGGCGCGCCTCGCCCCCCTCGTATTCACCTGGACAGCCACGCGCGGAGCACCGGGTGACGGTGACCGCGACCGCGCCGGGAGATGTTGGCCGCACCCCCGGCATCCCACCACGCTAGGGGTGGGGTCTGACAGCAAACCTATCGCTCCGCCGGCCGCTCGCGCCGACCGGCACGCCCGGACGATGCCGGGGGTGGCCGGCGCCACCCGCGATCACCGGTCCGGCCCGAAACCCTCGCTGATCGCGACCCCGGCGTACAGCCAGGCCATCCGGGTGGCCGGGGCCAGCTTCGAGTACTCGATGGTCGAGCCGGGCTCCAGCGACACGTCGTAGGGCACCACGATCGAGGTGCGGGTGCGCGAGCCGAAGTGCTTGAGCAGGTCGGCCGTGAGCGGCAGCGGGTTCGGCGTCGGGCAGCTGATCACCGTGGTCGCCTGCGCCACCAGCTCGCCCATCCCCTGCTCCTCCAGCAGGTCGAGCATCCAGTCGGCGGTGAACGCGGCGTCCTCCCGCGGCACCGTGGTCACGACCAGCTGGTCGGCGGCGCGCAGCACCGTCTGCCAGTTCGGCGACTCGACGTTGTTGCCGGTGTCCACGCAGATCACGTCGTGGGTGCCGGCGAGCAGGGTGAGCACCCGGCGCACCGTGGCCGGGTCCAGCCGGCGGGCGATGCGCGGATCCTCGTCGCCGGCGAGCACGTCGAACGAGCCGTCCTTGGTGTGCCGCAGGTAGTCGTCCAGCACCTCGGCGAGGATGCCCGGGCCGGTCTCGATCCGGTCCAGGTCGTCCACCAGGTGCCGGATGGTGCGGGCGTGCCGGGCGGTACCGGCGCGCAGCCCGAGCGTGCCGCGCAACTCGTTGTCGTCCCAGGCCAGCACGCCGCCGTTGCGGGCGCTGCCCAGCGTCGCCGCGGTCAGCACCGTCGCGGTGGTCTTGTGCACACCACCCTTGGGGTTGACGAACGCCACCACCCGGGACCGGCCGAAGTTCCGCCGCAGCGCCGTGAGCAGGCCGTCCACCGACCCCGTCGCGTACGCCTCCGGACGGTGCCCACCGACCTGCACGGGCACCGGCGCCGAGCGCCGGCCGGCGCGGGTGTCGGGTGCCGGCGACGGCCGCGGGACGAGCGGCGGGGCCGCACCGACCCGGGCCCGCCCGACGCCGGACTGACCCCGACCCGACTGCCCCGGCACGGCATCCACCCCGATCTCGCCGTCCCGTGGTCGGCCGCGGCCCAGCAGGTTCCGCCACCGCGACCCCGAGTCACCGGAGCGGTACGCTCCGGCTCCGGACTGATCCACGCTCGCCTCCCGCCCGACGCCTCACCCATCACCAGGCTACGGAGCCGCCCGAAGATTGCCAGCCCCGCGACCGGCATCGATCTGTTCAACGAACGAGACGGCGCCATCGCGGGCGCGGACCTTACTCTTCGCCGCGCAGTACCGCCAGAGCGTGAGCCAGATCCTCCGGGTACTCGCTGACGAACCGCACCCGGTCACCCGAGCCCGGGTGGTCGAACGCCAGCTCACGGGCGTGCAGCCACTGCCGGGACAGACCGAGCCGCTTCGCCAGGGTCGGGTCCGCGCCGTAGGTCAGGTCACCGGCGCACGGATGCCGCAGCGCCGAGAAGTGCACCCGGATCTGGTGCGTGCGGCCGGTCTCCAGCCGGACGTCGACCAGACTCGCCGCCGGGAACGCCTCCAGCGTGTCGTAGTGCGTCACGCTGGGCTTGCCGCCCGACACCACGGCGAACTTGTAGTCGTGGTGCGGGTGCCGGTCGATCGGCGCGTCCACCGTGCCGCGCAGCGGGTCGAGCTGCCCCTGTACCACCGCGTGGTAGCGCTTCTCCACCGTGCGCACCTTGAACGCCCGCTTCAGGATCCGGTACGCCCGCTCGCTCTTGGCCACCACCATCAACCCGGAGGTACCCACGTCGAGCCGGTGCACGATGCCCTGCCGCTCGGCCGCACCGCTGGTGGCAACGGTCTGCCCCATCGCCGCGAGCCCGCCCAGCACGGTCGGGCCGGTCCAGCCGGGGCTGCCGTGCGCGGCCACCCCGACCGGCTTGTCCACCACCACGATGTCGTCGTCGGAGTGCACGATGCGCAGCCCGTCGACCGGGCGGGCCACGATGGTCGGCGCACCCTCCGGCGCCGGCAGCGTCACCTCCAGGTACGCCCCGGCGGCGACCCGGTCGGACTTGGCCGGCGCGGCCCCGTCGAGGGCCACGTCACCGGCCGCCACCAGGTCGGCGGCCACGGTGCGGGACAGCCCGAACAGCCGTGCCAGCGCCTGGTCGACCCGCATCCCGGCCAGCCCGTCCGGCACCGGCAGGGCGCGATGTTCGCCGGCCGGCGCCACCGGGGTGGCGTCGTCGAAACGCGCACCCGTCATGACGACCGGTCCGTCCGACCCGCCGGTTCGGTGCCGGCGGGCTCGATCTCGGTGCGCTCGCTGGCCGCCTGCCTGTCCTCGGCCCGCGTGGTGCCGGTCGACGCTCCGTCGGTCGGCTCACCGTCGGCCCGCAGGTCATCGGCGGTCGTCGCGTCATCGACGGCCTTGGCATCGTCGGCACCGCGACCCGCGCGGGTGCCGTCCATCCGGCGGCCGGTCAGCTCGAGCAGCACGGCGATGATCACGCCCACCACGAGGCAGGAGTCGGCCACGTTGAAGATCGGCCAGGGGTGCCCGTCCGGGCTGAACACGCTGATGAAGTCGACCACGCCGCCGCGCAGCGGACCCGGCGCCCGGAACAGCCGGTCGGTCAGGTTGCCGCCCGCGCCGCCGACCACCAGCCCGAGCGCCACCGCCCACTGCCACGAGCGCAGTCGGCGGGCGAACCGGACGATCACGATGATGACCACCGCCGCGACCGCGGCGAGGATCGCGGTGTAGCCGGTGCCGCCGATGTTGAAGGCGGCACCCTGGTTGCGGGTCAGCGACAGGTAGACGGCGCCGCCGAGCAGCCGGACCGGATCGCCGGGGCGCAGGTGCGCCACGACGACGACCTTGGTGATGATGTCGACCACCAGGGCCGCCACCGCGATTCCGGCCAGCAACCCGACGACACGTCGGGAAGCGGAACCGTGCGACGGCCGCGCGTGATCATCGCCGGACGAGATCCGGTCGGTGCTGTCCTCGCTCAGCGCCGTTCCTCCAACTGCTTGCACGCCACGCAGAGCGTCGCCGACGGGAAGGCGGCGAGTCGCCCGGCGGGAATCGGGTTCCCGCACCGCTCACAGTATCCGTAGTGGCCGTCGTCGAGCCGCTCCAGGGCACGCTCGACCTGCGTCACCCGGTCGCGAATGCCGTTGGCCAGCGAGATCTCCTGCTCGCGTTCGAACGTCTTCGTCCCGGTGTCGGCCTGGTCGTCGCCCGCCGAGTCGGTCAGCCGGTCACGCTGCAGGTCGGTCAGCTGCGCCATGGTCTTCTCGTACTCGGTGTGCAGTTCGACGAGTCGCTCGTTGAGCGCCACCCGAATCGTCTCGGTTTCCGCCGCGCTGCGGGTCTTGCGGGTCGTGCGCTTGGCCGCCGGCTTGGCGGCGGGCTTGGTGGTGTCGGCGGCGGAGGCCGACGACCGGCGGGCGGCCGGCTTCTTCGTCGCGGTCGACCGGCTCGACCCGGTGGTGGCCGAGCCGCTGGTGGCCGAGCCGTTGGCGCCGGCAGCGGCCGCGGCGGCCCGGCCGGTACCGGTACGACCGCCGCTCGCGCGTTTCGGGTCGGCAGCGGAGGATGTGGTCGTCCGGCGTGCCGTGCCCGTGCTCTTGGTGCCCGACTTGGTGGTCATCGTCGCCCCCTTGGCCGCGCTCTCGCGGCGGTCGTGGTGATGTCACCGACCTCGCCGACGCACCGGCGCCGGGCGTCGAGACAGATGACTGACCGGCCGGTGGCCGGTCTCGGTGTGGAAGACGAACGGCACCGGGCCCGCCCGGTGGATCGCCACCGGTCGACGGCCCGATTCGGCCAGCGAGAAGCGGCACCGGTCACCGACCGAAACACCGCGTCGCCTGGCCATTTCGGCTCCCACATGCAAAACGGGCGCGGCACGTCGGACCCTCGGCCCGACGCGACGCGCGTGGAACCACCAAGGATACGGAGTAGTTGGGCGTCCGACAAACATCCGCGAATATCCGACTGTCAGCGAATGATCGCCCTCAGTGAGCGTTATGCTGGCCGGTTTTGCCTGCGCACTCCACCCACGGTGCTCAGCGGTGAACCGCTCGGGCCACGCCAGGCATACCGGTCGGAGCGGGTCAGGCCAGGTCGGGCGTGCCACCCAGCAGCACGGTGTCCGGCTGGCACCAGCCGCACGGCCCGAAGCCCAGTTCGACCGCCTCCGCGACCGGTAGCGGCTCCGCCTCCTTGTCCAGCAGGTGCGGGCAGCCGGTGACGTGGTAGCGGGGCCTGCCGTCCACGACGAGCACCTCGGCCGGCAGCCGAGCGATCAGCTCCGCATCCGACCGCGGCGTGCGCTGTTCCGGCGGCTCGTCCAGCGGATCGTCGGCCGGGTCGCCCGGTCCGTCCTCGTGCTCGCGCGGCCAGGCCTCGCCACGCGGCGCCTGCACACCGTCCCGCTCGGGCTCGCGTGTTGGTGCGGCCGCGGGCCGGTCCAGCGGCCAGGGCGGGCGCTCGTCACCGGTCTCGGCCGGTACCGGGTCATGTCGTCGCGGCAGATCCAGCCGATCGGTGGGGCCGGCACCCGAGTGGGCGACCACCGACGGGCGGTCGGCGACCTGCTGCCGCCCGGTGTCCTCGTCCTCCGACGCCGGTGCGTCGTCGTCGGCGCGGTCAGCGTGCGTGCGCCGGGCCCCCAGGTACAGGGCCACGGCCGCGAGCAGGCTGACCGCGATCGACACCACCAGCAGCAGATCGAGCCCGCGCAGCAACCCGAGCACCAGCAGCACCGCTGCAATCAGGATCAGCAGCAAGCTGGCAATGATCACGGGTCACCTCGGCCGCGTGGTATCCGGTTCGGGAGGAACAGGATCCTACCGGCTGTTGCCGTCGCCGTTGGGCAGACCCAGCCCGTTGCGGCCGGAGTTGTACGAACCGCCCAGGCTCGCCGCGGCCAGCCCGGAACCGTTGGTGGACACCTGGCGGTTGCTGCCGCTGCCGCCGCCGACCTCGCCACCACGGCTCAGCTCGTCCTCGATGCCCTGGCCACGCGCGCCCAGGTCGCGCAGCTGGCTCTCCAGGTACGCCTTGAGCCGGGTGCGGTACTGCCGCTCGAAGGCCTTCAGCTCCTCGATGTGCTTCTGCAGCGCGGCCCGCTTGACCTCGAGGCCACCCATGGCCTCCTGGTGCCGCTGCCGCGCATCGCGCTCCAGGCCCTCGGCCTTGGTGCGCGCCTTCTGGGTGACGTCGTCGGCCTTGGCCCGGGCGTCGGACAGCAGCTTGTCGGCCTCCCGACGCGCGTCCGAGACGTGGTCGTCGGCGGTGCGCTGGGCCATCATCAGCACCCGCAGCGCCTGCTGCTCGCCACCGTCGCCGCCGGCCGCCGCGGCCGGGACCGCCGGCACGGCGCCGCCCTGGGCGTGCATCGCCTCGAGCTCGGCCTGCGCGTTGCGGACCGCCTGCTCGGCGTTCGCCTTCTCCGCTTCCAGCTGCTCCAGCTGGCCCTTCAGATCGGCGTTCTCCGCCACGAGGTGCTCGGGAGCGCCACCGCCGACCACCGGTGCCGGGGCGGCGCCGTGCTGCAGCCGCTCGACCTGGGCACGGAGCTCGTTGTTGTCTTCCACGAGGCGGACGAGTTCACGCTCGACCTCGTCGAGGAAGGCATCCACCTCGTCCTCGTCGTACCCCCGCTTGCCGATGGGGGGCTTTTTGAACGCGACGTTGTGCACGTCGGCCGGGGTCAGCGGCATCGAAACTCCTCGGTTCAGCTTGCGACCGCGTGGCTCGCTGTCGATAGGACCGGGACCGGGCCATCTCGATCCGACCGGTCGCTCGACCGTGCCAGGTGCCACCGGACCGCGGGGCGATCAGCCCGGGGGGCTAACCACGAAGCAACCACGGCAGCACGACTCTCAACAGCACGTACACGATAACCAGCAGTATCAGGAAAGCCAGGTCCAGGCTCACGGTACCAATCCGGAGCGGCGGAATGACCCTCCTTAGGGCTTTCAGGGGAGGATCAGTGACGCTCCACACGACCTCCATCGCGGCGGCCGCGCCCCTCCGAGGTTGCCACCTGCGCGCAAACTGCATCACGAAGCTGAGCACGAGCCGCGCCATCAGAAACAGAAGGAAAAAGTAAACGACCAGGTAGAGGACCTGGAACAGGACCGACACGAGCGATGGACTCCCGGTTCAGCTCTGGTTGAAGAACCCACCCTCGGCGATCTTGGCCTTGTCCTCGGCAGTGACCGTGACGTTGGCCGGTGAGAGCAGGAACACGCGATTGGTCACCCGTTCGATCGTACCGCGCAGCCCGAAGATCAAACCGGCGGCGAAATCGACCAGGCGCATGGCATCCGCTTCGTCCATTTCCGACAGATTCATGATCACCGGAGTGTTGTCCCGGAAATGCTCACCGATGGTGCGGGCCTCACTGTAGGTAGTGGGGTGCACCGTGGTGATCCGGTAGCTGTCGGCGCTGTCGTCGGACACCACCGCACGCTCCCGCAGCTGTACCTGCGGCGCCAGCGCCAGGTTGTCCTGAGTGAGCGGGGTCACCGACCCGCGGCCGATGGTGCGCACGCCGGGCCGCTCGGTCAGCCGCTCCGAGGCGGCCGGCGCCAGCCGTGGCCGGACCGGCTCGGGCTCGAACTCCTCCTCGGCGAAGTCGGCGTCGTCGAAGTCCCGGTCGTCCACCTCGCGGCCGGTGTCGCGGGTCGGTCGCCGGCTCTCGTACCGACCGGTGTCGTAGCGAGCGGCGCTCTCCTGGCGGCCGGTCGACTGGTAACCGTCGGAGCCGTCGTAGCGGTCGTCGTCGGCCTCGTAGCTGTCGTCGTCGTCCTCGACCAGGCCGAGCCAGACGCCGGCCTTGCGCAACCTACCCATCGGGCACCTCCTCCCGTGACACCGTCCTGCCACGTCGCGCGCCCCACCCATCGGGACGTTCCCCCGCGATGCGCCGCCTGCGAAACGGACGAGATCGGTGAGCGTGAATAACAGCGATGTAGTTCTGCTCCGAGCTCAGGCTAACCCAGCTTGGCGCGTCGGCCGAGCAATCCGCTGCCGACACGCACGTGTGTCGCCCCGTGCCGGACGGCCGCCTCCAGGTCACCGGTCATCCCGGCGGATAGCATCGATGCGTCCGGTTCGCGCTCTCGTAGCCACGCCGCGTGCTCGGCCAGACGACCGAACGCGACGTCCGGATCGCCGCCCAGCGGAGCGACCGCCATCAGCCCACGCAGTCGCAGCCGCGGCGCCGCGGCGATGACGTCGTCGACCAGCGCGGGCAGCTTGGCCGGCGCCACCCCGCCGCGCCCCGGCGCGTCGTCCAGCGACACCTGGATCAGGACGTCCAGCGGCCGGTCCCGGTGCGCCGCCACCGCCGCGCCGAGGGCGGTCACCAGCGCCGGCCGGTCGACCGACTGGACCACGTCGGCGTACCGCACCACCGACCGTGCCTTGTTGCGCTGCAGCTGACCGACGAAGTGCCAGTGCACGTCGACGCCGCCGGCGGCGAGCTCGGCGGCCTTGGCCGCCGCCTCGCCGTCCCGGTTCTCCGCCACCACCCGCTGCCCCAGCTCGGCCAGCAGCCGCACGTCGGACGCCGGGAACGTCTTGGTCACCGCGATCAGCGACACCTCACGCGGTGACCGGCCGGCGGCCAGGCACGCGTCGGCGATGCGCCGACGCACCGAGGCGAGGTTTCCCACCAGCTCGGTGCGTCGGTCGATCGGCTCCGACGGGTTCACGCGCCGTTCTTGAGGAAGTCCGGCACGTCGACGTCGTCGAACAGCACCTTGCGCGGCGGCCGCTCGGCCGGGGTCGGCTGCTGCGGCGGCCGGGTGCTGGTGCTGCCCGCGGTGGTCGCCGGCGAGGTCGGCGCCGGCGCGCTGGTCGCCGCCGGCACCTCGGCGGCCGGTGGCTTGCGGCCGACCTCCGCCTGCGGCTTGTACGCCGGGGCGCCGCCGTCGAAGCCCGCCGCGATCACCGTGATGCGCACCTCGTCGCCCAGCGCGTCGTCGATGACCGCGCCGAAGATGATGTTCGCGTCCGGATGTGCCGCGTCGGTGACCAGCTGCGCCGCGTCGTTGATCTCGAACAGACCGAGATCCGAGCCGCCGGCGATGGACAGCAGCACGCCGCGGGCGCCGTCCATGCTCTGCTCCAGCAGCGGGCTGGAGATCGCACCCTGCGCCGCCTCGACCGCCCGGTCGTCGCCGCGGGCGCTGCCGATGCCCATCAACGCCGAGCCGGCGTTGGACATCACGCTCTTGACGTCGGCGAAGTCGAGGTTGATCAGGCCCGGCGTGGTGATCAGGTCGGTGATGCCCTGGACACCGGACAGCAGCACCTGGTCGGCCTGGCGGAACGCGTCCATCATGCTCATCGTCCGGTCGCCGAGCTGCAACAGCCGGTCGTTCGGGATGACGATCAGGGTGTCGCACTCGTTGCGCAGCTCGTCGATGCCGGTCTCGGCCTGCACCTGGCGCCGCTTGCCCTCGAACGAGAACGGCCGGGTGACCACGCCGATGGTCAGCGCACCGAGCTTGCGCGCGATGTTCGCGACCACCGGGGACGCGCCGGTGCCCGTACCGCCGCCCTCGCCGCAGGTCACGAACACCATGTCGGCGCCCTTGAGCACCTCTTCGATCTCGTCCCGGTGGTCCTCCGCGGCCTTGCGACCCACGTCGGGGTTGGCGCCGGCGCCGAGGCCGCGGGTCAGCTCCCGGCCCACGTCCAGCTTGACGTCCGCGTCGGACATCAGCAGCGCCTGGGCGTCGGTGTTGATCGCGATGAACTCGACGCCCTTGAGTCCGACCTCGATCATTCGGTTGACGGCGTTGACGCCGCCGCCACCGCAGCCGACGACCTTGATGACCGCCAGGTAGTTGTGCGGAGGTGTCATCGGTCCGCCTTCCCTTTCGCTGTGCTGCTCCCCGCCATGGGCCGGGTCAACCCTCAACCTCAACTAGAGGGTTATAGTTATGTCAACCTCGACCCTGTTCCGGAACGTACGGGCCGGTTCGACGATCTCCAAGCATCCGAAGCGGCGTGTCGGCCACGTTTGCCGGTTCGGCGACCACTCCGCCCGTTCGGCGGCGGACATCGACCCCGCCGAAAGTCCATAGTGGACGATGTCAGGTCCCGGTCGTGCCGTCCAGCAGTTCCCGCACCACGTCCAGGTGACCGTTGTGCCGGGCGGTCTCCTCGATCTGGTGCAGGTAGATCCAGCGCAGTGTCCTCGGCCGGTCGCCGGAGCCGACCGCGCGCCGGGCCACGAACGACAGGTCGAGGCCCGCCGTCAGCTCCCGCGACCGGGCACACTGCGCGTCGTACCGGTCGAGCAGCTCGGCGAGCGGCACGCCTTCCGGGGCAACCCAGTCGGCGTCCGGATCGTCGTCGTCGGCGAGGCGCGGCCCGTCGTGCAGCACCGCCTCGAACCAGTACTGCTCGTTGTCGGTGAGGTGCGCGACCAGCCCGGCCGGCGACAGCAGCGGCGAGGTGCGCACCGGCGCCTGCCGGGCGAACAGCTCGTCCAGCCCGGTGCACTTGAGCCGCACCGTGGCGCGGTGGTAGTCGAGCCACTGCTCCAGCGCCGGCCGGTCACCGGCATCGGTCGCCGGGTCTGCTCGCTCCATTGTGGACACCTCCGATACACGGACGTTACCAGCCGGAACCGGTGCGGCCCAGCGAGTAACGGGGCCGGTCAGCGGACCACCACCAGGTCGGGGGCGCTGACGTCGATGACCGTGCCGTCCTTGCTCAGCAGCGCGGTCGCCGCGGCCGCCTTCCGGGCGCCGCTGGACGAGTCACCCCACACGACCGTACGGCCGTGTGCGAGCACCAGCCTGATCCGGGTCGGTCGCGGCACCTCCACCCGGACCAGTTGGGCCCGCAGCCGCGGGGTCAGCTGCCGCAGCACCTCCAGGCCGGCCAACGTCGGCACGTCGCGCGGACCGGGATCGGACACCACCAGCGTGGGCAGCTTCGCCGGCGCGGCCGGCATCGTCCGGAACACCACGCCGGAACCGTCGACCAGCCGCACCGAGGAGCCGTCCGGTACCGCGGCGGCCGGGGTGCGTTCGGTGACCGTGACCACGACGGTGTGCGGCCAGTCCCGGGTGACCTCGACCTTCGCCACCGGTGCGAGCCGGCGCACCCGGGCGCCGACCGCGGCGAGATCGACGCCCGGCAGCGGAACGCCGGACGGTACCGCCGCGGTGCGGGCCACGGTCCGGGCCGGCACGACGTGCGCGCCGCGCACCGTCACGTCCCGGACCGCGAACGCCTCGGTGTGGTAGACGACCACGTAGCCGGCCACCACCGCGGCGACCGCGACGCCGGCCACCGACAGCGTCAGCGCGGTGCGGCGGCGGTTGCGCCGGGACCGGGCGACCAGCCGGCGCAGCAGCGCCGACAGCGCCTGCCGGCGGGCCTGCACCAGCCGCCACCGGCGCGGAGGCCGGGTGTCGCGCGCCGCGCCCGCCATCAGCCCGCGGCGTCCGCCGAGCCGGACCGCTCCGCCAGCGCCGCGAGCAACTCGTCGCCCATCATCGAGATCGGCGGGGCGCCCATCGTCACGACCAGATCGCCCGGCCGTGACCGGCGCAGCACCTCGGCCGCGACGTCCGACCAGGACGACACGAACACCTTGTGCCCGTCGGGCAGCGGTACCGCGTCGGTGAGCGGCCGGCCGCCCTCACCGGGGCCGCGGGTCTCCCCCGGCCCGAACACCTCCATCACGATCGCCTCGTCGGCGATCGCCAGCGCTTCGGCGATCTCGGCCTGCAGCTCGCGGGTGCGGTACAGCCGCAGCGGTTGGAACACCACGACCAGCCGGCCGTCGCCGGTGACCTCGCGCAGGGTGGACAGCGCGGCGGTCATCGACACCGGGTGGTAGGCGTACTCGTCGTAGACGCGGACGCCGTCGGCGGTGCCCTTGTGCTCGAACCGCCGGCGTACCCCCGGAAACGCGGCCAGCGCCTCCGCGACGGCGGCGAACTCGACGTCCAGCCTCACCGCGGTCAGCAGCGCCGCCGCGCTGTTGAGTCCCAGATGCCGGCCGGGCGTCGGCAGGGTGACCTCGCCGAGCTCGACCCCGTCCAGTACCGCGGTGTAGCGCACGCCGCCGATCGCGGAGGTCAGGTTCGCCAGCCGCAGGTCGGCGTCGGCGGACTCGCCGTAGGTGTAGACGGTGCGGCCCTCGCCGCGCATCCGGTCGGCCAGCTCCCGGCTGCCCTCGTCGTCCGCGCAGGCGACCAGGAACCCGTCCGGGGTGATGCCGCGGCAGAACTCGGCGAACCCGTCCTGCAGCCCGGCCAGGTCGCCGTAGGTGTTGAGGTGGTCGCCGCGCACGTTGGTGACGATCGCCGCGTGCGGCCGGTACCGCAGGAAGGAGCGGTCGGATTCGTCGGCCTCGATGACGAAGAACTCACCGGAGCCGTGGTGCGCGTTCGAACCGGCCTCGGAGATCTCGCCGCCGATCACGAACGACGGGTCCAGGCCGCAGTGCTGCAGCACCAGGGTGACCATCGAGGTGGTCGTCGTCTTGCCCTGGGTACCGGCGACCGCGATGCCCTTGCGACCCACCATCGCCGCGGCCAGCGCCTCGGAGCGGTGCAGTACCCGCAGGCCACGCCGGCGCGCCTCGGCCAGCTCGACGTGGTCGGCCGGGATGGCGGTGGAGTAGACGACGGTGTCGACGCCGTCCAGGTTCGCCTCGGTGTGGGTGTCGTGGATGACGCCGCCGAGCGCGCGCAGCCCGGCCAGCGTCGGCCATTCGCGCAGTTCGCTGCCGGTGGTCGGGATGCCGCGGGACAGCAGCAGCCGGGCCAGCCCGCTCATGCCCACCCCGCCGATGCCGATCAGGTGCACCCGGCCGAGGTCCTCGGCGCTGGGCGGCACCGCCGCCGTGCCGACCGCCTCCGGCTGTTCGGTGGTCTGTTCGGTGCTCACTGGCCCGCCCCCTTCGCAACCGCCTCCAGCGTGAACGCCCGGAGCGCCTCGTCGCCGTCGCGCCGACCGTAACCGGCGGCGGCGGTGCTCATGGCCGAGATCCGGGCCGGGTCGCGCAGCAGCGGCAGCAGGTTCGTCTCGATCCACTGCGCGGTCAGGTCGGCGTTGTCGACGATCATGCCGCCGCCCGCCTCCACCACCGGCAGCGCGTTGCGCCGCTGCTCACCGTTGCCGTACGGCAGGGGTACGTAGATCGCCGGGACGCCGAGCGCGGTGGCCTCGGCGACGGTCATCGCGCCGCCCCGGGACAGCAGCAGGTCGGCCGCGGCGTACCCGAGCTCCATCTCGGACAGGAAGGGCAGCGTCACGTACGGCGCGGGCAGGTCGGTGGGGATCTCCACCGGCTCGTTGCGGGCGCCGATGATGTGCAGCACCTGGCAGCCGGCCGCGGTGATCGCCTTCGCCGCCCCGGCCATCGCCAGGTTGATCGCGCGGGCGCCCTGCGAGCCGCCGTACACGAACACGGTGGGGCGGTTCGGGTCGAGGCCGAAGTGCGCGCACGCCTCGGCGCGGCGCGCGGCGCGGTCCAGCGAGGTCAGCGAGCGGCGCAGCGGCACGCCGACCACCCGCGCATCGGCCAGTGACGGGACCAGCTGCGGCTGGTGCTCGAAGCCGACCGCGACGTGATCGGTGAAGCGCATGCCGAGCTTGTTGGCCACCCCCGGCGGCACGTTCACCTCGTGGATGACGATCGGGGTCTTGCGTCGCCAGGCGGCCAGGTAGCCGGGAACCGCAACATATCCGCCGAAACCGACCACCGCGTCGGCGGCGACCTCGTCCAGCACCGCACGGCAGGCACGCATCGAGCGGATCATCCGCGGGCCGGTCTTGACCAGGTCCACGTTGACCGACCGGGGCAGCTGGTAGGCGGGCACCTGGCGCAGGTCGTAGCCGGCGGCCGGGATGATCTCGTTCTCCAGGCCCTTGGCGCTGCCCAGGCAGGTGATCCGGATGTCCGGATCGTGCCGGCGCAGGCAGTCGGCGAACGCGAGCAATGGGTAGATGTGGCCGCCGGTGCCACCACCGGCGAGAACCACGGAGCGCAGGTCGGTCAACGTCTTTCCTTGCCGGTCGTCGTGCGGGAACCGGTCCGGGGGCCGGGCCGGCGGCGTCGTGTCTCGGTCCTGGACGATCCTGCCGTACGCCCGCGGGTGGCGCGCACGCCGGGTTTGCCCCCCGCCGGGCGAGACCGCGCGGGCGGGGTCGTCGGCCGGGTGGAGCCCGGCAGCGGCGGCAGCGGCACCCAGAGTAGCCGGACCAGCCGGCTCGGCGCCCGGGCGTGCAGCGCTCGCGCCGCGTCCGGCTCGGTCCGGGCGAACGAGGCGAGCATCCCGATCGCGGTGAGCGTCACCACCAGGGCGGTGCCGCCGGCGGAGATGAACGGCAGCGGCACCCCGGTGATCGGCAGCAGGCCGACCACCGCACCGATGTTGATCACGGCCTGGCCGGCCAGCCACAGGGTGCAGGCGGCGGCCACGGTACGCCGGAACGGGTCGTCCACCCGCCGCGCGATCCGCAGCCCGGCGTAGGCCAGCACCGCGAACAGCGCGAGCACCACCACGCAGCCGACCACGCCCAGCTCCTCGCCGATGATGGCGAAGATGAAGTCGTTGTGCGCCTCCGGCAGCCAGTCCCACTTCTGCCGGCCCTGACCGAGCCCGAGGCCGAACCAGCCGCCGTCGGCCAGCGCGTACATACCCTGGGTGGACTGCCAGCACGGACCCTGGATGCTGTCCGCCGAGGTGCAGCCGGTCGCCTTCGCCGCGTGGGTGAACGACAGGATGCGCTCCAGCCGGTAGCTCTGCTCGGCGATCAGCACCACCACGCCGGCCAGCGCCACCCCGAACAGCCCGGCGAAGACCCGGAACCGGACGCCGGTGACCCACAGCAGGCCGAGGAACACCAGCAGCATGCACAGCATGGTGCCCAGGTCGTTCATCCCGACCAGCAGGAACAGCAGCGCGGTGACCGGGAACAACGGCATCGCGAGCCGCTTCCACTTCGTCACCGAGTCGCCGCGGCGCACCAGCAGGTCGGCACCCCACCAGACCAGCGCGAGCTTGCCCAGCTCGGCCGGCTGGAACTGGATCGACCCGATCGTGATCCAGTTCAGGTTGGTACCGACCGGGCCGACCTGCCCCGCCGGGAACAGCACCAGCACCAGCGCGAACAGCAGGCACACCACCATCAACGGCAGCCCGAGGAACCGGTACGTGCGGGTCGGCAGCCGCTGCGCGACCCAGAACGCCAGCACCCCCACCGCCGCCCACAGCCCCTGCTGCTGCACCCCGGCGTACGCGCTCTGCTGCGAGTCGAACGACGGGACGCTGGTGGCCGAGAAGACCATCACCAGCCCGATCACCAGCAGCAGGCCGGCGCTCGCGACGAGCAGGTAGTACGAGGCGAGCGGGCGGCCGAGCAGCCCGTGCAGCGCCGCGAACGGTTCACCGACCAGCCGGCCGAACGCCGAGTCCGCGGGCCCGGACGGCGCAGACCCGCGGCGTGCGGGTGGCGCGTCGGTCACCGAACCGGTCACTGCCACTCCCGTCTGCCGCGCCGCCGACACAGCGGCTCCACCACCCCGCCGGCGCGACGACTCCGCCACGCTGCCGACGCGACGACTCCACCGCGCCGCCGGCGCGAAGGGTCAGGCCACCGGCAGAGCGGCCACCGCCGCGGCGAACCGGTCCCCGCGCTGCGCGTAGCTGTCGAACATGTCGTACGAGGCGGCGGCCGGCGCCAGCAGCACCGTGTCGCCGGGGCCGGCCAGCCGGGCCGCCGCGGCGACCACGTCCGCCATCGCCCCATCATCGGACCTGGACACCTCGATCACCGGGATTGTCGGCGCGTGTCGGCGCAACGCGGCAGTGATCTGCGCCCGGTCGGCGCCGAGCAGCACCGCACCGGCGAGCCGGTCGGCGACCCGGGACACCAGCTCGTCCGGGTCGACGCCCTTGAGCTGGCCGCCGGCGATCCACACCAGCCGCGGGTAGGACAGCAGCGAGGCGAGCGCCGCGTGCGGGTTGGTCGCCTTCGAGTCGTCCACGTAGGTCACGCCGGCGACCTCGGCGACCCGCTGGTTGCGGTGCGGCTGCGGGACGTAGCCGGCCAGGCCGGCGGCGACCGCCTCCGGGCCCACCCCGTACGCGCGGGCGAGGGCGGCCGCGGCCAGCGCGTTCGCCACGTTGTGCGCGCCGGCGGGCCGCACCTGCTCGGCCGCCACCAGCTGCACCGGCTGGGCCCCGACGGCAGCGCCGGTGGACTCCCCGCGGCCGAACGCACGGTCGACGAGCATCCCGTCGACCACGCCGAGCTGGCCCGGCGCCGGCTCGCCCAGGGTGAACGACACCTGCCGGCCCGGTACCGCGGCCAGCAGCGCGGCCACCGTCGGGTCGTCGGCGTTGCCGATCGCGGTACCGCCGAGCGCCGCGCCGCGCCACACCGCGGTCTTGGCGCTCGCGTACGCGTCCCGGTCGCCGTGCCAGTCCAGGTGGTCGTCGGCCAGGTTGAGGTACGCCCCGGCGAGCGGCGCCAGTCGCCGCGACCAGTGCAGCTGGTAGCTGGACAGCTCCACCGCGAGCACCCGGCACTCGTTCGCCCGTACCGCGTCGATCAGCGGATCGCCGATGTTGCCCACCGCGCGGGCGGACAGCCCCGCCGCGGACAGGATCGCGGCGAGCATCGTCACCGCGGTGGTCTTGCCGTTGGTCCCGGTCAGCGCCAGCCAGTCGGCCGCGCCCGCCGGGCGCAACCGCCAGGCCAGCTCCGGCTCGCAGTACACCTCGAGGCCGGCCGCCTGGGCGGCGACCACCAGCGGATGGTGCGGCGCGAACACCGGCGAGACGACCAGCTCGCTCGCCTGCGCGAGCAGCGCGGTCGGCGGCTCCGGCGCCACCAGCGTGTCGACACCGGCCGCGGCCAGCTCGGCCAGCCCGGCACTCGCCGAGCGGTCCAGCACCGTCACCACCGCGCCGGCGTCCACCAGGGCGCGCGCACACGCCGTGCCGCTGATGCCGGCGCCGGCGACCAGCACCCGGCGCCCCTCGTACCCGGTCACACGTTGCTGCCTATCGCCGACGCGGTGAAGTCGGCGTAGAAGATCGCCAGCCCGGCCGTGATGCCGATACCGGAGATGATCCAGAACCGGACGGTGATGTTGACCTCGCTCCACCCCGCCAGCTCGAAGTGGTGGTGGATCGGTGTCATCCGGAACACCCGTCTACCGGTACTGCGGAACGAGACGACCTGGATGATCAGCGAGACGGTCTCGATGACGAACAGCGCGCCCAGGATGACCAGCAGCAGGATCGTCTTGGTCGAGATCGCGAGGCCGCCGATCAACCCGCCCAGACCCAGCGCGCCGGAGTCACCCATGAAGATCCGGGCCGGCGACGCGTTCCACCACAGGAACCCGAACAGCGCCCCGGCCGCGGCCCCGGCTATCAGCGCCGCGTCCAACGGATCTCGGACGTTGTAACAGAAGTGGGTCAGCTGGTGGGTGTCGGAACACCAGTGCCGGTACTGCCAGAACGAGATCACCGTGTACGCCAGCAGCACCATCACCGAGGTCCCGGTGGCGAGGCCGTCCAACCCGTCGGTGAGGTTGACCCCGTTGGAGGCGGCCAGCACCACGAAGATGAACAGCACTACCGCGCCGACCCGGGTGATGTCCAGCCAGGGGATCTCCCGTACGAAGGAGATGTACGGGCTGCCCACCGTCGGGTTGTGGATGCCGTTCGGCGAGACCGCGTCGGGGTTGAAGTACAGCGCGATGACGCCGAAGACCGCGCCGACCACGGCCTGCCCGAGCAGCTTGCCCTTGGCCGAGAGCCCGGCGCTGTTCTTCTTGCGTACCTTCAGGAAGTCGTCGATGAAGCCGACCGCGCCCATGCACACGAACAGGCCGAGCAGCACGATCGCGGTGACCGTCGGCTTGTGCGGCCGGCCCGGCAGGGTCAGCAGCGTCAGGTGGCCCACCAGGTAGGCGACCACGGTGGCCAGGATGAAGACCACGCCGCCCATCGTCGGCGTGCCCTTCTTCGCGAAGTGGGTCTGCGGGCCGATCTCGCGGATCGGCTGGTCGGCCTTGAGCCGGCTGAAGTAGCGGATCGCCAGCGGCGTACCGAACAGGGTGAGTACGAACGCCACGAGGGGTGCGACGATGACCGATCTCATGCCGGCGCCTCCCGGTCACCGAGCGCGCTGTCGGCGGTCTCCCGCAGCGCGTCGGCGACTTGCCAGGTTCGGTAGCGCGAGCCCTTGACCAGAACCACGTCACCCGGCCGCACCTCGTCGGCCAACAGCGCGATCGCTGCCTGTTGGTCAGGCACCTGCACCGACTGTCCCTCCCACCCGGAGTCCGCGGCGCGCGCACGCGCGCCCTGATCGATGCCGGCCGCCTCCGGTTCCACGGCGACCACGCGGTCCACCCCGAGCTCGGCGGCCAACCGGCCGACCTGCTCGTGCTGGGTCTGTTCGAACCGGCCCAGCTCAGCCATGTAGCCCAACACCGCCCAGGTGCGGCGGTCGGCCCCGATCGTGGCCAGCGCCCGCAACGCGGCGGTCATCGAACCGAGGTTCGCGTTGTACGAGTCGTCGATGACGGTCACGCCGTCGGAGCGGGTGAACACGTCCATCCGGCGCGGCGAGGCCGGCCGCAGCTGGCCCAGCGCCGATCCGACCTCCGGGAGCGGCATCCCGCACGCCAGGGCCACCGCGGCGGTGGCGAGCGCGTTGGAGACCTGGTGCGCGCCGAACAGGCCGAGCCGCACCGGGACCGACTCGCCGCTCGCGTGCAGCGTGAACGACGGCCGGCCGGCCCCGTCGACCGCCACGTCGGTGGCGCGCACGTCGGCGTCGGGCGCGGTGCCGAACAGCACCACCCGCGCCTTGGTGCGCTGCGCCATCGCGCGGACCCGCTGGTCGTCGGCGTTGAGCACCGCCGTCCCGTCCGCCGGCAGCGCCTCGACCAGCTCGCCCTTCGCGGTCGCGATCGCCTCCACCGAGCCGAACTCGCCCAGGTGCGCGCTGCCGACGTTGAGCACCACGCCGATCCTCGGCGGCGCGATCTCGCACAGGTACGCCACGTGGCCGATGCCGCGCGCGCTGCACTCCAGCACCAGGTACCGGGTGTCCCGGTCGGCCTGCAGCACCGTGTACGGGTGGCCGAGCTCGTTGTTGAGCGTGCCGACCGGTGCGACGGTGTTGCCCGACCGCGCGGTCAGCGCGGCGATCATGTCCTTGGTGGAGGTCTTGCCGGAGGAGCCGGTCACCCCGATCACGGTGGTGTCGGGCAACCGGTCGACCACCGCCCGGGCGATCCGGCCCAGCGCCATCAGCGTGTCGGCCACCAGCACCGTCGGCACGCCGGTACGTTCCTCGGCCACGGCCGCGACCGCGCCGGCACCGACCGCGGCGGCCGCGAACCGGTGCCCGTCGTCGCTGTCCCCGCGCAGCGCCACGAACAGGCCGCCGGCGGTGATCGCGCGCGAGTCGTACTCGACCCCGGCGGTGACGGTCGCCGTCGGTTCGGCGCCGTCCACCAGCGCTCCGCCGGTGGCCACGGCCACGTCGGCGAGCGAGAGCTCGATCATGCGTCCTCCTCGAACCGGGCCCGCAGCGCGGCCGCCAGCACCACCCGGTCGTCGAACGGGTGCACCTGGCCCGCCACCTCCTGCCCCTGTTCGTGTCCCTTGCCGAGGACCGCGACGATATCGCCCGGTCGGGCGGTCGCCACCGCCGCGGCGATCGCCGCGGTCCGGTCGCCGCCGTCGGTCCAGTGCGCGCCGGCCACCCCGGCCGCGCCGGCCGCGACCTGCGCGCGAATCGCCGCCGGGTCCTCGCTGCGCGGGTTGTCGTCGGTGACGATCACCTCGTCCGCGCCGCGCGCGGCCGCCTCGCCCATCATCGGGCGCTTCCCGGCGTCCCGGTCACCGCCGGCGCCGACCACGCAGATCACCCGGGCCCCGGTCGGCGCGGCCGCCTCGCGCAGCGCGCCGAGCGCCGCGGCGACCGCGTTCGGGGTGTGCGCGAAGTCGACCACGCCCACCACCGGCCCCGGAGCCGTCACCCGCTCCATCCGGCCCGGCACCCCGCCGCAGGCGGCCACCCCGGCCACCGCGGTCGCCGGGTCCACCCCGGTCGCGGCCGCCACCGCGATGGCCAGCAACGCGTTCGCCACGTTGTACCGGCCGGGCAGCAGCACGCTCGCATCCCGCCGCACCCGGTCCGGGCCGGTCACCACGAACCGCTGGCCGTACCCGTCCCGGACCACGGTGTCGGCCTGCCAGTCGGCCGCCGGCCGGCCCTGCGCCGACACCGACACGGTGCGGCCGGGATGCGCCAGCTTCGCCACCGCCGGGTCGTCGACGTTGAGCACCTCGACCCCGGCGCGGCCGTCGAACAGGCTCGCCTTGGCCGCGAAGTAGTCCTCCACGGTGCCGTGGAAGTCCAGGTGGTCGATGCCGAAGTTGGTGAACGCGCCGACCGCGAACCGGGTGCCGGCGACCCGGCCCAGCGCCAGCGCGTGGCTGGACACCTCCATCACCATGGTGTCCAACCCGCGTTCCAGCGCCACCGCGAACAGCGCCTGCAGGTCGGTCGCCTCCGGCGTGGTCCGGGTGCTCGCCAGCCGCTCGTCGCCCAGCCGCGTCTCGACGGTGCCGATCAGGCCGGTGCGCCGGCCCGCCGCGGTCAGCGCCGACTCGACCAGGTACGCCGTCGACGACTTGCCGTTGGTCCCGGTGATGCCGAGCACCGCGAGCCGCTCGCTGGGCCGGCCGTACACCTCGGCGGCGAGCTCGCCCAGCCGCGCCCGCGGGTCGTCGACCACCAGCGCCGGTACCCCGGCCGCGGTGGCGGCCGGCGCGCCGGCGGCGTCGGTGAACACGGCGACCGCTCCGGCCGCCACCGCCTCGGCCACGAACTCGGCTCCGTGTCGGCGCGAGCCGGGCAACGCCGCGTACACGTCGCCGGGAACCACCTCGCCGCTGGCGTGCGTGACGCCGCTGATCACCGGATCCCCGGCGCCCTCGATCCGGACGCCGCCCGACCGGTCGTCGGCGCCGGCGAGCGGGCCGGCGCCCGGGTCGCTGTCGGGCCCACCGGTGGGCGCGGGAGACACGGACGGGGCACCCACCGTCGGCGGCTCGGCGCCGAGGCGTGCGGCGAGCATCGCGAGCCGGGTCGCGGGAACGGTCCGTGGTCGCGGAAAGCCTGGCACGAGGCATGACCCTACCCGGACACGGCGTCGCGCATGGCGTGGGTACGACCCGTCCGGCGCGCCGAGACCGCCTGATGTGTCGGGATCCTGCCCAGCGTGACCCGTCTGGCACCCAGCGGATCCCGACGGTCGCGCTGCGCCGTTGCTCCCGTGCGCTGCGCCCGCACCGCACTGCGCTCCGCTCATCCCGGCGGCTACTTGTGGTACAGCGTGAACGACGGCGTCTTCGCGTCGGTCGGCGGCACCTTCTCGTGGCCCAGGGTGAAGCGCATCAGGTCCTGGAACACCGGACCCATGTTCGCCCCCTCGCCGGTGCCGCTGGTGTGCGCGACCACCGCCACCACGTACCGCGGGTGGTCGGCCGGCGCCATGCCGATGAACGACTCGATGTTGCCCTTCTGGTACGAGCCGTTCACGACCCGCTGCCCGGTGCCGGTCTTCGCCGCGATCTGGTACCCGTCGACCGCGCCGGACAGGCCGGTCGCACCGGGCGCGGTGGTCACCGCCACCATCGCCTTGCGTTCCGCCGCGGCGATCGACGGGGACAGCACCCGGTGCCGCGACACGCTCGGCGTCGACTTCGTCCCGTCGGGCGACACCGTGTCGGCGATCAGGTGCGGTTGCACGTACTCGCCGTCGTTGGCGATCGCCCCGTACGCGGCGGCGAGCTGCACCGGAGTGACCGCGATGCCCAGGCCGATCGGGATCGAGCCGTGGTCGGCGCCCTCCCAGTCCTTCGCCGGCCGGACGATGCCGCTCGCCTCGCCGGGCACGCCCTCACCGGTCGCACTGCCCAGCCCGAACTTGCGCTGGTACTCGTACAGCCGCTGGGCGCCGAGCTTGTTCGCCACCTTGATGGTGCCCACGTTCGACGAGTACGCGAAGATGCCCGGCAGCGTGATGTCCACGTCGTTGAGCGGTGTGGTGTCGGCGTAGGTGGTGTCGGCCACCGTGATCGTCGGCTCGACGTGCACGGTCGAGGACGGCTTGATCACCCGGCACTGCAGCGCCGCACCCAGCGTGATCGCCTTCTCCACCGACCCCGGCTCCACCACCGCCTGGCTGGCGTAGTCGGTGCGTTCCGCCTTCGTCGAGTCGGCGAAGTTGGCCGCGTCGTAGGTCGGGTAGCTCGCCTGCGCCAGCACCTCGCCGGTCTTGACGTCCAGCACCACCGCCGCACCCATGTCGGAGTGCAGCGGGCGCAGCTTGCGGGCCAGCGCCTGCTGCGCCTCGAACTGGATGTCCGAGTCGAGCGTCAACCGCACCGACCCGCCCGGCTTCGGCGTCACCTCGCGGTGGAAGCCGTCCGGGATCTCCTCCCCGGTGCGGCTCGCCTCGTACTGCCGCTTGCCGTCCACCCCGCGCAGCAGCCCGTTGTACTTCGACTCCAGCCCGGTCAGGCCGGACAGGTCCCAGCCGGTGACGCCGATGATGTTCGCCGCGAGGTCGTGCCCGGGTACGTCCCGGCGCTCGTCGGCGCGCACCCCGATGCCGGGGATGTCCATCGCCTCCACCTGGTCGCCGATCCGGATGTCGACACCGCGGGCCAGGTAGACGAACCGGTTCGGCGATCCGTTCGGCAGCTTCTGCTTGCGCATGTCCTTCTCGAGGGTGGACCGTGGCACCCCGAGCACCCCGGACAGCCGGTCTGCGGTCTTCGCCGCATCCTTGACCATCGTCGGGTCGGCGAACACGTACCGCGCCTCCGCCGA
The DNA here is from genome assembly GCF_017312725.1 of Actinocatenispora comari. GTDB lineage: Bacteria > Actinomycetota > Actinomycetes > Mycobacteriales > Micromonosporaceae > Actinocatenispora > Actinocatenispora comari. The sequence continues at coordinate 614 of NZ_BOPO01000030.1, read as the reverse complement.
GCGCGCGAACGCCTGCCCGTTGCGGTCCACGATCGAGCCGCGCGGCGCCGGCAGCGGGACCGTCTGCAGCCGCTGGTGCAGCGCCTTCTGCGCCAGCGCCGGAGCGTCGGTGAGCTGCAACTGCACCAGCCGACCGCCGATCACCGTGAACAGCACCAGCACCACCACGGTGCCGAACCGCAGCCGCCGGCCGGGGCTGCCCAACCGGGCCACCCGGCGTCGGATCGGCCGCGGCTTCGCCGGGCGGGGACGGGTCGGCCGCCCCTTGCGCCCCGTCGACTCCGCCCCCCAGGACCCGGCCCGGGCACCGGCACGGCGACGCGCACCGCGGTCGGGGTTGCCGGCGCGCCCGGACCGGCCGGCGTCCCGGGCCCTGGCAGCATCGCGGGCCCTGGGGATGCCGCGGGCCGTACCCTTGCCGCCGCGAGCCCCGGTGCCGGGGCGTCCCTTCGCGGTGCCGCGGGCCTCGGTGTCGCGAGCCTTGCCGTTGCCGCGGGACTGACCGCCGCTGCGGGACTTGGCGTCGCCGCGCGACCTCCCGCCGTCGTCCCGGTCCGGCCGGCCCCGCCCGGCACCGCCCGGTACCGCCCGCGCCGACCCGGCGCGGCCGGCCG
>NZ_BOPO01000029.1 GCF_017312725.1 Actinocatenispora comari | reverse complement strand
GCCGCCGGCCGGCGCGAACCCGGGGCCGGCCATGAGCGGTACGACGGTCGCCGGGCTGCTGCTCGCGGCGGGAGCGGGGCGCCGGTTCGGCCGGCCCAAGGCGCTGGTGCCGTTCCGCGGCCGGACGCTGCTGGAGCACGGCGTGGCGCTGCTGGCCGGCGGCGGCTGCGACCCGGTGTACGTGGTGTCCGGCGCCGCGCCGCTGACCTGCCCGGGCGCGACGGTGGTGGACAACCCGGCCTGGCGCGACGGCATGGGCTCGTCGCTGCGCGCCGGGATCTCGGCGCTGCCGGGCGAGGCGGACGCCACCGTCGTCGCCCTGGTGGACCAGCCGCTCGTCGGGGTCGAGGCGGTGCGCCGGCTGATCGCCGCGCACCGCGCCGGGGCGCGTCTCGCGGTGGCCGGCTACGCCGGCGAGCCGCGCAACCCGGTGCTGCTGAGCCGGGAGTACTGGCCGCGGCTGCTGGCGTCGGCCCGGGGCGACCGCGGCGCGCGGGCGTTCCTGCGCGCCCATCCGGAGCTGGTCACGCTCGTCGAGTGCGGCGACACCGGTTCGCCCGCCGACATCGACACCCCCGAGGACCTGGACTCCCTCTCCGGCTGACCCACGCCCGCGCCGATGCCCCACGCACGGCCGGGCGTCCCGTCCTGTCCGTACTCGCGGTGAATGGCCTGGCGAATGCTTCACTGGGTAGATTTGGTGGGAGGGGTCCCGGACCGGTGGGCGGAGACTCGCGGGGTCGAGTGGAGGTCGCGATGAACGACTGGGGGCCGGTACGGCCCGGAGCACCGGATCCGCCGGAGCCGGCAGGGCCGCCGGAACCGGCAGGGCCGTCGGGGCCGCCGGAACCGGCGGGGCCGGCAGGGCCGCCGGAGCCGTCGGGGCCGGCGACGGGGTGGGGGCCGGCCGGGCCGCCGCCGGTGCCGGGTCCGGTGGTGGCGCCGCCGGCGCGGGTGTCGGTGGTGTTCGGCGATCCGATGGCGGTGGCGCTCGGGAACGCGTCGCTGCTCGGGATCGGGTACCTCATGCTGCGGCGGTGGGCGCTCGCGGTCCTGACCGACCTGGTCACCGTCGTGCTGCTGGTCCTGCTGGCGACCGCGTGGCGGGCGGTGTGGTTCGAGGTCGTGGTGGCGCTGTGGTGGGTGGCGCTGGTCGCGCACGGGTGGTACCTGGCACGGCGGCGCGCGGTGCCGGTGGCGGCCCGGCAGCAACGCCTGGTCGCGGCGTACCTCGCGGTGCCGGTGCTGCTGGCGGTCGCGGCGCTGCGCGTCGACGGGTACCTTGTCGACTCGGCGCTGGCCGACGCCAAGCGGGCCGGCGACTGCGGGCAGGCCGCGCGGGCGGTCGACCGGGTCTGGTTCGGGCTGCGGTTCGCGGACGCCCCGCTGACCGTGCGCACCGAGACCACGCACCGGGCGTGCGACCGGCTGCACACCGCCGCCGGTCAGCTGGGCACCTCGCTCGCCACCGGCGACACGCACCAGCTCGCCGCCGGGTTCGCCGGGCTGCAGAAGGTGCTGACCGGATACCCGGGGCACGAGCCGATGGTGCGCGCGGTGCTGACCGACTTCCTCGGCGTGCTGCCGAAGGCGGACCCGTGCCCGGCCGCGGCGGTGACCGACTGGCTGCGCGCCCGGCACCCCAACCACACCGTGCTCGACACGGCAGCCAAGACCGCCACCCGGGACGCGCCGCCGGCGCTGCTCGGCTGCGGCGACGCGCTGGTGGACCAGAAGTCCTGGCCGAAGGCGCTAGCAAGGTACCGTCAGCTGATCGACCAGTTCCCGGACAGCGAGCTCGTTACCAAGGCGCACAAGGGAATCCGCACCGCAACGCTCGGCCAGCAGCTGTCCACCGTGCGGTCCCGGCTGACCGGCTACTCCGGCGAGCTGCCGAAGTACTGCTCGGACCCGGCGAAGTACGAGGCGGCCACGCCGTTTCGGAAGTCGCACAACAAGTCGCTGCTGTACGGCAACTCCGAGTACGTGGACAAGCTGCCCGGCTCCTGGTCGGTGTCGGACGCCGCCCAGGCCGCGCTGGTGGTGTGCGTCGGCGACACGAAGCTCGGTTCCCGGGTGCAGACCTGCCCGTACTCCAAGCTGGACGGCTCCGGTTCGCCGGTGTGGGTGACGTTCTACAAGGTGGCGATCCCGATCCGGGCGTACGAGCTGCGCACCGGCAAGCTGGTGGTGCACCGGACGCTGCAGATCGGCGGCAGCAGCTGCCCGCAGATCCTGTCGTACAGCTACTACGGCGGCTACGACACGGGCCCGGACCGCGCGCAGTACGTCACGCCGAGCAAGGCGGGTGTGCGCGCCGCGTTCCGCGCCGCGCTGCATCCGTGACCACGCGCGCCGGCGAGGGCCGTCGCGACCCTCGCCGCGGGCGCTGCCGGAAACGCTCGCCGGCGAGCGGCGTCAGAGCCGCTCGCCGGCGCGGATCTCGGCGGCGACGGTGTTCTCCGCCGGCGCCAGCGGGCAGACCCAGCTGTCGTCGTACCGGCAGGACGGGTGGTAGAGGAAGTTGAGGTCGAGCACCAGCCGGTCGCCGGTGCCGCCGAGGTCGGCGCCCTTGGCGGTGTCCAGCAGGTAGCGCCCGGCGCCGTAGCTGGTGTGCCCGGCGGTGCCGTCGCGCACCGGCAGGAACAGCCCACCGCCGTACTGCCGGGTCCACCACACCGCGAGCGGGGCGGACACCGGCGCGGGCAACCGCACCGAACCGAGCAGTTCGTAGCTGGTGACGCCGTCGGCGCCGGTGTCCACGTCGCGCCGCTGCGGCGCGTCCGGCGGCGTCACCGGCACCTCGAACCGCAGCGCCGGATCGTACGGCCAGTAGGGCAGGCCGGTGTCGCGCAACGGATCGGAACGGCCGAGCGGGCTCTGCGGGTGGCCGGTGAACAGCGCGTCTCGGCCCACCCGCCACCGGGCGTGCCCGTCGGCCGGGTCGGCGGCGGCGCGCACCCGCGCGTACAGCTCGGCGACGGTGCGGCGCCAGTCGGCCAGCTGCAGCGCGGTGCCCGCGTCGGTGCTCGACTCCATGCCCCGACGCTACCGCGCCGTCCCCGACCGGCTACCTCGCCGTGTCGGGCGCGCGGGCGCTGTCCACCGACGGTGACGATCCCGGGCGGACGCCTCGCGCCGGACGTACCGGCGGGGCCGGGCGGGCGCCGCGCGTGGCGCGAGCGGGCGGCCCCGGTCGGCGGGCGCCGAAGCTGCCCAGCAGCGACTCCAGGAACGGCAGCGCGCGGGACACCTGCCGCGCCCGGATCAGCGTGTGCCACAGCGGGGAGAGCTTCTTCCAGCCGCCGGCGTACGCGAGGTGCCGCAGCCGGTCCCGGCCGCCCGGCTTGCTGCCCGCGCCGCGCCAGATCGCCGACCACCGGTAGAAGTCCCGGTACGCCCGCCAGTACCCGTCGGTCAGCTCGGTCGCGGTGAGCCGGGCCGGCCGGTACACCACGTGTCGGGTGTCGTACCGGTCCCAGTCGGTGTGCAGGATCCGGCCCTCGGCCTGCATCCGTTGGTACAGCGTCGTTCCCGGGTAGGGCGTCATGATGTGGAAGGTCGCCGTCTCGATACCCTGCCCCACCGCCCAGTCGACGGTACGGGAGAACACGTCCGGGCCGTCGTCGTCCATGCCGAACACGAAGCTCGCGTTGACCATCACCCCGGCCTCGTGCAGTCGCCGCGCCACGGCGGCGTAGTCACGACCGATGTTCTGCCGCTTGCGCTGCGCCGGCAGGTTCGCGTCGTTGACCGTCTCGAAGCCGACGAACAGGCTGCGCAGCCCGGCCTCGACCGCCCGCTCCAGCAGCCCCGGCGCGAGGACCGAGTCGACGGTGCCCGCGGCCTGCCAGACCCGGCCCATCCCGCGCATCCCGTCGAACAGTGCCTCAGCGAAGCGCCGGTTGCCGAACAGGTGGTCGTCCAGGAAGTACAGGTGCCGGCCGGGCAGCCGCTCGATCTCGGCCAGCGCGTCGTCGACCGCCTGGGTGTAGAACGACTTCCCGCCGGTGAAGAACGCGTCCTTGTAACAGAAGTCGCAGTGGTGCGGGCAGCCACGCGAGACCACCAGCGAGTTCGGCACCAGGTACCGGTGCCGGTCGATCAGGTCGCGGCGCACCGGCGGCAGCCGCGCCAGGGTGCGCTCCCGCGAGACGTAGCGGGGCTTCGGTCGCCGCGCCCGGAAGTCGGCCAGGAACTGCGGCCAGGTGTCCTCACCCGGCCCCAGGAAGATCGTGTCGGCGTACCGGGCCGCCTCGTCCGGCAGCGACGTGACGTGCAGCCCGCCCATCGCCACGTGCACGCCCTTCGCCCGGTACGCCGCCGCGAGCCGGTACGCCCGCCGGGCCGAGGTGATGTAGGGCTGGATCACGGCGAGATCGGGCCGGTCGTCGTCGAGCCGCAGCGGCTGCACGTGCTCGTCCACGATCCGCACCTCGTCGGAGTCGGACAGGTAGCCGGCGAGCGTGGCCAGCCCGAGCGGCGGGAACAGCGAGTACTTGATCGGACGCAGCCGCGGGCTCGTCGCCTCGGTCAGCGCCGGCAACACCATGGTGACTCTCATGCCCGGCGAAGCTACGCACCGGATGTGGAGATTCCTGGCAGCCGCCGTGCGCACCGTGCGCGGGAACCGTGCGGGTTCTCGCCACCGAGGGCCGTCCCGGCCTTCCCCTCGCCGGCCGGGACGGCCGGGCCGCACCGGAAACCCGGTGCGGCCCATGGCATCAGCAGGCCTTCCAGCCGGACGAGGTGGACTTCGTCCAGCGGCAGCTGTCGTGGTACTTGCCGTGCGAGTCGCGCAGCGTCGCGGTGTCCCCGGTGTTGTTCCAGATGTGCCACCCGGAGCCCCAGTAGAAGGTCCGGTGCGTGTGCGTGCCCTTGCCGGAGTGCAGCCACAGGCTGTCGTGCGCCTTGATGGTGTAGGTGGGGAAGGTGAACTTGTGGCCGGCGGCGTCGCGCACCGACCATCCCTTGACGCTGACCGCCCTGCTTCCCGAGTTCGAGATCTTCACGTACTCGCCGTTGACGTTCCTGCTGGTGTCGGTGCCCGGCGCGTTGTACTGGATCCCGGCGAAGTGCACCGCCGGGGTCGCCGCCGCGCCCGGGCTCGCCGTCAGTACCACCGCCGTCAGGCCGGCCGCGACCGCCCCGATCCCCACCCGCATCACCGCACGCATACGCCACTCCTTCGATCGCGTCGCCACTCGACGACGCACGGTGAGCACACCTTAGCGGCCGGAGTGGCCACGCCAGCTCAGCCGGTCGGTCGGTCGCGGCCGCCGATCGGTTCGCGCCGGATGCCCTGTCGCCCAGCGGTTCCGGCCCCGGCGGGCGGGTGGCCTGGTCAGGGGCGGGCGGCGGCGCGGAGGGCGGCGAGGGTGGCCCGGATGGCCGGCTGGCGGGCTGCCGCGGCCCGCCAGACCGCGAACACCCGGCGTACCGGCGCCGGCCGGACCGCGGCGAACCGCACCCCGGCGGGTACCGGATCGCGGCCGAGCCGGGGCAGCAGCGCGACGCCGTACCCGGCGGCGACGAACGCCAGCTGGGTGGCGTGCTCGCCGGCGGTGTGCCGTACCGCCGCGTCCGGGACGGTGCGGCGCAGCCAGTCGTGGCACAGCTGCCCGGCGGACCAGCCGATCCAGTCGGCGTCGGCGAGTTCGGCCAGGTCCAGCGCCGGCCGGTCGGCGAGCGGGTGCTGCGCCGGCAGGGCCAGGTCGAACACGTCGTCGACCAGGCCGGTGCGGCTCAGCCCGTCCGGTACGGCCAGCGGCTCCTCGGGCCAGTCCTGGGCGATCGCGACGTCGAGGTCACCGGCGGCGACGCCGGGCAGCGCCACGATCGGCTCCTGCTCCGCGGTGCACACCCGCAGCGCCGGGTACCGGTCGTGCAGCGCGCGCAGCGCCGCCGGGAGCAGGCCCCGGGCGGCGGTGGCGAAGGCGGCGAGCCGCAGCTCACCGACCACCGCGCCGCGGTGCCGGGCGAGATCGGTCTCCACCGCTTCGGCCTGCGCCAGCAGCGCGCCGGCGTGCTCGGACAGCAGCAGCGCGGCGTCGGTGAGCCGGATGCCGCGGCCGTTGCGTTCCACCAGCCGCTGCCCGACCTCCCGCTCCAGCCGGCCCATCTGCTGGGAGACCGCGGAGGTGGTCACGTGCAGGGTGGCGGCGGCGCCGCGGACCGAACCGGTGGTGGCGACCGCCCGCAGCACCCGGAGCCGTTCCAGGTTGAGCATGTAGCGATGCTACGCGGTTGGACTCAGACAGTCTCGCTTGTCTGAACGATTCCGCTCGCGCACAGTGGACGACGACGAAAGGGAGACAGATGACCGACACGTTCCTGCTCGGTGGCGACCTGCCGGTACGCCGGCTCGGCTTCGGCGCGCTGCGGCTGCCCGGCCGGCCGGCGGCGGCCCGCGCCTGGTCCGTCGCCGTGGCCCGGCGCGCCGTGGAGCTCGGCGTCACGCTGATCGACACCGCCGACTCGTACGATCTGGGCGACAACGAGACGCTGCTCGCCGAGGCGCTGCACCCGTACCCGGAGCAGCTCGTCCTGGCCACCAAGGCGGGCCGGATCAACCTGGGCAGCGACTGGTACGACTGCGGTCGGCCGGAGTACCTGCGGCAGCAGGCGCTGCTGAGCCTGCGCCGGCTGCGGCTCGAGGTCATCGACCTGTTCCAGCTGCACCGGATCGACGCCACGGTACCGGCGGACGACCAGTTCGGTGCGTTGCGGCAGCTGCGCGACGAGGGCGTGGTGCGCCACGTCGGGCTGTCCGAGGTGTCGGTGGCGCAGCTCGACGCGGCCCGCCGGATCGTGCCGATCGCCGCCGTGCAGAACCGGTACAACCTGGCCGACCGGCGGCACGACGACGTGCTGGCGTACTGCGAGCGGCACGCCATCGCGTTCCTGCCGTGGCTGCCGGTGGCGCCGCGCACGCTCACCCCCGCGGCGCGCGCGATCGCCCCGCGGTACGGCGTGACGCCGACGCAGGTGGCGCTGGCCTGGCTGCTGCACCGATCGCCGGTACTGCTGCCGATCCCCGGTACCGGCAGCCCGGAGCACCTGGCCGAGAACCTCGCCGCCGCCGACCTGCGACTGTCCACTGAGGACGTCGCGGAGCTGACCGCCGGCTCCGGGTGACACCCGGCGGGGTGGCAGCTGGCCGGAACCGTGATCACGAGCGGCCGGCACCGTTTACGGTGATCGAGTCACCTCATATGCGACTTGGGGGGTGTATGGGATGTCCTTCGTGCGCAGGATCGTCGTCGCCGGGGCGTTCGGTGCCGCCGGTGCATCCCTGGCCCTGTCGTCCGGTGCCGCCGCGGCGCCGCTGGTCGCGGTCGTGGTGGAGGGCAGCACGGTCACCGTCAGCACGTCCGACTGCGCCTCCAGCGGTGCCGTCGCGGCGATCCAGACCGGCTCCAACGACGCCACCGAGCAGGACATGGCGGGCAACCCGGAGGCGAGCGGGGTGCTGAGCGCGACGTTCAGCAACGTGCAGCCGGGCACCTACACCGCCACCGTCAACTGCAAGGACACCACCTCGCCCGATCCCGGGACGAAGCAGTTCACGGTGACGCCGGACGGCAACCCGGACACCGGTGACGGCGCGACCGCGCGGCTCGGCCGCGGTACCACCGCGCTCGCCGCGGCCGGCCTGGGCGTGCTCGGCGTGACCCTGGCCGGCGGGGTCGTGCTGCTGGTACGGCGGCGGCCGAACGGGGACTGACGCGTCACGGTGCCGGGTCGCGGGCTGCCCGGGCACCGGGACGGAGGGGTGATGCAGCAGCCGGCGGGCAACCCCGACGGCCGGGACTCCGAGGCCCCGACCGTCCAGTTCCCGGCGCCCGATTTCTCCGCTGCCGCCGCCGAGCGGCGAGACACCGACCCGGTGGCCGCCTCCGCCGGGCCGGACGGGCGACCCGGGCGGAGCGGCGACCGGGAGCGAGACGGCCGACGCGAGCAGGACCCGGACCGCGAGCACAGTGCCGACCGCGAGCAGGGCCCGGACCGTGAGCACAGTGCCGACCGCGAGCAGAGCGCGGACCGGGAGCGGGACGAGCAACGCGACCGGCCGCCGCCGGCCGAGTGGGATCCGCTGGCGCACGGCGGTGCGGCCGGCTGGCGGACCGTGCTCGGCGTGCTGCTGGTCCTGGGCGGGGTGCTCGGCGCGATGCTGCTGGTGCTCGCGATGTTGCGCGCCCCGACACCGCCGCCGCAACCGGCCGCGGCGCAGGCGCC
>NZ_BOPO01000028.1 GCF_017312725.1 Actinocatenispora comari | reverse complement strand
CCCGCGGCACCCGCCGCCCTCCCCCGAGTCGCCGGCCGCGCCCGACTCGCCGGAACCGCCCGCCGCACCCGGCTCGTCAGGCTCGCCGGGCGCGCCACGCCCGTCGGACTCCGCCGGCGGACGCGGCTCGTCGGGTTCGCCCGGCGGACGCGACTCGTCGGACTCGCCCGCGGCAGCCGGCTCGTCGGGTTCGCCCGCCGGGTGCGGCTGGTCGGATGGGGACGGATCGGCCACGATGCCTCCAGCAGGTCGGTCGACATCATCACCGATCCCCGCAACAGCACCCGAATCCGAGCGCTCCGGGCAAACGCGGTGACGGTCAGTGGCGGCCGTGCCAGGAGTCCCAGAGGGCGGCGTAGTCGCCGCCGGCGGCGACCAGGTCGGCGTGCGGGCCCAGCTCGACGATGCGGCCGTCGGCCACGACGGCGACCCGGTCCGCGTCGTGCGCGGTGTGCAGCCGGTGCGCGATCGCGATCACGGTACGGCCGGCCAGTACGGCGCCGAGCGAGCGTTCCAGGTGCCGGGCGGCGCGCGGATCGATCAGCGACGTCGCCTCGTCGAGTACCAGCGTGTGCGGGTCGGCGAGCACCAGCCGGGCGAGCGCCAACTGCTGCGCCTGCGCGGCGGACAGCTCGGTACCGCCGGAGCCGACCAGAGTGCCCAACCCGTCCGGCAGCGCGTCGGCCCAGCCGAGCGCGTCGACGGCGCGCAGCGCGGCACGTACCTCGGCCTCGGTGGCGTCCGGCCGGGGCAGCGACACGTTGTCGGCGACGGTACCGACGAACACGTGGTGTTCCTGGGTCACCAGGGCCACCTCGCGGCGCCGGCGGTCCAGCGGCAGCGAGACCAGCGGTACGCCACCGATCGTCACCGAGCCGGCCCGCGGCGGGTGGATGCCGGCGAGCAGCCGGCCCAGCGTCGACTTGCCGGCCCCGGACGGGCCGACCATCGCCAGCCGCTCGCCCGGTCGTACCGTCAGGTCGATGCCGCGCAACACATCCCGACCGTCCACATAGGAGTAATGCACCCCGGTCGCGACCAGCGCCGGCGCAACGCCGGCTCCGGCCCGCGGGTAGTCGGCGGCCGACCGGGCACCGTCGGAGTCGTCGGCCGACCGCGCCTCGGCGGAGCCGGCGGAGCCGGCGGAGTCGGCAGCCGACCGGACACCGTCGGGGTCGTCGGCCGACCGCGGCTCGGCGGAGCCGGCGGAGACGCCGAGCAGGCGGGCCAGTGAGGCGCCGCCGACCTGCAGCTCGTCCAGCCAGGACAGCAGCCGGTCGACCGGGTCGATCAGTTGCTGCACGTAGAGGGTGGCCGCGGTGACCTGGCCGAGGCTCGCCATCCCGTGCGTGTACAGCAGCCCGCCGACCAGCAGCGTGGCCACCACCGGGATCACGTAGCTGACCTCCGCGGCCGGGAACCACACCGAGCGCAGCCACAGCGTGTACCGCTCGGCCGCGAACGACCTCCCGATGTCGCCGTCGGTGCGCCGGATCCGTTGCCGGGCAAGGCGCATCGCCTCGACGGTACGGGCACCCTCGACGGTCTCGGCGAGCCCCTCGTTGACGTCCGAGTACGCCGCGTTCTCGCGCAGGTAGCCGGCGGTCGCGCGGCGCAGGTACCAGCGGGTGGACGCCCACAGGATCGGCACCGCGATCAGGCAGGGCAGCGCGACGAGCGGGCCGACCAGCGCCAGCGCGCCGAGTGTGAGCACGGTCGTGACCAGCGCGATCAGCGTCTCCGGCACCGCGAACCGGACCGTGCGGGCGAGCGCGTCGACGTCCCGGGAGGTACGGGTCAGCAGGTCGCCGGTGCCGGCCCGCTCCACTGTGGACAGTGGCAGGGCCAGCACCCGGCGGACGAACTCCTCGCGCAGCTCGGCCAGCACCCGCTCGCCGAGCCGGAACGAGACCAGCCGGGCGAAGCGGGTCAGCACCGACTGGCCGATCACGAAGGCCGCGATCGCCAGCGCCACCTTGTCCACGGTGACCCGGGTGGTTCCGTCCTGTACCGCCTGGACCAGGTTGCCGAGCAACCGCGGTGCGCCGAGCCCGGCGATCGCCGCCAGCGCGTGCAGCACCAGCGCGGTCGCCAGCGCCTTCGGGTGCCGCCGGGCGAGTGTCCGCGCGTACCGCCGGACCTGGGCCGGCGTCGCCACCGGCAACTGCACGGTCATTCCGTCACCTCCGCCGCACGCCGCGGTTCCGCCGGCAACGTCGGATCGCCGGCCACTGCCCCGATCCGTTCCTCGGCCGCCGTCCCGGACCGGCCCGCGCCGGCCCCCGCGGCACCCGGTCGCCGACCGGCCGCCCCAACCCCGACCCCGGCATCGGCATCGGCATCGGCATCGGCATCGGCATCGGCGACAGGGTCCGCCGCGGCCCCGGGGCGGTCGTCGTCCTCGCCGCGCAGCACCACCGCGCGATACGCCGGGTCGGCCAGCAGCTCGGCGTGGCTGCCGGCGGCGGCGAGCACGCCGTCGGACACGAACAGCACGGTGTCGGCCCGATCGGCGAGCAGCGGGCTCTCGGTCAGCACCACCGTCGTCCGGCCGGTACGGAACTCGGCCAGCCGGGCGGCGATCCGCGCCTCGGTGTGCGCGTCGACCGCGGAGGTCGGCTCGACCAGGATCAGCACGTCCGGGTCGGCGAGCAGCGCCCGCGCCAGTACCAGCCGCTGCTGCTGGCCACCGGACACCGACCGGCCACGTTCCTCGATCGCGGTGTCCAGCCCGTCCGGCAGGCCGGCCAGGATGTCGGCACCGGACGCGGCGCCCAGCGCGGCCAGGATCCGCTCGTCGCCCAGCGCGCCGGACGGGTCCAGCTCGGCCCGCAGCGGGCCGGCGAACAGCCGGGACCCGGTGTCGGACACCAGGATCCGGCGGCGCACCTCGGCGGTCGGCAACCGGTCCAGCGGTACCCCACGGAACAGCACCGAACCGGCCGTGTACCGGCCGAGCCGGTCGGCGAGCCGCGCGGCGGACGGCTGCCCGGACACCACCAGTACGGTGAGCGAGCCGGCGGCGATCCGCACCCCGGAGGCGGCGTCGGCCAGCTCCACCTCGCCCGGCTCGTCCGGTACCGGGTCGGGGGTCTCGGGCTCGGGCAGCTCCGGCTCGATGTCGAGAATGCGCACCACCCGGCGGGCCGCGACCAGTCCGCGGGTCAGGTTGTCGGCCGCCTCGGTGAGCGTGCTCAGCGGCTGCACCAGGAACGCCGCGTACCCGTAGAACGCGACGAGCTGGCCCGGGCTGATCACGCCGGTGAGCGCGAACCGGGCGCCGAGCCAGGTGACGAGCACGACGAAGACGCCGGGCAGCAGGATCTGGGTGGCGTCCAGGGTCGACTCGACCCCGGCGACCCGGTAGCCGGCCGCCCGTACCCGCTGCGACCGGGTCGCGTAGCGCCGGGCGAAGACCTCCTCGCCGCCGACGCCGCGCAGCACCCGCAGGCCGTGCACGATGTCGTTGGCGTACGTGGTGAGGTCGCCGGCGAGTTCCCGCTGCGCCTGCTGGCGGCGGTGCAGCGGCTTGAGCATCGGCCCGATCGCGAGCACCAGCACCGGCACCCCGATCAGCACCAGCAGCCCGAGCGGTACCGAGGTGGCGAGCAGGATGATCGCCACGGTGACGAACGAGACGACCGAGCCGGCGAGCCGGCCGGAGATGTCCAGCGCGTTGCCGAGCTGCGCGATGTCGGTCGCGCCGACGGTGACCACCTCACCCGTCGCCACCCGCTTCGGCAGCGTCGCGCCGAGCCGTACCGAGTGCCGGGTCACCACCTGCACGGTCCGGTAGGCGGCGGTCAGGAAGTTGGACACCGCGAGCCGGTGCCGCATCACACCGGCGGCGGCCTGCACCACGCCGAGGCCGAACAGCACCGTGGCCCAGTCGAGCAGCGCGCGGGTGTCGCGGTGGCCGAGGCCGGCGTCGATGGCCTGGCCGATCGCGGCCGGCATCAGCGCCTGGGCAAGCATCCAGGCGATGCCGAAGCACATCGCGACGAGGATCGTGCCGGCCTGCTTGCGCACCAGCCAGCGCAGGTACGCGGCCGGTGAGCGGTGTACCGGAATGCCGGGATCGGCGAGGGGCAGTCGACGCACGACCCTCGACGCTACGGCCGCACCGACCGCCTCCGCGACCGAGTTTCCCGAGGTACCCGGCCCGGCCCGAGGCCGGCGCCGAGCCGCCACCCGAGCCGTCGACGGTGCGGGTGGGGTGCACGTACCGTCATCATCGGTGCCGGCGAGAGACACGCACCGTCATCGACGGCGGTGCTCGGGCCGCAGGCGCCGCGCCCCGGCGGATCCGCCGTTCGGTCGAATCGGTGCGCCGTGCGACACAGTTCGGCGATTTGCGTACCGCGCGCCGGGGCACCGGCACATAGGGTGCCGTTTCGTGGATACGGGGTTCACCCGGCGCCGGTTGACCGACCGGGAGGCCGGCACGGTGCTGGCGTCGCTGCGCGCCTGGGAACCGTCGGCCGGCTGCGGGTGGCAGTTGCAGGCCGGTGACCTCGGCTGGGCGCTGCGGTTCGAGCCGGCGATCCGGGACGAGCAGATCCGGGTCTGGTGGGACGCGACCGGGCGTCCGGCCGCGGTGATCCTGTGCGACCAGCCGGGCAGCGCCCGGTGCGCCGTCAACCCCGCGTACCTGCACGACTCGACGCTGGCCGACGCAGTGCTCGCCGACCTGTCCCGCCGGCTGGACCGTGCCGGTGGCGGCCCTTGGATCGACCCGCCGCCCGGCCCCGGCGCGCTGACCCGCGCGCTGCTCGCCGCCGGGTACGAACCGGACCCGGACATCTGGCTGCACCTGTGGCGGCCACTGCCCGGCACTGCGGCCGAACGCCCGGCCGAGCCGACGGTACGGGCGTTCCGGGCCGCCGACGCGCCGCAACGGGTGGCGGTGCAGCACGCCGCGTTCCCCGGCTCGTCCCTGACGCCCGAGCGGTACCGGCGGCTGCGCGCGGTGCCCGACTACCGCGCCGAGCTCGACCTGGTCGGCGCCGTGGACGACCGGATCACCGCGTTCTGCCTGGCCTGGCTCGGCCCGCCGGGCGGCACCGCGCTGCTCGAACCGGCCGGTACGCATCCGGAGCACCGCCGCCGCGGTCACGCCAGCGCGGTGATCGCCGAGGCGTTCCGCCGGCTCGCCCGGCTCGGCGCCACCGGCGTCGCTGTCCTCACGCCGGTCTCCAACCGCCCCGCGGTCGCCCTGTACCGCGCGCTCGGCTTCACCGCCGTGGCCGAACGCCGCTCCTACTGGCCCGCGCCGGCCTGACAGCTCGTCGGCAACCGCGACCCGGACGGCCCTGTCGCCGGCCCTGGCCCGGACGAGTCGCGGCCGGCCACGGTAGCGTGCGGGCGTGACGCGCGCGATTCTGTTCGACCTGTTCGGCACGCTGGTGCCCGGCGACACCACGGTGCAGCGGGACGAGGTGTCCCGGCGGATCTCCGCGGTGCTCGGCGTCGATCCGGAGCGGTTCGCCGCCGAGGTACGGGCCAGCCGCAAGGACCGGTTCACCGGCCACCTCGGCGACCTGGCCGAGACGATGCGTACCCTCGCCGAGCGGGTCGGTGGCCGACCCACCGCCGCCGCGGTCGACAGCGCGGTCCGGCAGCGGCTCGCCCTGGCCCGGCGCCAGCTGCACCCGGCCCCGGGCGTGCTGGATGCGCTGGATGCCTTGCGCGCCAAGGGTTGGCGCCTCGCGCTGGTGACCAACTGCAGCGCCGAGGTGCCGCTGCTGTGGCGGGAGACCGAGTTCGTCGACCGGTTCGAACTGGCGGTGTTCTCCAGCACGCTCGGCCACGCCAAGCCGGACCCGCGCGCCTACCTGGCCGCCGTGGTGGCGCTGAACCTGCCGCCGACCTCCTGCGCGTTCGTCGGCGACGGCGCGAGCGGCGAGCTGCCCGGGGCGACGGCGCTGGGGCTGCCGACGGTACTGGCCGACACCGCGATCGCCGACCCCTGGGCGGACACCGCCGGCTGGACCGGCCCCCGGGTCGAAAGCCTCGCCGAGCTGCCCACGCTGCTCGACCACCTGGTACCGGACGAGGACCGCTGACGCCGCACCGAGGCGTCCCGGGCCCGCGGGCCCGTCCGAACGGAGGTCAGCGCGGTCGGCCGAGGTCAGGCGCCGTCGCGGTCGACCGGGACGAAGTCCCAGGAGTGCGGCGGCCGGGGCACCAGCCGCGCCGGCGGCTCGGCGATCTCCGCCGGCAGGTCGCGCCAGCGGGAGAGCACCACGATCCGCTCGTCGCCGGACCGGAACACCTCGGTACCCAGGTGACCCGGCGCCACCGCGAGCGCCGGCACGACCGCCTCGTACACCCAGTCGAGCAGTTCGGCGAACTCGGCCGGGTGCGCCTTCGCCTCCCACATCCGGACGATCATCTAGACGTCCTGACAGGATGGCTGTCGAGGCTCAGGGCAGGGCTGCCCGGGCGGAGGTGCGAGTGCACACCGGTGTCGTGTGCGCTCGTGCCGACAACGCCGGCAGCGTCGTCCTGGGTCCGACAGGCGCCGACGGTCCATCCTGTCATGACCTCTAGGCTCCGATCCGGTTCGCCAGCGACACCGTGGTCACCGGAAGCGACGAGTCGGCCGGGATGTCCAGTGTGGACGGTGGCACCGCGGCGGCGACGAGATGCGACCCCAGCGCGGCGACCATCGCCCCGTTGTCGGTGCACAGCTTCGGCCTCGGCACCCGGACCCGGATCCCGTACCGCTCGGCGCGTTCGGTGGCCATCGCCCGCAGCCGCGAGTTCGCCGCCACCCCGCCGCCGATCAGCAGCGTGTCGATCCCGTTGCTGCGGCAGGCGTCGATCGCCTTGCGGGACAGCACGTCACAGACCGCCTCCTGGAAGGAGGCGGCGACGTCGTCGACCGGTACCGGCTCGCCGGAGCGTTCCCGCGCCTCCACCCAGCGGGCCACCGCGGTCTTGAGCCCGGAGAAGGAGAAGTCGAACCGGTGCCGCTGCAGGTCGCGGGGCGAGGTGAGACCGCGCGGGAAGTCGATCGCGACCGGGTCGCCGTCGCGGGCGGCCTTGTCGATCGGCGGGCCGCCCGGGAACGGCAGCCCGAGCAGCCGGGCCACCTTGTCGAACGCCTCGCCGGCCGCGTCGTCGATGGTCGCGCCGAGCGGCTCGACCCGGCCGGCCAGGTCCTCCACCATCAGCAGCGAGGAGTGCCCGCCGGACACCAGCATCGCGATCGCCGGCTCGGGCAGCGGGCCGTGCTCCAGGGTGTCCACCGCGACGTGCGCGGACAGGTGGTTCACCCCGTACAGCGGCTTGTTCGCGGCCAGCGCGTACGCCTTCGCCGCGGCGACGCCGACCAGCAGCGCGCCGGCCAGCCCCGGGCCCGCGGTGACCGCGACGGCGTCCACGTCGGACAGTCGTACCCCGGCGGTGTCGAGCGCCTCGCGCATGGTGCCGGCCATCGCCGCCAGGTGCGCCCGGCTGGCCACCTCCGGCACCACCCCGCCGTACCTGGCGTGCTCGGACATGCTGGAAGCGACCGCATCGGCGAGCAGCGTGGTACCGCGCACCACGCCGATCCCGGTCTCGTCGCACGACGTCTCGATGCCCAGCACCAACGGCTCGTCGACGCTCATCGCCGTCCCCCCTTCGCCGGCGCGGCTCCGCGACGCGATGCCGACGGTTCGCTCACTCACGGCCCGAACCCTCTCTTCTCATCACCAACGCATCGGTGTTGCTCGGCTGGTAGTAGCCGCGGCGCCGACCGACCTCGACGAACCCGTACCGGCGGTACAGCGCCAGGGCCGGGTCGTTGTCGACCGCGACCTCCAGCAGCACGTGCGTCGCGCCGCGCCGGTCGGCCTCGGCGAGCAGGTCGTCGAGCAGGGCCCGGCCGACTCCGGCGCGCTGCCGGTCCCGGCGTACCGCGATGTTCTGGATCCACGCCTCGTCCGGCCCGGTGGCGGCGAGCCCGGCATAGCCGACGATGCCGGTGGCGTCGCGGGCGATCCGGTAGTAGTGGCCGGCGGCGAGCTCGCTCCAGAACATCGCCGCGCTCCACCGCTCCGGGCCGAACAGGTCATCCTCGATCGGCAGCAGGTCGCGGATGTGCCACCAGCGCAACCGCTCGATCTGCGGCTCGGTCACGGCTCCCGACCCACCCGGTCGCACCGGCTCACCGGGTCGAGACCGGTTTGGGCGCGGCGGCCGGCGTCACGTCCGGCCGGCGCAGGTACCGCGGCACCAGCGTCTCGGTCGGCGCACCGGCCCGGATCCGGTCGGCGGCCAGCGCGACCAGCGCGGTACCGACCGGGTAGCGCGGCTCGTCGGCCACCGGCACGCCGAGCACCTCCGCGTACTTCGCCGCACCGTCACCGACCGCCCGGTCGACGGCCAGCCCGGCGGCGACCTCGGCCGGCTTGGCCACCGCCGGCTCGGTCTGCCGGACCCCGTCGAGGTAGCTCGCCCAGTAGATCTCCTTGCGGCGCGCGTCCGTGGCGACCAGCACCCGGCCCGGGCCGGCGACGGCACCGAGCGCGTCCAGCGTGCACACGTCGTAGGTGGGGATCGCCAGGGTCTGGCCGAGCGCGGTCGCGGTCACCAGCCCCACCCGCAGGCCGGTGAACGGCCCCGGGCCGGTACCGGCGACCACGGCGGACAGGTCGGCGGGTGCGTGCCCGGTCGCGGTCAGCACCGTCTCGATCGCCGGCGCGAGCCGCTCGCCGTGCGCCTGCCCGGCCACGGTCACCTCGGTGGCCAACTCCCGTACGCCGTCGTCGGTCACCTCGGCGAACACCGCGGTCACCGCCGCCGTCGCCGTGTCAACACCCAGTACCAGCACCCGTCCATCCTCTCTCGCCGGCTTTCCCGCCCCGCACCTGGGCGGCAGCGGCGCCGGAGGCCGGCCGACGCGGTACCCGGCCGGTGCAGGGGCCTGGGCAGAACCTCTAAGCTGATCGGGCCAGAAAACCACAGAGCGGCATCAACCGACGCATCGGTCGCAGGAACGAGGATTCATGACGGAGGAACCCCCGCCGATCCGGCAATGGTTGCGAGACAACGGTTACGACATCGACGAACGGCGGCGCATCCCGGCGGAGGCCGTCGCCGCGTATCACGCGCAGTTCCCGCCGGTCGACGACCTGACCGGGGACGCCGACTGCGACAAGCCGCCGGCAGGGGCCTGAGCTCAGAAGCTCGCCAGGCGGTCCGGCCAGTCGCCGGCGTGCGGGAGCAGGGTGACCGTACGGGTGTCGTCGTCGCGGCGGTCGATGCGCACCTCCAGGTGCGCGTCCGCGAGCTGCTCGACCAGCCCCTGACCCCACTCCACCACCGTCACCGACTCCTCGGTACTGGCGTCCAGGTCCAGGTCGTCGACCTCCAGCGCGCCACCCAGCCGGTACGCGTCGACGTGCACCAGCGGCAGCCTGCCGCCACGGGCCGGGTCCGGCGGGTGCACCCGGGAGATCACGAACGTGGGGCTGGTGACGTCGCCGCGCACCCCCAGGCCGACGCCGATGCCCTGGGTCAGCGCGGTCTTGCCGGCGCCGAGCGGCCCCACCAGCACGACCAGGTCGCCGGCGCGCAGCAGCCGGGCCAGCCGCTCGCCGAACCGCCGCGTGTCGTCCACAGTGGACAGTTCATGGTGGACGGTGTCGATCACGTGGTACTCCTCTTCTTCGCTGCTGCCACCAGCAGCACGCGCAGCGGTTCGGTGACCGCGTCCGGATACTCCAGCAGCGCCATGTGGCCCGCGTCCGGCAACACCAGCAGCGTCGCGTTCGGCAGCAGCCGGGTGATCTCCTGCGCGTGCGACAGCGGCGTGAACACGTCCTTGTCGCCGGCGATCACCAGGACCCTGGTCTGCCGCAAGGCTTCCAGCGCGCGGTAGCGGCGGTGCTCGTACAGCGTCTTGACGTAGCCGGCGATCGACTCGACCGAGGTACGCGCGTTCATCCGCTCCACGTACTTCACCACCGCCGGGCTCGGCGTCGCGCCGGCGAACCCGTACCGCCGGGTCAGCAGGTACGCGATGTCGCCGGCGGCGCCGCGGGCCCGGTCGATGATGCCCGGGGTCAGCTTCGCCGCGTTCGCCAGCGCCGGCAGCAGGCTCGCCCGCGGCAGCAATTTGGGCAGCCCCAACGGAACCCCGGCCAGCTCGCCGGCCGAGGTGGAGACGAACGCGACCGCGCGCACCCGGCCGCCCGCCTCGAACAGCTCCGGGTGCCGCTCGGCCAGCGCCATGATGGTCATGCCGCCCATCGAGTGCCCGACCAGCGCCAGCGGACCGTCCGGCGCCACCTCCTCGATCACCCGCCACAGCGCGCCGCCGAGCGCGTCGATCGAGTACTCGCCGGCCGGCAGCCGGCCGGACCGCCCGTGCCCCGGCTGGTCGTACGCGACGATCCGCAGCCGCGGCGAGGTCAGCTCGGTCAACGCCCGGCGCTGGAAGTGGAACGTGCCGGAATCCAGCGCGTACCCGTGCACGAACACCACGGTCAGCGCCGGCGCACCGCGCCCCGACGGCTCCACCACCTCGACGTGCAGGTCGACACCCTCGTCGGTGGTGACGACCAGCTCCGCGTCCGCCGGCAGCGCGTCGAACGGCTCGTCCGCGTACGGGTCGACCGGGGCCGGCGCGCGATCGCGCCGGGTCAGCAGCGCCCGCACCGCGAGCCCGCCGGCGACGCCGGCCGCCGCGGCACCCACGGCCGCGCCCACCAGCCCGGCGGTACGGGCCCTGCTGCGTCGCTCCGCCATTACGCCGCGCCGCCGACGTACCGCCGCACCGCGCGCGAGATGCCCAGCCGGCACACCACCTCGTAGCTGATCGTGCCGACCACGTCGGCCCAGTCGTCCGCGGTCGGTTCGCCGCCGTCGCCCGGCCCGAACAGCACCGCGACGTCGCCGTCGGCCACCGGGTCGTCACCGACGTCCACCACGAACTGGTCCATGCAGACCCGCCCGGCGATGCCGCGGCGCGCGCCGGCGAGCCACACCTGCCCGGCGTTGCTGGCCGCCCGGAACACCCCGTCCGCGTACCCGAGCGGGACCACCGCGAGGTTGCTCGGCCGCTCGGTGCGGTAGGTGTGCCCGTACGAGACGCCGGCGCCGGCCGGCACCCGCTTGCTGATCAACACCCGGGCCCGGACCGTCATCGCCGGTCGCAGCGCCGCCGCGCTCGGCCAGCCGCGTACCGGCGACAGGCCGTAGCAGGCGATGCCGGGCCGGACCAGGTCGAAGTGGGTGTCCGGCCTGGTCAGCAGGCCGGCCGAGTTGGCCAGGTGGCGGTGCGTCGGCCGCAGCCCGGCACGCTCGGCGACACCCAGGGCATCGTGGTAGGCGGCCAGCTGCCGGTCGACGCTCGGATGCCCCGGCTCGTCCGCGCAGGCCAGGTGGCTCCACACGCCGACCACCTGCACCTCGCCGTCCGCCTGCGCCTTCGCCGCGGCGGTGACCAGCTCGGGCCAGCCGTCCGCGGTCGAACCGCCCCGCGACAGGCCGGTGTCGATCTTGAGGTGTACCCGCGCCGGCCGGCCCGCCGCACGCCCCGCCGCGGCGGCGGCCGCCACCCCACCGAGCGTCGCGCAGGACAGGTCGACGTCGCGCCGCACCGCCGCATCCACCGGGGTACCGGGTGCGATCAGCCAGGCCAGCACCGGCGCCGTGATCCCCGCGTCGCGCAGCTGGTACGCCTCGGTCAGGGTCGCCACCCCGAGCCAACTCGCCCCGCCGCGCAGTGCCGCGCGGGCCGCCGGGACGGCGCCGTGCCCGTACCCGTCGGCCTTCACCACGGCCATCACCTCGGCCGAGGTGAGGCCGGCAAGATGGGAGACGTTGCTGGTGATCGCGTCGAGATCGATCACCGCCTCGGCCTGCTGCATCCTCCCAGTCTCCCATCCACCTGCGTACGCCGAGTTGGACGACTCACCTCTCTGCGCTGAGGTGCCCCCGAAGCGCCCGTGTCCCGCTGGTGTTCGCTCTTGTTGCTGGTGGGGTGCGGCCACCTCGGTCGCGGGCGTTCGCTTCCGCTGGTGGTGTAAAGGCCACCTCTGTCCGCTGAGGTGCGCCCCAAGCGGCGGTGCAAAGGCCACCTCTGTTCGTCGCTTTGACCCCTTGTGCCTGTCGAAGAAGAACGGGGCACGGCCCGGCCTACCCATCACGGCACTGTGCGCTTCGACCCGTGTCGTGCACTGCACGCGGCGGGGGTTGTCGTGGCGGGCTGGGCGTTGATCGGCATGCCGCACCGGGCCCCGTAGTTCCGAAGCGAGCCAGGCGGCGTCCTGCCTGAACACCGATTCCCGGGCAGGGGATGTCAAGGGGGCGACTGCCCCCTTGATGGGGAGGGGTGTGGGGAGGGGCGAAGCCCGCTCCCCACGTTCCCCCACAAGGGGTCAAAACAGCGAACAGAGGTGGCCTTTACCCCACCACCACCCATCGACCTCACCCCGAGACAGCAAACGGGGAGAGAGGCGTCTGGTTCCTCTCTCCCCGTTCGAGCCGGCACCCGGGCCATTCCGGTAGGCCCGGGTGCCGGACCGAGGCGGCAAACCCCGCTGCGCGGAGAAACGTCGCGTCCGGTGCCCGCCCGCACCCCCCAGTTCCGGGCGGGTACCGGCACGCGACGATGAGCACCGCTGTGTGTGCGTCCCAACACGAATCGTTGCGGACGTGGTCATCATGCCCGGCGTACCGCGCAGCGTCCACCGTCGAATCGTCGGCCACGGCGCGCAGCGCACCGCCGGAACCACTCTGCGTAGCCGTGAACGTTCCCGGAATCGGCGCACACCGGGCGGTCGCCCGCCCCCCCAAAGCGGTACGACCGCTACCCTGTGTACCGGTTGGAATTCCTCATCTGAAAGTGTGTGCGGCAGCGTTCACGCTGGTCAGAGAGCGGACAACGGGCCGAAGTCCGGACAGTACGTCCATCGCCGTCACCGGTCCGTGCGTGGCGGCCTCCCGGCCGGCCAGCCCGTGCGCGAACGCCGCGGCGATCGCGGCGTGCTCCGCCGGCAGACCGGCCGCGAGCAGCGAGCCGAGCAGGCCAGACAGCACGTCGCCGGAGCCGGCGGTGGCGAGCGCCGCGGTACCGGTGGAGTTGACCAGGCAGCGACCGTCCGGGGTGGCGACCACGGTCCGATCGCCCTTGAGCAGCACGGTCACGTCCAGCCGGGCGGCCAGCGACCGCGCCGCGGCCGGCCGGTCGTCCCCGGGCTCGGCGCCGGCGAGCCGGGCGAACTCCCGGTCGTGCGGCGTCAGCACGGTGGGCGCGGTGCGATCGGCGAGCCAGCCGACCGGGTCCTCGGCGAGCAGCGTCAGGCCGTCCGCGTCGACGCACACCGGCACGTCGGCGGCGAGCGCGGCGCGCAGCTCGCCCTTGGCCCGCACGTCGGTACCCAGGCCGGAGCCCACCACCCAGGCCTGCACCCGGCCGGCGTCACCGACCCGGTCCGCGATGACCGCGGACGGCCAAGCGCGCCGGACGAAGTCGGCGGCGTGCCCGGCGTACCGGACGAACCCGGCCGGGCCGGCCAGCGCGCCGCCGACCGACAGCACCGCCGCCCCGCTGTACGCCTCCGAGCCGGTGGCGACGCCGACCACCCCGCGGGTGTACTTGTCCGACGACGGTCCCGGCACCGGCCAGGCGGCGGCGACGTCGTCCACGTCCGGAACCGACAGCGCCGGGACCGCCGGCAGGTACGGGGTCAGCCCGATGTCGACCAGTTCGACCAGCCCGGCCCGCGGCGCCGCCGCCCCCACCACCAGGCACGGCTTGTACGTGCCGAACGTGACCGTGACGTCGGCCCACACCGACTCGTCCGGGGCCGCGCCGGTGTCCACGTCGACCCCGGACGGTACGTCGACCGCCAGCACCGGCGCGCCGGTCTCCGCGACCGCCCGTACCGCCGCATCGGCGTCCGGCCGCAGCCCCGGCCGGCCGCCGATGCCGACGATCCCGTCCAGCACCAGGTCGACCGGGCCGGAGACCGCATCGACCAGCCGGCCGCCGGCGGCGCGGAAGTCGGCCAGGCCGGCGGCGTGGGTGTGCTCACCGGCGAGCAGCAGCGCGCTCACCCGCGCGCCGCGCCGGGCCAGCCGGGCGCCGGCGAACAGCGTGTCACCGCCGTTGTTGCCCGCCCCCACCAGCAGCAACACCCGGGACGAGTAGACGCCGCGGTCGGCCAGCATGCCGGCGGCCCGCACCGCGAGGCCGGCGGCGGCCCGCTGCATCAGCGCACCGTCCGGCACCGTCGCCATCAGTGCCTGCTCGGCGGCGCGCACCTGCGCCACCCCGTACGCCTGCCTCATGCTCCCCCCTCCACGACGGGTCCTTCCGCGACGACCATGGCCGAGGCGATCCCGCCGTCGTGCGACAGCGACAGGTGCCAGCGGGCGATGCCGTGCTCGGCGGCGACGTCGGCGACCGTACCGGTGACGGTCAGCCACGGCCGGCCCGCCCGGTCGACGACGACCTCGCAGTCCTGCCAGTTCAGTCCGGCCGGCGCACCGAGCGCCTTGGCCACCGCCTCCTTGGCCGCGAACCGGGCGGCCAGTGACTCCGGCGCCCGCGGGTGACCGACCGCCGTGACGCGCTCGTCGTCGGTGAACAACCGATCCGCGAGCAGCGGCGTGCGCAGCAGCGCCCGCGCGAACCGCTCCACCAACACCACGTCCACTCCCACCCCGATGATCACGCCCCCACCCTGACACACCGCCGGCCCCGTCGAGTTGTGTCGGGGGTTGCCGCCCGCGTTCGAGCGGCGCGGCGCACCGCTCGGCGCGGACCGGGCCCGCTGTGGCAGCCTGGGTGGCCTCCCCGCACCGCACGCCTGCCCGCATCGCCCGGAGCCTGTCTCACCTGGAGGAGCGTGCCGATGACCGGTACGGACGACTACGACGAGAACCTGTGGCTGGAGGAGATCGACTCGCCCCGCGCGCTGAACTGGGTGCGCGAGCGCAACGCGGAGACGATCGCCGCACTGTCCGGGCCGGAGTTCGAGGCGCTGCGCGAGTCGATCCGGGAGGTGCTCGACGCCGACGACCGGATCCCCTATGTCACCCGGCGCGGGCCGTACCGGTACAACTTCTGGCGCGACGCCGAGCACCCGCGCGGGCTGTGGCGCCGCACCACCCCCGAGTCGTACCGCACCGAGCGGCCGGTGTGGGAGACGGTGCTCGACGTGGACCGGCTCGCCGCCGACGAGGGCGAGAACTGGGTCTGGGACGGGGCGACCGTGCTGCGACCCGACTACACCCGGGCGCTGGTGTCGCTGTCCCGGGGCGGCGCCGACGCGAGCGTGGTCCGGGAGTACGACCTCGCGCGGCGGGAGTTCGTCGCGGACGGGTTCGTGCTGCCGGAGGCGAAGACGTCGATCGACTGGATCGACGCGGACCGCATCTACGTCGCCACCGACTTCGGGCCGGACACTCTGACCACCGCCGGGCTGCCCCGCACCGTACGGGAGTGGCGGCGCGGCACCCCGCTCGCCGACGCCGAACTGGTGTACGAGGGCGAACCGACCGATTCGAGCGTGTCGGCGTGGCACGACGACACCCCCGGCTACGAACGCGACTTCGTCTCCCGTTCGGTCGACTTCTACCGCACCGAGTGGTACCTGCGGGACGGTGCCGCGCTGCGCCGGATCCCGGTGCCGGACGACGCGATCGCCTCGGTCAACCGCGACTGGCTGCTGATCGAGCTGCGCTCGGCGTGGCAGGTCGGCGGCACCGAACACGCCGCCGGTTCGCTGCTCGCCACCCGGTTCAGCGACTTCCTCGCCCGCGCCGTCGGCTCCGCCGACCCTGCCCACACCGTCGGCTCCGCCGACCCCGCCCGCGCCGTCGGCTCCGCCGACCCTGCCCGCACGGCTGAGCCGGCCGGCGGCGAGCCGGAGTTGGTGGTGCTGTTCGCGCCGGACGACCACACCGCGCTGGCCGGCTGGTCCTGGACCCGGCACCGGCTGATCGTCACCGAGCTGCGGGACGTGTCGAGTCACCTGCGGGTACTGACCCCCGCCGAGTCCGGGCCGTGGCACGCGGCGTCGCTGACCGCGCTGCCGGCGCACAGCGACGCGTCCGCGTTCGGTACCGACGAGGACGTGGACGACGAGTACCAGCTCACCGTCGAGGGCTTCCTGACCCCGTCCACCCTGTACCTCGGCACCGCGGGCGGCGACGACGCGGTACCGGTGAAGCACGAGCCGCGCTACTTCGACGCGACCGGGCTCGTGGTGCGGCAGCACTTCACCGCGTCCACGGACGGCACGAAGGTGCCGTACTTCGTGGTCGGGCCGGACACCGACGAGCCGCTGCCGACCCTGCTGTACGGCTACGGCGGGTTCGAGATCTCCTTGCTGCCAGGCTATTCCGGCGTCGTCGGCCGCGCCTGGCTGGCCCGGGGCTTCCGGTACGCGGTGGCGAACACCCGCGGCGGCGCCGAGTACGGATCGCTCTGGCACTCCGCCGCGCTGCGCGCCGACCGGCGCCGGGTGTACGACGACTTCGCCGCGGTGGCAACGGATCTGGCCGACCGCGGGCTCACCACCCCGAGCCGGCTCGGCATCCTCGGCGGCAGCAACGGCGGGCTGCTGACCGCGCTGATGACCATGCGCCGGCCCGAGCTGTTCGGCGCGGCGGTCAGCGAGGTGCCGCTGACCGACATGCGCCGCTACCACCGGCTGCTCGCCGGCGCGCTGTGGGTGCCCGAGTACGGCGACCCGGACGTCGCCGACGACTGGGCGTTCCTGCGCGAGTTCTCGCCGTACCACCAGATCCGGCCGGACGGCGACTATCCGCCGCTGCTGATCACCACCTCGGCCCGGGACGACCGGGTGCATCCGGGGCACGCCCGCAAGATGGTCGCCCGGCTGCGCGCGAGCGGGCACGACGTGTCGTACTACGAGAACATCGAGGGCGGCCACGCCGGTGCCGCGGACAACGCCCAGGCCGCCTTCCTGTCCGCCCTGGTGCACCACTTCCTGCACCGCCACCTGGTCGGCGCCGACCACCGCTGACGGCCCGCCCGGCCGGAACCGGCCGACCTGGACGGGCCAGGCCAGCGTCGACCGTCGCCGACGATCCGCGGTCTCGGCGGACGGTCAGGACCACATGTCGGCCGGCCGGAGCGGGCCACCGAGCAACAGCCGGGCGAGGTCGGCCAGCACCGTCGCCACGGCGGCCAGGTGCCACTCGGACGAGCGGCCCTTGGCCGTCGCGGCGACCATCCGGGCGCACGCGGTACCGAGCACCTCGGCCGCCACCGGCAGCGGCCCGGCCAGCAGCCGGGCGGCCGCGGCGATCCCGGCCGCGACGGCCGGATCGGTGTCGTCGAAGCGGGTCTGCGCGGTGGCGTCGGCGGCGAGCCGCTCGGCCCGGCCGGCGTCGTCGGTGAGCACCGCGCAGCACGCCAGCAGCCAGGCGCGGTCGACCGGATCGCCGCAACCGTAGGCGATCCGGACCGCCTCCTCGACGGTCGCGGCCTCGCCGCGCGGGCCGCCGGACAGCACCTGGTAGGTCAGCACGGACACCCAGGTGTTCGGCGTGGCCTGGGTCCGCGCGCACCGCAGCGCCTCCGCGGCCAGCTCGGCACCCCGGTCGGGATCGGCCGCCGCGACGGTGACCGCCGCCGAGGCCAGCATGCTCGCCCGGGCGTCCGGATCGTCCAGGTAGCCGGCGAGCCGCACCGCGCGCGCCGGGTCGACCAGTGCCGCCGCCTGCCCGACCGAGAGCAGTCCGTTCCGGCGCTGCTGCTGGTCCGCGATGCCCTCGACGAGCAGCTCGGCGACCTCGATCAGCGCGGCCGCCCGGGCCGGCAGCACCGACCGCAGCGCCGTCGCGAGATCCGCCAACGCCATCACCTGCCAGTACGGGTCGGGCACGGCCAGCGCCGTCCGCGTCGCCGCGGACCCCATCGGCGCCAGCTCGGGCAGCTCGACCGCGGCCAACCCGGCCAGCACCTCGCCGAGCGCGCCGGCCCGGAACCGGACGTCGTGCGTACCCCGGGCGACCGCGTCGGCCTCGATCGCGAGCTGCCGGGCCCGATCCGGTGCCACCGACGCCATCGCGGCGGCCAGGTGCGCCAGCGCCGGCGCCCGGTCGGCCGGCGCGGACACCCGGCGGGCGAGCTGCTCCGCCTGGGCGAGCAGCCGGTACGCCTGGTCGGCCCGGGCCCGCCGCGGGTCGGCCGCGCCGCCGACCGGGGCGGGCCGGGCGAGCAGCCCGAGCAGGGCGCCGTGCACGCCGACCAGTTCCGGCTGGTTGACGCCGGTCGGCGCGACGCCGAGTTCGCGGTGCAGCACGGTGGCCACCAGCGGCATCCGGCTCATCCCGCCCACCAGGAACATCGGCCCGGGCAGCGGCAGCGCCAGCCCGGCGGACCGGAGCGCGGCTCGCAGCGCCTCGACGGCGTCGCCGACCATCGGCTCGGCGATCCCCGCCAGCTCGGCGCGGGAGATCGGCGCGTCGACGCCGACCAGCGGTACGTGCACGCTCGCCTGCGGGGTGCGGGACAGCATCTCCTTCGCGGCCCGGACGTCGTCGAGCAACTGCTGCCGCGCCCGCCGCTCGTCCGGCGTCTCCGGCGCGCGGAGCCGTTGCCACCCGGCGGGGTCCTGCTCCCGGTAGCTGCCGTCGAGGTGGTCGATCAGCGCCTCGTCCAGGTCCAGCCCGCCGGCCTCGGCGAGCCGTTCGGTCGCCAGGACCCGGTCGCCGAACACCACCGAGACCTCGGCGGTACCGCCGAGATCGAGCACCGTCAGCGGCGCGGCCTGGGCGCCGAACAGCCGGTGGAAGTACCGCGCGGCCGCGATCGGCGCCGCCTCCAGCAGCACCGTGCCCAGCCCCGCCGACTCCGCCGCGGCCGTCAGCACCGACCGTTCCCGCTCGGCCCAGCCGGCCGGGCAGAGCAGCACCACCGCGCCCGGCGCGGCACCGCCGACCCGGGCGGCCTCCGCCGCGACCCGCCCCAGCACCGCGGCCAGCGCGGTGACGACCGGTACGTCGTCGCCCAGCGGCACCGTCTCGCCGGTGATGTGCAGCAGCGGGTTCGGCTCGTACCGTTCCGGGGCGAGCCGGGCGGCGTGCACCGCGTCCCGGCCGGCGAGCAGGCTTCCGTCGGGTTGGGCGAACACCGCCGAGGGCAACAGCGGCGAAGAGTCGAACAGCAGCGGCTCGACCCGGCCGTCCGGGTGGCCCAGCATCGCCACCGTGTGCACCGCGCCCAGCTCGACCGCCAGCGCGCATCCCACCGCCATCGGGCCCTCCGTCCGATCGGCGCGCAGGCCACGCCTGCCGTACCGCTCCGACCGTAGCGACCGCGCACCAACAGCCGGCACCGGCGCTGTTGTTAGCGTGGGCGGATGGAACATCGCAGACTGGGTGGCAGCGGGTTGCAGGTCAGCGCCGTCACGTACGGGAACTGGCTGACCCACGGCAAGGACACCGAGCAGGTGGCCCGCGAGTGCGTCGCCGCCGCGCTCGACGTCGGCATCACCACGTTCGACACCGCCGACGTGTACGGCGCGCCCGACTACGGCGCCGCCGAGGAGGTGCTGGGCGCGGCGCTGCGGTCGGCGCGCCGGGCCGGCTACGTGTTGTGCACCAAGGTGTGTGGCCGCACCGGGCCGGGCGAGAACGACCAGGGGCTGTCCCGCAAGCACATCATGGAGAGCTGCGACGCGTCGCTGCGCCGGCTCGGCACCGACCACATCGACCTGTACCAGGCGCACCGGTACGACGACGGGACCCCGCTGGAAGAGACCATGGTGGCGTTCGCCGACCTGGTCCGGCAGGGCAAGGTCGGCTACCTCGGCACCTCGGAGTGGCGGCCGGACCAGATCGAGGCGGCCGCGACGCTCGCCGCCGAGCTGCGGGTGCCGCTGGTGTCCAACCAGCCGCAGTACTCGATGCTGTGGCGGGTGATCGAGGCCGAGGTGGTGCCGACCTGCGAGCGGCTGGGCATCGGTCAGATCGTCTGGTCGCCGGTCGCGCAGGGCGTGCTCACCGGCAAGTACCGGCCGGGTCAGCCGCTGCCCGAGGGCAGCCGCGCCACCCAGGACCGCGGTGGCCGGTTCGTCGGCCGATACCTGGGTGACGCGGTGCTGTCCGCCGTGCAGCGGCTGGCGCCGATCGCCGCCGAGCAGGGACTGACGCTGGCGCAGCTGGCGATCCGCTGGGTGCTGACGAACCCGGCGGTGTCCAGCGCGATCCTCGGCGCCTCCCGGCCGGACCAGGTACGCGACAACGCGGTCGCCGCCGGTGCCGTGCTGGACGCCGACACGATGGCGCGCATCGACGCCGCCTTCGTCGACCCCGAGCTGGGCGACCTGGTCGAACGCGACCCGGGCAAGATCGCCACCCCGTTCGCCGTCCGCGAAGGCTGGCAACGCACCTGACCAGAACCGTCCATTGTGGACAGCAGCTCGCGGGTGTGCCCGGGCGGTCGAGTCGCTCGCCCGGGCACACCCGCGGGCGGCGGTTCCCGAGCTGTCCAGCGGCTCCGGTCAGCGAATGCCGCGGGTCGCCGGAAGGGTCCGCGCGCAGGCGGCGAAGTCGGCCACCAGCCGATTGCGGTCGCCGGCGCGGGTCGCGAGTACCACGTGGCTCGGCTCGACGCCGGCCAGCAGCACGAGCGTCACGTCGTTCCGGAGCGTCCCGATCCCGTTCGGAGCCGGCACGATGGCCACCGCCTGGCCGGAGGCGACCAGCTCGATCTTGTCCTCGACCGAGTCGATGAACGGGCCGTCCGGTGCCGGGCTGCCGTCCGGCCGCGGGTCGATGCGCCAGAAGGAGTCCCACTCCGGGTCCGCCCCGCGGACCACCGGCTCGTCGGCGATGTCGGCCAGGGTGACCGACTCGCGCCCGGCCAGCCGGTGATCGACCGGTAGCAGCAGCGCCCGCGGCTCGTCGTACAGGATCGTCACGTGCAGCCCGTCCGGGTTCAGCGGCAGGCGGGTGACCGCGGCATCGACCCGGTGGTCGTGCAGCGCCTGCGCCACGTGCCAGTTCAGGTGCTGCGTCCGGACCTCGGCGTCCGGGTGCCGCCGGCGCAGCTCCCGGACCGCCGGGGTGACGATGATGTTCGCGGTGAAGCCGATCGTGACGCGGCGCGGATCGGCGGCGGCCCGGGCCCGCGCCACCGCCCTGGCCGACGCGGCGAGCATCGACCGGGCCGCCGGCAGGAACACCGCACCGGCCTCGGTCAGCTCGGTGCCGCGCGGCGAACGCGCCAGCAGCAGCGCCCCGACGTCCTGCTCCAGCCGGCGGATCTGCCGGCTCAGCGACGACTGGGTCAGGTGCAGCTCGGCCGCCGCACGGCCGAAGTGGCGGTGCGTCGCGACCGTCACGAAGCACCGGACGAGCCGCAGGTCAAGATCCGCCGGTACCGAGGTCGTCATGCCGCCAGCGTAACGCCGCCCGGACCGCACCCGCCCCGATCTACCTGCTCTGACCTGCGGTGATGCACGGATCGAGACGCGCCGTGCGGATCTTTCATTGGACGGCCCGCGGTCGGCGTCCGCACGCTGGAGGGGCAGGCCGGCGACCCGCCGGCCGGACGGGACCGACACCATGAACGAGATCTGGATCCTCGGCGCCACCGGCCGCACCGGCCGTGCCGTCGCCGACCGCCTGGCCGCCGACGGCGCGACCCCGGTACTGGTCGGCCGCGACCCGGCCCGGCTGCGGGCGCTGGCCGAGACGCTCCCCGGCACGGCCCAGGTGGTACCGGCCGGCTCGGTCGACGAGGCCGCGGCGCTGGCGCGGGACGCGGCGCCGGCGGTGGTCGTCAACACGATCGGCCCGTTCACCCGGACCGCGCCGACGGTCGTGGCGGCCGGCACCCACTACGTCGATCTGGCGAACGACCTGCCCGCGGTCACCGCGCTGCTGGATCGCCACGACGCCGCGGTCGCCGCCGGACGCTGCCTGGTGACTGGCGGCGGCTTCGGCGTGGTCGGCACCGAGAGTGCGCTGCGCCGGCTGTGCGCCGACCGCCCGACCCCGGCCCGGGTACGGGTCGACGCCGTACCGATGGTGCACAGCGACCCCGGGCCGATCGGCCCGACGCTCGCGGCGACCATCGTGGACGGCTTCACCGCCGGCGGCCGCCGGTACGAGAAGGGCCGGCTGGTGCGCACCCGGCTCGGCAGCGACCCGGCGCGGCTGCTGCTGCCGGACGGGAGCACCGTCGGTACCACCGGAATGCCGAGCGGCGAGTTGGTCGCCGCGCACCGGGCCAGCGGGGCGCCGGAGGTCGTCTCCGCCTCCAGCATGGTGCCGTCCGGTACGGCGTCCCGCGCGATCCTGCCGATGGTGGCGGCGCTGCTGTCCCGGCCGGTGATCGCGCGCGCCGCACGCGGTGCCCTCGCCCGGGCCCGCGGTTCCGGTCGGCCGCCGGCCCGCCGGTACACCTGGGCACGCGCCCGGGCCTGGTGGCCGGACGGCAGTAGCCGCGAGGTCTGGTTGCGCGCCGGCGAGGCGATGGCGTTCACCGCCGCGATCACCGCGACCGTCGCCGCGCGGCTCGCGGCCGGCGAGGGCCGCCCCGGCGCGTACACCCCGGGCGCGCTGTTCGGCCCCGAGCTGGCGATCGCCGCGGGCGGCGAGTTCCTGCTCGGAGCCGACGGGGCCGTCGCCGATCCGGCCCGGGACGCGTCGCCCACCAGCTGACGAGTCGCGGCACGTCGCACCCGAACCGGTCCCTGATCGGCAGTCGCATCCTCGGCCGGCGCCGCGCACCGGTACGGATCCGGGGCGGCGGTCAGCTCCTCGATCGGCGCGCGGGTCCGGTGCCGGCTCGGGTCGGCTCGGATGCGGCCGTGGTGCGGAAGGTGCGGCGGTAGGTGTCGGGAGGTACCCCGACGGTGCGGTGGAAGTGTCGGCGCAGCGTCGCCGCGCTGCCCAGCCCGGTGGCCGCGGCGATCGCGTCGATGCCGTCGTCGGTGCGTTCCAGCAGCTCCTGGGCGCGCCGGATGCGCTGGGACAGCAGCCACCGCAGCGGCGTGGTACCGGTCGCCGCGCGGAAGTGCCGGACCAGGTTCCGGGTGCTCATGGTCGCCTGCCGGGCCAGGTCCGGCACGGTCAGCGGTTGCGCCAGCCGGTCCAGCGCCCAGTCGAACAGCTCCGCCAGCGGCCGGCCGTCGCGCACCGGTACCGGCGCGGTGACGAACTGCGCCTGCCCGCCGTCCCGGTGCGGCGGTACGACCAGCCGCCGGGCGACGGTGTTCGCGACCGCCGAGCCGTGGTCGAGGCGTACCAGGTGCAGGCAGAGGTCCATCGCGGCGGCCTTGCCGGCGGAGGTGAGCACGCTGCCGTTGTCGACGTAGAGCACGTCCGGGTCGACGGTCACCCGCGGGTACCGGGCGGCCAGCGCGTCGGTGTGCGCCCAGTGCGTGGTGGCCCGGCGGCCGTCCAGCAGGCCGGCGGCGGCCAGCACGAACGCACCGGTACACAGCGACGCGACGCGGGCGCCGGCCTCGTGGGCCGCCCGTACCGCGGCGACGAGGTCGGCCGGCGGGTCCGCGTCGACGTCGGCCCAGCCCGGCACGATCACCGTGTCGGCGCGCCGCAGCCGGTCGAGCCCGTCGTCGGGCACCAACCGGAACCGGCCGACCGTGACCGGGCGCGGACCGCACAGGGCCACCTCGTACCGCTCGACGGACGGCCCGCCGCCGAAGACCTCGTGCGCCATCGACAGCTCCAGGCTCAGCATGCCGTCGGTGACGGCGAACGCGACGGTACGCATGTCCGAAACTGTACGCGAGTTGGCGTTCCTGCCACTCGTGCGCACGGCCCCCCGCTGCCAGGCTGATCCCCGACGGCACAGCCGTCGAGCACGACCGGACGGCACAGCCGTCGAGCACGGCCCCGACGGCACAGCCGTCGAGCATGACAGGACGGTGGAGGACCGATGAGCACGAACAACCACCAGGTCGCGGTGTACGGGGCGTACGGGCACACCGGCCGCTTCGTGGTCGCCGAGCTGCGGGACCGCGGGTTCACGCCGGTGCTGTCCGGCCGCGACGAGGACCGGCTGCGGGCGCTCGCGGCGGCCCACCCGGGTACCGCGGTGCGGCCGGCGGCGGTGGACGACCCGGCCGCGCTCGACCGGGCGCTGGCCGGCGTCGCCGCGGTGATCAACTGCGCCGGGCCGTTCGCCGTGACCGCGGGGCCGGTGATCGAGGCCGCGCTGCGGGCGGGCATCCCGTACCTGGACGTCGCCGCCGAGATCGAGGCGAACCTGGACACCTTCGCGCACTTCGGCGACCGGGCTCGGGCCGCCGGCGCGACCGTCGTCCCGGCGATGGCCTTCTACGGCGGGCTCGGCGACCTGCTCGTCAGTGCCGTACTGGCCGGCGAGACCCGCGCCGACGAGGTGCACGTCGGGTACGGGCTGAGCAGCTGGCAGCCGACCGCCGGGACGCGCGCCGCGGGGGTGGTGTCGAGCCAGCGGCGCGACGGCCGGCGAGTGCGCTACCAGGACGGTCGGCTGCAGTACCACGATGCCGAGCCGACGACGCTGACCTGGGACTTCCCCGCCCCGATCGGGCCGCGCACGGTGCTCGCGGAGTTCACCATGGCCGACGTGGTCACGCTGCCGAGCCACCTGGACGTCGGCGAGGTGTGCACGTACATGACCACCGAGGCGGCGCGCGACCTCGCCGCGCCGGACACCTCCACGCCGGCGGCCGGCGGGCAGGGCCGGCTCGCGGAGACGTTCGTGGTCGAGGTCCTGGTGCGCGACAAGGGGACCGAGCGGCGGGCGGTGGCCCGCGGGCGGGACATCTACGCCGTCACCGCGCCGCTGGTGGTGGAGGCGGTACGCCGGGTCCTCGCCGGCGAGACGAGGGCCGTCGGCGTCGCGTCGGCCGGCGAGATCTTCGACCCGGCCGACTTCCTGCGGGTGCTCGCCGCCCGCGGCGCCCTCGACGTCACCCTGTGACCTCCCCCGCCGTGCGCGGACGGCGCACGGGTCACTCGACGGTGACGGACTTGGCGAGGTTGCGGGGCTGGTCGACGTCGTGGCCGCGGGTGGCGGCGATCTCGGCGGCGAGCACCTGCAGCGGCACCGTCGTCACCAGCGGGGCGAGCAGCGTCGGGGTGCGCGGCACGTACACCACGTGGTCGGCGTGCGGCGCGACCGCGGTGTCGCCCTCCTCGGCGATCGCGACGACCCGGGCGCCGCGGGCCCGTACCTCCTGGATGTTGGAGATCATCTTGTCGTGCAGCACCGCCCGGCCGCGCGGCGACGGCAGCACGCAGATCACCGGGGTTCCGTCGTCGATCAGGGCGATCGGACCGTGCTTGAGCTCCCCGGCGGCGAACCCCTCGGCGTGCATGTACGCCAGCTCCTTGAGCTTGAGCGCACCCTCCAGCGCCACCGGGTAGCCGACGTGCCGGCCGATGAACAGCACCGAGCGCGCGGATCCCAGTGACCGCCCCAGTTCCCGTACCGGCTCCATGGTGGCCAGCACCTCGTCCACCTTCGACGGCATCGCCTGCAGCTGCGCGACCACCGCACCGACCTCGTCGGCGTACTTGATCCCGCGCACCTGCGCGAGGTGCAGACCGACCAGGTAGCACGCGACCAGCTGGGTCAGGAACGCCTTCGTCGAGGCGACCGCCACCTCCGGCCCGGCGTGCGTGTAGAGCACCGCGTCGGACTCGCGCGGGATCGTCGAACCGTTCGTGTTCGAGATGGCGAGCACCCGCGCCTTCTGCACCTTCGCGTGCCGCAGCGCCATGATCGTGTCCATCGTCTCGCCGGACTGCGAGATCGCCACCACCAGCGTCGAGCGGTCCAGCACCGGGTCGCGGTAGCGGAACTCGCTGGCCAGCTCCACCTCGCACGGGATCCGGGTCCAGTGCTCGATCGCGTACTTCGCCACCAGCCCGGCGTGGTACGCGGTGCCGCAGGCGACGATGAAGATCTTGTCGACGTCGCGCAGGTCCTGGTCGGACAGCCGTACCTCGTCCAGCGTGATCTCGCCGGCCTCGGTGAGCCGGCCGCGCAGCGTGTCGGCGACCGCCTTCGGCTGCTCGGCGATCTCCTTGAGCATGAAGTAGTCGTAGCCGCCCTTCTCGGCGGCGCTCGCGTCCCAGTCCACGTGGTACCGCTGGGTCGGTGCCGGCGCGCCGGCGAAGTCGGTCACCTGGTACCCGTCCGCGGTGATCGCGACGACCTGGTCCTGGCCGAGCTCGACCGCGTCCCGGGTGTGCTCGATGAACGCCGCCACATCCGAGGCGAGGAAGTACTCGCCGGCCCCGACGCCGACGACCAGCGGTGAGTTGCGGCGCGCACCGACGACCAGCCCGGGCTCGTCCGCCGACACCGCGAGCAGGGTGAACGCGCCGGTCAGCCGGGCGCACACGGCCCGCATCGCCGCCACCAGCCCGGCGCCGGAGGCCCCGTCGCCGACCGTCGCCGCCCCGGCACCACCGGAAATGCCGGCATCGCCGCCGGGGCCACCGTCGCTGCCGGAGGTCCCGGCGCCGACGCCGACGGGTACCGCGGTGCGGGCCAGTTCGGCCGCGAGCAGGTGGGCGACGACCTCGCTGTCGGTGTCGCTGGCGAGCTCGACGCCCGCCGCCTCCAGCTCGTCGCGGAGCCGGGCGAAGTTCTCGATGATCCCGTTGTGGATCACCGCGACCCGGCCGTCCGCGGAGGCGTGCGGGTGCGCGTTGCGGTCGGTCGGCGCGCCGTGCGTGGCCCACCGGGTGTGCCCGATGCCGCTGGCCGCGGCGCGCAGCCGGTCGGCCGGCGGCAGCTCGGCCAGCGCCTTGGCCAGGTTGGTCAGCTTCCCGGCCCGCTTCACCACCCGGACCTCGTCGTCGGCGACGACGGCGACGCCGGCCGAGTCGTACCCCCGGTATTCCAGCCGGCGGAGTCCGTCCACGACGACGGTGCACGCCGACCGGGCTCCCACGTACCCCACGATGCCGCACATGCCGGCAGGGTAGCAGCGAAACGCGCAGCCCCGATGCGCAGTCCCCGATGTTTCACGCAGCTGATTTGATTGGAAACACCATGCGGCGCCGAGCCGAGCATCAGGCGTCTTCGGTACGAACGCGCCGCCGGGCCGCGCCCGGCGCCATGCCAGACTGCCTGCGTGTACATCCTGCTGCTCGACTACCTGAAGCCGCTGAGCGAGATCGACGCGCTGCTGCCCGAGCACCGCGACTACCTCGACCGGTACTACGGGGACGGCACGTTCGTGCTCTCCGGCCGGCAGGTGCCGCGTACCGGCGGGGCGATCCTGGCCCGGCACGTCGACCGGGCCACGATCGACCGGATCGTCACCGAGGACCCGTTCGCCCGGGCCGGCGTGGCCCGCTACCGCGTCGTGGAGGTCGAGCCGACCCGTACCGCCGCGGGCGCCGGCTCCGTGTTCGGCTGAACCGCGCGCCGCCGCCGGGACACGGTCAACGCCGTACCGGCGACGATCAGCACCAGCCCGGCCGCCGCCGACACCGTGAACGGCTCGTGCAGCGCGAGCGCCCCGTACGCCAGGGAGAACACCGGCGCGAGGTAGGCGACCAGGCTCGCGGTGCCCGCACCGGAGCGGGTGATCAGCACGTTGAACAGCAGGAACCCGCCGGCGGTGCAGGCCACCCCGAGCACCGCGAGCGCCCCGAACGTCCCGGCGGCCGGCACCGCCCGGGGCAGTCCGACCGCGGCGACCGGCGCGACCAGTACCGCGGCGACCGCCTGGCCGGCCGCGGTGACCGGCAGCGTGGGCCGGCCCGGCAGCAGCAACCCGAGCAGCAGCGAGCCGATCGCGTAGCTGGCCGCGGCGAGCGTCACCAGTACCGCGCCGACCGCGTCCGGGGCGCCACCGGCACCGAACGGCTGCACCAGCGCCGCCACCCCGGCCAGGCCCACCCCGACGCCGGCCAGCTGCACGGCCCGCACCCGGGCGCCGCGCACCATCAGCGGGGTCAGCAGCACCAGCCAGAGCATCTGGGTGGACACCAGCAGGCTCGCCGTACCGGTGGCGATCCGGCTCTGCCCGAACGCGATCAGCAGGTACGGCAGCACCATCTCGAACAGCGCGAACAGCGCGATCCGCGGCCAGTCGCCGCGCAGCGCAGCGAACGGCCGCCGGTTCCTCGCCCGGGCCAGTACGCACAGCACCGCGGCACCGATGGCGAGCCGCCCGAACACCACCACCGGCGCGGACAGCCCGCGCAACGACAGGTCGATGAACAGGTACGAGGCGCCCCAGGTGGCGGACAGAACGAGCAGCAGGAACAGCGAACGTCGACTCACGGCAACTACTGTGCGTCGATTTCTCTGCCAGTAGTAGTGGTGAATTGGCCCAGGGGTGTTAAGTAGAGCTAATGATCGACGTACCTCGCCTGATGGTGCTGCGGGCGGCCGCCGCCCGGGGCAGCCTGAGCGCCGCCGCGCGCCTGTTGAAGATCACACCGTCGGCCGTGTCACAGCAGGTCGCGGCGCTGGAACGGCAGGTCGGCGTGCCGCTGGTCGAGCGCCGTACGACGGGCATCACCCTGACCGCGCCGGGCCGCGTCCTGGTGGCCACCGCCGACGTGATCGCCGCCGAGCTGGCAAAAGCGGAGCGTCACATCGCCGACATCGCCGAAGGCACCCGCGGCCGGCTCACCGTCGCCACGTTCGCCTCCGCCGGGCAGCGGCTGCTCCCGCAGGCCGTCAGCGCGCTCGCCACCGACCGGCCGGACGCCGAGGTCACCGTGCTGGAGTACGAACCGTTCGACGCGGTGCCGAAGCTGCGGCGCGGCGAGGCGGACCTCGCCATCGTCTACCACTTCGGCGCGCCCCGGCCGCCGGACGACTGGGGCGTCGGCGAGTCGCTGCGGTACGTGCGGCTGCGCCGGGACCCGGTCCGCGTCGTACTGCCGGCCGACCATCCCCTCGCGAGCCGGCACACCGTCGCGTTCACCGACCTCGCGGACGAGCGCTGGGTGCAGGGCTGGGCCGACGTCGGGCAGCTGCTCGACCACTACGCCGCGGTGGCCGGCTTCACCCCGCAGGTGGCCTGCTACGCCAGCGACTACCTGTTCATGCAGTCGGTGGTCGCCGCCGGGATGGGCGTCGCCCTGGTGCCCACCGTGGCGCTGGCCGGCCCGGACGACGAGGTCGTCGCCCGCCGCCTCGACCCCGAGCCGGTCCGCCAGGTCGGCGCCCTCTACCCGATCGGCCGCTGGCACTCCCCGCTCACCGAGGAGCTGCTCGCCCGGCTGCGCGCCACCGTCGCCGACTGACGGCTGCACCGGCGTCCCGCCGCGGGCACCTGTCGTTGCCGTTCCCGGTATGGGGTGCAGCGCCCTACGATGTCGGGATGTCGAGCCCGCTCCCGCCGGACGGCGCGCCAGGATTCCTCGGCCCGCCACCCGGCCCGTACCCGCCCCCTGGCCCACCGCCCGCCGGCGACCCGAGCCGGTACGGGGCCGGGCCGCACCCGGCCGCGTACCAGGCGACCGCCGGCCCGGGCCGGCAACCGCCGAACGCCCACCCGCCGTACGGTGGACACCCACCGCTCGACGGCTACCCACGGCCGGCCGAGTACCCGCCCGGGGCCGCCGGGCGGATTCTCGCCGGCGAGCGCGGCCGGCAGGTCACCGACGGCATCAACGACTACTTCGCATCGGCGGCCGACCAGCGCCAGCTGCGCCGGCGGATCGTGTTGATCGCTCTGGTCGTCGCGATCCCGGTGTTCCTGATCATCCTCGCGGCGGTGCTGCTGCCCAGCCTGCTCTGACCCGGCCGAGCCGCACCGCGCGCCAGGCACAGCGGTCGGTCAGAGCGGGCTGGCGGCGCGGACCGCGGCGGCGATCTTCTCCGCGGTCTCCGCGGCCTGCGGCTGGGTCGCCGCCTCCACCATCACCCGGATCAGCGGCTCGGTACCGGACGGGCGCAGCAGCACCCGGCCGCTGTCCCCGAGCTCCCGCTCGGCGCTCGCCACCGAGTCGCGTACGACGGTGTCCGCGGCGGCCGCCTTGTCCGCCACCCGGACGTTGAGCAGCACCTGCGGCAGCGGCCGGACCACCGCGGCCAGCTCCGCCAGGCTCGTACCGGTGGCCGCCATCCGGGCCATCAGCTGCAGCGCGGTCAGCGTGCCGTCGCCGGTCGTCGCGTGCTGCGGCAGCACCACGTGGCCGGACTGCTCGCCGCCCAGCGCCAGGCCGCGCGAGCGGAGCAGCTCCAGCACGTACCGGTCGCCCACCGCGGTCGTCGCGACCTCGATGCCGTGCTCCCGCATCGCCAGGTGCAGGCCGAGGTTGCTCATCACCGTGACCACCAGCACGTCGTCGGTCAGGGTGCCGGACTCGCGCATCGCCAGCGCCAGGATGCCCATGATCTGGTCGCCGTCCACCGGCGTACCGTCGGCGGTCACCGCCAGGCACCGATCCGCGTCACCGTCGTGCGCGATGCCCAGGTTGGCGCCGTGCTCGGCGACCGCGGCGATCAGCGTCTCCAGGTGGGTGGAGCCGCAGTCGGCGTTGATGTTGAGCCCGTTCGGCTCGGCGTGGATCGCGATCACCTCGGCGCCGGCCCGCCGGTACGCCTCCGGGCTGACCGCGGAGGCCGCCCCGTTGGCGCAGTCGACGACGACCTTCACCCCGTCCAGCCGGTGCGGCAGCGACCCGAGCAGGTGCTCCAGGTACCGCTCGGCGCCGGCGGCATGGTCCACCGCGCGGCCGATCGCCGCGCCGCGCGGCCGGCGCCACCCGTCCGGCGCCGCGACCAACCGCTCGATCGCGTCCTCGACGTCGTCCGGCAGCTTCTGCCCGCCGGCGGCGAACAGCTTGATCCCGTTGTCCGGCATCGGGTTGTGGCTCGCCGACAGCACCACGCCGAACGCGGCGCCGGTCTCGGCGACCAGGTGCGCCACCGCCGGCGTCGGCAGCACGCCGACCCGGAGCACGTCGGTACCGGCGCTGCACAGGCCGGCGACGACCGCCGCCTCCAGCATGTCGCCGCTGGCCCGGGGGTCCCGGCCGACCACGGCGACCGGCCGGTGGCCGGTCGACTCGTCCGGTACCGGGGCCAGCACGTGCGCCGCGGAGACCGCGACGGCGACCGCCAGTTCCGGTGTCAGCTCCGCATTCGCCAGGCCCCGAACCCCGTCGGTACCGAACAGCCGGCCCATGCGCACCGCCTCACCTCGATCGCGTCGCGGCCACCGGCATGTCGTCGCCCGTTCGGCCGCAGGACATGTTCTCACTACAGCACTTCGGCCGGGCACGACACTCGTGCCCGGCCGAAAATGCGATCCCG
The DNA here is from genome assembly GCF_017312725.1 of Actinocatenispora comari. Taxonomy (GTDB): domain Bacteria; phylum Actinomycetota; class Actinomycetes; order Mycobacteriales; family Micromonosporaceae; genus Actinocatenispora; species Actinocatenispora comari. Next base: position 86,573 of record NZ_BOPO01000028.1, on the reverse strand, counting down.
GCCGCAGGGCCGGTGTTGCCTGCGAGGCCCCTGCTGCGGGCCCCTGGTCAGCGCTTGGAGTACTGAGGCGCCTTGCGCGCCTTCTTGAGGCCGTACTTCTTGCTCTCCACCGCGCGGTCGTCACGGGTGAGGAAGCCGGCCTTCTTCAGCGCCGGACGGTGGTCGGGGTCGACCTCGATCAGCGCCCGGGCGATCGCCAGCCGCAGCGCGCCGGCCTGACCGGTGATGCCGCCGCCCTTCAGGTTGGCGTGCACGTCGTACGCCTCGAGGCGGTCGGCGGTCACCAGCGGCTCCTTGACCAGCTGCTGGCTGACCTTGCTCGGGAAGTACTCCTCCAGGGCGCGGCCGTTGAGCTTGAACTGACCGGTGCCGGGCACCAGGCGAACCCGGACGACGGCTTCCTTGCGCCGACCCACGGTCTGCACCGGACGGTCGGCGGCGCGCGGCGTCGGGATCGGCTCTTCGGCCACGACGGTGGTTTCGATGTCGCTGGTCACGCTCATCCCTGCCCTTACTGCGCGATCTGGGTGATCTCGAACGGCACCGGCTGCTGCGCCAGGTGCGGGTGCTCCGGGCCGGCGTAGACCTTGAGCTTCTTCAGCACCTGGCTGCTGAGCTTGTTGTGCGGGAGCATGCCCTTGACGGCGAGCTCCACCGCGCGCTCGGGGCGCTTCGCCAGCAGGTCGACGTAGCGGACCTGCTTCAGGCCACCCGGGTAACCGGAGTGTCGGTACGCGATCTTCTGCTCACGCTTGTTGCCGGTCAGCGCGACCTTGCTCGCGTTCACGATGATCACGAAGTCGCCCATGTCCATGTGCGGGGCGAACGTCGGCTTGTGCTTGCCGCGCAGCAGCTGCGCGGTCTGGCTGGCGAGGCGGCCGAGCACGACGTCCGTGGCGTCGATGACGTGCCACTGGCGCGCAATCTCGCCCGGCTTGGGGCTGTACGTACGCACAGAATTACCTTGTCTGTCGTCGGTGTCTCGGGGTGCGGCCGCCTAACGCTATCGACGCCTGCCGCACTGAAGACCGGGCCGGATGGCCGGGCTGGCGCGGGCAGGCGCGCGGACGGTACACGCAACAGCCCGCAACGATACCCGCAGCGATCCGGCAGGGTCAAAGTGGCCCCGGTCAAGCACCAGCCTAGCGCGGTTCGCGCCCGTGTCGACCGACCATAGCCGGGCAAAATCCGACTGGTTCGACATAGTGCGAAACACCGGCCACAAGAGCAGGATGCGGCTATGAGTGACACAGCGCCGTCCGGGCGGCAGCGACTCACCCGGGACCAACGCAGTTCGTTCCTCGCCGCGCTACTCGGCTGGACGATGGACGCGTTCGACTACTTCATCGTCGTCCTGGTCATCAAGGACATCGCCGACACGTTCCACGTCTCGCTCGCCGAGACCGCCATCATCACCACGTTGACGCTGGTCATGCGGCCGGTCGGAGCAGCCCTGTTCGGCCTGTGGGCCGACCGGGCCGGCCGCCGGGTGCCGCTGATCGCCTGCGTCTGCTTCTACTCCGTGGTCGGGTTCCTCTGCGCGTTCGCGCCGAACTTCGCCACCCTGATGGTCCTGCGCCTGCTGTACGGGATCGGGATGGGCGGCGAGTGGGGCCTCGGCGCGGCGCTCGCGATGGAGAAGATCCCCGCCACCCGCCGCGGCTTCTTCTCCGGCATCCTGCAGGAGGGGTACTCGTTCGGTTACCTGCTGGCCTCGCTGGCGTTCCTGCTGGTGCACTCCACGCTCGGGCTGAACTGGCGGTGGATGTTCGCACTGTCGATCATCCCGGCGCTGATCGCGCTGCTGGTCCGGCTCGGGGTCCGCGAGTCGGAGGTGTGGGAGAAGGCCGCCGAGCGGCGCAAGATGACCAGTACCTCGATCGCGCAGGTGCTGTTCAACTGGAAGACGCTGCGCCGGTTCATCTACCTGGTCCTGCTGATGACCGCGTTCAACTGGATGAGCCACGGCACCCAGGACGTGTACCCGACGTTCCTGAAGGAGACCGCGCACGGCGGCATCGGGCTCGACCCGACCACCGCCACCTGGATCGTGGTGCTCTACAACATCGGCGCGATCGTCGGCGGTACCGTCGCCGGCACGCTGTCGCAGCGGTTCGGCCGGCGGCTGCTGATCGTGTTCTGCGCGGTGCTGGCGCTGCCGATCGTGCCGCTGTTCGCGTTCTCCACCACGGCCGGGATGCTGTGCCTCGGCTCGTTCCTGATGCAGATCATGGTGCAGGGCGCGTGGGGCGTCATCCCGGCGCACCTGACCGAGCTGTCGCCGGACGAGATCCGTGGCTTCTACCCGGGCGTGACCTACCAGCTGGGCAACCTGCTGGCGGCGCTGAACCTGCCGATCCAGGCCGCGATCGCCGAACGGCACGGCTATCCGTTCGCGCTGACCGTCACGATCGTGCCGGTGCTGATCGCGGTGATCGTGCTCAGCGCGATCGGCAAGGAACGCCGCGGCATCCGGTTCGGTACCACGGACAGTTCGGCGGTCGCCGCCAAGGCCGGCACCTGACGCGGTACGCCGCGCCCCGGTGGTCCGGGGCGCGGCGTGTCGTCGCTCACCAGGTGACGGTGGCCCTGGTCACCAGCCGGGAACGGTGCGGGTCGGCGCCGCCGGCCGGGCCGGTACCGCACGGGCCGACGCCGCCGGCGGTTCGACCGCGGCACAGCTCGCACCCGGCGCCGGCAGCGCCCGGTCCAGCAGGTACCGGTCCTGGTAGCCGGTGGTGCAGTCGCTGCGGCCGTACGTGCCGTGGCCCCACCCGTCGTAGGTGACGAACCGGGCGTGCCGGCCGAGCATCAGCGCGTCGTGCACGCCCCAGGCGTACGGGGTGGCCGGATCGTGCCGCGCGTTGATCACCAGCAGCGGTGTCGTCGGGTGCGCCCGCAGCACGTGCTGCGGGTTGGACACCCGGCCCGGCCAGCCCAGGCAGCTGGTGACCGCACCCCAACCGATGCTGGAGTACCGCAGGTGCGGCGCGATCGCCCGCATCGAGGCCAGGTAGCCGTGGAACTGCCGGTACGAGCGGACCGGCAGCGAGTAGTCGGAGCAGAACACCGGCATCGGGTAGTCGGCCAGCTCACCCGCCGCCCGCGGGGCGGCGCTCGGCGAGCCGTCCAGGGTGACCAACTCGGTGGCCAGCTCGGCCCAGTCCGGCCCGTAGAAGGCCGAGACCGCGCCGGCGGACAGCTCCCAGCCCGTGATCGGCTGACCGCTGTCCGGGTCGGTCAGGGTGCCGGCGTCGGCCCGGGCCATCAACCGGTCGTACAGCGCGGCCACGTCCCGGCCGTGCAGCGGCGACGCCGCGGTCCGCTCGTTCCACGCCACGAACTGGTCGAACGAGTCCTCGTCGGTCGCGGTCTCGGTCGCCAGGAACGCGGCGGTACCGAGGCTGTGGTCCATGTTCGAGTCGAGCACCGCGGCGCGCAGCCGCTGCGGGTACCGCTCGGCGTACTGCTGGCCGATCAGGGTGCCGTAGGAAACCCCGTAGTAGCTGATCTGCCGGGCGCCGAGAGCGCTCCGGATCGCGTCGATGTCGCGTACCACGCTGAGCGTGTCGACGTGGTCGATCAGCGGGCCGGTGTGCTTCCGGCAGTCGGCGCCGAGCCGGCCGTTGTAGTCGCGCAGCTGCCGGTACGCGGCCGGGGTGTCGGTGGCCGGCTCCGGCGCCGCGGCGAGCAGCTCGGCCGGGCACCGGATCGGGTGGCTGCGGCCGACGCCGCGCGGGTCGAACCCGATCAGGTCGAAGTGCGCCAGCACGCTCTTGCTGAAGTACCCCTGCGCGCCCTCGGCGAAGTCGACCCCGGAGCCGCCGGGCCCGCCCGGGTTGATCACCAGCGGCCCGCGATCGTCGGCCGGGTCGTCGGCAGCCCGCCTCGCCACCGCGACTCCGATCGTCGGCCCGTCCGGCTTCGCCCAGTCGACCGGTACCTGCACCGTGCCGCAGCGCAGCGCCGGGTCGTCCGGCCGGTCCGGGCAGGGTGCCCAGTCGATCGTGGCCGGCGCGGCGCTCGCCGGTACCGACGCCACCGCCGGGCCGACGACCAGCGCGGCCAGTGCGGTCAACGCCAGCGAGCCGGCGGCGAACAGTCTCGTCCGCATGCGTACTCAACTCCCCTCAGAGCGGTACGCACCAGTCAACGCGAGCGGTTGCCGGAAATCACCACCTGAGTCGGCAACTCAGGGACTTGTCCGGGTATCCCGCAGTGGTCGCGGGCTCAGAGGTAGAAGCCACCGGCGGGGCGGGCGGTACGGGCCGCGTTGACCGCGCCGCCGCCGTCGCGCAGCGCGAACAGCTCCGCCAGGGTGGCGCCGTCCCCGGCGAGCGGGCCGGAGTCGCCCAGCCAGCGGGCGGCCTCCTCGTGCGGCAGCGCGCCGATCTCCAGGTGCGCCAGGCAGCGGCCAGGCCGGGTGACGGCCGGGTGCAGCCGGGTCAGGTCCTCGTTCGTGGTGATCGCCACCAGCACCCGGCGGGACTGGCCGAGCAGCCCGTCGGTGAGGTTGAGCAGCCGGGCCAGCGCCTGCCCGCTGGTGCGCTTGGCGTCCCCGCGGATCAACTCGTCGCAGTCCTCCAGCAGCAGCAGCCGCCAGCGGCCGTCGTCGTCGTCCTCGTCGTCGCCGAGCACCACGTCCATCAGGTAGCCGGGGTCGGCGAACAGGTGCTCCGGGTCGAGCACGCAGTCGACCTGGCACCAGTCGTGCCAGGCCCGGGCCAGCGAGCGCAGCGCGGTGGTCTTGCCGGTACCGGGCTCGCCGTGCAGCAACAGCAGCCGGCCGGCGGTCGGGCGCGGCCGGAACGCCATCACCTTGTCCAGGTCGGTACCGACGCTGGCGGCGTAGTTGCCGCGGATGTCCGCCCAGTTCGGCGCGTCCACCGCGCGCACCGTGCGGTAGCCGCCGCGGCGGGCGGAGTGGTACCAGAAGCCGAGTTCGACCTCGCTGTCGGCGGACTCCAGCAGCGGGGTCGCGGCGTCCGCGACCGCCTCGGCGAGGATCCGCTGCGCCAGCTCGTCGCTGACCGCGGTGACGGTCACCTCACCGCCGCCGCCGCGCCAGCGCACCGCGCGCAGCGTCCAGCCCTCGCCGGTGGCGAGCAGCGCCTCGCGGCGGTCACCGGACGCCTGCCGGACCGGTACGGCACCGGCCGGCAGCAGCGTCGCCTCCGGCCGTACGTGGTCGAGCCGGGTGGTGCGAGCCCACGGCTGGGCGCCGTCGGCGAACGGGGACAGCGACAGCGCGTCGACCACGTCGTACGTGGTGTCGGCGTCGTCCATGTGCACGACGATGGGCAGGGTGCGGACCGGGTCGTGCACGGCGGCCGGCACGGTCAGCTCGGGCACGGTCAGCTCACGGGGGGCGCTCACTCTTCGATGGTGTCCCGTCACGGGCCCCGCCGGACAGTGAGAAGGCACACCTCTGAGCTGCGAAAACAGATCAACTCGGGCCGCCGAACCGGGCGCCGGGGCCGCGGTGGGCGTTACAGGTAGAAGCCGCCGGCCGGTTCGGGTTCGTGGCGCAGCTCGACCGGGCGCCGGCCGGACCGCAGCGCGAACAGGTCCGCCAGCGTGGCGCCCTCGGCCGGCGCGGTCGCCGCGTCCCCCAGCCACTCCTGCGCCTCGTCGGCGGCGAACGGCCCCACCTCCACCTGCGCGAGGCACCGGCCGGCCCGTACCACCGCGGGGTGCAGCTGCTGCAGGTCCTCGTTGGTGGTGATGCCGACCATCACGTTGCGCCCCTGGCCGAGCAGGCCGTCGGTGAGGTTCAGCAGCCGGGACAGCGCCTGCCCGGTGGCGTACTTCGCCTCGCCGCGGACCAGCTCGTCGCAGTCCTCCAGCAGCAGCAGCCGCCACCGGCCGTCGTCGCTGTCGTCCCCGATGACCAGGTCCATCAGGTAGCTCGGCTCACCGAACAGCTTGTCCGGGTCGAGCACGCAGTCGACCTGGCACCAGTCGCGCCAGGCCCGGGCCAGCGACCGCAGCGCCGTGGTCTTGCCGGTACCGGGCGGGCCGTGCAACAGCAGCAGCCGGCCGGTGACCGTCTCCGCGGTCAGCGTCATCAGCGAGTCCAGCGCCGCGGACACCGGGCGCGCGTAGTTGCGCCGGATGTCGGCCCAGTCGGCGGCGGCGATCGACCTGGTCGTGCGGTACGCGCCGCGCCGGCTCGAGTGGTACCAGAAGCCCATCTCGACGGTGTCGCTCGGCGCCTTCTCCTCCGCCGCGGCGCCCGCGACGGCCCGTTCCAGTACCTGGTCGGCGAGCTCCTCGGACTCCGCGGTCACGGTGACCTCGCCGCCGCCGCTGTGCCAGCGGATCGCGCGCAGCGTCCAGCCGTCGCCGGCGACCAGCTGGGATCGGCGGGTGTCCTCGCGGACGCCGCGCAGCAGCCGACCGTCCGGCGGGATCAGGGTCGCCTCCGGCTTGACCCGGTCGAGCCGCACGGTGCGGGCGAACGGCTGCTCGCCGTTGGTGAACCGGGTCAGGGTCAGCGCGTCGATCACGTCGAACGGCTCGTCCGAGTCGTCGGCGGTCAGCCGGATCGGCAGTACCTGGGAGACGTCGTCCGGGTCGAGCTTCTGTCGGGGGTCCGGCGCGTCGAGCGCCTGACGGGGAATGGACACCAACCCATGGTCTCCCACCGCCGTCACCGCCCCGTCAGCGGACGTCCCAGACCGGCTCGGGGGTTTCGGTGACGGTGCCGTCGTTGGCGATCGTGACGAACCGGTCGAAGCCGCGGGTGAACCAGCGGTCGTGGGTGACCGCGACGACGGTACCGGCGAACGACGCGAGCCCGGCCTCCAGCGCCTCGGCGCTGACCAGGTCGAGGTTGTCGGTCGGCTCGTCGAGCAGCAGCAACGTCGCCCCGGACAGCTCCAGCAGCAGGATCAGGAACCGGGCCTGCTGGCCGCCGGACAGGGTGCCGAAGTCCTGCTCCGACTGCAACGCCAGCTCGTACCGGCTGAGCGCCTTCATCGCCGCCGACCGGTCCATCCCGGGCCGGTCCTCGTCGCCGTGCCACAGGATGTCGCGCAGCGACCTGCCGGCCAGCTCCGGGCGGTCGTGGGTCTGGGAGAAGTGCCCGGGGCGGACCCGCGCGCCGAGCCGCGCCACGCCGGTGTGCGCCACCGGTTTCAGCTGCGTGCCCGGCAGCACGGTGCCGGGCTCGGGATCGGTACCGCCGAGGGCCAGCAGGCGCAGCAGGTGCGACTTGCCGGTGCCGTTGGCGCCCAGCACCGCGACCCGGTCGCCGTACCAGACCTCCAGGTCGAACGGGTCGGTCAGGCCGGTGAGCGACAGCTGCTCGCACCTGATCGCCCGCTTGCCGGTACGGCCGCCGCGCAGGTCGATCCGGATGTCCTGGTCGCGCGGGCGTTCCGGAGGCGGGCCGGCCTCCTCGAACTTGGCCAGCCGGGTCTTCGCCGCCTGCAGCCGGCTCGCCATGTCCGAGTTGTACTTCGCCTTCTCCCGGTACATCAGCACCAGCTGCTTGATCTTGGCGTGCTCCTCGTCCCACCGGCGGCGCAGCTCGTCGAGCCGCTCGTACCGGTCCTCGCGGGCCTGGTGCCAGGTGGCGAAGCCGCCGCCGTGCGTCCAGCAGCTGCCGGACTCCAGCGTCACCACCCGGTCGGCGGTGTTCGCGAGCAGCTCCCGGTCGTGGCTGACGTACAAGATGCTCTTGTCGGAGGCGGTGAGTTGGCGCTCCAGCCGGCGCTTCGCCGGTACGTCGAGGAAGTTGTCCGGCTCGTCCAGCAGCAGCACCTCGTCCGGCCCGGCGAGCAGCAACTCCAGCGCGAACCGCTTCTGCTCGCCGCCGGACAGCGTGTCCAGCCGGCGGTCCTTGACGTCCGGCCACTCGGCGTCGAGCACCTCGATCGCGGCGACGTCGAACGCGACCTCCGCCTCGTACCCGCCGGCGTCGCCCCACGCCGCCAGCGCCTCCGCGTAGCGCACCTGGGCCCGCCGGGCCACGTTGGAGAACTTGCCCCGGGTCTCCTCGGCGCGCATCCGCCGTTCCGCCTCGGCGAGGGTACGGCCGGCCTCGCGCACCGTGGGCGGCGCGAGCGACAGCGCCAGGTCGCCGAGCGTCCAGGCACCGTGCGGGGCGTCGATGCCGGGCATCGCCCGGTTCATCCCGATGAACTGGCGCATCACGCCCAGACCGCCGGACCGGGCGATCGCGCCGGTGTGCACCGGGGAGTCGCCCGCGACCATCGAGACCAGCGTCGTCTTGCCGGCCCCGTTCGCACCGACCAGGGCGACCTTGGCGCCCTCGCCGACCCGGAACGACACGTCCGCGAACAGTTCCCGGCCGTCCGGCAGCACCTGCGCCACCCCGGCCACGTCGACATACCCCACGGCTACCGGAGTCTGCCGGCCCGCCGGCCGGAACGCGAACCCAATTCGGCCCGGCCGGCGGCCGCCGTCAGTCGGTGTCGCGAGTGACGCTGAGCACCCGGTACCCCTTCTGGCTGGCGTGCCGGTCGACGGCGTAGCCGCGCTCGGTCAGCCAGCCGGCCAGCGAGTCCGCGCCGAGGTTGCGCGACACGACCAGCCAGGCGACCCCGCCGGGCGCGAGCCGCGGCAGCCAGGTCTGCAGCAGCTCGTGCAGCGCCGGCTTGCCGATCCGGATCGGCGGGTTCGACCAGATCTCGTCGAACCGGACGTCGGCCGGGACCTGCTCGGGCGTCGCCGGTACGACCCGGTCGGCGGCACCGATGCGCGCCGCGTTCTCCCGCACCAGCTCCAGCGCGCGGCTGTTGACGTCCACCGCGTACACGGTGGCCTCCGGCGCGCTGACCGCGAGCGTCGCCGCGATCGGCCCGTACCCGCAGCCCAGGTCGAGCAGGGTGCCGGCGCGGCGCGGCAACGGCGCCTTGCGCAGCAGCACCGCGGTGCCCGGATCCAGCCGGGACGCGGAGAACACGCCGGCGGAGGCGGTTAGTTCCAGCTCCCGGCCGGCCGCCGTGAACGACACCTGTACCCGGGTCGCCGGCGCGGCCGGATCCGCGGAGAAGTAGTGGTCGTTCGGCACGGCTGGTCCCCTCGAAAAGGTTGGGTACGCTGGCGCGCATGACGCACCGGGACCCACGGTATCCGGGTGGCCCCGAGCGCTTCCCCGACGGCCCGAACGGTGCCGGCAGGCCGGGGCCGGCCGACGAGCAACCCACCACGCAGTCGTCGGCTCCACCGCCGCCGGCCGCGCCGCCGTTCGTCCCGCCGCCGGGTTTCGGCGACGCCGCCCCGAGCTTCGGCACCGCGGCCGCCCCTGGCTTCGGGCCCTCCGCCGGACCGGGCTCCGGATCCGCGCCGGGCTCGGGATTCGGACCCGCGTCCGGAACCGCCCCCGGCCCCGGCACCGGGCCAGCCGTCGGGCCAGCCGCCGGCCAGCATTCCGGGCCCATCACCGGCGCCGGCTTCGGCGCTTCCGCCGCACTGGGCTTCGGAACCGCACCCGGCCCCGGCACCGGGGGGTTCGCGGGCGGCCCGAACGCCGGCAACCCCGCGGGCGTTCCGGGCGGCAGGTCGGCGGGTGGCGGCGGCTTCGCAGGCAGCGGGCCGGCGGGTGCCGGCTTCACAGGCAGCGGGTCCGTGGGTGACGGCGGCTTCGCAGGCGGCGGGTCGGCGGGTGGCGGCTTCGCACCGCCGCCCGGCACCGGGTTCACGCCGCCTGGGCCCGGCGGTACCGGGTTCGCGCCGTCTGGGCCCGGCGGTACCGGCGATGCCGGGTTCGCGCCGCCCGGGCGGGGTGCGCCCGACCCGTTCGCGCAGTCGGCCGGGTGGCAGCCCGGCGCACCGCAGGACGACCGGTACCAGCAGTCCGGCGGCGCGCCGCCGGTCGTGCCGCCCCCGGTCACGGTCGGGCCGCCGCCGGAGCGCGGACCACGGCTGTGGCCGAAGGTACTGGCCGGCATCGTCGCCGTGGTGGTGCTGGCCGGGCTGCTCGCCGGGTCGTATGCGCTGGTGCGGCGCAGCCCGACGGACAAGCCGTCGACCAGCCAGTCGGCCCGGGCGCAGTCGCCGACCGGCAGCCCCACGCCGGAGAAGTCACCGATCGACGTCAGTGCGCGGGTCACCGATCCGGCGCCGCTGACCGTCAAGGAGGTCTTCGGCGCCGACGACCTGCACCCCGATCCGGGCCGGGACGCCGTCTACCACGTCCTCGCCCGGGACGAGCCGCTGACCAACTGCGCCAAGGCCGCGCGCGGGCAGGTCGGTGGCGTGCTCGCGCAGTACAAGTGCGACCAGGTGGTCCGGGCGACGGTCGCCGCGCCGGCCAAGGGTTACGTGGCGACCGTCGGGATCGCCAACCTGGCCGACTCGGACGGCGCGCAGGCGGCCACCGACAAGATCAAGGACCTGGGCAAGGCGGGCGACGGCGCGCTCACTGCGCTGTCCGCGCCGGGGGCGACCAAGCTGGCGAAGTCGCCGACCGCCTTCACCCTCCAGCCGTACGGCCACTACCTGCTCTACGTGGTCGTCGGCCGCACCGACGGGAAGGCGCCGAGCGCCAACGCCACGATCCAGCAGATCGTCACCGACCTGGTGCAGAGCTACCTGACCGGCGTGATCGACGCCCGCCGCACCGCCGACTGACCCGCGCCGCCCCGCCGTTGATCACGGTGTCCACCGGAGCGGCAAGCGCTTTCCGACGGACCGCGCCGGGCTCGACGCGGGGGTCGGTCAGCGCCGAGGGTCGCGGCCGAGCAGGCCGAGCAGCCGGTCCTGCTCCGGGGCGTCCGACGGCACCGGTACGGCCGGGCCGCACACGCCGTCGGTGCGCAGCATGTCGCCCATCCCGACCGCCTGCTGGTAGGTGGAGTGCACCTCGTCGGCCGGCAACGTCTCGTCGCCGCCGGTCGCGCGGGCGATGTCCCAGCCGTGAATCAGCAGGTCGAACAGGCAGAAGCCGCCGATGGTCTGCGCCAACGAGGTGCGCCCGAACATCCCGTCGTACTCCAGCCCGGCGCGCGCCGGGTCGGCCAGGATCTCCTGCAGCTGGTCCCGGGCACCGCGCCAGGCGCCGACCGGGTCGTCGTCCACCGACCCGATCGTCACGGTCAGCCCGACCTGCGCCGGCATGTCCCGGTACGAGGTCTCCAGTACGTGCCGGAGCACGTCCCGCGCCGTCCAGCCGGCGCACGGCGATGCGTTGTCCCACGCGGTGTCCGGCACCGCGACCACCCGCCGGTCGAACTCGGCGGCGAGCTTCTGGTGCCGTTGTGCGATCTCACTCATGCCCTCATCGTGCGCCGTCTCACCCGACCCGTCGTGTACGAATCGGTCACGCCCGGCCCGCCGGCGCGAGCGGCGCGGGCCGGGCCCCGACCAGTACGGCGGGGCTGACGCCGGCGATCTGCCGGCAGTCCCGGGACAGGTGCGGCTGATCGGCGTACCCGGCGAGGACCGCCAGCGTGGCGAGTCCGGCGTCGGTGCGCCGGGCCAGCGCCAGGAACCGCTGCAACCGCAGGATCCGGCGCAGCGTGGCCGGCCCGTACCCGAAGGCGGCCTGGCACCGCCGGTGCAGCTGCCGGCCGCTGCGACCGGTCTCCGCGGCCAGGTCGGCCACGGCGGTGGCCGGGTCGGCGGTGAGCAGCCCGGCGACGGTACCGGCGACCGGGTCCGGCTCGGCCGCCCCGGTCAGCCAGCCGCGGGCCGTGCCGTGCAGGATGCCGAGCCGGGCGGCCGGATCGCGCGCGGTGGCGAGCCGGTCGGTGAGCCGCCGCGCGAACCGGGAGCCGAGCAGGTCGTCCACCGGCACCCGCCGGTCGCGCAGCTGCGCCACGTCGATCCGCAGCGCGGACGCCGCCTGCCCGGGCCGGAACCGCACCCCGACCGCCTCGACCGGCGCCGGCAGCTCGGTCTGCCAGGCGGCGGTTTCCGGACCGCAGACCCACAGCGCGCCGGTGTCGAGCCACAGCAGCTCGACCGCACCGTCCGGGACCAGCCGGTACCGCCCGGCCATCCGCGCGGTCCAGCCGACCGCCAGGCCACCGGTGAGGTCGGCGGGCGGCGGTGCCGGCCGGTACCAGGTGCGGCCGGTCGGCGCCGACCACTCGGCCGCGCTGGCCGCGGCGGGCGCGGACCAGGCGCCGCTGGTTGCCCCGCGTCGACCCGTCCCGGTCATACGGCCGAGGCTACTGCGGCACTCCGACGTTTCGGCCCGCCCGGCGAACCGGCGCCCACCGCGCGGCGGCGATCCCGGCGGTCCGCGGGACCCGCCGGGGCCGAAATCGGGTGCCGGTCGGTTGCCTGCGAAAGGTAGCCTCCGGCGGCGAATCACCCATCCCCGTCGCTGCCGACGACCGGACGGAATTCAACGACGAAAGCAGACACGATGGCAAAGCTGAACCAGATCATCGCCGTGGAGAAGGGCGTCAAGAGCCGCTCGTTCGCCGAACTGACGGCGAGCCACCACACCCTGCAGAAGCAGGCGGCGCTGTCCGGCATCTCCCGGACGTACCAGCCGAAGGACGAGGAGGGCGAGCGACTGCCACCGGAGTCCACCCGGGTTCAGGTGAAGGCCGAGGAGGTCATCCGCGAGACGTCGCGGATCCTCACCAAGCTGTTCGACGTGACCGCGACCAAGGACTGGGCGAACTGCACCGCCCGCGCCGACGTGGTCGTGGACGGCCGGACGATCCTCGCCGAGGTCCCGGTGACCTACCTGCTGTTCCTGGAGAAGCAGCTGGTCGACCTGCACACGTTCATCCGCAAGCTGCCGGTGCTGGACGCCGCCGAGTCGTGGAACTACGACTCGTCCGCGGACTGCTTCGCCACCGAGCCGGTGCAGACGCTGCGCACCCGCAAGGTGCCGCGCAACCACGTCAAGGCGGAGGCGACCGAAAAGCACCCGGCCCAGGTCGAGGTGTACCACGAGGACGTGACCGTGGGCTACTGGCGCACCGTGAAGTTCTCCGGCGCGCTGCCGGCCAGCCGGGTCAACGAGCTCATCGACCGGGTGGAGAAGCTGCAGGCGGCGGTCAAGTTCGCCCGCGAGGACGCGAACGGCACCGAGGTCGAGGACCGCAAGGTCGGCGAGCGGGTGCTCGGCTACCTGTTCGGCTGACGACCGGGGCCACGGCCGGCGGCGGATGCCCGCGGCCAGCTGCCGGCCACGTCGCCGGCTGCGCGCGGCCGGCTGCCGGGCCACGACGGTGCGTGCGCGCGACCGGCGGTGGGGCTGACCGGCGAATGCGCTCGAACGGTTTGGTGGCGCGGGTTATGCTGGCCGCGCGCCACAGGAGCGCAGACTGAGACTGATGCTCAGCCTGAACCAGGGTCGCGCAGACAGGGATTCTGCGCGTTCCAGGCTCCGGGTCCACAGTGGAGGTTCGAGTCCTCCTCCCGTCACCCGTGACGGGATAGCCCAACTGGCAGAGGCAGTCCCGGAGACCGACTCACGTTCACGCTATCGCTCCAGTTTCAGCATTTCGTCGAGCGTCGAATCGAGGGAGTCAGGACGTAGACCCAGGTTGCCGGTTCGAATCCGGCCCGCCCGGCCAACGAAACCGTTGCGCCGCAACGGTTTCCCATCGGGCGGTAGACTCAATGGCAGAGTCGTGGGTCGTGAAGATGATCCGGCTCTTAAACGTGTCGACGCGGCAAAGTCGGCGAGGGTATTGGGCAGCAGGTTGGAGGTTCGAGTCCTCCCCGGCGGTCACGCCGGTAGCTCAATTCGGTAGAGCAGTTGCGATCCCATTGGACCCGGCGGATGGCTACTCCGCCGGGTCCTCTCTTTGCCGCCCGGGAGCGAGCGCGATTATCCACAGTGGACTGTGCCGGATTATCCGGTTTCCGGCCGATGCCCGGCGCGCTACCGTCGGCGGATGGTCGGTACGTACTACACGCAACGGCTGCGGCTGGAGCCGATCACCGCGGCGGATGCGGTCGGCCTGTGGCGGCTGCACGCCGACGAGCCGGTCGCCATCTGGTGGCTCGGGCGGCTCCGGCTGCCGGCGGCGCAGGCCGTCGCGGACGAGATGGCCGCCGGCTGGGCGCGCGACGGCGTGCACAAGTGGCTCGCGTACGACCGGGTCAGCGGCGAGCTGATCGGCCGCGGCGGCCTGTCGTACCAGCACGTCGACGGCGCCCGCCGACTGGAGATCGGGTGGATCGTGCGGGCCCGGTACTGGGGGCGCGGCTACGCCACCGAGATCGGCCGCGCCGGGCTGGACGTCGGCTTCGGCGAGCTCGGCGCCGACGAGATCGTCGCGTTCACCGAGCCGGACAACCGCCGGTCCCGCGCGGTGATGGAGCGGCTCGGCATGCGCGATCCGCGCCCGATCACGCACCGCGGCGAGCACTTCGTCCTCTACACCCTGCCCCGCCCCTCACCTCGGCCGAGCACCCGGCACAGCCGCTGACCTCGGCCGAGCACCCGGCACAGCCCACCTCGGCCGAGCACCCGGCGCAGCCCCAGCGAGAGCGAGCGCCGGCCCAGTGTGTCCGTACCGGGCGGGCGGTTACGGGTCGCGGCGCCCGGCAGCGGCGACCCGTAGCTCGTCCGGTACCGGCGGCGCGGTCACCCGTCGCGGCGGCGGAGCGGGCAGACGTCGCGGCGGCGGCGGGTGGCGGCGTCCCGGCTGGCCCACTCGGCCGGTTCGCTCGGATAGTCGACGCCGACCAGGGTCAGGCCGTGCGCCGGCGCCACGGTGACCTCGCTGGAGCGCTCGGTCCGGGTCAGCAGGCTCGCCGGCCAGTCCACCGGTCGCCGACCCTCGCCGACCGCGAGCAGCGCGCCGACCAGGCTGCGCACCATCGCCTGGCAGAACGCGTCCGCCGACACCGCGACCGTGACGACGTCGCCGTCCCGGGTCACGTCGAGCCGCTGCAGCTCGCGGATCGTGGTTGCGTCCGGCTTGCGCCGGCAGTACGCGGCGAAGTCGTGCTCGCCGAGCAGCCCCGGCGCGGCGGCCGCCATCGCGTCGAGCGACAGCGGGCGCGGCCAGCCCAGCGTGTCGAACCGGCGCAGCGGCGGCGGCCCGGCCGGGTCGTCGGTGATCCGGTACCGGTAGTGCCGGCGCAACGCCGAGAACCGCGCGTCGAACCGGTCGTCGACGACCTCGACCCTCGGCACCCGCACGTCGGGCGGCAGCACCCCGGCGAGCCGCCGTACCAGCAGGACCGGGTCCGGTTCGCCGGCGCCGCGCGAGGTGGCCACCCGCCGCCACTGGTCGTCCGGTACGTCGACGTGGCAGACCTGGCCGGTGGCGTGCACGCCGGCGTCGGTGCGGCCGGCGACGGTCAGCCCGGTCGCCGGGTCGAACAGCCGGTCCAGCGCCGCGGTCAGCTCACCGGCGACGGTGCGTCGTTCCGGCTGCACCGCCCAGCCGGAGAACCCGGTCCCGTCGTACGCCACCCGCAACCGCAGCCGCACCGCCACCACCTTCGCTTCCGGTACGCACCGAGCCCGCCACCACGGGGGTGACGGGCTCGGGCATCGCACAGCGAGGAGAGATCTACTCCTCGGTCTTGCTCTCGTCGGACGCGGCCGGCTCGTCGGCCTCCGCCGCCGGAGCCGGGGTCGACTCCTCCGGCGCCAGCGCGGCGGCGTTGTCCTGCTTCTTCGCCGGGCGGGACGAACGGGCCGGCTTCGCCGGCTCGGCCAGCTCCTCGACCAGCTCGATGACGGCCATCGGCGCGTTGTCGCCCTTGCGCGGGCCCACCTTCACGATCCGGGTGTAGCCACCCGGCCGGGCGGTGAACCGCGGTGCGATCTCGGCGAACAGCTGGTACGCCACGTCCTTGTCACGGATGACGGTGGCGACCCGGCGACGCGCGTGCAGGTCGCCGCGCTTGGCGAAGGTCACCATCCGCTCGGCCAGCGGACGGACCCGCTTGGCCTTGGCCTCGGTGGTGGTGATCCGGCCGTGCTTGAACAGCGACGTCGCCAGGTTCGCCAGCAGCATCCGCTCGTGGGCCGGGCTGCCACCCAGGCGGGCACCCCTGGTCGGCTTGGGCATTTCTCAGGCTCCTTATTCAGTGCGGCTCGGGGGTGCCCCTTGCCGGCGAAGTACTCCAGCGCAGTACTGCTCCGTCGTGGGTCGCGACGAAGGCTGGCCACGTCGCGACTCGCGGCTACAGCTGCTCGGTCTCGCGGTAGTCGTTGCCGTCGTAGTCCGGCTCGGCGAAGCTCTCCGCGACGCTGGCGGGGTCGAACCCGGGAGCCTGGTCCTTCAGGCCCAGCCCCATACCGGCCAGCTTCATCTTGACCTCGTCGATGGACTTCTGACCGAAGTTCCGGATGTCCAGCAAGTCAGCCTCGGTACGGGACAGCAGCTCACCGACGCTGTTGATGCCCTCGCGCTTGAGGCAGTTGTACGACCGGACGGTCAGGTCCAGCTCCTCGATCGGCAGCGCCAGGTCGGCAGCGAGCTGCGCGTCCTGCGGCGACGGGCCGATGTCGATGCCCTCGGCCGCCTCGTCCAGCTCGCGGGCTAGCCCGAACAGCTCGACCAGGGTCGAACCGGCGGAGGCCAGCGCGGTACGCGGCGAGATCGAGTTCTTCGTCTCGACGTCCAGGATCAGCTTGTCGAAGTCGGTGCGCTGCTCGACACGAGTGGCCTCGACCCGGTAGCTGACCTTGAGCACCGGCGAGTAGATCGAGTCGACCGGGATCCGGCCGATCTCCTGGCCCTGCTGCTTGTTCTGCGCCGCGGTCACGTACCCGCGGCCACGCTCGACGACGAGCTCCATGTCCAGCCGACCCTTGTCGTTCAGGGTGGCCAGGTGCAGGTCGGGGTTGTGCACCTCGACGCCGGCCGGCGGCTGGATGTCGCCCGCGGTGACCGGGCCGGGGCCCTGCTTGCGCAGGTACATGGTGACCGGCTCGTCGTGCTCGGAGCTGACGGTCAGCTCCTTGATGTTCAGCACCAGGTCGACGACGTCCTCCTTGACCCCGGGGATCGTCGTGAACTCGTGCAGCACGCCGTCGATCTTGATGCTGGTGACGGCCGCGCCGGGAATCGAGCTGAGCAGGGTACGCCGCAGCGAGTTGCCGAGGGTGTACCCGAAGCCGGGCTCCAACGGCTCGATCGTGAACCGCGAACGGTTCTCGACGATCGACTCCTCGGACAGCGACGGCCGCTGGGTGATGAGCACGGTGTATCTCCTTCTAAGTCGGACGCCCGCCATATGACGCCGCAAACTTCACGCTGCGGTTCCGGGGCATGCGCCCCGGGCCGGGTCGCGAACCGCCGACGAGCGGCCCGCGACCCGATGCCACAGGTGTTACTTCGAGTAGTACTCGACGATGAGCTGCTCCTGCACCGGCGTGTCGATGACCTGCCGGGCCGGCGTCGAGTGGATCAGAACCTTCATCTGGCCGGGGATCGCCTCCAGCCACGCCGGGACGGTCTTCTCGCCGGCCTCGGCCCGCGCGACCACGAACGGCGTCAGCTCGCGGGACTTCTCCCGGACCTCGACGATGTCGTGCTCGGAGACCTGGTACGACGGGATGTCGACCTTGCGGCCGTTCACCACGATGTGACCGTGCCGGATCAGCTGGCGGGCCATGTCACGCGACTTCGCGTAGCCGGCCCGGTAGAGCACGTTGTCCAGCCGCATCTCCAGCAGCTGCAGCAGCGCCTCGCCGGTCTTGCCCTTCTGCCGGTTCGCCTCGTCGTAGTACCGGACGAACTGCTTCTCGAGCACGCCGTAGACCCGCTTGGCCTTCTGCTTCTCACGCAGCTGGAGCAGGTACTCGGTCTCCTTGAGCCGACCGCGGCCGTGCTGGCCGGGCGGGTAGGGCCGGGACTCCAGCGGGCACTTCGGGCCCTCGCACTTGCTGCCCTTGAGGTACAGCTTCATCTTCTCGCGACGGCACCGGCGGCAGTCCGCGCCTGTGTAACGAGCCATGATTCTCTGCTCCCCCTCAGACCCGACGCCGCTTCGGCGGACGGCATCCGTTGTGCGGCTGCGGCGTGACGTCCTGGATCGAACCGACCTCGAGCCCGGCGCCCTGCAGCGACCGGATCGCGGTCTCCCGGCCGGAACCGGGACCCTTGACGAACACGTCGACCTTGCGCATGCCGTGCTCCATGGCACGGCGGGCGGCGGCCTCGGCCGCCATCTGCGCCGCGAACGGGGTCGACTTGCGGGAGCCCTTGAAACCCACCTGGCCGGACGACGCCCACGAGATCACCGCGCCGGTCGGGTCGGTGATCGACACGATCGTGTTGTTGAACGTGCTCTTGATGTGGGCGTGGCCGTGGGCCACGTTCTTCTTCTCCTTGCGCCGTACCTTCTTGGCACCGGCGCGCGCCTTGGGCGGCATACCTGTATGTCTCTCCTAATCGAGGTGGCTACTACTTCTTGCCGGGCTTCTTCTTGCCGGCGACGGTGCGCTTGGGACCCTTGCGTCCACGCGCGTTGGTACGGGTCCGCTGCCCGCGGACGGGCAGGCCGCGACGGTGCCGGATGCCCTGGTAGCAACCGATCTCGATCTTGCGCCTGATGTCCGAAGCAACCTCGCGGCGAAGGTCGCCCTCTACCTGGTAGTTGGCCTCGATCCAGTCGCGGAGCGAAACCAGCTCCTCGTCGGTGAGGTCACGGACGCGCTTGTCCGGGCTCACGCCGGTCTTCGCGAGCGTCTCCGCCGCGCGAGTCCGACCGACCCCGTAGATGTACGTGAGCGCGATCTCCAGCCGCTTTTCGCGGGGGAGATCAACGCCGACCAGACGTGCCATTGCTGGGCGTGCTCCTCGTGTCCTTCCGGAGGTCTGCGCCCGTCCGTCCCCGCCCGCCCAATGAGCGGGGCCCCGGCCTCCGGGCCGGGGGTGAACTGTGGACGGGCCTTTCTGTTGTCAGCGTCGAGATCCGCTGGTTCGGTGCTGGGTCAGCCCTGACGCTGCTTGTGGCGCGGGTCGGAGCAGATCACCATGACCCGGCCGTGGCGACGGATCACCCGGCACTTGTTGCAGATCTTCTTGACGCTCGGCTTTACCTTCACGGTTGTTGGCTTCCTTGTTGCGATCCTCGCCCCGCGTATGCGGGAACGCGTTCGATCACGGACACGCGGATCCGCGTCAGCGAGCAGACGGCGAGGCGTCTCGGACCACGGCCCGACAGCCTCGCCACTCGAAGCGGCCCGACGAGCGGGCTACTTGTAGCGGTAGACGATGCGACCCCGAGTCAGGTCGTAGGGAGAGAGCTCCACGACGACTCGGTCTTCCGGCAGGATGCGGATGTAGTGCTGCCGCATCTTGCCGCTGATGTGTGCCAACACCCGGTGACCGTTGGTGAGCTCCACGCGGAACATCGCGTTCGGCAGGGGCTCGACGACACGGCCCTCGATCTCGATGGCGCCGTCCTTTTTCGGCATGTCCTCCGCTAACCGTGACGAGTCGGATCCTATGGTCGACGTACAACACCCTCAGCCGCGCCCCGGCGGACCGGCCGAACGCTGTGCGCCCGCCTCGCAGGAGACGAGGTCACGACGTCGTTCGGATTCCGGACACAAAGGGACGGGCGCTGTGCGCCACCGGATATCTTAGCCCGCCGCCCCCGCGCCTGCCAGCAGGGGTGGTGGAGGTCGCGGCCGAGCCGGTCGCGACCTCTCTCAACGCCGCCCGTACCGCCCGGAGCGGGCCAGGCCCCAGAAGCCGAAGATGAACAACGGCCAGAACGGCACCAACACCCCACCGCTGGCCACCGAGAGCAACACGCTCAGGCCGATGAACACGAACACCACCGACAGCAGCGCCACCGTCCGGTTCGGGTGGGCAGAGCGTTGCTGCTCGCGCACCCGCCCCAGCGCCGGCGGCACCGGCATCGGCACGTCGGGCAGGTCCGCGGTCAGCGGCACCAGCTCGCGATAGGTCTTCGCCTGGTACGCCGACTGCACCCGCTGGTCGTACTCGTCGAGCTCCAGCCGACCCTCGCCGAGCGCGGTGCGCAGCCGCTCGGCGACCTCCTGCCGCTCGGCATCGGAAACCCGCATGTCCTGCCGGTCCACGGCCGCCCCCTCCCCGCGCTGCAGAGCCACCACGTCCATCGTACGGCGGGGAATTCGGGAAAGCGCTTACCCCGGCCAGCTCGCCGGCTCAGTGACCTCTCAGGCGGCAAACGGCGCCCAGACAGCGCACGGGCAGTCGGGTCAGCCTGCCGACCCCCGCGGCCAGGCCACGCACGCCCGTAGCCGGGGCGGTCCGGCCGAACCGGCCGTCAGTCGGCCGAGTCGGCGAGGGCGGACGCCAGCGGACCGAGCCGCTCCTTGCCACCATCGACCGCGGTCAGCACCCACAGCCCGTCGCCGCACAGCGCGATCGAGTGCTCCACGTGCGCGGCGCGGGAGCCGTCGACGGTGACCACCGTCCACTGGTCGTCCTGCTCCACCACGTCGGCCGAGCCCATCGTGATCATCGGCTCGATGGCCAACGCCATCCCGGGAACGAGCTTCGGCCCGCGGCCCGGCTTGCCGTAGTTGAGGATGTGCGGGTCCTGGTGCATCTCGGTGCCGATGCCGTGCCCGCCGTACCCCTCGACGATCCCGTACGGCCCGCCCGCGTGCACCGTGCGCTCCACCGCGGCGGAGATGTCGGTGAGCTTCCGGCCGGTACCGGCAGCGGCGATGCCGGCCCACATCGCGTCCTCGGCCACCTCGATCATCCGCAGCAACGCGGGGTCGACCTCACCCACCGGTACCGTGATCGCCGAGTCGCCGTGCCAGCCGGCGATGATCGCGCCGGCGTCGATCGAGATGATGTCGCCCTCGGCCAGTACCTGCTTGCGGCTCGGGATCGCGTGCACGACCTGGTCGTTGACCGACGCGCAGATCGTCGCCGGATAGCCGTAGTAGCCCTTGAAGTTCGGGATCCCGCCGTTGGCCCGGATGTTCTCCTCGGCCAGCTCGTCCAGCTCGGCGGTGGACACGCCCGGCGCCACCGCGGCCCGCACCTTCGCCAGGGTGTCCGCGACGAGCAGCCCGGCCCGCCGCATCATCCTGATCTGTTCCGGCGTCTTGAGCTGGATCTGCTGCTTGGCGAACAAGGTGGTTCCTCACGGATCGTGCGTACCGCCGCGGCGACCGGGCCGAGGCCCGGCGCCGCCCGCGGACGGTCGGTCAGCCGCCGTAGGACGCGAGAGCGTCGTACGCGCGCTGGGTCACGTCCTCGACCGGCCCGACCGCGTCGAGGCCGACGAGCTTGCCCTGGGCGGCGTAGTAGGCCACCAGCGGCTGGGTGTCCCGCGCGTACACCCGGAGGCGCTCGGCGATGGTCTCCGGCTTGTCGTCGTCGCGCTGGAACAGCTCGCCACCGCACCGGTCGCAGACGCCGTCCACCGTGGTCGGATCGAACTCGACGTGCCAGATCTTCGTGCAGCCACGGCAGTTCCGCCGGCCGGACAGCCGCCGGATGACCTCTTCCTCCTCGACCACCAGCTCCAACACCAGGTCGAGGCCGGTACCGAGGTCGGCGAGCATCTTGTCGAGCTCCTGCGCCTGCGGCACGGTACGCGGGAAGCCGTCCAGCAGGAAGCCGTCCTCGGCGTCCGGCTCGGCCAGCCGGTCCCGCACCATGTTGATCACGACCTGGTCGGGGACCAGCTCGCCGGAGTCCATGTAGCCCTTGGCCTCGCGCCCCAGCTCGGTGCCGTCGGCGACGTTGGCCCGCAGGATGTCACCGGTGGAGATCTTCGGCACCGACAGGTGCGCGGCGATGAACTCCGCCTGGGTCCCCTTGCCCGCCCCGGGCGGACCCACCAGCACCAACCTCATGCCCGCCCTCCGCTTCGCTTCGGCCGGGCAGCAGACACGAGACCGCGATGCTCACGAACCGCTCGCTGACGCTCGCTCATGCGCGCTGCCCTCCGCCTTGCTCCGGCCGGCCGCTCACGCCGCCGCCCCGATCCGCTCTGCCGGCACATCGCTGCCGCTGCGCGGCGACACTACCGGAGGAACCCTTCGTAGTTGCGCTGCATCAGCTGCGACTCGATCTGCTTCACAGTCTCCAGGCCCACACCGACCATGATCAGCACGGCCGTACCACCGAAGGGGAAGTTCTGGACGTTACCGCCGACCAGGCCGATGAACAGGTTCGGCAGGACGGAGATGATGCCCAGGTAGAGCGAACCGGGCAGGGTGATCCGGCTCAAGATGTAGTCGAGGTACTCGGCGGTCGGCCGGCCGGGCCGGATGCCGGGCACGAACCCGCCGTACTTCTTCATGTTGTCCGCGACCTCGGTGGGGTTGAACGTGATCGCGACGTAGAAGTACGTGAAGAAGATGATCAGGAAGAAGTAGAAGAGGATGTGGACCCAGTTGTTCGGCTGGGTGATGTACCTGTTGATGAACACCACGACCGAGTTCGTGCTGTTCGACCCGGCCAGCTGGGTGACCAGCTGCGGCAGGTAGAGCAGCGACGACGCGAAGATCACCGGGATGACGCCGGCCTGGTTGACCTTCAACGGGATGTAGGTCGAGGTGCCGCCGAACATCCGGCGGCCGATCATGCGCTTCGCGTACTGCACCGGGACCCGGCGTTGGGCCTGTTCGATGAAGACCACCGCGGCGATCACCACGATGCCGATGCCCAGCACGATCGCGAAGGTCAGCGTGCCCTTCTTCAGGATCGTCCAGCCCTCGGCGGGCATCCGGGCCGCGATGTTGGTGAAGATCAGCACCGACATGCCGTTGCCGACACCGCGGTCGGTGATCAGCTCGCCCAGCCACATGATGCAGCCGGTGCCGGCGGTCATCGTGGTCACGATCATCACCAGGGTCAGCCAGTGCGGCAGCGGGCCGACGGTCGGGATGATCGGGTCCGGGCACTGGTTGCCGAACAGCTGGCCCGACTCGGCGAGCGCGATGTAGCCGGACGCCTGCAGCACCGCGAGCCCGAGCGTCAGGTACCGCGTGTACTGGGTGATCTTCGCCTGGCCGGACTGGCCTTCCTTCTTCAGCAGCTCCAACCGCGGAATCACCACGGTGAGCAGCTGCAGGATGATGCTCGCGGTGATGTAGGGCATGATGCCCAGCGCGAACACACTCAACTGGAACAGCGCGCCACCGGAGAAGAGGTTCAGCAGGGTGAAGACGTCCTGCGTACCACCGGACTTCGACGCGATGCCGATACAGGTCTGCACGTTCGTGTACGACACGCCGGGACTCGGCAACGCGGCCCCGAGCCGGAAGATGGCCAGGATGAAGACCGTGAACAGCAGTTTCTTGCGCAGGTCAGGCGTTTTGAACGCACTGACAAAGGCGGAGAGCAACTGTTCCTCCTGCGCAGACTGACCGCCGACGCGGCGGTGCGTGTCGAGAACTTCGCCCACGGCATGGCCGGGGTCCGGGGGCGACTCTAACAGTACGGGCGTTTACGGCGGTATCCGTGCCGGCCACTTCCGTACCGACATGAGACCGCGCCGTTGTGAACGCCCTGGTGGGGCTCACAACGGCGCGGCAAATTGCTTCACTTACAGCTCGGTGACCGAACCACCGGCGGCGGTGATCTTCTCCTTGGCGGCGCCGCTGAACGCGTGCGCCGTGACCTGGAGCTTGACGCCACCGAGGTCGCCGGAACCCAGCACCTTCACCAGCTCACCGGCGCGCACCGCGCCGGCCTTGGCCAGCTCGACCGGGCCGATCTCGCCACCGTTCGGGAACAGGGCGGCCAGCCGGTCCAGGTTGACCACCTGGTAGGTGACCTTGAACCGGTTCTTGAAGCCCTTCAGCTTCGGCAGCCGCATGTGGATGGGCATCTGCCCACCCTCGAAGTACGCCGGTACGTTCTTCCGGGCCTTGGTGCCCTTCGTACCGCGGCCGGCGGTCTTGCCCTTCGAGCCCTCACCGCGGCCGACCCGCACCTTGGCGGTCTTCGCACCCGGAGCCGGGCGCAGGTGATGCACCTTGAGCGCCATCGCTACTCCACCTCCTCAACCTGCACGAGGTGGGTCACGGTACGGACCATGCCCCGGATCTCCGGACGGTCCTCCTTGACCACCACGTCGTTGATCCGCTTCAGGCCGAGGCTGCGCAGCGTCTCGCGCTGGTTCTGCTTCGACCCGATCACGGACCGGACCTGGGTGACCTTCAGGCGTGCCATGTCATGTCTCCCGTTCAGCTCGCCAGGCCCGCACGGGTCCGCAGCATCGCGGTCGGAGCCACGTCCTCCAGCGGCAGGCCACGGCGCGCGGCCACCTGCTCCGGAGACTCCAGGCTCTTCAGGGCTGCCACGGTGGCGTGCACGATGTTGATCGGGTTGGACGAGCCGAGGCTCTTGGACAGCACGTCGTGGATACCGGCGCACTCCAGCACGGCACGAACCGGGCCGCCCGCGATCACACCGGTACCGGCGCTGGCCGGCTTGAGCATCACGACGCCGGCCGCATCCTCGCCGATCACCGGGTGGGTGATCGTCGCACCGATGCGCGGCACCTTGAAGAAGTGCTTCTTGGCCTCCTCGACGCCCTTGGCGATCGCCGCGGGCACCTCCTTGGCCTTTCCGTATCCGACACCAACGGTACCGTCGCCGTCACCCACCACGACCAGCGCGGTGAAGCTGAAGCGTCGGCCACCTCGCACGACCTTGGCGACGCGGTTGATCTTGACGAGCCGCTCGAGGTGCGGTGTCTTCTCCGCGGCCGCGCCGCCACGGCCGCCATCCCGGCGATCCCGGCGGTTGTCGCCGGATCCGCCACGGCGCTGCGGACCTGCCATCAGGCGCTACCTTTCTTAAGTCCCTCGTCACCGGACCGGTCGGGCCCGATGCTGGTCGGTTTCCTAGAACTCCAAGCCACCGGACCGAGCGGCGTCGGCAAGCGCGGCAACCCGACCGTGGTAGGCGTTGCCGCCCCGGTCGAAGACCACCTTGGTCACACCCGCGCCCTTCGCCCGCTCGGCGAGCAGCTCGCCGACCTTGCGGGCCTGGTCCTTCTTGTCGCCGTCGGCGCCGCGCAGGGTGCCATCGAGCGTCGACGCCGCGACCAGCGTGTGGCCCTTGGTGTCGTCGATGACCTGCGCGTAGATGTGCCGCAGCGAACGGGTCACGACCAGCCGAGGACGCACCTCGGTACCGGTGACCCGCTTGCGCACCCGGAAGTGCCGGCGGTTCCGGGAAATCCGGCGCGCCGCCGCACCGCCCTTCGCCGAGTTGCGGTTGGCCAGTGTGGCAGCCATTACTTACCCGCCTTTCCAGCCTTGCGGCGAACGTTCTCGCCCTGGTACCGCACACCCTTGCCCTTGTACGGCTCCGGCGGCCGGATCTTGCGGATGTTCGCCGCGATCTCACCGACCTGCTGCTTGTCGATACCGGAGACCGTCAGCTGGGTCGGCTTCTGCACGCTGAAGGTGATGCCGGCCGGAGCCGGGACCACGACCGGGTGCGAGAACCCGAGCGCGAACTCCAGGTCCTGGCCCTTGGCCTGGACCCGGTAACCGGTGCCCTGGATCTCCAGCACCTTCTCGTACCCCGCCGTCACGCCGACGACCAGGTTGTTCACCAGCGTCCGGGACAGCCCGTGCAGGGCGCGCGAACGACGCTCGTCGTTCGGCCGCTCCACGTAGATGGTGCCGTCCTCGAGGCGAGCGGTGATCGGTTCGGCGAGCGTGTGCGACAGCTCGCCCTTCGGGCCCTTGACCGCGACCGTGGCGCCGTCGATCTTGACGTCCACGCCGGCCGGGACCGGGATCGGCTTACGTCCAATCCGAGACATGGCTCAGCAACTCCCTTACCAGACGTAGGCGAGGACTTCCCCGCCCACGCCGCGCTTGCGAGCCTGCCTGTCGGTCAGCAGCCCCTGCGACGTCGAGATGATCGCGACGCCCAGACCGCCGAGCACCCGGGGCAGCTCGTCTGCCTTCGCATACACCCGCAGGCCCGGCTTGGAGACCCGACGGATACCGGCGAGGCTGCGCTCCCGGTTCTGGCCGAACTTCAGCTCGACGCTCAGCTTCTTGCCGACGGTACCCTCGGCCGGTTCCTCGACGGACCAGCCCGTGACGTAGCCCTCCTGCTTGAGGACCTCGGCGATGTTCGCCTTGATCTTCGAGTAGGGCATCGCCACGACATCGTGGTATGCCTGGTTGCCGTTACGCAGACGCGTCAACATGTCTGCGATCGGATCGGTCATCGTCATGTGATGTGGTGCCTTCCTCGCCCCGGTTCCCGCCTCACGGGCCTGTGGCGTTGCTTATCCAGCGTCGGCTGTTACCAGGACGCCTTGGACACACCGGGAAGTTCGCCGCGGTGCGCCATCTCACGGATGCACACCCGGCACAGCCCGAACTTGCGGTAGACCGCCCGCGGGCGACCGCAACGCTGGCAGCGAGTGTACGCACGCGCGGAGAACTTCGGCTTCCGCGCCGCCTTGATGACTAGCGCCTTCTTGGCCATGTCAGTTCTCCTTGAACGGGAAGCCCAGCAGCCGCAGCAGGTGCCGGCCCTCCTCGTCGGTCGTTGCGGACGTCACCACGGTGATGTCCATGCCGCGCACACGGTCGATCTTGTCCTGGTCGATCTCGTGGAAGACCGACTGCTCGGTGAGACCGAACGTGTAGTTACCGTGGCCGTCGAACTGCTTCGCCGACAGGCCGCGGAAGTCACGGATACGCGGGAGCGAGATCGACAGCAGCCGGTCCAGGAACTCCCACATCCGGTCGCCGCGCAGGGTCACCTTCGCGCCGATCGGCATCCCCTCGCGCAGCTTGAACTGCGCGATGGACTTCTTCGCCCGCCGCACCAGCGGCTTCTGGCCGGTGATCGCGGTCAGGTCACGCACCGCGCCGTCGATCAGCTTGGCGTCCCGGGCCGCGTCGCCGACACCCATGTTGACGACGATCTTCACCAGACCGGGAACGGTCATCGGGTTGGCGTAGCCGAACTTCTCGACCATCCCGCCCGCGATCTCCGCCCGGTACCGCTGCTTCAGGCGCGGGGTGACCTTCTCATCAGTTGCCGTCGACATCACAGGTCCTTCTTGGAGCGCCGGGAGATCCGCACGTTGCGCCCGGACTCGTCCTTGCGGTAACCCACGCGGGTCGGGTTCCCGTCGCCGTCGACCACCATCACATTGCTGACGTGGATCGACGCCTCCTGGGTGACGATGCCGCCACTCTGGGAACCGCGCTGGGACGTCTGGATCTTGGTGTGCTTCTTGACTCGGTTCACGCCCTCGACGAGAACCCGGTCCTGCTCCGGGTAGGCCGCGATGACCTTGCCCTTCGCGCCCCGGTCCTTGCCGGCGATGACGAGGACCGTGTCGCCCTTCTTCACCTTCACGGTCACAACACCTCCGGTGCCAGGGAGATGATCTTCATGAACTTCTTGTCGCGCAGTTCCCGGCCGACCGGCCCGAAGATGCGGGTACCCCGAGGGTCCCCGCCGTCCCGGATCAGGACCGCTGCGTTCTCGTCGAAGCGGATGTACGAGCCATCCGGCCGGCGCTTTTCCTTGGCGGTACGGACGACCACGGCCTTGACCACGTCGCCCTTCTTCACACCGGCGCCCGGGATCGCGTCCTTGACGGTGGCCACGATGACGTCGCCGATGCTCGCGTAGCGCCGACCGGAGCCGCCGAGCACCCGGATGCACAGAATCTGCCTGGCACCCGTGTTGTCGGCGACGCGCAGTCGCGACTCCTGCTGAATCACGTCAACTCCTGATGTCTGCCGGTCCTCCGCTGACGCGAAGCCTGGCGGAACGTCCCGCCGCAGCCCGCTTCCGGGTCACGGCGGCTCGCTTTACTTGGCCTTCTCCAGGATCTCGACGACCCGCCACCGCTTCGTCGCCGACTGCGGACGCGTCTCCATCAGACGCACCCGGTCGCCGACACCGCACTGGTTCTGCTCGTCGTGCGCCTTGAGCTTGTTGGTCCGCCGCATGACCTTGCCGTACAGCGGGTGCTTGACCCGGTCCTCCACGGCGACCACGACGGTCTTGTCCATCTTGTCGCTGACCACCAGGCCCTCACGGACCTTGCGGCGGCCACGCTGCTCTGTCGTCTGCTCGCTCATCACGCAACCTCGCTGGGCGCAGCGCTGAGGCCGAGCTCGCGCTCACGCATGATCGTGTAGATCCGGGCGATCTCCCGGCGTACCACCTGGAGCCGACGGTTGTTGTCCAGCTGCCCGGTGGCACCCTGCACGCGGAGGTTGAACAGCTCCGCCTTGGCCTCGCCGAGCTTCGTCGCGAGCTCCTCGTCGCCGAGCTCGCGCAGCTCACCGGAAGGCGTACCAGCCGCCATCAGACCTCACCCACTTCGCGCTTCACGATCCGGCACTTCATCGGAAGCTTGTGGATCGCGCGGGTCAGCGCCTCACGCGCGACCACTTCGTTCGGGAACGACAGCTCGAACATCACCCGACCGGGCTTCACGTTGGCGACCCACCACTCGGGCGAACCCTTACCGGAACCCATCCGGGTCTCGGCCGGCTTCTTGGTCAGCGCCTGGTCCGGGAAGATCGTGATCCAGACCTTGCCACCACGCTTGATGTGCCGGGTCATGGCGATACGTGCGGCCTCGATCTGCCGGTTCGTCACGTACGCCGGCTCCAGCGCCTGGATGCCGAACTCGCCGAACGCCACCCGGGTGCCGCCCTTGGACTTGCCGCGGCGCGTCGGGTGATGCGGCTTCCGGAAGCCCTTCGGGGGCTTACGCGGAATCAGCATTGCTCAGCCCTCCTGACTCTTCTCGGCCGCGGGGGCCGTCGAAGTTGCAGCCGGCTCGGGCGCCGGGCGACCGCGCTCGGCCGCAGCCGCGCGACCCGCCTCGGTACCGCCGGCGGTCGTGCCGGACGAACCCGAACGGGTGCGCCGCGGACGGTCGTTGCGGTCCCGGCGCGGACGGCCGGACGGAACCTCCGGCTGCTCGCGACCCGGCACGGCCTCGCCCTTGTAGATCCAGACCTTCACGCCGATCCGGCCGAAGGTGGTCCGGGCCTCGAAGAAGCCGTAGTCGATGTTCGCGCGCAGCGTGTGCAACGGAACGCGACCCTCGCGGTAGAACTCCGAGCGCGACATCTCGGCGCCACCGAGGCGGCCGCCGCACTGCACCCGGATGCCCTTGACCATCGGGTTGCGCATGGCCGACTGGATCGCCTTGCGCATCGCCCGCCGGAACGCGACCCGCTGGGCCAGCTGCTCGGCGATGCCCTGCGCGACGAGCTGCGCGTCCGACTCGGGGTTCTTCACCTCGAGGATGTTGAGCTGGATCTGCTTCTTCGTCAGCTTCTCCAGCTCACCGCGGATGCGGTCCGCCTCGGCGCCCTTGCGGCCGATCACGATGCCGGGTCGCGCGGAGTGGATGTCGACGCGGACCCGGTCCCGGGTGCGCTCGATGTCGACCCGGGAGATACCGGCCCGCTCCAGGCCACCGGAGATCATCCGACGGATCTTGACATCCTCGGCGACGTAGTCCTTGTACAGCTTGTCCGCGTACCACCGGGAGGTCCAGTCGGTGCTGATACCGAGCCGGAACCCGTGCGGGTGGACCTTCTGACCCATTACTCCGCGCTCTCCTTCTCGCCGGCCGTCGTGGCTTCTGCCGCCGCGGCCGTCGTAGCCTCGCCCTCGGCGCTCGCCGCCGGCTCGGCCGCCTTCTTCGCCGGCGCGGCCTTCTTCGCCGCCGCCTTCTTGGCGCCCTTCCGGTCCGCCGGAGCCGCCTGCACGCTCTCCACCACGATCGTGATGTGGCAGGTGCGCTTGCGGATCCGGTACGCCCGACCCTGGGCACGCGGACGGAAGCGCCGCAGTGTCGGCCCCTCGTCGACGTACGCCTCGCTGATGAGCAACGAATCCGGGTCCAGCCGCTCGTTGTTCTCGGCGTTGGCGATCGCGGAGGCAACCACCTTGTAGACCGGCTCGCTGGCTGCCTGGGGGGCGAACTTGAGCACCGTGAGGGCCTCCTTCGCGGACATCCCGCGAACGAGGTTGACCACACGGCGCGCCTTCATCGGCGAGGTGCGCACGTGTCGCGCAACCGCCCGCGCGCCGGGAGGCGCAGTAGCGTCGCCCTTAGTTGGCATCGCTGTCCCCTTGCTCGTTTCCTCGTATCGATTCGTACGTCAGCGTCTCGGGCGACCCGCAGGTCAGCGACGCCGGCTCTTCCTGTCGTCCTTCTCGTGACCCTTGAACGTGCGGGTCAGCGCGAACTCGCCGAGCTTGTGCCCGACCATCGCCTCGGTGATGAACACCGGGATGTGCTTGCGGCCGTTGTGCACCGCGATCGTGTGACCGAGCATCTCGGGCGTGATCGTGGACCGGCGAGACCAGGTCTTGATGACGTTCTTGGTGCCCTTGTCGTTCTGGACTTCCACCTTCTTCATCAGGTGGTCGTCGACGAAGGGGCCCTTCTTGAGGCTGCGAGGCATCCCTACTCCTAGCGCTTCCGGTTGGCGTAACGACGACGAACGATGAGCCGGTCGGACTCCTTGCCCTGACGCCGGGTCCGGCCCTCGGGCTTACCGTTCGGGTTGACCGGGTTACGACCACCGGAGGTCTTGCCCTCACCACCGCCGTGCGGGTGGTCAACCGGGTTCATCGCGACACCACGAACCTTCGGCCGCCGGCCCTTCCAGCGCATCCGGCCGGCCTTGCCCCAGTTGATGTTCGACTGCTCGGCGTTGCCGACCTCGCCGATCGTGGCGCGGCAGCGCACGTCGACCATCCGGGTCTCACCGGAAGGCAGCCGCAGCGTGGCGTACATGCCCTCCTTGGCCTGCAGCTGGATGCTGGCGCCGGCGGACCGGCCCAGCTTCGCGCCGCCGCCGGGCCGCAGCTCCACGGCGTGCACCGTGGTACCGACCGGGATGTTGCGCAGCGGCTTGTTGTTGCCGGGCTGGATGTCGGCGGCCGGGCCGGACTCGACGGTCGCGCCCTGGCCGAGGTTCCGCGGCGCCAGGATGTAGCGCTTGGTGCCGTCGGCGAAGTGCAGCAGCGCGATGCGGGCGGTGCGGTTCGGGTCGTACTCGATGTGCGCGACCTTGGCCGGGATGCCGTCCTTGTCGTTGCGACGGAAGTCGATCAGGCGGTACTGCCGCTTGTGCCCACCACCCTGCCGACGTTGGGTGATCTTGCCCTGCGCGTTGCGGCCGCCCTTGTTGTGCAGCGGACGCAGCAGCGACTTCTCCGGCGTGCTTCGCGTGATTTCCGCGAAGTCGGCCACGGACGAGCCGCGACGACCCGGCGTGGTCGGCTTGTACTTGCGGATGCCCATCGTTCTCTCTCTACCTCAAGGCCGGTGTCCATCAGATTCGGTACCGGCGCGCCGCTGTCAGGAAACCGGGCCGCCGAACGCCTCGATCCGGTCGCCCGGAGCGAGGGTCACGATCGCCCGCTTGGTGTCCTTGCGCTTCCCGAAACCGGTCCGGGTGCGCTTGCGCTTGCCCTGCCGGTTGATCGTGTTGACCGACAGCACCTTCACGTTGAAGATCTGCTGGATCGCGATCTTGATCTGCGTCTTGTTCGAGTCCGGGTGGACCAGGAACGTGTACTTGTTCTGGTCCAGCAGGCCGTAACTCTTCTCCGAGACGACCGGCTTGTCGATCACGTCGCGCGGGTCGTTGAAGCTCACGCCGCTCATGCCTGCTCCTCCTCACTCGCCGAGGCCGAACCGTGCCCCTGCACGCCGAGGAACTCGTCGAGCGCGTCGCCGACGAACACCACGTCGTCGTTGACCAGCACGTCGTACGTGTTGAGCTGGTCGGCGGCGAGCAGGTGCACCTCGGGGGCGTTGCGCAGGCTCTTCCAGGTCAGCTCGTCCTCGCGAGCGACCGCGACCAGCACGCGGGCGGCCTTGGTCACCTGGCGCAGCGCGGCCAGCGCGCTCTTCGTGCTCGGGGCGTCGCCCTCGACCAGCGAGGAGACGACGAACACCTGCTCGGCACGCGCCCGGTCGGACAGCGCGCCGCGCAGTGCCGCGCGCTTCATCTTCTTGGGGGTGCGCTGCGCGTAGTCCCGCGGTACGGGGCCGTGCACGGTGCCACCGCCGGCGAACTGCGGCGCCCGGGTCGAGCCCTGACGGGCCCGGCCGGTGCCCTTCTGCCGGTACGGCTTCTTGCCGCCGCCGGAGACCTCGCCGCGGGTCTTGGCCTTGTGCGTACCCTGCCGGGCCGCGGCCAGCTGAGCCACCACGACCTGGTGCATCAGCGGGATGTTCGCCTGGACGTCGAAGATGTCGTCGGGCAGCTCGGCCGAACCGGCGTCCTTGCCCTCGCGGTCCAGTACCTTCACCTCAGTCACTTGACACCGCCCTTGCGCAGCGCCTGCTTGGCCGCGGTGCGGATCAGCACCAGCCCGTTCGTCGGGCCGGGGATCGCGCCCTTGACCAGCAGGAGGTTGTTCTCCGTGTCGACGTCGACGATCGAGAGGTTCTGCGCGGTGAACCGGTCGGAGCCCATCCGGCCGGCCATCCGCACGCCCTTGAAGACGCGACCCGGAGTGGCACAACCGCCGATCGAGCCCGGCGAACGGTGCTTGCGCTCGACGCCGTGCGAGGCCTTCAGGCCGTGGAAGCCGTGCCGCTTCATCACACCGGCGAAGCCCTTGCCCTTGGTACGGCCGGTCACGTCGACCAGGCCGACGCCGTCGAAGTCGTTCAGCGTGACCTCGGCGCCCAGCTCGTACTCGGCGGCATCGCTGGTGCGGATCTCCACCACGTACCGGCGCGGCGTGACGCCCGCCTTGGCGAAGTGGCCGGCCCGCGGCTTGTTCACCTTGCGCGGGTCGATCGAACCGAACGCCAGCTGCACGGCCGAGTAGCCGTCCTTGTCCTCGGTACGGACCTGGGTGACGACGCACGGTCCGGCCTGCACCACGGTCACCGGGACGACCCGGTTGAACTCGTCCCAGACCTGGGTCATGCCGAGCTTGGTGCCCAGGATTCCCTTGACTTGCCTGTCCATCGTCTCGGTCCCTACAGCTTGATCTCGATGTCGACGCCGGCCGGCAGGTCAAGCCGCATCAGCGAGTCGACGGTCTTCGGAGTCGGGTCGATGATGTCGATCAGCCGCTTGTGCGTACGCATCTCGAAGTGCTCGCGCGAGTCCTTGTACTTGTGCGGCGAGCGGATGACGCAGAAACGGTTGATCTCCGTGGGCAGCGGCACCGGGCCAGCGACCTGCGCCCCGGTGCGCGTCACCGTCTCGACGATCTTTCGCGCCGAGGAGTCGACGACCTCGTGGTCGTAGGCCTTCAGCCGGATGCGGATCTTCTGTCCCGCCATGGTGGCTTCTGATTCCTTCTCTCGTGCCGCTGCCTGGTCAGGAAGCGGAGCAACCGATCTTCGCCAGCGCCCCGGAGTCCCCGACCTGAGGCTCCTGTGGTCCTTCTTCAGCCGATCGGAGAACCGATTCGGCCGACCCCCGCGGTCGGGCGTGTCGCCGATTCAAGGTCACGGACCCGCCCGGGAACGGAAGGATCCACCTTGCTCGACGTCACTGCCCGCAACTCACCGAACTGACGGTGACCCGTGCGCGGGTCTCGACGCCTGGCACAGCACCGCCCGGATGTGACACCGGTCGATTTCGCTGGCCCCACGCCGTGCGGCGCAACCCTGCCCGGCAGGCCGGCCCAGCCGGCCGAACACACGAGCAGGCGCCCCGCGGACGCAACCTGTCTAGTATGCCGTACAGAGTGCGGCGAACGGAAACCGGGGTGACCGGACCCACCTGAGTGGCCGGCCACCCCGCCTGCCGTTTACTTGTTGATCTTGGTGACCTGACCGGCGCCGACGGTACGACCGCCCTCGCGGATGGCCAGCTTCAGCCCCTCCTCCATGGCGATGGGCTGGATCAGCTCCACCGACATCGAGGTGTTGTCACCGGGCATGACCATCTCGGTGCCCTCGGGGAGGGTCACCACGCCGGTCACGTCGGTGGTGCGGAAGTAGAACTGCGGCCGGTAGTTGTTGAAGAACGGCGTGTGCCGCCCACCCTCGTCCTTGCTCAGGATGTAGACCTGGCACTCGAAGTTGGTGTGCGGGGTGATCGTGCCGGGCTTCACGACGACCTGGCCGCGCTCCACGTCCTCGCGCTTGATGCCACGAAGCAGCAGACCGCAGTTCTCACCGGCACGCGCCTCGTCGAGGATCTTGCGGAACATCTCGACGCTGGTGACGGTGGTCTTGGTCGACTTGTCGCGGATGCCGACGATCTCGACCTCCTCGTTCACCTTCAGCGTGCCGCGCTCGGCGCGACCGGTGACCACGGTACCGCGGCCGGTGATCGTGAAGACGTCCTCGATCGGCATCAGGAACGGCTTGTCGATGTCGCGCTCCGGCTCAGGGATGTAGCTGTCCACGGCCTCCATGAGGTCCTGGACCGACTTCACCCACTGCTCCTCGCCCTCCAGCGCCTTCAGCGCGGAGACCTTCACGACCGGCAGGTCGTCGCCCGGGTACTCCTGGGTCGACAGCAGCTCCCGCACCTCGAGCTCGACGAGCTCCATGAGCTCCTCGTCCTCGACCATGTCCGCCTTGTTCAGGGCGACCACGATGTACGGAACGCCGACCTGACGGGCCAGCAGCACGTGCTCGCGGGTCTGCGGCATCGGGCCGTCGGTCGCCGCGACCACCAGGATCGCGCCGTCCATCTGGGCAGCACCGGTGATCATGTTCTTGATGTAGTCGGCGTGCCCGGGGCAGTCGACGTGCGCGTAGTGCCGCGCCTCGGTCTGGTACTCGACGTGCGAGATCGAGATCGTGATACCGCGCTGCTTCTCCTCAGGCGCGTTGTCGATCTCGTCGAACGGCGTGTACGGGTTCAGGTCCGGGTACTTGTCGTGCAGGACCTTCGTGATGGCCGCGGTCAGCGTCGTCTTGCCGTGGTCGATGTGACCGATGGTGCCGATGTTGACGTGCGGCTTGGTCCGCTCGAACTTCGCCTTCGCCACTGGTGTCCTCCTGTGGACTGTTCTTTGCTACTTACCTATCCGGTACGGGCACCTGACGCTGGCCGCCGGACGATTTCATGTGATTCGCGAGGGGCGGGCCGCCGAGCCGGAGCTCGGCGGCCACACGTCACTCGCCGGTCGCCTTGGCGATGATCTCCTTGGCGACGTTGTTCGGGACCTCGGCGTACGAGTCGAACTGCATCGAGTAGCTCGCCCGGCCCTGCGTCTTCGACCGGAGGTCGTTGACGTAGCCGAACATCTCCGACAGCGGCACCGCGGCCCGAACGACCCGCGCACCGCCGCGCTCCTCCATCGCCTGGATGGTGCCACGCCGCGAGTTCAGGTCGCCGATCACGTCGCCCATGTTCTCCTCGGGCGTGGTGACCTCGACGGCCATCATCGGCTCCAGCAGCACCGCGTTCGCACGCCGCGCCGCCTCCTTCAGCACCATCGAACCGGCGATCTTGAACGCCATCTCGGACGAGTCGACCTCGTGGTACTGACCGTCGACCAGCGTCAGCTTGACGCCGACCAGCGGGTACCCGGCCAGCACGCCGTACTGCATGGCGTCCTGGGCACCGGCGTCCACCGACGGGATGTACTCCTTCGGCACCCGGCCACCGGTGACCTTGTTGTCGAACTCGTACGTCGGGGAGTCGGGGTCCAGCGGCAGCGGCTCCAGGTTCACGACGACCTTCGCGAACTGGCCGGAGCCACCGGTCTGCTTCTTGTGCAGGTAGGTGACGTTCTCGACCTTGTTCTTGACGGTCTCGCGGTAGGCGACCTGGGGCTTGCCGATGTTCGCCTCGACGTTGAACTCCCGCCGCATGCGGTCGACCAGCACGTCCAGGTGGAGCTCGCCCATGCCGCCGATGACGGTCTGGCCGCTCTCCTCGTCGGTGTGCACCCGGAAGGTCGGGTCCTCCTCGGCCAACCGCTGGATCGCGACGGTCAGCTTCTCCTGGTCGGCCTTCGACTTCGGCTCGATCGCCACGTCGATGACCGGCTCCGGGAACGTCATCGACTCCAGGATCACCGGCTTCGCCGGGTCGCAGAGCGTGTCACCGGTGGTGGTCTGCTTGAGACCCTGCACCGCGACGATGTCGCCGGCCTGCGCCGACGGCCGCTCCTCCCGCTTGTTGGAGTGCATCTGGTAGATCTTGCCGATGCGCTCCTTGCGGTTGTCCTTGGTGGAGTTCACCACCTGGGATCCGACCTCGACCGAACCCGAGTAGATCCGGATGTAGGTGAGCTTGCCGAGGTGCTTGTCGGTCTGCACCTTGAACGCCAGCGCGGCGAACGGCTCGTTCACGTCCGAGTGCCGCTCGATCG
This sequence comes from Actinocatenispora comari, assembly GCF_017312725.1. GTDB lineage: Bacteria > Actinomycetota > Actinomycetes > Mycobacteriales > Micromonosporaceae > Actinocatenispora > Actinocatenispora comari. Next base: position 50,409 of record NZ_BOPO01000028.1, on the reverse strand, counting down.
GCGTCTCGCCGTCGGTCGCGACACCCTGGATGGCGGGCACGTCCAGCGGGCTCGGCAGGTAGTCGATCACGGCGTCGAGCATGGGCTGCACGCCCTTGTTCTTGAACGCCGAACCGCACACCACCGGGTTCGCCTTGTTGCCGATCGTGGCGCGGCGGATGCCGGCCTTGATCTCGGCCTCGGACAGCTCCTCGCCCTCGAGGTACTTCTCCATCACCGAGTCGTCGACGTCGGCCAGGGTCTCCAGGAGCTTCTCCCGGTACTCCTCGGCCTTCGCCTGCAGCTCGGCGGGGATGTCCTCGACCGCGTAGTCCTCGCCCTTCTGGGTCTCGCCACGCCAGGTCAGCGCCTTCATCCGGATCAGGTCGACGACGCCGACGAAGTCGGCCTCGGTACCGATCGGAATCTGCAGCACGAGCGGGGTCGAGTTGAGCCGGTCGACCATCATGTCGACGCAACGGAAGAAGTCCGCACCGGTGCGGTCGAGCTTGTTGACGAAGCACATCCGCGGGACGTGGTACTTGTCCGCCTGCCGCCAGACGTTCTCGGTCTGCGGCTCGACACCTGCGACACCGTCGTAGACCGCGATCGCACCGTCCAGGACGCGCAGCGAACGCTCCACCTCGACGGTGAAGTCGACGTGGCCCGGGGTGTCGATGATCTGGATGGTGTGGTCCTTCCACTCACACTTCGTCGCAGCCGAAGTGATCGTGATGCCACGTTCCTGTTCCTGCTCCATCCAGTCCATGACGGCAGCGCCCTCGTGGACCTCACCGATCTTGTACGTGATGCCGGTGTAGAAGAGAATCCGCTCGGTCGTCGTCGTCTTGCCGGCATCGATGTGGGCCATGATGCCGATGTTGCGAAGCTGGGCCAGGGCGGCGTCAGCTTTAGCCACTGCTACCTCCGTTGCGGTTCGGCCGCCACGTGTCGCGGACCGGGCGGAGCACTACCAGCGGTAGTGCGCGAACGCGCGGTTCGACTCGGCCATCTTGTGGGTGTCCTCGCGGCGCTTGACCGCGGCACCCAGCCCGTTGCTGGCGTCGAGCAGCTCGTTCATGAGCCGCTCGGTCATGGTCTTCTCGCGCCGGGCGCGGGAGTACTGGATCAGCCAGCGCAGGCCCAGGGTGGTGGCGCGCTGCGGGCGCACCTCGACCGGCACCTGGTACGTCGCGCCACCGACACGGCGGCTGCGGACCTCCAGGCTGGGCTTGACGTTGTCCAGCGCACGCTTGAGCGTGACCACCGGGTCGGTACCGGACTTCTCCCGGGCGCCTTCCAGCGCGCCGTAGACAAGTCGCTCGGCCAGCTGACGCTTGCCCGAGATGAGCAACTTGTTGACCAGCTGGGTGACGAGCACCGAGCTGTAGACCGGGTCCGGGGTCAGCGGACGACGTGGCGCGGGTCCCTTGCGCGGCATGTCAGCTCTTCTCCCTCTTCGCGCCGTAACGACTGCGCGCCTGCTTGCGGTTGCGCACGCCCTGGGTGTCGAGCGACCCGCGGATGATCTTGTACCGAACACCCGGCAGGTCCTTCACGCGGCCACCGCGCACGAGCACGATCGAGTGCTCCTGCAGGTTGTGGCCGACGCCCGGGATGTAGGCGGTCACCTCGATGCCGCTGGACAGCTTGACGCGCGCCACCTTCCGCAGTGCGGAGTTCGGCTTCTTCGGCGTGGTCGTGAACACACGCGTGCACACGCCGCGCCGCTGCGGGCTGCCGTTCAGCGCCGGCGTCTTGGTCTTGCTGGTCTTCGCCTGACGTCCCTTGCGGACCAGCTGCTGGATCGTGGGCACCGGGTCTTTCGCTCCCTTCGGCCATCGCTGGCCGGGCCAATCGTGAAAGTGATCGGAGTCTTCAGGGTCATGCGGTCTCGAAGACCGTGGTGCAGTCTTCAAGGTCGTGCGTGTTGCCATTTCCGGGGTGTCGTGCCTGGTGAGCCCGTGTCGAGCCCGGGGCGCCGAGCAGGCGCCGATGGCCCCCGCCGGCGGATGCGCAGATCGGCGGCCGGTGGACCGACCCCCGCGGTCGGGCGTGTCGCCCGCTCGCGAACCGACGCACTGCACAATCGCTTGACGCAGTGCACTGCACATTCACTTGACACAGTCTTGCCGCACGTCGCGGTGTGGCGAGCCGGTTGGTCGGGCCCGATCAGCCCCGACAGGTCGGCGAGGCAACCACGCCAACCACGGACGCACACGCGACGAGCCCAGGCAGTGCCCAGGCACGAAGACCAAGAGTACCCACCATCTGGACCAGGGTCAAAACGGGGGTGCCATCTCGGCCACGCGCCTGGGCCGACGCCCGACGTCATCTGTTGTGGCTTGTCAGCCTACCGGCTGGGCGGACGCCGCCGGCGCCGGCCCGGAAACTTCGTGATCTGGCTCGCCTCCCGGGCTCAGGTGGCGTACGCCACCAGCACGATCACCTGGATGATCAGGCCGATCACGCCGAGACCGGCACCGATCGCCCCGCAGATGATGCCGGCCAGGGCCATCCCGGCGCCACTCTGGTCAGCCGCGCCGGACGTGGTGGTCAGGCTCTTGCGCGCGATGATCCCCATCACCAGGCCGGCCACGCCGGCCAGGATCGCCGGAATGCTGATGATCAACGAGCAGAAGCCGCCGATCGCGATCGCGCAGCCGGCGATGCCCGCCACCATCGCACCGACCGCCAGGCCGGAGTTCGGCGGCTTGCTCGCCGGCAGCATCACGCCGTACTGCGGGGTCGGCGCCGGCACCGCGTACCCGGCCGGCGGCAGCCCCGGCTGCGGCGGCGCACCGTAGCCGACCGGTTGTGGTGCGCCGTAGCCGCCCGGCGCCGGTGGCGCGCCGTACCCGCCGGCCGGCGGGTAACCCGGCGGCTGCGGCTGCCCGTACGGCGGGGGCTGCGGCGCGGCCGGCCGGGGGTATCCGGGCGCCGCGGGCTGCCCGTACGCCGGGGCGGACGGCTGCCCGTACGCGGCCGGCGCGCTGGCCTGGGCGTCCGGCGCGTAGTCACCCGGCGCCGGCGAGCCGGACTGCGCGTACGACCCGGCACCCGAGGTCGCCCCGGCGCCGTACCCCCCGGGCGAGGTCGCCGGCTCGTCGGCGGCCGGATGCCGCGGCGGCGGGGAGCTGACCGGCGACTCCGGCTCGGCCGACGGCAGGGTGAAGGCGGGGCCACTGGCCGGCGCTGCCGGTGGCTCGGGTGCCGGCGGCCGCGGCGGCGGCACGTTCGACGCATCGACGCCACGATCGGCGTCGGAGGGGATCAGGTAGCCGGGATCCGGCGGAGCGGCGGGGCGGTCGCCGTGCCCGGACTGGTCGCTCATGCGAGTCCTTCCTGGAACGATGGTGACGCGGCAACACTACGAAGTCAGTTCACATCCGGGCCGTACCGGACGCCGGCGCCACCGTCGGAGCCGCCGAACTGGAAGATCGCGAAGACGATCCCGACCACGATCACCGCGACCGCCACCAGCAACGCCAGCCGGGCCAACCGGGTACCGACGCGCAGTGGTGCCACCCCGGTGAGGAAACCGCCCGAGGCACGCATCTCGGCCTCGGTACTGCGGGCCAGCAGCAGTGCGAAGCCGGCCGGCAGCGCACCGGCGACCACCGGTGAGAACAGCAGCCCGACCGCCGCCAGCCAGACCACTGCGATCGCCTTGGTCGACCTGGTCGGATCGGGGTCCTGCGGGTGCCGGCGCGCGGCGGTCGGATCGGCGCCCACCGGCGCCGGACCACCTGCTGGAATCAACCGAAGCCCCCTGTCTGATCGGCCGGGGTGAATCCGGCCGCACCCGTGTCGCCCAACGCTACCCGGCGAACCTGAGCGGCTCCCAGCAACCGGCGCGGGCCGAGCCGCGGCCAGCCGAGCCGGGCCAGGCCGAGGCCGGCCGAGCCGAGGCAGTGCCGAGCCAGGGCCCGGCCGAGGCCCGCCGAGCCGAGGCAGAGCCGAGCCGAGCCGAGGTCAGCCGAGCCGGGGCCGGATGCCGGCGGAAACGGCGCGGGCCGCCGGCACCCGAAGGTACCGACGGCCCGCAATCGCTGTGCTGGCCGGCGACCGAAGTCGCCGGCGCCGGGTCAGCGGCCGAAGCCGCCGAGGTCGTAGTCGTCCAGCGGCACTGCCTGCCCGCTGGCCGGCCCGAACCCGTAGTCGGTGTCGCCGTACCCGGTCATCGAGTACACCTGGGCCTTCGCCTCCTCGGTCGGCTCGACCCGGATGTTGCGGTACTTGGAGATACCGGTACCGGCCGGGATGAGCTTACCGATGATGACGTTCTCCTTGAGGCCGATGAGCGAGTCGCTGCGCGCCTCGATCGCGGCCTCGGTGAGGACCCGGGTGGTCTCCTGGAAGGAGGCCGCGGACAGCCACGATTCGGTCGCGAGCGACGCCTTCGTGATGCCCATCAGCACCGGACGCGCCGACGCCGGCCGGCCGCCCTCGGCGACCAGACGACGCACCTCGGCGTCGAAGGTGGCCGACTCGACTGGCGAGCCGGGCAGGAACTCCGTGTCACCGGACTCGATCACGATGTACCGGCGGAGCATCTGCCGGACGATGATCTCGATGTGCTTGTCGTGGATGTGCACACCCTGCGACCGGTAGACCTGCTGGACCTCCTGCACCGTGTGCAGCTGCACGTTGCGGCGGTTGGTGATGCGCAGCAGCTCGTGCGGGTCCACGGTGCCCTCGGTGAGCTTCTCCGCCACCTCGGCGTGTTCGCCGTCCTGCTTGCGCAGCCTGGTACGCCGCGGGATCTTGTCGTACACGACCTCGTCGGAGCCGTCGTCCGGCACGATGATGATCTTGCGCGACTTCTCCCCCTCCTCGATCCGGACCCGGCCGGCCTTCTCCGCGATCGGAGCCTTGCCCTTCGGGACCCGGGCCTCGAAGATCTCGGTGACCCGCGGCAGACCCTGGGTGATGTCGTCACCCGCGACGCCACCGGTGTGGAAGGTACGCATGGTCAGCTGCGTACCCGGCTCACCGATGGACTGGGCCGCGATGATGCCGACCGCCTCACCGATGTCGACCAGCTGACCGGTCGGCAGCGAACGCCCGTAGCACTGGGCGCACACGCCGAGCCGCGACTCGCAGGTCAGCACCGACCGCACCCGGACGGTCTTGACGCCGCCGGCGACCAGCTTGTCCACCAGCGGACCACCGACATCGGTGTTGCGGGTGGCGATCAGCTCGCCGTCGGTGCCGTACACGTCCTCGGCCAGCGAGCGCGCGAAGACCGAGGTCTCCACGTACTCGTCCTTGACCAGCTTGCCGTCGATCTCGGTGGCGACCGTCATCGGCACGGCCCGCTCGGTACCGCAGTCGTCCTCGCGGATGATCACGTCCTGCGAGACGTCGACCAGCCGTCGGGTCAGGTAACCCGAGTCGGCGGTACGCAGCGCGGTGTCGGCCAGACCCTTCCGGGCGCCGTGCGTGGCGATGAAGTACTCCAGCACGGAGAGACCCTCGCGGTAGCTCGACTTGATCGGCCGCGGGATGATCTCGCCCTTCGGGTTGGCCACCAGGCCACGGATGGCCGCGATCTGCCGGAGCTGCAGCATGTTGCCGCGGGCACCGGAGTTGATCATCTTCCACAGCGCGTTCTCCTGCGGAAGTGCGTCCTCCATGTCCTTGGTGACCTCGTTGGTCGCCTTGGTCCAGATCTCGATCAGCTCGCCGCGGCGCTCCTCGGCGGTCATCAGACCACGCTGGTACTGCTTGTCCACCTGCGCGGCGTCCGACTCGTACCGCTCCAGGATCGCCTTCTTGTGCGGCGGGTTGACCACGTCGGCGATGCCGATGGTCAGCCCCGACCAGGTGGCCCAGTGGTAGCCGGCCTCCTTCAGCGCGTCCAGCGTCGCCGCCAGCAGCACCTTCGGAGCCCGCTCGGCCAGGTCGTTGATGATCGCCGACAGCTGACCCTTGCGGATCTCGTAGTTGACGAACGGGTAGTCCTCGGGCAGCGCCTCGTTGAACAGCACCCGGCCCAGCGTCGTGTCGAGCAGCACCCGGTCGCCCGGCTGCCACCCCTCCGGCGCCTGCCATGCCTCGGCACCGACGCCGTTGTTCACCGCGCTGACCCCGGTCAACCGGATCCGGACCGGCGCCTGCAGGTCCAGCTCGCCGGCGTCGAACGCCATCTGAGCCTCGCCCGGCGTACCGAACACCCGGCCCTCGCCCTTGCCACCCTCGCTGCGGTGGGTCAGGTGGTACAGCCCGATGATCATCTCGTGCGACGGCATCGTGACCGGCTTGCCGTCCGAGGGCTTCAGGATGTTGTTCGAGGACAGCATCAGGATGCGGGCCTCGGCCTGCGCCTCGGTCGACAGCGGTACGTGCACCGCCATCTGGTCGCCGTCGAAGTCGGCGTTGAACGCGGCGCACACCAGCGGGTGCAGCTGGATCGCCTTGCCCTCGATCAGCTGCGGCTCGAACGCCTGGATGCCGAGCCGGTGCAGGGTCGGGGCACGGTTCAGCAGCACCGGGTGCTCGGAGATGACCTCTTCCAGGACATCCCACACCGCGGTGCGGCCACGCTCGACCATCCGCTTCGCCGACTTGATGTTCTGCGCATGGTTCAGGTCGACCAGGCGCTTCATCACGAACGGCTTGAACAGCTCCAGCGCCATGTACCGCGGCAGGCCGCACTGGTGCAGCTTGAGCCGCGGGCCGACCACGATGACCGAACGGCCGGAGTAGTCGACGCGCTTGCCCAGCAGGTTCTGCCGGAACCGGCCCTGCTTGCCCTTGAGCATGTCGGACAGCGACTTCAGCGGCCGGTTACCGGGACCGGTGACCGGGCGTCCGCGGCGGCCGTTGTCGAACAGCGCGTCGACGGCCTCCTGCAGCATCCGCTTCTCGTTGTTGACGATGATCTCGGGCGCGCCGAGGTCGATCAGCCGCTTGAGCCGGTTGTTCCGGTTGATCACGCGGCGGTACAGGTCGTTCAGGTCGGAGGTGGCGAACCGGCCACCGTCCAACTGCACCATCGGGCGCAGGTCCGGCGGGATCACCGGGACGCAGTCGAGCACCATGCCCAGCGGCGAGTTGCGGGTGGTCTGGAACGCCGCGACGACCTTCAGCCGCTTCAGCGCCCGGATCTTCCGCTGACCCTTGCCGGACCGGATGGTCTCGCGCAGGTTCTCGGACTCGGCGTCCAGGTTCAGGTTCTCCAGCAGCGCCTTGATCGCCTCGGCGCCCATGCCGCCCTCGAAATACTCCCCGAAGCGGTCCCGCAGTTCGCGGTAGAGCAGCTCGTCCGGGACCAGCTGCTTGGGCTCCAGCTTGCGGAAGGTCTCCATGACCTCGTCGAGCCGGTCGATCTCCCGCTGCGCGCGGTCGCGGATCTGGCGCATCTCGCGCTCGCCGGACTCCTTGACCTTGCGCCGCACGTCGCTCTTGGCACCCTCGGCCTCGAGCTCGGCCAGGTCGGTCTCGAGCTTCTTGGCGCGCGCGTCCACGTCGGCGTCGCGGCGGTTCTCCAGCTGGCGCTTCTCCGCACCGATCTCCGACTCGATGGTCGGCAGGTCACGGTGCCGGGCCTCGGTGTCCACCTGCGTCACCACGTACGCGGCGAAGTAGATGATCTTCTCGAGGTCCTTCGGCGCGATGTCCAGCAGGTAGCCCAGCCGGCTCGGCACGCCCTTGAAGTACCAGATGTGCGTGACCGACGCGGCCAGCTCGATGTGGCCCATCCGCTCACGACGCACCTTGGCGCGAGTCACCTCGACGCCGCAGCGCTCACAGATGATGCCCTTGAACCGGACGCGCTTGTACTTGCCGCAGTAGCACTCCCAGTCGCGGGTGGGGCCGAAGATCTTCTCGCAGAAGAGCCCGTCCTTCTCCGGCTTGAGGGTGCGGTAGTTGATCGTCTCGGGCTTCTTGACCTCGCCATGCGACCACTGCCGAATGTCGTCGGCGCTGGCCAGGCCGATCCGCAGCTCGTCGAAGAAGTTCACGTCGAGCACTTGTGGTCAGTCCCCTTTGGGTTGTGGCCGGACGGTGTGCACGCCGCCCGGCCGGTGGTATCGGCCGCTGTCGTCGGGGTACCGGGGCGCCGCAGCGCCCCGGTACAACCACTCAGACCTCTTCGACGCTGCTCGGCTCGTGCCGGGACAGGTCGATACCGAGTTCCTCCGCGGCGCGGAACACCTCGTCGTCGCTGTCCTTCATCTCCAGGGTGCTGCCGTCGCTGGAGAGCACCTCGACGTTGAGGCACAGCGACTGCAGCTCCTTGAGCAGGACCTTGAACGACTCCGGGATGCCCGGTTCGGGGATGTTCTCGCCCTTGACGATCGCCTCGTACACCTTGACGCGGCCGACCACGTCGTCGGACTTGATCGTCAGCAGCTCCTGCAGCGCGTAGGCCGCGCCGTAGGCCTGCATGGCCCAGCACTCCATCTCGCCGAACCGCTGGCCACCGAACTGCGCCTTACCACCCAGCGGCTGCTGGGTGATCATCGAGTACGGGCCGGTGGAGCGGGCGTGGATCTTGTCGTCCACCAGGTGGTTCAGCTTGATGATGTACATGTAGCCGACCGCGATCGGCGACGGGAACGGCTCGCCGGAACGACCGTCGAACAGCTTCGCCTTGCCGGTGCGCCCGATCAGCTGGGTGCCGTCCCGGTTCGGGAGCGACGCCTCCAGCATGCCGGCGATCTCCTCCTCGTGCGCGCCGTCGAACACCGGCGTGGCCAGGTTCGTGTCCGGCTCGGACGAGTCGGCGCCGATCGAGGCGAGCGACTGCTTCCACGGGGTGTCGTCGACCTTCAGCTTCCAGCCGTTCTTGGCCAGCCAGCCGAGGTGGGTCTCCAGCACCTGTCCGACGTTCATCCGGCTCGGCACGCCGAGCGGGTTCAGCACGATGTCGACCGGGGTGCCGTCCTCCAGGAACGGCATGTCCTCCAGCGGCAGGATCTTGGAGATGACGCCCTTGTTGCCGTGGCGCCCGGCGAGCTTGTCGCCGTCCTGGATCTTGCGCTTCTGGGCGACGTACACCCGGACCAGCTCGTTCACGCCCGGGGACAGCTCGTCGCCGTCCTCCCGGCTGAACGTGCGGACCCCGATCACCGTGCCGGACTCGCCGTGCGGCACCTTCAGCGAGGTGTCCCGGACCTCCCGGGCCTTCTCCCCGAAGATCGCGCGCAGCAGCCGCTCCTCCGGGGTCAGCTCGGTCTCGCCCTTCGGGGTGACCTTGCCGACCAGGATGTCGCCGTCCCGGACCTCGGCGCCGATGCGGATGATGCCCCGCTCGTCGAGGTCGGCCAGCATCTCCTCGGAGACGTTCGGGATGTCCCGGGTGATCTCCTCCGGACCCAGCTTGGTGTCGCGGGCGTCGACCTCGTGCTCCTCGATATGGATCGAGGAGAGCACGTCCTCCTGCACGATGCGCTGCGAGAGGATGATCGCGTCCTCGTAGTTGTAGCCCTCCCACGGCATGAACGCGACCAGCAGGTTCTTGCCGAGCGCCATCTCACCTTCGTCGGTGCACGGCCCGTCGGCGATCACCTGGCCCGCCTCGACCCGCTGCCCCTCGTCGACCACCGGGCTCTGGTTGATGCAGGTACCGGCGTTGGAGCGGCGGAACTTGTGCAGCAGGTAGGTGCGGCGGTGGCCGTCGTCCTGGTGCACCGTCACGTAGTCGGCGCACAGGTCCTCGACGACACCGGGCTCCTCGGCGACGACGACGTCACCGGCGTCGACCGCGGCGCGGTATTCCATCCCGGTACCGACGAACGGCGACTCCGCCTTGATCAGCGGCACCGCCTGACGCTGCATGTTCGCACCCATCAGGGCGCGGTTCGCGTCGTCGTGCTCCAGGAACGGGATCATCGCGGTGGCGACGGAGACCATCTGCCGCGGCGAGACGTCGATGTAGTCGACGACCCCCGGCGCGACGGCCTCGAACTCGCCGCCCTTACGACGGACCAGCACGGTGCTCTCGGTGAACGAACCGTCCTCCGCGAGCGGCGCGTTGGCCTGCGCGATGACGTACCTGTCCTCCTCGTCGGCGGTCAGGTACTGCACGTCGTCGGAGACCTTGCCGTCGGTCACCTTCCGGTACGGCGTCTCGATGAAGCCGAACGCGTTGACCCGCGCGAACGCGGACAGCGCGCCGATCAGGCCGATGTTCGGGCCTTCCGGCGTCTCGATCGGGCACATCCGGCCGTAGTGCGACGGGTGGACGTCACGGACCTCCATGCCCGCCCGGTCCCGGGACAGACCGCCCGGGCCCAGCGCCGACAGCCGCCGGCGGTGGGTCAGACCCGTGAGCGGGTTGGCCTGGTCCATGAACTGGGAGAGCTGGCTGGTGCCGAAGAACTCCTTGATCGCGGCCACCACCGGCCGGATGTTGATCAGGGTCTGCGGCGTGATCGCCTCGACGTCCTGCGTGGTCATGCGCTCCCGCACGACGCGCTCCATCCGGGACAGGCCGACACGGACCTGGTTCTGGATGAGCTCGCCGACGGTGCGCAGCCGACGGTTGCCGAAGTGGTCGATGTCGTCCGGGTCGTACCCGTCCTCGCCAGTGTGCAGGCGGCACAGGTACTCGATGGTGGAGACGATGTCGTCCTCGGTCAGCACCCCGGTGGTGATGGGCGTGTCGAGCTCCAGCTTCTTGTCCACCTTGTAGCGACCGACCTTGGCGAGGTCGTACCGCTTCGGGTTGAAGAAGAGGTTGTCGAGCAGCGTCTGCGCGTTCTCCCGCGTCGGCGGCTCACCCGGCCGCAGCTTGCGGTAGATGTCCAGCAGCGCCTCGTCCTGGCTGCCGATGTGGTCCTTCTCCAGGGTGGCCAGCATGATCTCGGACCAGCTGAACCGCTCCCGGATCTGCTCGTTCGACCAACCGATGGCCTTGAGCAGGACCGTGACGGCCTGGCGACGCTTGCGGTCGATGCGCACACCGGCGGTGTCGCGCTTGTCGATGTCGAACTCCAGCCAGGCACCCCGGCTCGGGATGACCTTCACGCTGGAGACGTCACGGTCGGACGTCTTGTCGGGCTGCTTGTCGAAGTAGACACCCGGCGAGCGGACCAACTGAGACACGACGACACGCTCGGTGCCGTTGACGATGAACGTGCCCTTGCTCGTCATCATCGGGAAGTCACCCATGAACACGGTCTGGCTCTTGATCTCGCCAGTCGTGTGGTTGATGAACTCCGCGGTGACGAACAGCGGCGCGCAGTAGGTGAGGTCCTTCTCCTTACATTCTTCGATCGACGCCTTCACCTCGTCGAACCGGGGGTTCGAGAAGGAAAGCGACATAGTGCCGGAGAAGTCCTCGATGGGACTGATCTCCTCCAGGATCTCCGCGAGTCCACTCCGAGCGGCGGAGTCATCGGCACTGCGAGCGCGCCAAGCCTCGTTGCCCACCAGCCAGTCGAACGACTCGGTCTGGATGGCCAGGAGGTTGGGCACCTCAAGGTGTTCGGTGATCCTGCCGAAGGAGACTCGGCGGGGAGCGTATGCACTCGTGGTCAGGGTCTTCGCAGGGCGGGAAGCTGCCAAGATGCGTCCTTCCGAGGACCTGTCAGCGACGGCCGTTTCGCGCGCACCCCAAACGACTCCCCAAAAACCGCCCAAACAGGACCCCAAGACAGGGTCAATCAGACAATTTCGGCGAGCTCGATGTTGGAAGGCAGCGCAAACTAGCAGTGTAGCCGAACGGCCCACCGCTGTCCAGGCCAGGCCGTGGCCGGCGCCAACCGCGCCCTGGAGGAGACGCCTCCGAGCACAACACCAACTCTCGTTCGGCCGGCTTCCGCGCGATGCAGAGGCAGCTAGGGATCAGCGTGCCCGGATACCACTGGGTCGTCAAGGGCTGGCACGCGGTCAACATGCCCGGAAACCCGAATCACCGAACCAGACAACCGTCGGTAGAGCGGCGAAAGCCGACTGCAACCACGACTCCTACCCCGATGGGGCTCGGACTCGCCGTCAGATCGCCGTGACCTTCGTCACCTTCCACTTGCCGGCGATCGGGGTCATGGTCAGCACCACCCGGTTCTGGTCGACCTTCTGGCCGGTGATCGTGGTGTTCTGCTTGTACTGATCGACGTAGAGCAGCAGCACGACCTCGTCGGCCTGGGCGGACACCACGCTGGTGGCGGACACCCGTGCGGTGAGGATCGCCTTCTGCTTCACCGCGTAGTGCTTCAGCGACGCCGTCGTCTTGGCGTACTTCTTCGCGAAGCTGCCACCCAGGTACGGCTTCGCCCGCCGCACGCTCGCGTCGAACGTCCGGTAGTCGTACGAGAGCAGTGCCGGTGCGGCGGCCTGGGCGGCGGAGACCGCGTCGTCGCGGGCCTGGCCGACGGCGTCGTCCCGCAGGTGCAGCCACCAGGCGCCGCCGCCGGCGGCGAGCGCGAGCACCGCGAGCAGGCCGAGGATCGCAACGGCCCGATGGGTGCGCTTGAGCGAGCGTTCGGCCCGGCGGCGACGGGCCAGCGCCGCCTTGCCGGACTTGCCGGACCTGCCCGGCTTGCCGCGACTCTGCTTCTTCCCGCCACGACTGCCGGAGCTGGGCCGCGCCGGCGCCTTCACCGGCGGCCGGCTCGGCTTCGCCTTCTCGGACCGTGCCGACGTCGCCTCGTCGGCGTCGGTCTCCCGGTCCGGGTCGTCGGACGTCCGGGCCGGCGTGGGCCGCGGGGACGGCCGGCGCCGGGTCGTCCGGTCCGCGGCCGCGTCCTTCCCGGCCGTCGCGGCCCGGCCCGACCGTGGGCGGGGGCTGGGCCGACGCCCCCCGTCGGGCCGACCGGACCCGTCGCCGTTCGACCTGCTCTGCCCCGGCTCGGCCGCGCCGGAGTAGGCGTCCGCGGACCGACCGGGCTCGGGGTCACCGGGCGCGGGGTCGCTGGGCTCGGGGGCGCTGGGCTCGACGGCGATCGGGCCGGGCGGGAACGACTCGTCGTCGGTCGACGGCGCACCAGTGCGTGGCTCGTCGGTCGACGGATCGGCGGCGGGCCGCTCGGCGTGGTCCGCGGCCGGGAGCTCGTCGTACCGCTGGTCGTCGGTGGTACGGGGCGACTGGCTACGGGGCGTACCGGGCCGGCGGCGGGTCGGGCGGCGCGGGGTGCCGTCCTTGGCCGGCATCTGGCCGCGCAGCGTCCGTGGGATGAAACGGGCCATCGCGGGACTTCCTCCGTAGCGTGCAGCGGTTGATCAGACGAACTGGAGCTCCGACACCAGCCATTTGCCGTTCTGCTCGGCCATGGTCACCTTGACCCGGTAGTGCGCGAGCCGGCCCTTGGGCGCGTTGGTGTTCCTGACGGTGGCGTCCATCGCCACCAGTACGGTCGCCGAGCGGCGCTTGCTGGAGACGACGCCGGCCCACAGTACGTGCGCCTTCGCGGTGACCTTGTTCTCCACCACCGCGGTCTTCGTCTGCCCCATGCCGTTCTTGAACTGGGTCTTGAAGTCGCCGGTGGCGCCGGCCAGCACCCGGTTCAGGTCGTGGTCGACGGTCTTGGTGCTGATGCTCATGAAGTTGCTGACCGTGGTCTTCGCCGCCGACACCGCCGCATTGCGGGCCTGCTCGTCCTGGCGGTGCTGGTAGTGCTTCCAGCCGGCGTAGCCACCGGCGCCGAGCGCCCCGGCGAGGATCACCGCGAGGACGACGACCGCGACCCGGGTCGCGACGAGCGACCGCCAGCCGCGCCCGAACGCACCGGTGACCGGCTGCCACGGCTTCCGCCGGCCGTCCGCGGCGGAGCTGGTGGGCTCCTCCGGCCCGCGCTTCGAGCCCCGCTTCGTCGCGTTCGTGTCCCGCTCGGCCGGTTCCGCCGACTTCGCCGTGGTCGACTCCGCGGTGGCGGTCCCGGTCTCGTCCGCAGGCTTGCCCTTGGCCGAGCCGCGCCTGGATCCGGAGTTGGACTTCCTGCCCCGGGCGGCCGAGCTGGTCGGCGCGTCCCGGCTGGCCGACTTCGTCGACGTCGAGGCCTTGCTCATCGCGTGGTGCGCTCCGTTCCGATCACGGTTCCAGCCCGGTGAGCAGCAGTTGCTTCCAGGACTGGTCGCCGGCCAACTGGTACTGGCCGCCGGTGCCGCCGAACTGTAGTGGCTGCCCGTCCGGGCCGAGCACCAGCCCGGTCGACGGGTCGTACCCGGCGAGGTCGGCGCCGGGCTTGGTGGTGGCGCCGTCGACGGACCCCCCGCCGGTCGAACCGGACGTCGAGCTGCCGGGCGGCAGCGCGCCGGACCCTTCGGGTACCGGGGTGATTTCCGGGCCGGTGGGCCGCGGTGCGTTCTGGCTGCCGCGTACCTCCGAGCCGCCGGCCCGCTCCGAGTCGGTGCAGGCCGCCTTCACACCGGTGCGAATGTACTGGCAGGGGGCCGGATCGTCGACGTCGAGCACCAGCCCGAAGTGGGCGGTACCGTCGCCGGGCGTCACGGTGAAACCGCCGGCGATGTCCAGCGGGTACACCACCAGGATCTGTTTGATGCCGGGCAGCCGGCGGGTGGCGATGCCGCCGACGGTGATCAGGTTGCCGAGCAGCATCCCGATGTTCGGGTCGACGTCGCGCAGCAGGCCGGAGACCTGCTTGGCCGCGGGTGGCGCGTTCGCGATCACCTTACGCAGGTCGGCGTCGGAGGTGCGCAGGGTGTGGGTCAGGTCGGCGAGCCCCTTGGCCCAGCGGCGGATCTCGGCCGCGCTGGCCTGCTGCGTGGTGAGCACCGTCTGGCCGTCCTGCAGCAGCTTCACGGTCTGCGGCAGGTCCTGGTTGGCGGTGGCGAGGATCTTGTCGCTGGAGTCGATGATCTGCTGCAGCGACCCCTCGCTGCCCTGGAACGCCGCGCCGAGCTCGTTCACCACCACCTGCAGGTCCTTCGTGTCGACCGAACCGACCAGCTTGTCCAGGTTGGTCAGCAGCGTCTCGGTGGGCAGCGGGATGCCGGTCTCGCTGGCCGGGATCACGTCGCCGGGCGCCAGGTACGGGCCGGAGGCGGTGTTCGGGCGCAGGTCCAGGTACTGCTCGCCGACGGCGGAACGGTCGGTGACCACGGCGCGCAGGTCGCGCGGGACCTTCACGTCGCGGTCGATGCGCATCGTCACCCGTACCTGCTTGGCGGTCAGGTCGACCGAGGTCACCTTGCCGATCGGGCTGCCGCGGTAGGTCACCGAGGCGTTGGTGAAGATGCCGCCGGCGTTGGTGAAGTCGGCGGCCAGCTCGTACGTGTTGCCCAGCAGCGCGGCGCCGACCCCGACGTAGCGGACCGCGACGTAGCAGATGCCGAGCACGCTGACCAGTACGAAGGCCAGCACCTTGATCTTGACGCTGCGCGGGGTCATCCGGTCAGCCCTCCCAGCAGGATGCTGAGCAGGTCGCCCTGCCGTGGATTCGACTCGCCCGCCGGCAGCTGGCGGCCCTTGTCGTCGGTCGGCCCGGGCTGGGCGGTGGTCGACTTCGACCCCGTCTTGTTCGGGTCCCGTACCGGGCCGTTCTGGTCGGCGACCTTGCCCTTCTGGTCGCCGACCGGGGTACTGGTCAGCAGGTTGGACAGGATGTCGGTGACGTTGAGGTCGACGGTCAGGTGCAGGTTGACGTAGTCGCCGACGATCGCGCCGCCCACGTTCGGCGGGAACGGGTAGGTCAGCAGCTGGTCGACCGACTTCGGCAGGTTGTCGCCGGACTTCACCAGCTGGGTCAGCGTCGGCTGCAGCGACTTCAGGTTCGCCAGCAGGTCCTGGCGGCTCTCCTTGACCACCCGGGTACCGACGGTGCCGAGCTTCTTGACCGCGGCGAGCATGTCGATCAGCTGCTTCTTCTGGTCGTCCAGCACCTTCAGCCCGGGATCGAGCGCGTCGACCGCCTTCGCGACGGTGTTCTTCTGCTTCGCGACCTGGCTGGAGAACGTGTTCAGCGCGTTGATGGCGCGCACGATCTGCTTCTTCTGGTCGTCCAGCCCGCCGACGAACGTGTCCAGCTGCTTCAGCGTGTCCCGGACGTCGGGCTCCCGGCCGTCGAAGACCTTCGCGACCTCGTCGTTGATCGTCTTCAGCTTCTCCAGGCTGCCGCCGTTGAGCAGCAACGACATCGCGCCGAGTACCTCCTCGGCCTCGACGTTGCGGCTGGTCCGGGACAGCGGGATGGTGGCACCGGCGCGCAGCCGGCCGGTCGCCGGTTTGTCGGTGGGCGCGTCCAGGTCGACGAACTTCTCACCCAGCAGGCTGGTCTGCCGGATCGAGGCGACCGCGTTGGCCGGCAGCTCGACGTTCCGGTCGACCTGTACCTCGACCTGCGCGTGCCAGCCCTTGCGGCGCACCGACCGGACGCTGCCGACCGTCACGTCGTTGCTCTTCACGGCCGCCTGCGGGACCAGGTCGAGCACGTTGCCGAACTCGATCGTCAACCGGTAGCCGTCGCCGCCCGCGCCGCCGGGCAGCTGCACCCCGGACAGCCCCTGCGAGCCGCAGCCGGCCAGCAGCACCAGGCCGAGCAGCGCCGGCACCAGGCGGCGGATGCTGGTCCTCACTTGCCACCACCTCCGAGGATGCCGCCGAGGGTCGGGTCGGCCGCCACGCTGCCGGACTGGTCGCCCTGCGGCGTCGTCTCGCCGTCGACCGGCTTCTGGCCGACCCGGTCGGTACCGCCGGTGGTGCCGTCCGGGTCCGGCTGGATGATCGCGCCGAGGTTCAGGCCCGGGATCGGCAGCAGGTTCAGCAGGTGCTTGAGCTCGGTCGTCAGCGGCGAACCGGCCTTGGCCAGGAACGCGGCCAGTTCGAAGCAGGCGACCGGTACCTGCTTGACCGGTACCAGGTGGGTCACCAGCGAGCACACGTACGACGCCGGATCGTACGGGCCGATGATGTCGTCGCGGGTGTCCAGAGTGCCGGAGCGCGCGTTGTACGCGAGGTTCAGGTTGGACAGCGCGGTCGGCGCCAGGTCGAGCACGTCGATGATCGACTTCTGCTGCTTGACCAGCACGCCGGTGATGTCGGTCAGCGCGTCCACGTTGTCGGTCAGTTCCTTGCGGTTGGTCTTGACGAACGTGGCGACCTGCTTGAGCGCGGTACCGAGGTCCTTCAGCGCCGTGGCCAGGTCGTCCCGCTCGTCGGACAGCTGCTCCGACACGTCCGCCAGCTGCTTGTTGAACTCACGGACCGCGCCGTCGCTCTCGGCCAGCGCGGTGGTGAACTTCTGCAGGTTGACGACCGTGCCGAACAGGTCCTGCCGGCCGTCGGACACCGTGTCCAGCGCGGCGGCCAGGTCGCGCAGCGTCTGGTTGAGGTCCTTGCCGTTGCCCTTGAGGTTCTTCGCGCCGGTCCGGATCAGGTTGTTCAGCGAACCGTTCTTGTTGGCGCCGTTCGGGCCGACCGCGACGCTGAGGTTGTTCAGCGCCTTGTACACGTCGTCGAGTTCCAGCGGCACGACCGCCCGGTCGCCGCGCAGCACGGCGCCGGTGGACATCACCGAGCCGCCGACGTAGCCGGGCGTGAGCTGCACGTACCGGTCGCCGACGATGCTCGGCGGCACGATGACCGCCTTGGCCTTCGCCGGAATCTTGTAGTCCGCGTCGTAGGTCATGCTGACCGCGACCGTGCGGCCGCGCGGCCGGACCGCGGTGACGTGACCGATCTTGACGCCCATCACCCGGACGTCGGAGTTGGCGTAGATGCCGACCGACTGGCTGAAGTACGCGGTCAGCGTCTTCTGCGGCGGGCCCATCCGCCACACCGCCAACCCGACCGCGGTACCGAGCACCGCGACGACGGCGACGGCCAGGCCGACGCCGAGGCGGCTGCGGAACACGCCCAGCGATCGGCTGTCCCGGTGGCTGCGCACCATCATCGCCCTCACCTACCCGGGCTCGCGGTCGTGGACGGTGACGGTGCGCCGCCGGGCGACGGTGACGCGCCGCCGGGCGGCGTCGCACCGGCCGACGGGGTGGACTTCGGCGTCGCCGAGCCGCCCTGGTCGCTCTTGCCGCTACCGCCCTGGCTGCCGGTCTGGGTGGCCGCGGAGCCGGCCCGGTCGCCGCCCTGCGGGCGAGCCGGCGGCGCACCCACCGTGTACGGCTGGAGCAGCGCGTCCATGTACGAGTCGAACCAGCGGCCGTTGCCCAGCACGTTGGTGAACGCGTTCAGGAACGGCGCCATGTTCTGAATGCTCTTGGTCAGGTTGTCGCGGTTGTTCTGCAACACCTGCACCACCTGGCGCAACTGCTTGAGCGCCGGATTGAGCTGCTTCTGGTTGTCCTCGACCAGCCCGGACAGCTGCTTGGCCAGCTCGTCGGTGCTCACCAGCAGCTGGTGGATCGCGTCCCGGCGCGCCTTGACCTCCTTGAGCAGCTTGTTGCCGTCGGTCAGCAGTTGCTGGAACTGCTTGTCCCGGTTGGCCAGCACCTGGGTGACACCGCGGGCCCGGCGCAGCAGCTGGCGCAGCGCGTCGTCGCGGCTGGCGACGGTACGCGACAGCCGGGACAGGCCGTGGATCGAACCCTTCACGTTCGGCGCGGTGTCCTCCAGCGTCGCGGACAGCGTGTCGAACGCCTTCGCCAGCTGCTTCGTGTCGATCTTGTCGACGGTGTCGGCCAGCCCGTTCACCGCCTCGACCACGTCGAACGGGGACGACGTGCGGGAGCGTGGGATTTGCTGGCCGGGCTGCATGGCGCCCGGCCCGGCCGGATCGAGGCCGAGGAACTTCTGCCCCAGCACCGTCTTGATCCGGATCGTCGCCTCGGTCCTGGTACCGAACGAGACGCCGCGGTCGACCCGGAAGTCGACCCGTACCGCCGGCTTGCCGTCGTGGTGGGTCAGGTCGATCCCGGTCACCTTGCCGACCTTGACCCCGGCGATGCGTACCTCGTTGTCGGTGGCCAGACCGCTCGCGTCGGTGAACTCGGCCGAGTACTTGTCGCCGCCGCCGATCACCGGCAGCTTGTCGGCGTTGAACGCGGCGAGCACGCCGAGCACGATGACCGCGATCCCGGCCATCCCGATGACCAGGTGGTTGCGCTGCCGGAACGGCTTCACTTGCCACCCCCGCTCGATCCGGGCGAGGTGCAGCGGGCCGCGGTCGCCGACACCGTCGCCGGGTTCACGTTGCCGATGCCCGGCACGTTCACGGTGCCGTCGAAGTTGCACATGTAGAAGTTGAACCAGGACCCGTACGACGCGGTCCGGGTCAGCGCCGCGGTGCGCACCGGCAGCCGGGCCAGCGTCCCCTCGATCACGCCGGTGTTGGCGTTGAGGTTGGTCGCGAGCGAACGCAGCTGCTTGATGTCGTCCTTCAGCGCCGGCCGACCGTCCTTGACCAGATCCGCGGTGGTACCGGCGAGGTCGCCCAGGTTCTGGATCGAGTCGCCGATGTTCTTGCGGTCCGCGGACAGCCCGGAGACGAAGTCCTGCAACGACGAGATGATGTCGGACAGCTTGTCGTCCCGCGCGTTCAGCGTCGCGAGCACCTTGTTCAGGTTGTCGATCACCTGGCCGATCACCTTGTCCCGGTCGGCCAGCGTGTTGGTCAGCGACGCGGTGCGGGCCAGCAGGTCGTTCACGGTGCCGCCCTCGCCCTGCAGCACCTGGATGATCTCGTACGCGAACTTGTTGACGTCCTTCGGCGACAGCCCGGCGAACAGCGGCTGGAAGCCGTTGAACAGCGCGGTCAGGTCGAGCGCCGGTGCGGTGTGCGACAGCGGGATGGTGCTGCCGGCCGGCAGCTTCGCGGTGTCGCCGGTGCCCTCGGTGAGCTCGACGTAGCGCTGGCCGATCAGGTTGCGGTACCGGATCTTCGCCCGTACCGACTTCGGCATCGTCACCGTGTCGTCGACGGTGAACGACACCTGCGCGGTCTTGCCGTGCACCAGCGAGATGTCCTTGACCTGGCCCACCTTGACGCCGGCGATGCGCACGTCGTCGCCCTTGAGCAGGCCGGTCACGTCGGTGAACTGCGCCTTGTACCGGGTGCCGCCGAACCAGCCCAGCGAACCGAGCGTCGTCGCCAGCACCCCGGTCAGCAGCACCGTGACCACGGCGAACACGATCAGCTTGATCAGCGCCGGCGCCACGCTCCGGCTGCTGCTCCGACCACTCATGAGCGTTCCTCCTTCGTCGGAACACTCACGAGGCACCACGTCGCGCCATGCCCATGGTTCGCTCGCGGACGCTCGCTCACTTCACACTCACCACCGATCCACGCAGCAGTGGGCCCCAGAGCAGGTCGTCGATGCCGCCCAGGTCGGTGACGTTGCGACCGGTGGCCGCCGCGACCAGCGGGTTGACCACCGACTGCTCCGCGCTCGTACCGGCGTAGCCCATGTCCACGCCGCTGCCGCCACCGATGCCGCCGAGACCGAGGCCGCTGGTACCCGGGTCGCCGCCGCCGGTGAGCACGCCGCCGGGGTGCGACGCGCCGTGCTGGTAGCCGTCGGCGACGGTGCCACCCGGGTACGGCACCGCCGGGTTCGGCAGGCCGCGGCAGTTGGGCCCGGTGTCCGACAGGTTCGCCGGTTCGTCGCCGGCGATGTACTTGCCCGAGTCCTTGGTGATCTCCAGCGTGATGTGCAGGCGGCCGGTGTCGAACGCCCCCTCGATGTTCTTCTGCAGCTTCACCGCGCCGGCGGTCAGGCACGGGTACTCCGGCGAGTACTCGGCGAGCACGTCCAGCAGCGGCCGACTGACCTGGCCGAGCTGGATCAGCCGGCCCTCGTGCCGCTGCAGGAACGGCGTCGCGGTGTCGGCCAGCCCGGTCGTGTCGGCCCAGAAGTCCGCCAGCTGCTGGCGCTGCTCGGCCACGGTCGACGAGGTGACCGTCAGGTTGCGCAGGATCGCCATCAGGTCCGGCAGCGCGCCGGTGTAGGTGTCGAGCACGTCGGACAGCTTGCGGATGTCCGACTGGATCGTCGGCATGTTCGCGTTCAACGTCTTCAGGTACCGGTCCAGCGTGACCAGCGTGTCGCCGAGCTGGTCGCCGCGCCCGCGCAGCGCCGCCGCCAGCGCCGTCAGCGTGGCCGAGACCTTCTCCGGCGGTACCGCCTTGAGCAGCGGCAACGCGCGATCCAGCACCCGCTCCAGCTCGACCGCCTGCGCCGACCGGTCCTGGTGCACGACCGTACCGGCGGTGATCGCCCGGGCCGACGGGCGCGCCGGCGCGTCCAGCGACACGTACTTCTCGCCGAACAGCGTCTTGGGCAGCATCGTGGCGGTCACGTTCGACGGGATCCGCGGTACCGAGCCGGGGTCGAGCGCCAGCCGCAGCTTCGCCCGTTCGCCGTTCGCGGAGATGTCGCGGACCTGGCCGACGACGACGCCGCGCAGCTTCACGTCGGCGTTCCGGTCCACCTGCAGCCCGGTGTGGTCGGCCGTCACCGTCACCCACACCGCCGGGGTGAACACCTTCTGGTACGCGCCGACCGCCGCGGCCAGCAGCGCGGCGACGAGCACGATGAACCCGACGCCGAGCAACCGGCGCCGCAGCACGTCCGAAACCCTGGTCACCGACACCGGCGCCTCACCCGGATATCCGTACGGTCGTGGTGGCGCCCCAGATCGCCAGGCTGAGGAAGAAGTCGACCACGTTGATCGCCACCAGCGAGGAACGCACCGCGCGGCCCACCGCCATCCCGACGCCGGCCGGGCCGCCCGACGCGTTGTACCCGTGGTAGCAGTGGATCAGCACCACGATGACGCTGAACACCAGCACCTTGCCGAACGACCACAGCACATCCTCGGGCGGTAGGAACAGGTGGAAGTAGTAGTCGTAGGTGCCGGACGACTGCCCGAAGTAGAGCGTGACCATCTCGCGGGTGGCGAGGTAGCTCGCCAGCAGCCCGATCACGTACAGCGGGATCACCGCGATCAGCCCGGCGATCATCCGGGTGGTGACGAGGAACGGCAGCGACGGCAGCCCCATCACTTCGAGCGCGTCGACCTCCTCGTTGATCCGCATCGCACCCAGCTGCGCGGTGAAACCACACCCCACCGTCGCCGACAGGGCGATCCCGGCCACCAGCGGCGAGATCTCCCGCGTGTTGAAGTACGCGGAGATGAAGCCGGTGAACGCGGACGAACCGATCTGGTTGAGCGCCTCGTACCCCTGCAGGCCGACCTCGGTCCCGGTGAAGAACGTCATCGCGACGATCACGCCCACGGTGCCGCCGATCACCGCGAGCGCACCGGAACCGAACGACACCTCCGCGAGCAGCCGCAGCACCTCCCGCTTGTACCGCCGGACGGTGCGCGGCGCCCACGCGAACGCGCGCAGGTAGAACGACATCTGGCCGCCGAGGTCGTCCAGGAACCCCAGCGGCTTGCGATACAGATCGCTCACCGACGCCATCAGGTGCCCTTCTGCGGAACGATCTGGAAGTAGATCGAGGTCATCACGAAATTCACCGCGAACAGCAGCATGAAGCTGATGACCACGCTCTGGTTCACCGCGTCGCCGACACCCTTCGGCCCGCCCTTCGCCGTCATCCCCTTGTAGCAGGCGATCAACGCCGCCATCGCGCCGAACACCACCGCCTTGAACTCACCGGCGATCAGGTCCTGGATCTGCCCCAGCGCCTGGAAACTCGCCAGGTAGGCCCCCGGGGTACCGCCCTGCAGCACCACGTTGAAGAAGTACCCGCCGGCCACGCCCACGACGCTGACCAGGCCGTTGAGCAGCAGCGCGACGATCATGCAGGCGATGATCCGGGGCACCACCAGCCGCTGCACCGGGTCGATGCCCAGCACCTCCATCGCGTCCAGCTCTTCCCGGATCTTCCGGGCACCGAGGTCGGCGCAGATCGCCGACCCACCCGCCCCGGCGATCAGCAGCGCCGTCACGATCGGCCCGGCCTCCCGCACCACCGCGAGCACGCTCGCCGCCCCGGTGTACGACTGGGCGCCGAGCTGGCTGGTCAGGGTGCCGAGCTGGAGCGAGATCACCGCGCCGAACGGGATCGCCACCAGCGCTGTCGGCAGGATCGACACGCTGGAGACGAACCACGCCTGCTGGATCATCTCGCGCAGCTGGAACGGCCGGCGCGGGATGGCAAGCAGGCAGTCCAGGCAGTACGCGAAGAACGAACCGGACTGCCGCAGGGCGCCGGCGACCGGGTTGCTCACCGCGCACCCACCCTCCTGGTGTCGGCTCCGCGCTCAGGCACCGCCGTCCCTCCGTTCGATGACGACGGTGTCGGCGTGCGGATCGACGCGATCCGGCCCGGCCCACTCGCTCACGCCACCCTGGGCGGGCACCGTCGTCGGCTGCCCCGGCGCCGGCGCGAACGAACCGACCGGCGGGATCACCCCGTTGGTCCGGCACCACTCGCCCGGGATGCGCTCCGCGGCGCGCGGCCGACCGTCGGTCGGCTGCATCTGCAGCGGGATCGGCGGCAGCATCGGCAGCTCGATGCCGGCCGCGGCCTCGGCCTCCAGCTCGCTCGCGTCCTTCTCCTCGGCCATCCCGATCGGCCCGTGCCGCTGCGCGTTCAGGAACTGCCGGACCACCGGCTCCTCGCTGGACAGCAGCATCTCCCGCGGGCCGAACATGGCCAGGTGCCGCCGATAGATCAGGCCGATGTTGTCCGGCACCGTCCGAGCGGTGTTGATGTCGTGCGTGACGATCAGGAACGTCGCGCCCGTCTGCTGGTTGAGATCGACGATCAGGTGGTTCAGCAGGGTGGTGCGCACCGGGTCGAGGCCCGAGTCGGGCTCGTCGAACAGGATGATCTCCGGCTCCAGCACCAGCGCCCGGGCCAGCCCGGCCCGCTTGCGCATCCCGCCGGAGATCTCGCCCGGCAGCTTCTTCTCGTCGCCGGCGAGCCCGACCAGGTCGAGCTTCTCCATCACGATGTCACGCACCGCGGACTCCGACTTGCGGGTGTGCTCGCGCAGCGGGAACGCGACGTTGTCGTACAGGTTCATCGAGCCGAACAGCGCGCCGTCCTGGAACAGCACCCCGAACAGCTTGCGCACCTCGTACAGGTCGCGCTCGGACAGCTCGGGCAGGTCCTTGCCCTCGATCCAGATGTGCCCGCGGTCCGGCCGCAACAGCCCGACCAACGTCTTCAGGAACACCGACTTGCCGGTACCCGACGGACCGAGCAGCACGGAGATCTCGCCCTCGGGCAGCGTGAAGCTGACGTCCGCCCAGATGTTCTGCCGACCGAAGGACTTCGTCAGCCCGTCGATCTGCACCTCGACGCCCACGCGTACTTCCTTCCCGACGTGGTCACCGCTGCGGCCGTGGTACGGCCGGCGCAGCCTCGATGTGGCCCGGACTCGGCGATCCGCCGGTGCCCTGGAGGCCGCGGAGCCGGTAGTGACGCGAACAAGTTAACTTCCGAGTAACGTCTAAGTCGAGTCGTACGTCAGGATTCTCTCGACGTAGCGCACCAGTCGCGATCTTTCGTAGCTCTCCGTAGCTTCCGGACAGTTCGAGCGTGACGAGAGTGCCCGGCTTGCCCCACAACGTTACGTGACCTGAGCCACGTCACCCATCCGCCCGACGCTGCCCCGGTGCCGCCGCCAGCCGCGCGAGCACACTTCCTCGGGTACAGCAAAAGGCGGCCGCCCCCGAGGGGGACGGCCGCCTTCGTCGCTACGGCGGGCTGGCCGCCGCGGAACCGCGGTGCGGACCCTTACTTCAGGGTCACCTTGCCGCCGGCAGCCTCGAGCTGCTCCTTGGCCTTCTCCGCGGCCTCCTTGTTGACCTTCTCCAGGACGGCCTTCGGCGCACCCTCGACCAGGTCCTTGGCCTCCTTCAGGCCCAGGCTGGTCAGCGCGCGCACCTCCTTGATGACCTGGATCTTCTTGTCGCCGGCCGAGTCGAGAACGACGTCGAACTCGTCCTGCTCGACGGCAGCCTCGGCCGCGGCGGCCGGGCCGCTGGCGGCCGCAACGGCCACCGGAGCAGCCGCGGTGACCTCGAAGGTCTCCTCGAACTGCTTCACGAACTCGGACAGCTCGATCAGCGTCATCTCCTTGAACGCGTCGAGCAGCTCTTCGGTGCTGAGCTTCGCCATGGTGGCGGATTCCTTTCCTACCCCGCGATCACGTCGCGGTATGTCTGTCGTCGCGAACCACTCGCGGCGGTATGGGCCTGCCGCAAGCGAATCGCGGCGAGTTTCTCGAACATGGCGACGGCCGTACGGCCGTCAGGCAGCCTCGCTGCCGGACTGCTTGTCGGCCAACGCCTGGGCGAGCCGCGCCGTCTTCGACAGCGGAGCCTGG
The DNA here is from genome assembly GCF_017312725.1 of Actinocatenispora comari. Lineage (GTDB taxonomy): Bacteria > Actinomycetota > Actinomycetes > Mycobacteriales > Micromonosporaceae > Actinocatenispora > Actinocatenispora comari. The sequence goes on along the minus strand of NZ_BOPO01000028.1, from coordinate 25,259 downwards.
AACAGACTCGCGGCCTTGGACATGCTGCCCTTCATGGCACCAGCCAGCTTGGCGAGGAGCACCTCGCGGGACTCCAGGTCGGCCAGCTTGTTGACGTCGTCCGCGGTGAGGGCCTTGCCCTCGAAGACGCCGCCCTTGATGACCAGCGCGGGGTTGTCCTTCGCGAAGTTGCGCAGCCCCTTGGCCGCGTCGACCACGTCGCCGTTGACGAACGTGACCGCCGTCGGGCCGACGAACAGGGCGTCGAGACCGTCGACGCCGGCCTCCGTCGCCGCGATCTTCACCAGCGTGTTCTTCGCGACGCGGTAGTGCGTGTCCCCGCCCAGGGCGCGCCGCAGCTCGGTGATCTGCGAAACGCTCAGCCCGCGGTACTCGGTGATCACGGTCGCCGAAGCGGCCCGGAACCGGTCCGCGATCTCGTTGACCGCAGCGGCCTTGTCCTCGCGTACTGGCTTGGTCCGGCCATGTGTGTCCGCCATGTCCCTCCTCTCGTGCATGCTCGGGCCGGTCTCGTCGAAGACCCGCAGGCACGAAAAACGCCCCGGCGCAGGGCGCACGGGGCGAGGAACCAGCTCGGTGTCCGTGTCTACGGCTCCGGCCGACGCCACGTGGCGCGTGCCGCCCACCAGATCGGATCACCGGCACCGACGTCATCCGGGAGCCTGGATGACCTGCGGTGTTGGATCGCGTCCGTCTTCCCTGCGCGGGCCGTCCGCGGCGAGCGGAGCCTTCGACCGCGCACTCGGCGCGGTGACCAGCGGTCTTCGGTAAAGCCTGTTCAGCCTACTCGACGCCGCCGCGACCCGGCCAACCGGAGTAGGCGACGCCACACCCGCGACGGCCGCCCACGGCGGAAGACGCCGGAAACGCCGCGGCGGGGCGCGCCGACAGCTCGGCACGCCCCGCCCACGAGTACCGCCTGGATCAGGCGTCGACCTCGTCCTCGGTGAGGTTGCGGGTCCGGTTGGTGTCCACCGGGATGCCCGGCCCCATCGTGGTGGAGACGGTGATCTTCTTGAGGTACTTGCCCTTGGACGACGCCGGCTTCGCCCGCAGCACCTCGTCCAGCGCGGCCGCGTAGTTCTCCACCAGCTGACGCTGGTCGAAGCTGGCCTTGCCGATGATCAGGTGCAGGTTCGAGTGCTTGTCGACCCGGAAGGCGATCTTGCCGCCCTTGATGTCCGCGACCGCCTTCGTCACGTCCATGGTGACGGTGCCGGTCTTCGGGTTCGGCATCAGACCGCGCGGGCCCAGGATCCGCGCGATCCGGCCGACCTTGGCCATCTGGTCGGGCGTCGCGATCGCCGCGTCGAAGTCGAGCCAGCCGCCCTGGATGCGGGCGATCAGCTCGTCCGAACCGACCTCGTCGGCGCCGGCGGCGATGGCCTCGGTGGCCTTGTCGCCGGTGGCGAAGACGATCACACGGGCGGTCTTACCCGTACCGTGCGGCAGGTTGACGGTGCCGCGCACCATCTGGTCGGCCTTACGCGGGTCGACGCCCAGTCGCATCGCGACCTCGACGGTGGCGTCGAACTTGGTCTTCGAGGTGTCCTTCGCAAGCTGCATCGCGTCGAGCGGGCTGTACAGGTTGTCGCCGTCGACCGTCTCGGATGCCTTGCGGTACTGCTTGCCGTGCTGCGCCATTGGTGTTCCTCCACGAGTGGTGTGGTGCGTGGTGCGGGGCAGCGCCTGCCCCTCCCACGGTCGTACTGGGTGGTGGGCTCTCAGTCCTGGACCGTGATGCCCATCGAACGGGCGGTACCGGCGATGATCTTCGACGCCTGGTCGAGATCGTTCGCGTTCAGGTCGGCCATCTTGCGCTCCGCGATCTCGCGGACCTGGGCCTGGCTGACCGAACCGACCTTGTCCTTGTGCGGCTCACCGGAGCCCTTGGCCACCCCGGCCGCCTTCAGCAGCAGCTTGGCCGCCGGCGGGGTCTTCAGGACGAACGTGAACGAGCGGTCCTCGTACACGCTGATCTCGGCGGGGACGATCTCGCCCCGCTGCGACTCGGTCTGCGCGTTGTACGCCTTGCAGAACTCCATGATGTTCACGCCGTGCTGACCGAGCGCCGGACCCACCGGCGGGGCCGGCGTCGCCTGGCCACCGGGCAGTTCGAGCTTGAACGTGGTGACGAGCTTCTTCTTGGGAGGCATGACCCTGGGCTTTCTCCTACGCGCCCCGCACCGGCTGCCAGCCGGCCCGGGACTGGGCCGCCTCGGCCACGGACGTGTCCTCGGCGGCGCTGGTTTGTTTTCCACACACCGGCACCCGGGCCTGCCCCCGGGCGCCGGACGTCTTCGGTTGTCGCTAGATCTTGGAGACCTGGTTGAAGTTGAGCTCCACCGGGGTCTCCCGGCCGAAGATCGACACCAGCACCTTGAGCTTCTGCTGGTCGGCGTTGATCTCCGAGATGCTGGCCGGCAGCGAGGCGAACGCGCCGTCGATGACCGTGACCGAGTCGCCGACCTCGAAGTCGACCTTGATCTCGGGCTTGGCCCCGCCGCCCGCGGCGGCCTCGGCCTTCTCCTCCTTGACCCCGGGCGCCAGCCACTTGATGACCTCGTCGAGGGTCAGCGGTGACGGGTTGTCGGCCCGGTCGGTGGCGCCGACGAAGCCGGTGACGCCCGGGGTGTTCCGGACGCAGGAGTACGACTCGGGGATCAGGTCCATCCGGACCAGGATGTAGCCGGGGAAGACCTTGCTCTGGACGTTCTGCCGCTTGCCGTTCTTGACCTCGACCTCTTCCCGGGTCGGCACCTCGACCTGGAAGATGTACTCCTCCATGTCCAGGCTCTGGATCCGACTCTCCAGGTTGGTCTTGACCTTGTTCTCGTACCCGGCGTAGGAGTGCACGACGTACCAGTAGCCGGGCGCGTGCCGCAGCGCCTGCCGCAGCTCGGCCACCGGGTCGACCTCGGCGGCCTCCTCGTCGGTGGCCTGCTCGTCCTCGGCCAGCTCGGTGTCGACCTGCGCCTCCGCATCGGTCGACGCGGCGTTCGCCGGCTGCTCGGCCCCAGCCGGCTGCTCGGCCTCGGCCCCACCCGGCTGCTCGGTGTCAGCCGGCTGCTCAGCGTCGGCTGCGGCGGTCGGCTCGGCCGCCGGGTCGACGGCGGTGGCCACGGCGCCGGTACCGGCCTGCTCGGCGGCGCCGTCCCCGGCCGCGCCACCGGTCGTGGCGGCAGCCTCAGCCGCCGGCGAGGACTCCTGCTCGTCGGTCGGCCGGCCGGTCTCGTCGAACTCAGACACGCTTGCTCACTTCCAATGTGGATCACGGGCCGGCCCGCGTTGCCGGCCAACCCGAGATGCGAACGCGGCGCTCAGGCTCCGCGGGCTTCGTCTACTGGTTATTCTTACCGCCGCCGAAGACCCACAGCGCCGCCTTGGAGAACCCAAGGTCGAGCAGCCCCACGATCGCCAGGATCACCGCAACGAAGATGATCACCACGACCGCGTAGGTGACCAGCTCCTTGCGGGTCGGCCAGATCACCTTGCGTAGCTCGGCGACGACCTCACGAACGAACCGGGTGAGCCGCCCCAGACCACGCGGCCGTCCGTCGGTCTTGTCCTTCTTCGACTTGTCGTTCTTCTTGTCACCGGACTTGCCGGTGCCGGCCTTCGAGCTCTTGCTGCGCACCGCGGTGGTGCCGGAGCTCTTGCCGTCCCGCTTGCCGGCGGCGGCCTTGGCTCGGGTGGACCGCTTGGTCTCGGAGCTCGCCGTGTCCTCGTCGCTCGCGGAACCCTCGTCGTCGGAGTCCGACTCGTCCGCGATGTCGTCTTCGAGGGTCTCTTCGGCGGCGGCCTCATCGAGGCTGTCGCGGACCTCGTCGTCGGCGGATCCGCCGTCGGCGTCGCCCCCGCGTCGCTTCCTCTCGGCCACTTCAGCCCTCTCAGGTCCTATGCCAACACGATCCCAGCCACGTCCTGGGCCATTCGATCCTGGCCTATTCGTGCTCCCGCGCCAACCCCGTGACGGGATCCGCGCCGGATTGTCGGGACAGCGCGACGGCGAACCAACGCGCTGCCACGCCTGCCCACCCGACCGGACCCGGCCGGGACGTACTCGGCGCAGGGGCGACAGGATTCGAACCTGCAACCTGCGGTTTTGGAGACCGCTGCGCTGCCAATTGCGCCACGCCCCTTCGTGACCCGACGCTGTCGCGGCACGTCACGCAGCGGGGGTGTTGGCACGCTCGGTGACACGCACCGCAGGCACCGGCACCCCCGGCGGACCAGTGTACGGGTTGCCACCCCAATCTCCCAACCGGCACCCCACCCGGGCTGCGCGGCCGGTGCGCCGGCCTCGTTCGTACCGGTGTGATCAGCTCAACCGCACCGTCGCCCGGGCCTGCCCGAGCACCTTGACACCGTCGCTCGTGACGGTCAGCTCGATCACCACCTGGCGGTCGTCCAGGGCCCGCTTGACGACCCCGCCCACCTGTACCTCGGTGCCGTCGTCGGTGTCCGGCACCACGACCGGGCGGCTGAACCGCACCCCGAAGTCGACCAGCGCGCCGGGGTCGCCCAGCCAGTCGGTGACCGCCCGGCCGGCCAGCCCCATCGTGTACATGCCGTGCGCGATCACGTCCGGCAGCCCGACCGAGATGGCCCTGCGCTCGTTCCAGTGGATCACGTTGAAGTCGCCGGACGCGCCGGCGTACCGCACCAGATCGGTACGGGTCACCCGAAACGTTCGGGTCGGCAACTCGGTACCGACCGGGGCCTCGTCGAACGCGATCATCCCGACACCTCCGCAGCCCGGACCACGAGCATGGACCAGGTAGTCACGACCGGCTCGCCGGCCTCGTCGGTCACTTCGATCCGAGTGGTGATCATGTCATTGCCGGCCACGGCACGGATGTTCTCCACGATCACCGTGCTGCGCAAGCGATCACCGGCGTGGATCGGCCGGTGGTAGGCGAACTTCTGGTCTCCGTGCACGGCCCGACCGAAATCGAGCCCCAACTCCGGGTCGTGCACCAGTTGCTGGCTCGCCGGCCAGGTGAACGCGATGGCGAACGTCGGCGGCGCGATCACGTCCGGGTGGCCGAGGGCTCGGGCGGCCGCCTGGTCCCGGTAGGCCGGGTTGTCGTCGCCGAGCGCCGCGGCGAACTCGCGGATCTTCTCCCGCCCCACCTCGTACGCCGGGGTGGGCGGGTAGCTGCGGCCCACGAACGAGCTGTCCAGCGGCATCGTTGCTCCCCGTCGGGTGTGGCGCCTCGGTGACCCGGCCGAGGCGCGCGATCGAAGTGGCGGCGGACACGAAACGACCGGCGGCCCGAGGGCGCCGGTCGTGACGTGCTGCCGGTTATGGCGCGATATCGCGTGCTGCCGTGACATCGCGCGGGCCTGCCGGCCGCAGCCGCTGGGGCTGCGCGGCGTCGGGTCAGCGGGTCTCGCGGTGCGCGGTGTGCTTGCCACAACGCGGGCAGAACTTCTTCAGCTCCATGCGGTCCGGGTCGTTGCGGCGGTTCTTGCGCGTGATGTAGTTGCGCTCCTTGCACTCCACGCACGCCATCGTGATCTTCGGACGTACATCGGTCGCCTTGGCCACGGCGGAGTGCCTTTCTCGTCGGTGCTGTCTCGACGACCACGAACGGCCGTCGTCAGGCGCTCAAGGAAGCGCCCGGACAAAGATACATCGCCGAATCGGCGACGTCTCGTAGCGGTGGCCGGACTCGAACCGGCGACACAGCGATTATGAGCCGCTTGCTCTGCCAACTGAGCTACACCGCCGCAAACCCGCCCAGGCAACCAGCACTTGGGTCAGGCGAATCCGGAACTCGCCGGGCCAGAAACCCCGCAACGAACCCGGGCCCGCCCGCGACGTGACCGGCCAGGGGTTCGGGGGCGAAGCCCCTGACATTCGGGGGTCCGGGGGTCGCCCCCCGGGCTGGCATCAGCGAGACATCCCGGCCCGCGCTCTCGGCGGGCACAGGAAACCCGGATGTCGAGCCCCTTTACGGAATCGAACCGTAGACCTTCTCCTTACCATGGAGACGCTCTGCCGACTGAGCTAAAGGGGCGTGCATCCCCTTGCGGGGAGCTGCCTGGGTAAGGGTACACGGTGGGTTCGGCGGCCCAAAATCGGATCCCCCGCCCGCCGTGCGGCGCCGAATCAGGTGACGACGCGCAGCCGTCGGCTGCTGTCGCCGGCCGTCTCCGCCAGCTCGGTGCGGGCCGCGAGCCAGGCCACCAACCGCTCGTACGACAGGGGCCGGGAGAAGTAGAAGCCCTGGCCGATGTCGCAGCCCATCTCCTCCAGCTGGCTGAGCGCGAGCTCGCTCTCCACCCCTTCGGCGACCACCTCGAGGCCGAAGTGGCGGGACAGGTCGACGACCGCCCGGACGATCGCGTAGTCACCGTCGTCGGTCGCCATGCCCTGTACGAACGACCGGTCGATCTTGACCTCCTGCACCGGCAGCCGCCGCAGGTACGACAGGGACGAGTAGCCGGTGCCGAAGTCGTCGACCGACAGCCGTACCCCGGTGTCCCGGAGCCGCCGCAGGGTCGGCAGCGGCCGGTCGGTCTCGGCGAACATCCGGTCCTCGGTGATCTCCAGCGTCAGCAGCGCCGGCGGCACGTCGTACTCGGTGAGCAGTTCCTGCAGGTAGCTGGGGAACACCGGGTCGACCAGGGTGCGCGGCGAGAGGTTGACCGCGACGCTGAGCGGATGCCCCGTCTCGACCCACTCCCGGCAGCGGCGCAGCCCCTCGCGCAACACCAGGTCGGTCAGCCGACCCAGCTGGCCGGTGTGCTCCGCGACCGCGACGAAGTCGCTCGGCGAGACCCAGCCGTGCGTCGCGTGCTTCCACCGGGCCAGGCACTCGACCCCGATCAGCTCGCGCCGCCCGATCGCGATCTTGGGCTGGAAGTGCACCTCCAGCTCGGCCGCGTCGATCGCGCGGCGCAGATCACCGGCCAGGCCGAGTCGCCGGACGCTGCTCGACTCCAGCCCGAGGTTGAACACCTGGACCGCGGCCTGGGTGCCCTTGGCGGCCAGGTTGGCGAGGTCGGCGCGCTGCAACAGCACCTCCGGCTCGCTGCCGTGGTCGGGGTGGATGGCCAGGCCGACCGCGGTGTCCACGTCGAGCCGGGCGTTGCCGAACGGCATCGGCTCCTGCAGCGCGGTGCGCAGCTCACCGGCCAGCGCCACGGCGTCGTCGATCCCGGGCATCCGGACCAGCAGCGCGAACTCGTCCCCGCCGACCCGGGACACCAGCGAACCGGCCGGCGCCGCCGCCTGCAACCGCTTGCCGACCTCGGCGAGCAGTTGGTCGCCGGCGCCGTGGCCGAGCGAGTCGTTGACGTCACGCAGCCCGTCCACGTCGAAGACCAGCACGCTGACCACCTCGCCCGGCGCGCGTACCTTCACCGCCTCCTCGATCGCGGTGGTCATCCGGTGCCGGTTGGGCAGGCCGGTCAACGCGTCGTGGTACGCGTCGAACCGCAGCCGCTCGACCAGCCGGGCGTTCTCCACCGCGGCGGCGGTCTGCGAGGCAATCGCCTCCATCTGGTTCACGTCCGCCGGGGCGAACTGGTGCACGTCGCCCAGCCGGTTCACGCACTCGACGGTGCCGACGGTCGCGCGGCCGGAGCGCAGCGGCACGATGATGACGTCCTTGGTCCGGCTGTCCAGCAGTTGCGCGCGCCGCGCGTCGTCGCCCAGCTTCGGCCCGACCGCGACCGTGCCGCCCTCGGCGAACGCCTCGCGCCGCAGGTCGGCCGGCGCCGGCGCCCGGTCGAGCAGGCCACGGACGCCTTCCTTCGCGGTCAGCAACACCTCCGGGTACCGGCCGGAAGCAGGCAGCCACAACGTCGCGTACTCGGCCCGCAGCATCCCGCGGACCCGGCTGAGCAGGATGTCCGCCAGTTCGCCCTCGGACGCCGCCTGCCGCACCGCCCGGGTCAGCTCGTACATCTCGTCGAGCTTCTGGTGCTCGCTCAGGAAGCGCGCGTACATCTGGTAGCCGAGCGCGACGACGAAGCCGAGAGCCGCGAGCGGGACCAACGACCACAACGTGTCCTGGATCGACAGCAGCATGATCAGGCCGATCACGGCCGCCGCGACGCCGATGATGATCGGCTGTGCACCGCGGAGCAGTTCGCGGAGCGACACGTTGCCCTGCACCACGGCGAGCACCGTCGCAACGCCGAGGTACGTGGTGAGTTCCAGGCAGAAGATGGCGCCGACGGCGACGAGCCAACTCCGTGGCTCGGTGATCTCCAGCGGCCCCAGCCAGCCCACCACCAGGTTCGCCACCGCGGGCGACGCCACGAACAGGGCCAGGTTGAAGCAGTACTTGGTGATGTCCTTGGTGCGCCAGGCGTAGACGATGGCGCCCGCGATCAGCCGGGCCGCGATGACGCCGAGCGGCGGCAGCACGAACAGGGCGATCAGGATCGGGATCTCGATCGGCGAGACGGTGATGTTCTGCCGACCGAACTCGAAGTGCAGCTTGATGACCTGGCTGAGCAGAACGCCCGCCGCGATCACGGCGAACAACCACCACGGGCCCACATCGAACATGTGGACGCGCGGGTCCAGCAGCGTTGCTCCGACGCCGACGATCAGCAGGATCGCGGTGACGAGCCAGGACCAGAGCGCCCGACGGCCCGTAATGGTGGTCATTGGAAGCATTCAGGCATCCGTGCGCACCCTTCGGGCCGTCCAGCACTTCACGGGCGAGCCAAACTTCGGCTCGCTACCGCATCAGCGTCCGATGACGGTCCAGGTCAGGTCGGAGCGGCGAGCGGAGGCGACATGGTGACGCATCGCGGTGTCTCCTAGGCGTCGACGGGGCGGGGGGAGCTACTGCCGAGGCAGCTAACGATGATGTTAGCGGTACCGGCGCCGTGAGCAGAAGAGGTCCGGGCGCACCGCCGCACGAGGGCACGCACAGATCGTCACCTTAGTGACCGTTTTGCCGGAAAGATTATCGGCCAAGGTGACCGGTCGCGAGCCCCGCTAAACTTTCCTTCCGAAAACCAGCCACGGACGTTTCAGCCGGGCGGCAACTCGTTCCGCCAGCGCACCACCACGGTCCGTCCCCTCGCCCGGAGCGGGCGGCTCGCGCCACGAGCGCACACGTCCCGGTCGCGGGGTGGGCAGTCTCGCCGGGAGACTACGAGGATGGACGGGGCAGGGTTCTTCGAGCTGGAGCTGCGGCGGGTGGCGGTGGTGCTGGTGGACTTCCAGAACGACTTCTGCCATCCCGACGCCGATCCCGGCCACCCGCCCACCAACACTCGCAACGCGCAGGCGGCGCGGCGAGCCGACGCCTTCGCCCGCCAGGCCGGCGCGTTGGGCGCCCGGGTGGTGTACACGCGGCAGGTACTCGACCTCGATCGGCTCACGCCACGACAGCGACGGTGGGAGCGCCCGGACGGGTTGTGCGCGACCGGGTCCTGGGGTGCGGAGCTGTTCCTCGATCCCGTACCCGGTGCGACGGTGGTCGTGAAGGACCGGTTCGACTGCTGGCAGAGCGGCGAGTTCACCGATTTCCTGGATCGGTACGACATCGACGGGTTGGTGGTCTGCGGCGTCGAGTTGGTCTGCTGCGTGCTGTACGCGGTGCTCGGCGCGGCCGAGCGCGGCTACCACTACCTGGTGCCACCCGATCTGGTGTCCGGGCAGGACTTCGGCGAGCAGACGGACAACCGGGCGGTACGCGACTTCCTGCGCTTCAACCAGCCGGACCGGGTCGGGTACGACTCGGCGGCGATCCTGGCGCGCTGGCGGCGGTAGGCGGCTGCGTTCAGGTGGGTGGGCGGCCGGCCGGCTTCGGTGTCGGCGAGCTCGCACGGTCGGCGGCAGACCAGCGGCACCGATGAGTTGGGTGGGTGGCGGGCGTCTACCCGTACGGATCACCAGACGTCTACCGCGGGAGGGCCCATGGCCACCACTGCACTACCGCCGGTCGTCGACGCCGAGGCCTGGCGGCGCGAGCTCGACGCGCTGCGGATACGGGAGAAGGCGGCGACCCGGGAGCTCGACGCCATCGCCGCGCAGCGCCGCCGGCTGCCGATGGTCGAGCTGCCGGAGTACACCCTGGAAGGTGAGGAGGGGCCGGTCCGGCTGGCCGACGTGTTCGACGGCAGGTCGCAACTGATCGTCTACAACCACATGTGGTTCCCGGACGCGGAATGGCAGTGCCCGGGGTGCACCGGGTTCACCTCGCAGTACACCCGGCTGGAGTTCCTCGACCAGTACGACGCGCGGTTCGTCATCGTCACGCAGGGGCCGATCGAGCAGGCACTCGCGTACAAGAAGCGGGTCGGCAACACGATGACCTGGTACTCGACCGCGAACAGCTCGTTCGGCGCCGACGTCGACGCACCGCCCGGCGGCGGGTTCGCGGTCAACGTGTTCCTCCGGGACGGCGACACCGTCTACCGGACCTGGCACACCAACGGTCGGGGCACCGAGCAGCTGGCCCACACGTTCCCGCTGATCGACCTGCTGCCGTACGGGCGGCAGGAGGAGTGGCAGGACTCCCCCGAGGGCTGGCCGCAGGAGCCCACGTACAGCCGGTGGACCGGTTCGGAGGAGGTCGCCCGGCTGTACGGCCCGAAGCCGTAGCCACCGTGGCGGCGCTCAGCCGGCGTCGGTGACGCGGTCGCGCTTGCCCAGACGCAGATGCTCGATGTGGTAGATCGCCTCGTCGAGCAGCTGCGCGACGTGGTTGTCGAACAGCGAGTAGACGATGCGGCGGCCGGCGCGGGTGCCGGCGACCAGGCCGAGCGCCCGCAGCAGCCGCAGCTGGTGCGAGACGGCCGACTGCTCCATGCCGACCGCCTCGGCGAGCTCGCCGACCGGGCAGGGGCTCTGCCGCAGCCGGGTGAGGATCAGCAGCCGGCTGGGGGTGGCGAGGGCCTGCAGGGTGGCCGCGACGGTCGCGGCGGACTCGGCGTCCAGCGGCTCGGCGGCGCCGGGCTTGCCGTTCACTCGGTGACCCATGGCCGGGATCGTACCCGTACTTGAATCATATGAAGACGTCTTCATATGTTCTGCTATCGTGCGGACTGCCCGTGCACCCGTACCCGGGGAGTGACCGCCGTGGACACCCTGACCGCCGCGCCCGCGCCGACCCGTACCGCCGCGGTCGGCGTGCGGCGGACCCGGCTGTTCGCGCTGGCCGAGATGCGATGGGCCGCCGCGGCGCTGGCGTTGTTCCTGGTCGGCCTGGCGGTGCAGCTCACCGGTGGGCCGGGCTGGGCGTACTGGCCGCTGTACCTCGGCTGCTACGCGGCCGGCGGCTGGGAGCCGGCGCTCGCCGGCCTGCGCGCGCTGCGCGGCCGCACGCTCGACGTGGACCTGCTGATGGTCGCCGCCGCGATCGGCGCCGCGGCGATCGGGCAGGTACTCGACGGGGCGCTGCTGATCGTCATCTTCGCCACCTCCGGCGCGCTGGAGGCGCTGGCCACCGCGCGTACCGCGGACAGCGTGCGCGGTCTGCTCGACCTGGCACCGGACACCGCCACCCGGCTGAACCCCGACGGCGGTGAGGCGACGGTGCCGGTCGCCGAACTCGCCGTCGGCGACGTGATCCTGGTACGCCCCGGGGACCGGATCGGCGCCGACGGCTCGGTGCTCGACGGCGCCAGCGAGGTCGACCAGGCCACCATCACCGGCGAACCGTTGCCCGCCGACAAGACCACCGGCGACGAGGTCTTCGCCGGCACCGTCAACGGCACCGGCGCCCTGCGGGTACGCGTCGGGCGGCCGGCCGGCGAATCGGTCGTGGCACGGATCGCCGCGCAGGTCGAGGAGGCCTCCCGGACCAAGGCGACCACCCAACTGTTCATCGAGAAGGTCGAGCAGCGGTACTCGGTCGGCATGGTCGCCGCCACCATCGTGCTGTTCGTGGTGCCGCTGCTGCTCGGCGACGCGGTACGCGACTCGCTGCTGCGGGCGATGACGTTCATGATCGTCGCCTCGCCGTGCGCGGTCGTCCTGGCGACCATGCCGCCGCTGCTCGCCGCGATCGCCAACGCCGGCCGGCACGGCGTACTGGTCAAGTCCGCCGTGGTGATGGAACGGCTCGGCGCCACCACCCGGGTCGCGTTCGACAAGACCGGCACCCTGACCCGCGGCGTACCGCAGGTGGCGGACGTCCGGGCGCTGGACGGGCACGCCGACGACGAGGTACTGCGGCTGGCGGCGAGCGCCGAGCACCCCAGCGAACATCCGTTGGCGGCGGCGGTCGTCCGGGCCGCCCGCGCCGGTGGTCTGCCGCTGACCGCGGTGGACGAGTTCGCCGCGCAACCCGGCGTCGGGATCACCGCGCGGGTGGCCGGCCGGCTCGTCCAGGTCGGCGCCCCGGACCGCCTGCTGCCCGGCACCCGTACCGCCGAGGCCGGGGGTGAGCGCGTCCCGACCGACCCGACGGTGGTCGACGAGGTGGTCGCGGAGCTGGTCGCGGCGGGTCACACCGCGGTCGTGGTACTCGTCGACCACCGTCCGATCGGGGTGCTCGGCATCGCCGACCAGCTGCGCGACGACGCGGCTCGGGCGGTCGCCGCGGTCACCGGGCTGACCGCCCGACCGCCGGTGCTGCTCACCGGCGACAACGACCGCGCCGCGCGACGGCTCGCCGACCAGGTCGGCATCCGGGACGTGCGCGCCGGGCTGCTCCCCGCGGACAAGGTCACCGCGATACGCGGGTACGAGCAGGCCGGCGACCGGGTCGCCATCGTCGGCGACGGCATCAACGACGCGCCCGCCCTCGCCGCCGCGCACACCGGGATCGCCCTCGGCGGCGCCGGCTCCGACCTGACGCTGCAGACCGCGGACGCCGTGATCATCCGCGACGAGCTGAGCACCGTACCCGCCGCGATCGCGCTGTCCCGGCGAGCCCGCCGGGTCGTGGTCGCCAACCTGGTCATCGCCGCCACCGTCATCACCGGCCTGGTCGTCTGGGACCTCGCCGGTCACCTGCCGCTCCCGCTCGGCGTCGCCGGGCACGAGGGCTCCACCGTCCTGGTCGGCCTCAACGGCCTCCGCCTGCTCCGTACCGCCGCCTGGCCCGGCACCGCCCGACCCGTCCGCACTCGCGCCTGACACGGCGACGCGCGGCGCTGCCGGACCCGACATCGCGCGGCACGGTGGACGCCGGCCGGCCCGGCCCCGCGTGGGATGGGTCTGCGGCATGGCGTTTGCAGCTTGGTCAGGTGAACATCAAGGCACGGGGCGAAAGCGGCGCTGGGACGGTTCTGGGCGGCGGCTCTGGGCTGGGAGTTCTCGACCGAGGAGGCGGGCGCGGCCAGCGCGCTGCCCGCCGGCGCAGCCTGGCCCTCCCCCGCCACGAGTTCGCTGGACTTCATCGCCGGGAACCGCGGGACGGGTACGGGGACACCGGGCCTGATCGCCACGATCGTCGTCGACTGCGCGGATCCGCGAGCGATGGCCGGGTTCTGGACGGACGTGACGGGCTGGCCCCGCGCGACCTGGCCGACGAGCACGCGCCGCTGCGCGCCGTCGAGGGCAGCGGCCCGTACCTCGAATTCGTGCGTACGCCGCACCTGCCGGCCGGTGGCAGCGCACGCACCTCGACCTGGTCCCACGCCTCGTGGCCGGGTTCGCCGCGGAGGTGGCCAGGGTCGAGGCGCTCGGCGCCACGCCCGCCGACGTGGGCCAGGGCGACGTCACCTGGCGGGTCCTCGCCGACCCGGAAGGCACCCAGTTCTGCACCCTCGGCCCCGCCTGACCCAAGCATCCGCGGGCGGAGTACGGATCCCACGCGGCCGTCGGGTCCGCCCGATCGGGGAGAATCGCCCGGGTGGTCGACGAGGTGCACGCATCGCTGCGACGGGTACGGGAGGCGTTTTCCCGCTATCCACGGCGCCCGATGCTCGACGGGTGCCCGCACTGCCGGGGCGCGGTTACGGTGGCCGAACACGACCTGTACTCGCTGTCGATCACGATTGGCAACACCGTCGGCACGTTGGACGACCTCAAGGCGCTCCTGCCGACCCTCCTGGAGCGGCTCGTCACCGACACGGAGCTCGACCCCGAGATCGTCTTCGGCAAGCTCGCCGGCCGGAACGACTGGCGCGGTTGGCCGTCCACCGAGTACGCGGCCGTCGACGGCTATCTCCGTGCGGTGTGGCGGTCACTGCTGACTGATTACCCGTCCCGCCTCGGCGCCGTGTCCGACGCGACGACGTTCCTCGACGCGGCGGCCCCGCTCTACGCCGGGCCCGACACGTTCCTGACCGTCTGGGACTGCACCAACGAGCCCAGTGCCGACCGTCACCTCGCCGTACTGGTTCTGGCATGGTCGGCCGGCTGGCAGCACGAACCCTCGGTCGTCGCCTGGCTCCGTCGCCCGGCCACTCAGGAACGGCTGCTGCATGCCTTCGAACGTGACCACGAGTCCCCGTGGGCGGACGAGTTGGCCCAGGCGTACGACATGCTCGCCGGATAGCACGAAGGACCTGCTCGCAGCTCCGGGCGGGGCTGCCGGTCCCGCCTTCCTCGGTTGAGGCGATGTTGGCGTACCAGCCGGTTCCGCGCTCAGCGGGCGAGGTGGGCTTCGATGCCGTCGAGGAGGAAGTCGAGGCCCAGCCGGAAGGTCTCGTCGGCGTCCAGGTGGGCGGCGTCGCGAACGACCGTGGCCAGCGCCGGGAACCGGCCGGTGCCGAACACCCGCTCCAGATAGGGCCCGTACGCCCGCTGCCACTGCCGCTGGTCCATGCCGCTGGACCGTTCGGCACGCCGCTCGGCGATCTCGCGCCGCGCCACCCCGATCACGTACGCGTCGACCGCGCCGACTACCGGCATCACCAGGTCGACGTCGACACCGCGCATCGCGGCCACCACCGCCTCGCCCCTGGCCAGCGCGTGCGGCCCGAGCGCGGGCCGACCGCCGATCAGGTCGGCCAGCCATTCGTGCTGGTGAACCGCCTGCCGGGTGGCCCCGGCCAGGGAGTGCAGCACCTGCCGCCAGCCGTCCCCGACCGGCCGGATCTCGGCGTAGATCTCGTCCACCATCAGGTCGAGCAGCTCGTCCTTGGTGTCGAGGTAGCCGTACAGCCGCATCGGCCCGACCTCCAGCGCGGCCGCGACCTTGCGCAGCGACACCGCCGCCAAGCCGTCCGCGTCGGCCAGCCGGATCGCCGCCCGGACGATCCGCTCCCGGCTCAGCGGCGCCGGTACCGGCCGGTCCGGCGGCTCCGGCCGCTCCCACACCAACACGGCGCCGACGATACAACGCCCACCCCGCTACACCGTCTCGATCGACCTCGACGGATCCTCGTCACGCCAGGCCGCCGCGATGCCGCACTCATCGACGACGTGCCAGGATCACCTCCGTGCAGCATCCGGGACGACCGCGGCCACAGCTCGAACCGTTCAGGAACGTCGTGCGCGATGCGTCCGGCGGGCCGTATGCCTGCCCGTGCTGCGGGCATGCGACGCTGCCCGAGCGCGGCGGGTACGAGATCTGCCCGGTCTGCTTCTGGGAGGACGACGGCCAGGACGACCATGACGCAGGCGTGGTACGCGGCGGCCCCAACCAGCGGCTCAGCCTGACCGCCGCCCGCCGCAACTTCGCCGCCTACGGCGCCTGCGACGAGCGCTGCCGCCAGTTCGTCCGTGCCCCACTCCCCTCCGAACGACCCGGGTGACCCGCTCGGCACCATCGCAGGGGACAGCCGAGCGGCGCCCCGGCACGATCGCCGCAGGGCATCCGACAACGCTTCCGGGAAGCGGTTCGTCGACCATGGACACCCGCTCACGGCGTACTCGGACCTGATCCACGTGAGGTGTCCGGACTGCTCCGCACGCGCCGTGGTGATGCCTCGTCCAGGCCTCTCCGACCTTCGTCACGTCACCGCACGCTGGACCGTACGAAGTTCGGGTCGCATTCGGGGCGGCCAGCCGTAGATCACCGGCGCGGGGTCGGTCACAGCCGGACGTACGAGGAAGGCCCCTGACCGGCATTGCTGCTGGTCAGGGGCCTTAACACCCTGGGTGTGGCGGGTACTGGATTCGAACCAGTGTAGGCGTAGCCGACGGTTTTACAGACCGCTCCCTTTGGCCGCTCGGGCAACCCGCCGTGGGCGCAGCACCTCGCGCGAACGCGGGGTGCGGAAGAAGGATAGCGGTACACCCGGGGCCGTACGCAAACGGGTAGCGTCGAGGCGGCGCGCGGGCGGCCGGCGGGGTGCCGGGCGGTTCGCGGCGTGGTGGATCAACAGACATCGACGCAGTACGGGAGCACTGTTCGTGGCGAATCCGAGCTTCGACATCGTCAGCAACGTCGACCGGCAGGAGGTCGACAACGCGGTGAACCAGGCGGCCAAGGAGATCAGCCAGCGGTTCGACTTCCGCGGCACCGGCGCCGAGATCACCTGGTCCGGCGAGGAGGCGATCTCGCTGGTCGCCGAGACCGAGGACCGGGTGAAGGCGGCACTCGACGTGTTCCGCGACAAGCTGGTCAAGCGCGGCGTGTCGTTGAAGGCGCTGGACGCGGGTGATCCGCAGCAGTCCGGCAAGACGTACAAGATCAGCGCCAAGCTGGTGCAGGGCATCGAGCAGGACAAGGCGAAGAAGATCGGCAAGCTGATCCGGGACGAGGGGCCGAAGGGCGTGCAGGCGCAGATCCAGGGCGACCAGCTGCGCGTGACCGGCAAGAAGAAGGACGACCTGCAGGCGGTGATCGCGCTGCTCAAGGGCGCCGACTTCGACATACCGCTGCAGTTCACCAACTACCGCTGACGCTGCCCGTACCGAGCACGGGCGGCGGAGCGCCGTCACCGTATGCGTCGAGCGGCGTCTCGCCGTGCGTCAGCGGGCCAGTTTCGCGCGGGTGGCCTTGGGGAGGCTGGACACGACGAGGTCGTACGAGTGGTCGACGAGTTCGAGCACCTCGTCGTCGGGGACCGATCCGTCCAGCACGACCGTGTTCCAGTGCCGCTTGTTGAGGTGGTACCCGGCGGTGATCGCCGGGTACCGGTCGCGCAGGCTCAGCGCGTAGTCCGGGTCGCACTTGAGGCTGACGCTGGCCGGCTCGCCACCCAGCGGTACCAGCGCGAACATCTTGCCGCCGACCTTGAACACCGCGACCCCGTCGCCGAACGGGTACGTCTCGACCGCTCCGGGCAGCGCGCCGCAGGCGGCGAGCGCCCGCTCCCGCTCCGACTCGGCGGCCATCGCACTCACCTCTCGTTCCCGCTCGCCGGTCGTCCGACCGGACCGGTCGAACTCCATGATGCCGCCCGGACGGAGGGGCGCGGCGGTCAGCCGCCGAGCGTACGGGTGACGAAGGTGGTGACGTCGGCGAGCACGGCGGCGTTGTTCGTCTCGTTGAAGATCTCGTGCCGAGCGCCGGGATAGGCGATCTGCTCGAACCGGTCGCCGCGGATGCGGTCGATGCCCGCGCGGCTCGGCCCGATGGGTACCAGGTGGTCGTCCTCGCCGTGCAGCCACAGCGTCGGTGGGGTCAGCCGCGGGCCGGCGTTGATCTCGTCCAGGCAGCGGCCGAGGGCGCGCAGCGTCTCCCGCTTGAACGGGCCGTGCCAGATCAGCGGGTCGGCCGCGTACCGCTCCCCCACCGCGGGGTCGCGGGACAGCGTCGACACGTCGAGCGGCTCGTCGGGGATCTCGCCGTCGGCCAGCGCGATCGGCGCCCAGCTGCCGAGTACCGGCCCGGACAGGACGACGGAGGTCAGCCCGGCGCCGTGCAGCTGCGCGTATCGGGCGGCGATCATGCCGCCCATCGAGTGCCCGACGAGCACCACGGGCAGGTCGGCACCGGCCCGGTCGGCGACGGCGCGCAGGTCGGCGAGTACGTCGTCGAAGGAGTGGACCAGCACCCGCTCGCCGGCGGAGCGGCCGTGGCCGAGGTGGTCCGGCCCGATGATCTCGGCGCCGTTGGCGTGCAGTGCGGCGGCGACGTGGTCGTACCGGCCGAGGTGCTCGCCGTACCCGTGCACCAGCAACACCCGGTGGGTGGCGTCGGGGTTCGGCCAGCGGTACACGGTGATCTCGCCGCGCGATCCGTCCATCGTGGACAGTTGTGCCTCGGTCATGTCGCCTCTCCCGGGGGTGTCGGTGCTGCTGGCATGTCAGCCTTCCTGGCGGACGACGGTGGCGGTCGCGAGGTCGACGGCGAGCACGTCCGGCAGCGCCAGCGCCGCCCAGAACTCGGCCGGCCCGCCGGCCGGCGCATCCGGCCCGACGGACAGCGTGGCGGGGTCACCGGACAGCGCGTTCGGGTCGCCGGCCGGCGCGGTCGGGCCGCCGGCCAGCGCGGTCGGCAGCGCGGCGGCCAGCCACACCGTCAGCGCCATCCCGTGGGTACCGATGACGAGCGGTCGCCCGTCGGCCCGGGCCAGGTGGTCGGTGACCGCGGCGGCGAACCGGGCCACGACCGCGGACGCCAGCTCCCAGCGCGGCAGCGGGGTACCGGAGACGTACTGCCGGCGCCGCTCCGCGTAGCCGTCGTCGACCGGTTCGACCCGGCGTACCTCACCGAACCGCGGGTCGGTGTCGACCGCGCGCCCCGGGTACGCGCAGTGCAGGGTCTGGATCGCCTTCGGTTCGTCGCTCGCCACCAGGTACGGGTCCCACGGGAGACGGCCGGCGAGCCGGGCGGCGGCCGACCGGCCGTCCGCCGTCAGCTCCCAGCGGTCCGGCGCGACCTTCCGGC
Organism: Actinocatenispora comari; assembly: GCF_017312725.1. Classification (GTDB taxonomy): domain Bacteria; phylum Actinomycetota; class Actinomycetes; order Mycobacteriales; family Micromonosporaceae; genus Actinocatenispora; species Actinocatenispora comari. Next base: position 6,603 of record NZ_BOPO01000028.1, on the reverse strand, counting down.
GCACCGCCGGCTGCGCGTGCCGCACCAGATAGATCATCTTTCGCACCGTATTTCACCAGCGGTCATCTCGTGGCCCCGAGCGCGCCGGGCGCCGGACGGGAACCGGCCGCCCCACGCGGGGCGGCCGGTCCGTGCGTCGACACCGTGGCCGGTCAGCGGTCGACGGCGCGGTACTGCTCGCCGGAGACGGCCAGCTGCTCCAGCCGCTTGATCCGGTCGGCCATCGGCGGGTGGGTGGAGAACAGCTTCGCCACGCCGGCCGCGCGCAGCGGGTTCGCGATCATCAGGTGCGCGCTGGACTGCAGCTGACTGGTCGGCTGCAGCGGCAGCTGCTGCGCCCCGGCGTCGATCTTGCGCAGCGCGCTGGCCAGCGCCAACGGGTCCTGCGAGAGCCGCGCGCCGTCCGCGTCCGCCTCGTACTCCCGGCTGCGGCTGATGCCGAGCTGGATCAGCGTGGCCGCGATCGGGCCGAGGATCAGCATCGCCAGCACGCCGAGGATGCCGGGGCCGTCGTCGTCCTCCGACCGGCCGAACGGGATGAACCACACCAGGTAGGACAGTGCGGTGATGATGCCGCCGAGCGCCGCCGCGACGCTGGAGATCAGGATGTCCCGGTTGTACACGTGGGACAGCTCGTGGCCGATCACCGCGCGCAGCTCGCGCTGGGTCAGGATGCGGGTGATGCCGTCGGTCACGCAGACCGCGGCGTTGGCCGGGTTGCGCCCGGTCGCGAACGCGTTCGGCTGCGCGGTCGGGCTGATGTAGAGCCGGGGCATCGGCTGCTTGGCCGCGGTGGACAGCTCCCGGACCATGGCGTACAGCCAGGGCGCCTGGGCCTCGGACACCGGCTGGGCCTGCATCGAGCGCAGCGCGATCTTGTCCGACCAGAAGTAGGTCGCGGCGTTCATGGCCAGCGAGATCAGCACCGCGATGATCAGGCCGGTACTGCCGCCGATCAGGTAACCGATGCCGATGATCAGCGCGGTGAGCAGCCCGAGCAGCAGCGCGGTGCGGAGCCCGTTGTGGTGCCGATGTACGGTCACCGTCATCACTCCCTGTACATGGCGATGGGCTTGGTTCAACGCCGCGCCCACGCCGTTTCATCCCCGGTGGGGATTCCGGGGCCGACTCCAGCATGCCCCGGTTTTCTGACACTGAGCTGGGAAAACGCTGCCTGCCGAACGGGCGCGTACCGGCGGGTCAGGGCAGCAGCGCGGCGGCGTCCAGGACCAGCTGCGGGGCGAATCCGGCGACCACGGCGGCGGCGGTGACCAGGGCGAGCACGCCGGCCAGCAACGGCCGGACCGGGACCGGCCGGTACTCGCCGGGGCGGTACAGGACGACCACGACGCGCAGGTAGTAGACCAGGCCGAGCACCGCGTTCAGCGCGATCAGCACGGCCAGCCAGGCGGTACCGCCGGTCAGCGCCGCCCGGACCACGGTGATCTTGGCGAACAGGCCGGCCAGGCTCGGCGGCAGCCCGGCGAGCCCGATCAGCGCGAACGCCAGCGCCGCGGCGGTCAGCGGCCGCACCCGCCCGGCACCCCGGTACTCGTCGATCTCGCCACCCGACCCGGCGCCGCGCAGCGCGATCAACGCACCGAACGCGCCCAGCTCCAGCAGCAGGTAGAAGATCGTGTACCCGAGGGTGGCCGCGGTCAGCGTGTGCCGGGCCGCGCCGGAGCGACCGGCCGCCGCGGCGAACGCGCCGAGCGGTGCCAGCAGGTAGCCGGCCTGCGCCACCGACGAGAACGCGAGCAGCCGCACCATCCGGCGCTGCCGCAGCGCGGCGAGGTTGCCGACCGTCATGCTCGCCACCGCCAGCACCGCGAGCAGCGGGCCGACCACCGACAACCACGGGCCGAGCGCGAACACCGTCACGTACAGCAGGGCGACGACGCCGCCGAGCTTGGACGCGGTCGACAGGTACGCGGTCACCGGCAGCGGCGCGCCGTCGTAGCTCACCGGCGCCCACCCGTGGAACGGCACCGCGGCAAGCTTGAACGCCAGCCCCACCAGCACCAGCAGCACCGCGGCCGAGGTCAGCGGTACGCCGTGCAGGTCGTCCCGGTGCGCCAGCGCCGCGGCGATCCGGTCCAGGTGCACCGCGCCGGTCAGCGCGTAGAGCAGCGCGGCGCCGAGCAGCGTGACGGTGGTCGACACCACCGAGATCACGAAGAACGTCAACGCGCCCGACGCCGCCTCCGCCGGCGCGCCGGGCTCGTCGGGCCCGGTGGCGCGGGACGCGCGGCGACGCAGGCCGATCAGGACGTAGAGCGGGAGGGTGAGCGTCTCGACCGCGATGATCAGCGTGATCAGGTCGCGGGCGTAGCCGAGCACGACGCCGCCGGTCAGCGACGCGGCCAGCAGGAACAGGTACTCGCCGGTCGGCGCCACCCGGGCCGCGAGCACCGGCGTGGACAGCGCCAGCACGACCAGGGTGACCGCGCAGAACGCCACCGCGACGAGCGCGCCGACGTGGTCCGCGACGTACGAGCAGGACCGGTCGACGGGCACGCCGCCAGGCAGGGTGCCGCCGGCGGTGCAGAACGTGGCGCGCGCCGGGCCGAGCCCGACCAGTACGGCGACGACGCCGGTCGCGGTGGTCCCGAGCGCGGCGGCGACCAGCGCCGGCACCCGCCGGCCCGGCACGATCAGGTCGACGACCAGCACCGCCACCGCGGTCAGCGCGGCCAGGTAGGCCGGCGCGAGCGCCACCTGATCGATCGACTGCACGAGGCTCACGAGCGCTCCCCCCTCGCCGGAACGCCGCCGGGCAGCGAGGCCCGGCGCCGACGGCTCGGGCGCGCCCGACCACCGGCCGGCACCGCGCGGACGCCCGCGCGCCGGGGCACGGGCGGGCCGGAGCGGGTGGTGGCGCAGCTCATCGGCCCGTCACCTCGATCGGGACCCGGACCGGCGGGACTCATCGGCCCATCACCCCGATCGGGGCCCGGACCGGCGGCGCTCATCGGCCGATCACCGCGATCGGGGCCCGGACGGGAGGGACTCATCGGCCCATCACCTCGATCAGGGCGCGGACCGGCGGGGCGGACAGCGCGAGCACCAGCGCCGGGGCCACCCCGACCGCGAGCGCCAGCAGTACCAGCGGGGACCAGGCGGCGAGTTCCGGCCGGGCCAGCGCGCGGGGCCGCAGCGCGGCGATCGCCGGCGCCGCCGGGCCGTGCGCGACGCGCCGCAGCAGCCGCAGGAAGTACGCGGCGGCCAGGGCGCCACCGAACGCGGCGAACACCCCCAGCACTATCCACAGTGGACCGCCGTGCCGGATCGCCGCGTACACGGTGAAGAACTCGCCCCAGAAGCCGGCCAGGCCGGGCAGGCCGAGCGAGCCGATCGCGGCGAAGCCGAGCAGGCCGGCGAGCCCCGGCGCCACCTCGCGCAGCCCGCCGAGCCGGGCCAGCTCGCCGGTACCGGTGCGGTCCTTGATCGCGCCGGCCAGGAAGAACAGCAGCCCGGTCAGCAGCCCGTGCGCGATGTTGCCGACCAGCGCGGCCTGGAATCCGACGCCGGTGAGGGTCGCGATGCCGAGCACCACGAACCCCATGTGCCCGACCGAGGAGTACGCGATGAGCCGCTTGAGTTCGGTCTGCCGCAGGCAGACCAGCGCACCGATCAGGATCGCCGCGGTGGCCAGCACGCCGAGCACCCCGGACGCGGCGCGGGCGCCGTCCGGCAGCACCCCGACCGCCACCCGCAGCAGCCCGTACGTGCCCATCTTGAGCAGCACGCCGGCCAGGATCACCGAACCGACCGTCGGTGCCTCGGTGTGCGCGTCCGGCAGCCAGGTGTGCAGCGGCCACAGCGGGCTCTTCACCGCGAACGCCACCGCCAGCAGCACGAACGCGAGCAGCTGGGTGCCGGCGGACAGCCCGGCGCCGCCCCGGTCGGACAGCGTGACCAGATCGGCGGTCCCGGTCCTCGCCACGATCACGAACACGCCGACCAGCAGCAGCACCGACCCGAACAGCGTGTACAGCACGAACTTGGTCGCCGCGGCCCGGCGCCCGGGGCCGCCCCAGCCGGCGATCACCGCGTACATGGGGAGCAGGACGACCTCGAAGAACACGAAGAACAGCACCAGATCCAGCGACTCGAACACGCCGACGATGCCGACCTCGATCACCAGCAGCAACGCCACCAGGTACCGGCCGGGCACGGCGCCGGGCGTCCGCCAGAGCGAGTAGCCGCAGCACAGCAGCGTCAGCAGCGTGGTCAGCAGCACCAGCGGCCAGGAGATGCCGTCCACACCGAGGTGGAACCGGATGTCCAGGGCCGGCGCCCAGGCCACGTCGAGCTGGTGCCACGGCGCGATCGCGTGGTGGCCGACCGGCGCCGAGTGCCAGGCCAGCGGCAGCGTGGCGAGGAACGCGACGGCCGCGGCGACGGTACCGGCGAGCCGGCCGGCGCGGTCCGGCAGCAACGCGGCCAGCACCGCACCGACCGCCGGCACCGCCAACAACACCACCAGCAGAGCGCTCATCGGCCGTCCCTTCCGCGCGGAAGCCCGACGAGGCACCGCTCGCCGTCCCCGGGGAGGCACCGCTCGCCGTCCCCGGGGAGGCACGACGCGCGGCGCCGCGCACGCACCGGTTCGCCTCTCGTGGCACAGCCCCGGACGCGACACGACGCGCGGCGGTACCCGGTCATCGGTTCGCCTCCCCCAGCGAGGCACGACGCGAGGCACGACGCGCGGCGGCGCCCCTCATCGCGCACCTCCGACGAGCACGGCGACGAGGGCGAGCAGCACCGCACCGGCCAGCACCGCGGCGAGCGAGCGGGGCAGGCCGGTGTGCAGCCGGGCCAGCCGCCGGCCGAGCCGGACCGCGCCGGCCCCGACCCCGCGGACGGCGCCGTCCACCACCCGGGCGTCGCCCAGCCACACCGTGGTGGCCAGCGCCTGCACCGGCCGGATCACCAGCGCGCGCTGCGCGTCGTCGAACCGGAAGCCGGACCGCAGCAGCGGCGCCATCCGACCCAGTATCCGGGCCGGGTCGGCGGCGGTGTCCCGGCGCCACACCAGGATCGCCGTGACGATCCCCAGCGCGACCAGGACCAGGCCGATGGTCATGGTCACCGGGTCGAGGTCCTGCCGGCCGATCGGCAGCAGGTGACTGCCCGGCACCCCGGACGGCAGGTACTCGGCGTACTTCCTCGGCGTGTAGGCGAACCAGCCGAAGTCGGCCCGCGGGGTGCGGCTGGGCACCAGCTCGATCAGCCCGAGCAGCGTCGCCGGGATCGCCAGCAGCACCAGCGGAATCCACATCGTCCGGGCCGGTTCGTGCCCGGCCGGGCCGCGCCGGGCACCGAAGAACGTCCGCAGCCACAGCCTCGTCACGTACCAGGCGGTGATCGCGACGGTGGCCAACCCGCACACCAGGATCAGCCAGCCGTTCAGCGCCGGCGCGGCGCCCAGGCCGTTGGTCGTCTGCTGCGCGGCGGACAGGATCGAGTCCTTGCTCCAGAAGCCGGCGAACGGCGGCACCCCGGCCAGCGCCGCCAGCCCGATCGTCATCGTCACGAACGTGACCGGCATGCCGCGGCGCAGCCCGCCCATCCGGCTCATCAGGTTGCTGCCGACCGCGTGGATGACCGAGCCGGCGGCGAGGAACAGCAGCGCCTTGAACGCGGCGTGGGTGAGCAGGTGGAAGATCGCCGCGCGGTCCGAGCCGACCGCGAGCGCGCCCGCCATGTACGCGAGCTGGCTGACCGTCGACCAGGCGAGCACCCGCTTGAGGTCGTCGGCGGCGGTCGCGGCGAGCGCACTGAGCAGCATCGTCACCGCCGCCATCAGGCCCAGCACCACCAGCGCCGGCTTCGACGTGACGAACAGCGGGTACAGCCGGGTCACCACGTAGATGCCCGCGGCGACCATCGTCGCGGCGTGGATCAGCGCCGAGATCGGGGTCGGGCCGGCCATCGCGTCCGGCAGCCAGCTGTGCAGCGGGAACTGCGCGCTCTTGCCGGCGACGCCGGCGAGCAGCAACAGCACCGCAGCGGTGACCCGGGCGTGCGACAGCTCGCCGGTGGCCGCGGCGGTGATCACGTCGTCGATCCGGAAGCTGCCGGCGCCGGTGCCGAGCAGGATCACCCCGATCCAGAACCCGACGTCGCCGACCCGGGTGACCAGGAACGCCTTGACCGCGGCCGCCGGCGCGGTGGCCAGGCTGCGGTCGTGCCCGATCAGCAGGTACGAGCAGATGCCCATGACCTCCCAGCCGACCAGCAACTGCACCAGGTCGCCGGCGACCACCACGTCGAGCATCGCCGCGGTGAACAGGCTCACCTGCGCCGCGTACGGCCCGTACCGGTCGTCGCCGCGCAGGTAGGCCACCGAGTAGATCTGTACCAGCAGCGCGACCACGCCGACCGCGACGGCCACCGAGCTGGCCACCGGGTCGACCGAGACGCCCACCCGCACCGTGACCCCGACCAGGTCGGCCAGCGTGGTGGCGGCCGCCACCGTCCGGGTCGTCGCGAGCAGCACCGTCGCGGCGGCCAGCGCCACCGCGGTCGCCGTGATGCCCAGCGCCGCGGCGGCCCGTCGCGCGCCCGGCCGTACCAGCAGGCCGGCCAGGCCGGCCG
>NZ_BOPO01000027.1 GCF_017312725.1 Actinocatenispora comari | reverse complement strand
GTCGGCGTCGCGGTCGTCGGCGTCGCGGTCGTCGGCGTCGCGGTCGTCGGCGTCGCGGTCAGCCGGCGAGGCCGTGGCGGTAGGCGTAGGCGACGGCCTGGGCCCGGTCGCGCACCCCGGTCTTGGCGAACAGGTGGTTCACGTGCGTCTTGACCGTCGCCTCGCTGACCACCAGGGACTGCGCGATCTCGGTGTTGGACAGCCCGGCGGCGATCAGCGACAGCACCTCGACCTCGCGCTCGGTCAGTCCGTCCGGCGCCGGGCCCGCCGGCGCGGACGGCACCGGCCGGTGTGCCGGTAGCAGCTCCAGCAGCCGGCGCTGCACGTCCGGGTCGAGATCGGCCTGGCCGGCGGCCACCCGCCGGACCGCCCGCGCCACCTCCTCGGCCCCGGCGTCCTTGGTCAGGTAGCCGCGGGCGCCGGCGTGCAGCGCCGCCAGCACCGACTCGTCGTCGGCGAACGTGGTGAGCACGACGACCTGCGAGCGCGGATGGTCCCGGCGTACCAGCCGGGTCGCCGCCACGCCGTCGCAGCGCGGCATCCGCAGATCCATCAGCACCACGTCCGGGTCGTACCGGGCGACCGCGGCCACCGCCTGCTCGCCGTCGGCGGCGGTGGCGACCACCTCGACCCCGTCGGTGAGCGACAGCATCAGCTCGATGCCTTCGCGTACCACCCGTTGGTCGTCCGCCACCACGACCCGGATCGGCCCGTCCACCGCACTCCCCTCGATCAGGCCGGAATGCGCAGCCGGACCCGGAAGCCGCCGTCCGCGAGCGGCCCCGCCCACAGCGCCCCGCCGAGCAGTTCGGCGCGCTCCCGCATCCCGGCAAGACCGTACCCGCCGCCGGAGCCGGCGAGCGACGCCGCGTCCTGCGCCGGCCCACCAGTCTCGGCGCCGTCCGTGCCGGGCCCGTCCGCGTCGGCAGGCCCCGGCCCGCCGGCGTCGACGATCTCGACGGTGGCCGCGTCCGGCGCGTAGCGCAGCCGTACCGTCGTGGCCGCGCCGCGGGCGTGCTTGCGCACGTTGGTCAGTGCCTCCTGGACGGTGCGCACGATCGCGAGCGACGCCTCCGGACCCAGGTCCCGCGGGTCGCCCTCGCTGGCGTACCCGGCGCCGGCGTCGGCGGCGAGCGCGGGAAGCGTCTCGGCCAGCGGCCGGGACCGGCCGCGCAGCGAGTCCAGCGCGCGGCGCGTCTCGTCCAGGCCGTCCCGGGCCAGCCGCTGCGCCTGCTCGACCCGGGCCAGTACCGCGTCGGTGTCGGCGCCGTGGCGCAGCAGCATCCGGGTGCCCTCCAACTGCACCACCTGCGCGGACAACGTGTGCGCCAGGATGTCGTGGATCTCCCGCGCGAGCCGCTGCCGCTCGGCGAGCACGCTGGCCCGTTCGGTCGCCTCGCGGGCCGCGCGTTCGGAGGCGAGCAGCCGTTCGGCGTCGGTGGCACGCTGCCGCGCGCTGCGCATCGAGTACGCCAGGACGGCGACGCCCATGCAGGTGGCGAGCTGCCCGACGACGGCTCCCGGGCCGAGCGCGAGCCAGCCGACGATCACCATCGCGACCAGCAGCACCGTCGAGGTGGCCACCACCAGCCGGCCCGGCAGGCGGATGATCGACCAGAACAGCGCGAACACGACCGGCGCCCAGCCGACCCAGCTCGGCCCGATCGCGGTCAGCGCCAGCCCGAGCACCGCGAAGATCGCGACGCCGACCGCCGACACCCACCAGTACCGGCGGCGAAACAGCATCCCGCTGACGATCACGGCCGCACCGGCGATGGCGACGAGCACGCTGGTCAGCGGCCGGTTCCCGGTGGGAGCACCGAGGATCGACACCGCCACCCAGGCGGCCAACCCGGCCACCCGGATCGCGAGCCGGAAGCGGCCCAGATGGCTGTCGGGGAAGAAGACGCCGCCGTCCCGCACGCCGTCGGTCACCGCGCCGCCCCGCTCAGACCCGCTGCGCTACCGCGCCGAGCAGCCCGCCGCGGCGGGCGACGACCAGGTTCTGCGCACCGATCGTGACGGCGGCGAACAGCATCGACTCGGCGATGCCCTCCGGCGCGCCGAGCGAGGCGGCGCCGAACGCCAGGCCGACGCGTATCGCGATGGAAACCAGCCACAGGACAATCGTCCACCAGTTGCTGCGGGTGACGACCGTGTTGTCCGAACCGGGCCGGGTCGCCATCGTGGCCGCGCGGGCGAGTCCGAGCACGACGGCGAGTACCAGCCCGGCCGCGAACAGGCCGATCGACAGCCCGGTGGACAGATCGTGCCCGAGCGTGCGGCCGTTGATCACCGCGACGACCACGAAGATCAGCGGCATGATCACCAGCCGCCGGGTCGTCCAGGTCCGCTCCCCCACCTGGCGGGAGATGATCCAGATCAGCAGGACGAGCCCGAGCAGCCCGTACAGCAGGTAGGACGTGGTCTCGGAGGACATGCGTCGCCAACTTCCGTGCAGAGTCGATCGCCAACGGAATCGACGCTACGGAACCGGCGGCCCGGCGGCATCGGCGCCGGGATGGGTCCGGTGCCTCCACCCCGGGGTGGAGGCACCGGCCGATCACTCCGCCTTGTCGGCCGGCTCCGCCGCCTTCGGCTTGGGCTTCGCGTCCACCCCGGCCTCGCGCCGCTGCTGCGGGGTGATCGGGGTCGGCGCGCCGGTCAGCGGGTCGAACCCGCCGCCGGACTTCGGGAACGCGATGACCTCGCGGATGCTGTCCAGCCCACCGAGCAGCATGCAGACCCGGTCCCAGCCGAACGCGATGCCGCCGTGCGGCGGCGGCCCGTACTGGAAGGCGTCGAGCAGGAACCCGAACTTGTCGGCCGCGTCGTCCGGGGTGATGCCGAGCAGGTCGAACACCCGCTTCTGCACCTCGGCCTGGTGGATACGGATCGAGCCGCCGCCGATCTCGTTGCCGTTGCAGACGATGTCGTACGCGTAGGCGGTGGCACGCTCCGGGTCCTGCTCGAAGCGCTCCAGCCACTCCCCGGTCGGCGAGGTGAACGGGTGGTGCACCGCGGTCCAGGCGCCGGAGCCGACCGCCACGTCGTCGCTGGACTCCACCGGCAGGAACATCGGCGCGTCGGTCACCCAGCAGAACGCCCAGGCGTTCTCGTCGACCAGGCCGCAGCGGCGGGCGATCTCGTTGCGGGCCGCGCCGAGCAGCTCCTGCGCGCCGATCCGGTCGCCGGCGGCGAAGAACACCGCGTCGCCCGGCTTGGCGCCGACCACGTCCGGCAACGCGGCCAGGTGCTCGGCCGACAGGTTCTTCGCCACCGGGCCCTTCGGCGCACCGGTCTCCGCGTCGAACAGCACGTACGCGAGGCCCTTCGCGCCACGCGCCTTCGCCCAGTCCTGCCAGCCGTCCAGCTCCTTGCGGGTCTGGCTCGCGCCACCGGGCATCACCACCGCCCCGACGTACCCGCCGGCCGCGATCGCACCGGCGAACACCCGGAACTCGGTGCCCCGCAGCACCTCGGTCAGCTCGGTCAGCTCCACCTCGTAGCGCAGGTCGGGCTTGTCCGAGCCGTACCGGTCCATCGCCTCGTGCCAGGTGATCCGCGGGATCGGCCGCGGGATCTCGTAGCCGGCCAGCTGCGACCACAGCGCCGCGGTGATCGCCTCGCCGACCTCGATCACGTCGTCCTGGGTCACGAACGACATCTCGATGTCGAGCTGGGTGAACTCCGGCTGCCGGTCGGCCCGGAAGTCCTCGTCCCGGTAGCACCGGGCGATCTGGTAGTAGCGCTCCATCCCGGCCACCATCAGCAGCTGCTTGAACAGCTGCGGCGACTGCGGCAGCGCGTACCAGGAGCCGGGCTGCAGCCGCACCGGGACCAGGAAGTCGCGGGCGCCCTCCGGGGTGGACCGGGTCAGCGTCGGCGTCTCGATCTCGACGAAGTCGCGCTCCGCGAGCACCGTACGGGCGATCCGGTTCGCGTCGCTGCGCAGCCGCAGCGCGTGCGCCGGCCCGGACCGGCGCAGATCCAGGTACCGGTAGCGCAGCCGGGCCTCCTCGCCGACGGTGAGGTGCTCGTCGATCGGGAACGGCAGCGGCGCGGAGGCGCTGAGCACCTCCAGGCCGGTGACGGTCAGCTCCACGTCGCCGGTGGGCAGCTCCGGGTTCTCGTTGCCGGCCGGGCGGGCCTCGACGGTGCCCTCGATGCGCACGCAGTACTCGCTGCGCAGCACGTGCGCGGCGGCCTCGGCGGCGTCCGCCTCGGCGGTACCGCCCCGGAACACCACCTGGACGACGCCGGAGGCGTCCCGCAGGTCGACGAAGATCACCCCGCCGTGGTCGCGCCGGCGGGCCACCCAGCCGGCCAGCGTGACGTGGGTACCGACGTGCTCGGCGCGCAGCGTGCCTGCCCCGTGGGTGCGGATCACGAGCGTTTCTCCTTCGACAAGATCGCGGTGGTGCCTCGACGACGATTCTTCCAGCCGCCGGCCGGCGACCGACCGGCGGCCGGGGTCGGACTATTCGGTGGCGAGCCGCGGGTGCAGGTCGGCCGCGGGCGGCTGCCAGCTGTCGAGCTGCACCGCGGTCTGCTCGCCGGAGCGGATGTCGCGGATCTCGGCGCCGCCCTCGGCGTCCGGGAACAGCACGTACGGGATGCCGCGGCGCTGCGCGAACCGGATCTGCTTGCCGTACTTCTGCGCCGCCGGCGCCACCTCGGTGGCGATCCCGCGCCGGCGCAGCGTGGCGGCGATCCGGTCGCACGCCGGCCGCGACGCGTCGTCCGGCAGCGCCACCAGTACGCAGGTGGGCACGGTGCGGGTGGCGGTCAGCTCGGCGCGGCCGATCAGGCGGCCGAGGATCCGGGAGACCCCGATCGACAGCCCGACGCCCGGGTAGCTCTCGGTGCCGGCGGTGGCGAGGTTGTCGTACCGGCCGCCGGAGCAGATCGAGCCGAGCGCCTCCGCACCGTCCAGGAACGTCTCGTACACGGTGCCGGTGTAGTAGTCCAGGCCGCGGGCGATCCGCAGGTCGGCGACGACCAGGCCGGGCGCGTGCTCGGCGGCCGTCTCGACCACCCGGGTCAGCTCCTCGACGCCCTCGTCCAGCAGCGGGTCGGACACCCCGAGCGCGGCCACCCGGTCGGCGAACGAGCCGTCCGCGGTCCGGATCTCGGCCAGCGCCAGGCACGCCTTGACCTGCGCGTCGGAGGCGCCGAGCTCGCTCGCCAGCGTCGCGCCGACCCCGGCCGGACCGATCTTGTCGATCTTGTCGACGATCCGGATGGCCGCCATCGGGTCCGACAGCCCCAGCCCGGTGTAGAAGCCCTGGGACAGCTTCCGGTTGTTGACGTGCATGGTCGCCTTCGGCAACGGCAGCGCGCCCAGCGCGTCCGCGATCACCAGCGGCAGCTCGACCTCGTAGTGCGGCGACAGGGTGTCCCGGTCCACCACGTCGATGTCGGCCTGCCAGAACTCGCGGTACCGGCCCTCCTGCGGCCGCTCGCCGCGCCAGCACGGCTGGATCTGGTACCGCCGGAACGGGAACTGCAGCTTCCCGGCGTTCTCCAGCACGTACCGGGCGAACGGCACGGTCAGGTCGAAGTGCAGCCCGAGCCCGGAGTCGGAGGCGTCGTCGGCATCGGCCTGCAGCCGGCGCAGCACGTACACCTCCTTGGAGGTCTCGCCCTTGCGCAGCAGCTGGTCCAGCGGCTCGACCGCGCGGGTGGACAGCGGCGCGAAGCCGTGCAGCTCGAAGGTGCGGCTCAGCGTGTCGATCACCTGCCGCTGCACGAGCTGCCCGGCCGGCAGCCACTCGGGGAATCCGCTGAGCGGGGTGGGTTTGCCCTGGCTCATGGTGTGTTCAACGCTCCTCGGCGTACGACGCGACTCGACCCGGCGGACCGCCGGTGGCGCGCGAAACGGATCTTCGACGACGGGTCAGGTGGCCGCGAGCACGCCCGGATCCAGCAGGTACGGGTTGGTGCGGCGCTCGCGGCCGATCGTGGTGTGCGGCCCGTGCCCGGGCAGGACGGCGACGGTGTCGGCCAGCGGCAGCACCCGGCGCCGCAGGCTGTCGGCCATCGCCGCGGCGGACCCGCCGGGCATGTCCACGCGTCCTACCGAGCCGGCGAAGAGCACGTCCCCGGCCAGGCAGACCTCGCTGGCCTCGACCAGCTCGGCCGCCCCGGGCGGCAGCTGCGCACCGACGCGCCGCACGCCACCGGGCAGACGGAACATCACCGACCCCTCGGTATGGCCGGGCGCATGGTCGACGGTCAACGTCAGCCCGGCGAGCGACAGGCTCGCGCCGTCGGACAGCTCGGCCACGTCGGCCGGTTCGGTGTCGACGGCGCCGTCGGGCAGCTGATGCAGCGCCGCGACCAGCTCCGGGGACAACCCGACCGTCGGGTCGGCGAGCATCGCCCGGTCGGCCGGGTGCACGTAGGCGGTGACGTCGTTCGCCTTGCAGACCGGCACCACCGAGAAGGTGTGGTCGATGTGGCCGTGGGTCAACAGCACCGCAACCGGGCGCAACCGGAACTCGGCGACCAGCTCGGCCAGCTCGCCGGCCACCCGGTACCCCGGGTCGACGATCACGCACTGCTCGCCGACCGCCGGCGCGAGCACGTAGCAGTTCGTGCCGAACGCGGCGCTGGGGAACCCGGCGACGAACATGGCGTCCTTCCTGTACCCGCGGCGCGGGTGCCCGCGCCGGGGATGCCCGGCGTGACACCGGCCGGTGCGCGCGGACGCGCGGTAGGCGATGCGATACCCGGCCAGCCTACCCAGCGGCGACACCGTGCGGAGCAGGGGCTGAACGAGCGTGCCGAGCAGCGGTGGACGGCGGGCGCCGGCGCGCGGCGAACGCCGTGGCGAGCACGGACGGCGGTCCGTACAGCCGCCTTCGGGAGATCCGTTACCCATTTGTTCCGCCCGGTCCGCGCGCGCTCCGATCACAGTTGGTTAACCTTTGACGCTGGGTCTCGCCGCCGCGTGCGGTGACATCCGCGGTACACCCGGCACAACCTCCTCGTTCGGCCCTCCGCCGGCGGCAGACGCGCCGTTTCGTACCATTCGAGTCCCGTATTGTCCTTGCAGTCCGACCGGGGAGGGGAGCTGACGTTGGCTTCCAGTAGGAACCGCCAGCGCGCGTTGGCCCGCGCCAAGCTCGAGCGCCAGATGGCCCGTCGCGCCGCGGCGGCGCGCAAGCGCCGACAGGTTCTGGCCATCGTGGGCATCGTGGCCGCCGTGGTCGTCGTCGGCGGCGGTACCACCGCGCTGGTCGTGTCCTTGAACGGCAAGGACAACGGCAAGGCGAAGGCGAGCGCCAGTGCCAGCGCCAAGGCCACCGAGGCCGCCGGGAGCTGCTACACCAAGGCCAAGGCGCAGAGCGGGCAGAAGCTCAAGGACGTCGGCATGCCGAGCAACAGCGACGTGCCCAAGTCCGGCACCCAGACGATGACGATCAAGACCAACCAGGGCGAGGTCGACGTCAAGCTGGACACCGCCAAGGCGCCCTGCAACGTCAACAGCTTCGCCTACCTCGCGGGCAAGAAGTTCTTCGACGACACCACCTGCCACCGGCTGACCACCAAGGCCTCCGGGCTGGAGGTGCTGCAGTGCGGCGACCCGTCCGGCACCGGCTCCGGCGGCCCGACCTACACGGTCAAGGACGAGAACCTGCCGACCGGGAAGAAGCCGACCTACCCGGCGGGCACCGTCGCGGTGGCGAACACCGGCCAGCCCGGCAGCGGCTCCAGCCAGTTCTTCATCGTGTACGGCGACAGCGACCTGCCCGCGTCGTACTCGGTGATCGGGACCGTGAGCAAGGGCCTCGACAAGGTTCAGGCGATCGCGAAGAAGGGCGTCACCGGCGCCAACGCCAGCAAGGGCGACGGCGCGCCGAAGGAGAAGGTGAAGATCTCCTCGATCCGCGTGTCCGCGGCGTCGACGTCCTCGCCGACCCCGTCGGCCTCGGCCAGCAACAAGAGCTGACCGTCTCGACCGAAACCCTTCTCGACCGAAACGGGCCGGTGCCGCTGCCGCGGTGCCGGCCCGTTCGTCTGTCCGGAGGCCGCCGGCGACCCTCAGAGCTCGGTGTGCAGGTGATGCAGGATCGCGGCGAGCTCGCCCTCGTCCGGCCCGTCGGCGTCCGGCGCCCGATGGCTGCCGGTCCGGGTCGGGGCCCGTCGCGGCAACGCCGGCCGGGCCACGGGATCGGTGGGACCGGGAGTGGTCTGCTCACGGTCCTCACTCATGCTCGCCTCCGAACTCCACCGATGGTCACGGATCGTCCATGGTAGGTGGTCGGTGCAGCCTGGAGCGAGCGCACACGCTGTGACCGGCGCGCAGATCAGGCTCCGGAGGTCACCCGGTAGGCGTCGTACACCCCGTCGACCTTGCGCACCGTCTTCAACAGGTGACCGAGATGCTTCGGGTCGGCCATCTCGAAGGTGAACCGGCTGACCGCGACCCGGTCCCGGGTGGTGGTGACCGTCGCGGACAGGATGTTGACCTTCTCCTCGCTCAACACCTTCGTCACGTCGGCGAGCAGCCGATGCCGGTCCAGCGCCTCGACCTGGATCGCCACCAGGAACGTCGACGCGGCGCTCGGCTTCCAGGCCACCTCGACCAGCCGGTGCGGCTGGCGGCGCAGCTCCGCGGCGTTGGTGCAGTCGGTGCGGTGCACGCTGATCCCGCCGGAGTGGGTGACGAAGCCGAGGATGTCGTCACCGGGCACCGGCGTGCAGCAGCGGGCCAGCTTCACCCACACGTCGCTGATGCCGGACACCGTCACGCCCGGGTCGTACGACCGGCCGTGGTTGCGCGGTGGGCGGGTCGGCACCGCGGTCTCGGCGATGTCCTCGACCGCGCCCTCTTCCCCGCCGTACGCGGCGACCAGCCGCTGCACCACGGCCTGCGCGGAGACCTGGTTCTCCCCCACCGCCGCGTACAGGCTGGACACGTCGGTGTGGTGCAGGTCGCGGGCGATCGCGGTGAGCGCGTCGGCGGTGAGCATCCGCTGCAGCGGCAGCCCCTGCTTGCGCATGGCCCGGACGATCTCGTCCTTGCCGGTCTCGATCGCCTCTTCCCGGCGCTCCTTGTTGAAGTACTGCCGGATCTTGGTGCGGGCCCGCGGGCTGGCCACGAACCCGAGCCAGTCGTGCGACGGGCCGGCCGTCTCCGACTTGGAGGTGAAGATCTCCACCACGTCGCCGTTGGACAGCTGCGACTCCAGCGGCACCAGCTTGCCGTTGACCCGGGCGCCGATGCACTTGTGCCCGACCTCGGTGTGCACCGCGTACGCGAAGTCGACCGGAGTCGAGCCCTTCGGCAACGCGATCACGTCGCCCTTCGGCGTGAAGACGTACACCTCCTGGCTGGACAGGTCGTAGCGCAACGAGTCGAGGAACTCGCTCGGGTCGCTCGCCTCCCGCTGCCAGTCGAGCAGCTGCCGCAGCCACGCCATCTCGTCGATGTGCGCCGGCGGGCCGACGATCGTGGCGTCCTTGTTCTCCTTGTACTTCCAGTGCGCGGCGATGCCGTACTCGGCGGTGCGGTGCATCGCGAAGGTGCGGATCTGCAACTCCACCGGCTTGCCGGTCGGGCCGATCACGGTGGTGTGCAGCGACTGGTACATGTTGAACTTCGGCATCGCGATGTAGTCCTTGAACCGGCCCGGGACCGGCTGCCAGTTCGCGTGGACCACGCCGAGTGCCGCGTAGCAGTCACGCACCGTGTCGACCAGCACCCGCACCCCGACCAGGTCGTAGATGTCGGTGAAGTCGCGGCCGCGCACGATCATCTTCTGGTACACGGAGTAGAGGTGCTTGGGCCGCCCCACCACCTGTGCCTTGAGCTTCGCGCCGCGCAGGTCGGTCTTGACCTTCTCGGTGACCTCGTTCAGCAGCCCGTCACGCTGCGGGGTGTGGTCGGCGACCAGCCGGGCGATCTCCTCGTACCGCTTCGGGTAGAGGGTCGCGAAGGCCAGGTCCTCCAGCTCCCACTTGATCGTGTTCATGCCCAGCCGGTGCGCCAGCGGGGCCAGGATCTCCAGCGTCTCGCGTGCCTTCTGCTCCTGCTTCGGCCGGGGCAGGAAGGTCAGCGTGCGCATGTTGTGCAGCCGGTCGGCCAGCTTGATCACCAGCACCCGGGGATCCTTGGCCATCGCGATGACCATCTTGCGGATCGTCTCCGCCTTCGCCGCGTCGCCCAGCTTCACCTTGTCGAGCTTGGTGACGCCGTCGACCAGCAGCGCCACCTCGCCGCCGAAGTCGCGCTGCATGTCCGCGAGCGTGTAGCTGGTGTCCTCGATCGTGTCGTGCAGCAGCGCCGCCACCAGCGTGGTGGTGTCCATGCCCAGCTCGGACAGGATCTGCGCGACCGCCAGCGGGTGCGTGATGTACGGATCGCCGGACTTGCGGAACTGGCCGCTGTGGTAGCGCGCGGCCACGTCGTAGGCGTGCTGCAGCTCCCGCACGTCGGCCTTGGGGTGACTCGCCCGGTGCGTGGCGACCAGCGGCTCCAGCACCTCGGAGACCTGCGGGGTCTGCCACGGCGCGTTGAACCGGGCCAGCCGGGCCCGCACCCGCCGGCCGGTCGGCGCGCTGGACAGCGCGGACGGGGGGACCACCGGTTCGTCGGCCGGCGCACCGCTCGGAGCCGCCGGCGGCGCGGCCGCGGGGCCGGCGGCATCGGCGCTGCGGTCCGGCCGCACACTGCGCTCAGACACCGGGCTCTCCTGAGCTCTGCTCGGTCAACACACACCCCTGGGAAGGCGACGCGGTGCGGCCCACGGTCTGCTCCGCGGATCCGGGTGCCCATCGTATCCCGCGGGTCGGTCGGCACCACGAGGTCGGCGACAAGCGGGCCGGGACGGCACTCGGGCGGGCGTCACCGGCAAGCCGGTCATGCCCGACTGGCCGCTCAGACCGTCAGCAGCGCGTGCACCTGGCGCGGCGCGAGCCGCTGCCGGCCGTGCAGGAATCCCAGCTCCAGCAGCACGCTGAAACCGGCGACCCGGCCGCCGGCCCGCTCCACCAGCTGCAGCGTCGCCTCCGCCGTCCCGCCGGTGGCGAGCACGTCGTCGACCACGAGGACCCGCTCACCGCGGTGAAACGCGTCCTCGTGCACCTCCAGCGTGGCCGTGCCGTACTCCAGCGAGTACGACGCGGAGATGGTGCGGCGGGGCAGCTTGCCGGCCTTGCGCACCGGCACCACCCCGGTACCGGTGGCGTACGCGACCGCGGCGGCGATCACGAACCCGCGCGCCTCGATCCCGGCGACCACGTCGAACGAGTCCGGCCCGTGATGCTCGACGACCGCGTCGATCACGTGCCGGAACCCGTCCGGGTCGGCGAACAGCGGGGTGAGGTCCTTGAACGTCACCCCGGGTTCGGGAAAGTCCGGTACGTCCAGTACGTGCTTGGCGACCCCGGCCGCCACCGCCGCGCCGCTGTCTCCGCGCGGCGCGGCACCGTCGGCCGGCGTACCGGCCTGGTCGGCTGCGGCGTCCGGCCCGTCGCCGGGCTCGATGCCTGGGTCAACCCGGGTCACCTGGCGTACCTACCCTCGTGCCGTCGTGGTCAGGACTTGCGCTTGGTACCGGGCCGGCTGCCGCCCCCGCGACCGCTGCGCTTGCGGGCCGCGGGACGGTTGGTCGGGCGGGCGCCCGGACGCGGCGCGGAACCCGCCAGCACCCGATCGGCACCGGGCTTGTCCTCCGCCGTGCCCTCGCCGCTCGCCGACTCGTCGGCGCTCGACTCCCCGTCCGCCGTCGCCTTGTCAGCCACCTTGTCGGCGCGGCGACGGCGACCACCGGTGTCGCCCGCCGCGCGCCGGGCCAACACCCGCGCCGCGTGCGCCCGGTACTTGGAGTCGCGCATCTTCAGGTCGACCAGGATCGGCGCGGCCAGGAAGATCGACGAGTAGGTACCGGACAGCATGCCGACGAACAGCACCAGGCCCAGGTCCTTGAGCGTGCCGGCGCCGAGCAGGCCGGCACCGATGAACAGCAGACCCGCGACCGGCAGCAACGAGATCACCGTGGTGTTGATCGACCGCATCAGTGTCTGGTTGATCGCCAGGTTGGTGGCCTCGCCGTAGGTCATCCGGCTGCTCGCGGTGATCCCGCGGGTGTTCTCGTGCACCTTGTCGAACACCACGACCAGGTCGTACAGCGAGAAACCGAGGATGGTGAGCAACCCGATGACGGTGTTCGGGGTGACCTCCCAGCCCACGATCGAGTAGACCGCGGCCGCCACGAACAGGTCGTGGATGATCGACGCGAACGCCGCGACCGCCATCCGCCACTCGAACCGGAAGATCAGGTAGACGACCACCAGGGCGAGGAACACCAGCAGCGCGATGCCGGCCTTCTGGGTGATCTGCGCACCCCAGGCGCCGGAGACCGAGTTCTCGCTGATCTGGTTCGCCGGGATCTTCAGGTCGCTGCTGATCGTCTCCTTGACCTTGACCGCGGCACCCTCGCTCAGCGGCTCGGTCTTGATCAGGTAGGTCGGGTGGGTCCCGCCGACCGACTGGCCGGTGATGACCACCGCGCCACCGTCGGTGACCGCCTTCTTGGCGTCCTCGAGGCTGACCGAGGAGGTCTTCGGGATCTGGAACTGCTCGCCACCCCGGAAGTCGATGCCCAGGTGGAAGCCGCGGATGAAGAAGCTGGCCAGGCCCAGCACCAGGATCACCAGGGTGACCAGGTAGAAGACCTTGCGCCGGCCGACGACGTTGAGGCCGGCCTGCCCCATGTAGAGCCGATGTGCGAGGCCGTGCCGCTTCTCGCTCATCTCAGGCCTCCTTCGTCTCGGTGCGGCCGGAGCGCCGACGGGTCGGCTTCTCCTCGGACCGGTGCCCTTCGAGCACCCGGCCCAGGCCGGACACCCGCGGCGACAGGAACGCCTTGCTGCGGGCGAACAGCGTCATGATCGGGTGTCGGAACAGGAACACCACGATCAGGTCCAGGATGGTGGCGAGCCCCAGCGCGAACGCGAAGCCCTTCACCGACCCGGCGGACAGGAAGTACAGCACCGCGGCGCACAGCACGGTGATCGCGTTGGCCGAGATGATCGTTCGGCGCGCGCGGGCCCAGGCTCGGGGCACCGCGCTGCGCGGACTTCGGCCGTCCCGGATCTCGTCCTTGAGCCGTTCGAAGTAGATGACGAACGAGTCGGCAGCCACACCCAACGACACCACGAATCCCGCGAAGCCGGCAAGGGTCAGGGTCAGCCCGGGGTTTCGGCCGAGCAGGATCAGCGCGGCGAACACCAACAACCCGGACAGCACCAGGCTCAGGAAGATCACGATGCCGAGCAGCCGGTAGTAGAACAGCGAGTACAGGATGACGATCAGCAGGCCGATCGCGGCGGCGATCAACCCCGCCTCCAGCTGGCTGGTACCCAGCGAGGCCGAGACCTGGTTCGCCTCGCCCTGGTGGAACGTCAGCGGCAGCGCACCGAACTTGAGCTGGTTGGCCAGCAGGGTCGCCTGGTCCTGGGTGAAGCTGCCGTAGATCTCCGCGTCGCCGGCGATCACCGAGGTGATCTGTGGCGACGAGACGACCTTGGTGTCGAGCACGATGGCCACCCGGCAGTGGCCCTCGGCGCCGAGCGCCGCCTGCTCACACTTGTTCTTGCCGGAGTTGTCGTAGGCCTCCTTGGTCAGGTTCGTCCACTTGGACTGACCCTTGCCCTTGAAGGACAGGGTGACCTTCCAGCCGCCCTGCTGGTTGTCGTAGGTGTAGTCGGCGCTCTTGACGTCGGTACCGAGCACCTTCGCCTGGTCCAGCAGCAGCTTCTGGCCGGAGTCGCAGGAGACGACCTGCTCCTTCGCCTTGTCGATCGAGCCGGCCGGCCGGTTGTCCAGCTGCTTGCAGCTGATCTGCGGGATGTTGAACTGCATCGTGGTCGGCAACACCGCGACCTCGGCCGGGCTGAGCTTGCGGAACGCCTTCAGCGCCTCCTCGGCCTGCGCGCCGCCCTGCGCGACCTGGTCCGGGCTGGTCACCTGCTGCGCGAGCTGGTAGGTCGCACCCAGCTTCTTCTGCACCTTGGCCAGCAGCTGCTTCTTGGCCGTGCCGTTCACCGCGACGTCGTTGTTGTCGCCGGTCGGGCTGGCCGCGGCGGACGGGGTGCTGCTCGCCGACGGGCTCTTGCTGGCCTTCGCGCTGCCGCTGGCCGACGGCTTCGCGGACGGCGTCTTGCTGGTCGACGGCTTCGCGCTGCCCGACGCCTTCGGCTTCGTGCTGGAGCTCGCGCTCGGCTTCGGGGTGGGCGAGGCCTTCGGGCCCTGGTCCTGGGTCGCGTTGAGCACCTTGCGGAACCGCAGCTGGGCCGGCTGGCCGACCTGCTTGATCGCGTCGCTGTTCTGCCCCGCCACCGAGACGACGATGTTCTGGTCACCCTCGGTGACCACCTCCGGCTCGGCGATACCGAGGCCGTTCACCCGCTGCTCGATGATGTTGCGGGCCTCTTCGAGGCTGGTCTTCGGCGGCGCCTTGCCGTCGTCGGTCTGCGCGATCAGCGTCAGCGTCGTGCCACCGACCAGATCCAACCCGAGCCGAGGCTTCAGCTTCTGATGGACGTCGCCGATGGAGCCCGGCCCGGTGAAGAACACCAGCGCGTACAGAACGACAAAGATGCCGCCAAGCACGGCCAGATAGCGGGACGGATGCATCCGACCCTTCGGAGGTGGTGCCACGACGTGATGTCTCCTAGCTAGGTCCCCAGATGGTCACCCCGGCCCCCGTCCACCCCGAGCGGGGACCGGCCGGGCACGCGCCGAAAGTAGCCCGACGCGACGTTCAGAGCTGATTGTGCAGTATCGCCGACGAGGCCGGCGCACCGACCGGGCTCACCGTGCACCACCCGGCCGCCGACGTCGGTGTGGGACGCGGCGGCGGGGCCGTGAGCGGCGTGTTCAGTTGGCGGTCGGGTCGCGCGGCAACGCCTGGTTGCTGGCGACGACCTCCTCCTTCTTGGTCTTCTTGGCCGGCGACTCGTCCTCGTCCGACTCCTCGACGGCGTCGGCGAGCTCGGGCTCCACCGCGGCGTCCGACTCCTCGACGTATTCCTCGTCGACCTCGTCGTCCTCATCGACCTCGTCGGCGACCTGGTCGGCCGGGGTGACGACGCGAGCGATCGCACCCTTCGCGTACCGGTTGGTGACGCCGGGAGCGACCTCGATGGTGATCGACTCGTCGTCGGTGTCGACGATCGTGCCGTAGAGCCCGCCGAGCGTCATGATCTCGGCGCCGATTCCGGCGTTGGACTGCATCTGCTGCTGTTCCCGCTTGCGCTTCTGCTGCGGGCGAATGAGCAGGAAATACATGGCGACGATCATCAAGACGAACAGCAGGATCATGGTCCAGCTGCTGCCGCCGCCGCTGCTAGATGCCGCCAAGGGCTGTGCGAAATGCACTGGTGACCTTCCCAATAATTCTTTGGTGTAGACCGGCCGGAGTCTAGCCGGTCAGACTTCGGGAACCCTGAACGGCGTAGGTCACGGTCCGATCACGGCTCACGTATCGAACAGATCTGGTTGTTCGTCCGGTGCGCCCGGATCCGGCGCCGCACCGAACGTGCCTGGCGGCGGTGTGCGGCCCAGATGGATCCAGGCCGCCGGGGTCGCCACCCGGCCACGGGGTGTCCGGGCCAGCAGGCCCGCTCGGACCAGGTAGGGCTCACACACCTCCTCGACAGTATCCGGTTGCTCGCCGACCGCCACCGCCAAGGTGGTCAGCCCCACCGGACCGCCGCCGAACGAGGCGACCAGTGCGGTCAGCACCGCCCGGTCGAGCCGGTCGAGGCCGCGTTCGTCCACGTCGTAGACGCGAAGGGCGGCATGCGCCACCTCGCGTGTGATCACCCCGTCCGCCCGCACCTCGGCGAAGTCACGGACCCGTCGCAGCAGCCGGTTGGCGATCCGGGGCGTGCCCCGGGAACGGCCGGCGATCTCCACCGCGCCCTCCGGGGTCAGCGCCACACCGAGAATGCGGGCCGAGCGCACCAGCAGCGCGTCGAGCTGCTGCGGCGTGTAGAAGTCCAGGTGCGCGACGAAACCGAACCGGTCCCGCATCGGGCTGGTCAGCAGCCCGGACCGGGTGGTCGCACCGACCAGCGTGAACGGCTCCACGTCCAGCGGGATCGCGGTGGCGCCGGGCCCCTTGCCGACCACCACGTCGACCCGGAAGTCCTCCATCGCGCTGTACAGCAGTTCCTCGGCGGGACGGGCGATCCGGTGGATCTCGTCGATGAACAGCACGTCACCCGGGCCCAGGCTGGTCAGCAGCGCGGCGAGATCGCCGGAACGTTCGATCGCCGGCCCGCTGGTCACCCGCAGCGCCGCCCCCAGCTCGGCCGCCACGATGTTCGCCAACGTGGTCTTGCCCAGCCCTGGCGGGCCGGCCAGCAGGATGTGGTCGGGCGGGTCGCCGCGGCGGGCGGCACCGGCCAGCAGCAGCTGGAGCTGCTCGCGGACCCGGTCCTGCGCGATGAACTCGGCCAGCCGCCGGGGTCGGACGTTGACCTCGGCGTCGCGCTCCTCGTCCGCCGCGTACGCCGAGACGGGGCTCGGCTCGCCGTCGCCGCTCATCGACCGCACCCGCCGGTCACTTCGTCCGCCCCAGCTGGCGGATCGCCTGACGCAGCAGGACCGGCATCGCCGGAACGGGCTCACCCTCGGGCAGCGACTCGGCCACGGCGGCGATCGCGGCCGTGGCGTCCCGGCCGGACCAGCCGAGCCCGATCAACCCCTGCGCCACCTGGTCCTGCCAGGCAGCGGCCGGCGCGGCGGCGGCCGGCGCCGGCTCGGCCGACGGCACCGGGCCGATCCGCTCGCGCAGCTCCAGGATCATCCGCTCGGCGGACTTCTTCCCCACCCCCGGAACCCGGGTGAGGGTGGCGATGTCTCCGCTGGCCAGCGCGCGTCGCACGGTCAGCGGGTCGAGCACCGCGATGATCGCCTGGGCCAGCTTGGGACCGACCCCCGACGCGGTCTGCAGCAGCTCGAACAGGCCGCGCTCGGCCGGCGCGGCGAATCCGTACAGGGTGAGGGAGTCCTCCCGGACGACCAGGCTGGTGTGCAGCGTGGCCTCCGCACCGACCTGCAACGTCGCCAGGGTCGCCGGGGCGCACTGGACGGAGAAGCCCAGCCCACCGGCGGCACCGCCGATGTCGACCACCGCCTCGTTCGGTCCCACCGCGGTGACCCGCCCGCGAACGCTGGAGATCATCGACGCCCTCCCCATCCCCGACCCGACCGTGCCCCGCCGCCGGCCGCGGCGGCCAGCCTTGCCTTCGCGCTGCCCCGCCAGATGTGACAGATGGCCAGCGCCAGCGCATCCGCCGCGTCGGCCGGCCGGGGCGGATCGGCGAGCCGCAGCAGCCGGGTCACCATCGCGGTGACCTGCGCCTTGTCCGCGGTACCCGAGCCGGTGATGGCGGCCTTGGCCTCGCTCGGCGTGTACGTGGTGACCGGCAGGCCGGCGCGCGCCCCGGCCAGCACCGCGACCGCGCTGGCCTGCGCGGTGCCGATGACGGTCTGGGTGTTGTGCTGGCTGAACACCCGCTCGACCGCCACCGCGTCGGGCGCGTGCTCGGCGACCAGCTCACCGAGCCGGCGGTCCAGCGCGAGCAGCCGGTCGGGCAGGTCGGCGTCGGACGGGGTGCGGACCACCTCGACCGCGACCAGCGAGCAGGAACCGCCCGGCCGACCGGTCACGACACCGACACCGCACCGGGTCAGGCCGGGGTCGATCCCGAGCACCAACACGACGAGTCCTCCTCGAACGAACGTTCGAGGAGGACTGTACCGGTAACGGCGGGGACGGTCGCCGGTGCGACACGCGGTCGTCGACCGGCGTCAGTCGATCGCGGCCAGCACCTCGTCGGGCACGTCCGCGTTGGTGTAGACGTTCTGCACGTCGTCGCAGTCTTCCAGCGCGTCGACCAGCTTGAACACCTTGCGGGCGCCGTCCGCCTCCAGCGGCACGTTGACGCTGGCGAGGAAGCTCGCGTCGGCCGACTCGTAGTCGATGCCGGCGTCCTGCAGTGCGGTGCGCACCGCGACCAGGTCGGTGGCCTCGCTGACCACCTCGAACTCCTCGCCGAGGTCGTTGACCTCCTCGGCGCCGGCGTCCAGCACCGCGACGAGCACGTCGTCCTCGGACAGCTCGCCCTTGCCGACGATCACGACACCCTTGCGGTTGAACAGGTACGAGACGCTGCCGGCGTCGGCGAGGTTGCCACCGTTGCGGGTGAGCGCGGTACGCACCTCGCCGGCGGCGCGGTTGCGGTTGTCGGTGAGGCACTCGATCAGCAGCGCGACGCCGTTCGGGCCGTAGCCCTCGTACATGATCGTCTGCCAGTCGGCGCCGCCGCCCTCCTGGCCGGACCCGCGCTTGACCGCCCGGTCGATGTTGTCGTTCGGGACCGAGTTCTTCTTGGCCTTCTGGATGGCGTCGTACAGCGTGGGGTTGCCGGCCGGATCACCGCCGCCGGTGCGCGCCGCGACCTCGACGTTCTTGATCAGCTTGGCGAACATCTTGCCGCGCTTGGCGTCGATGACCGCCTTCTTGTGCTTCGTCGTGGCCCACTTGGAGTGCCCGGACATTCACCTCTCCGTCCCCGACGGCGCCCACCGTCTTCGCGCGCAACAGCATGCCATATGCCGCTCGCACGGCGTTTCCGCCCTCGTGATCATGCACGCCGCCGCCGGGCCCCGTCGGACCCGGCCGGATCAGTGCGTGCGTGCCGCTCGCGCCGCCCGCGCCATCTGCACGAAGTGCCGGTGCACCCGCAGGTCGCCGGTCAACTCGGGATGGAATGCGGTGGCGAGCAGGTTGCCCTGTCGTACCGCAACGATCCTACCGTCCGCGGGGCCGCCGGCCACGCGGGCGAGGACCTGCACCTGCGGCCCGACCGATTCGACCCACGGCGCCCGGATGAACACCGCGTGGAACGGCTCGCCGCCGATGTCGGCGAACTCCACCGTGCTCTCGAACGAGTCGACCTGCCGACCGAACGCGTTGCGCCGCACCACCATGTCGATACCGCCGAAGCTGCGCTGGTCCGGCCGGCCGTCCAGGACGGTGTCGGCGAGCATGATCATGCCGGCGCACGACCCGTACGTGGGCATGCCGGCGGCGATGCGCTGCCGCAACGGGTCGAGCAGGTCGAACGCGATCGCGAGGTTCGACATGGTGGTCGACTCCCCGCCGGGGATCACCAGCGCATCCACCGCGGCGAGCTCGCCCGGCCGGCGCACCGGCAGCGCGGTCACGCCGTCGCCGCCGATCGCGCGCAGGTGCTCGCGGACATCGCCCTGCAGCGCGAGCACCCCTACCACCAGCGGGTCCTCGACGCCGTCGGCACCCGTACCGGCGTGCAGGCTCGTGCTGGTCACCAGCCGCGCTCGGCGAGCCGGTGCGGTTCGGGGATGTCGTCGACGTTGATGCCGACCATCGCCTCGCCCAGCCCGCGGGACACCTTGGCGATCACGTCCGGGTCGTCGTGGAAGGTGGTGGCCTTGACGATCGCGGCGGCGCGCTTGGCCGGGTCGCCGGACTTGAAGATGCCGGAGCCGACGAACACACCCTCGGCGCCCAGCTGCATCATCATCGCCGCGTCCGCCGGGGTGGCGATGCCACCGGCGGTGAACAGCACGACCGGCAGCTTGCCGGTGCGCGCCACCTCGGCGACCAGCTCGTACGGGGCCTGCAGCTCCTTAGCGGCGACGAACAGCTCGTCACCGCTCATCGAGGTCAACCGGGCGATCTCGGCGCGGATCCTCCGCATGTGGGTGGTCGCGTTGGACACGTCGCCGGTGCCGGCCTCGCCCTTGGACCGGATCATCGCCGCACCCTCGGTGAGCCGGCGCAGCGCCTCGCCCAGGTTGGTCGCGCCGCACACGAACGGCACGGTGAACTGCCACTTGTCGATGTGGTTGGCGTAGTCGGCCGGGGTCAGCACCTCGGACTCGTCGATGTAGTCGACACCGAGCGACTGCAGCACCTGCGCCTCGACGAAGTGGCCGATCCGGGCCTTGGCCATCACCGGGATCGACACCGCGTTGACGATGCCGTCGATCAGGTCGGGGTCGCTCATCCGGGCCACCCCGCCCTGGGCCCGGATGTCGGCCGGCACCCGCTCCAGCGCCATCACCGCGACCGCGCCGGCGTCCTCGGCGATCTTCGCCTGCTCGGCGGTCACGACGTCCATGATCACGCCGCCCTTGAGCATCTCCGCCATGCCGCGCTTGACGCGGGCGGTGCCGGTGCCGGGCGCGCTGTTCGCGCCGCTTTCGGAAGTGGGCTCGGTGGTCACGACCGACGCGCTCCTTTACCTGATCGTCGATGTCTGCCGGCGTCCGGCGCGGGCCGAACGGAAGGCCTGCCCGCCCGGACCGGACCCGGCGCGGTACCGCGGGGCTCGCGATGCCGGGGCGCCTGGTCGGCCGCGCCGACAGCACTTTCATCCTACCCATCGCGGCCGATCACCCCAGCGGTGAGAGGCACGCCTCACAAGCCGCTCGCCGGGCGCTGAACAGGACGAACCCGCCCGTCACGTCACGGGGTGGGCAGCGGCGTGGCCGGGGCCACCGGCCCCGGGTCGTCGATGTCGAAGTAACTGGGCCGGGGATGGCGGCGGGCCAGCCGCAGCAGCCGGACGACCCGCTGGGTGCGCACCGCGAGCGCGTCCCGGACCAGGTCGGTGTGTACCTGCCGGGCCAGCGCCACTCGTCGCGACGCGGCATCGAGGGCCGCGACGTCCGGCTCCTCCGGCGACAGCGGCAGCTCGCGCAGCAGCCGGGTCAGGTCGTTCTCGGCGGCCTCCCGGTCCGGCGGTGCGCTGTCCACCGCGACCCGCGCCGCGCCGCGCACCGCGACGGCCTGACCGGCCCACGCGTCGCCCCGCTCGCGCAGCGCCGCCTCGGCCAGCCCGGCGGCCAGCACCGCCCGGCGGCGCAACTGGGCGTCCAGCGCCGAACTGGCACCGGCGGCACGGGCGTGCAGTCGATCGACCCGGGCCGCGAGCCAGGTCAGGTAGGTGGCGACCAGGACCACCAGGACGACGACTCCGACCAGCCACCTCACGTCCGGAATGGTAACCGGCCGGCAGGTACGGGCACCGCGCGCGGCGGGCCGAGCCACCCGTCGGGGCGGTCCGCGCGAGGTGATGTCGACTCAGCGCTGCCGGGTCGTCGCCCGGCGCAACCGCCGGCGCGGACCGCGTCGGCCGCCGTCCCAGTCGTCGGCGGCCGGCTCGCCGTCCGCCGACAGCGCACCCGCCTCACTGTCCCGCAGCACCGCGGCGAGCCGCTGGCTCAGCGTCGGGTCGTCGCCGCGCACGGTCGGCGCGTTGCTGGTCGCCTCGATGGCCGAGTTGTACACCTCCAGCACCCGCTGGGCCACCACCGGCCAGTCGTACCCGGCGACCACCTCGGTACCGCGGGCCGCGAGGGCCGCCCGGCGTGGCGCGTCGTCGAGCAACGGGCCGAGCTCGGCGGCCAGCGAGTCGGCGTCGCCGGTACGGAACAGGGCGCCGGCGCTGCCGTTGTCGAGCACCCGGCGAAACGCGTCCAGGTCGCTCGCGAGCACCGTGGTACCGGCGGCCATCGCCTCGGTCAGGATCATCCCGAACGACTCACCGCCGGTGTTGGGCGCGCAGTACACGTCGACCGAGCGCAGCATCCGCGCCTTGTCGTCCTCGCTCACCCGGCCGAGAAACGTCACCCGGTCGCGCAGCGCACCGGGCAGCCGCTGGTACAGGTCGTCCTCGTCACCGGGGCCGGCCACCAGCAGCCGCAGCCGGGGGCGCTCGGCCACCAGCCGGGCCAGCGCCGCGGTGAGGATGTCGAACCCCTTGCGCGGTTCGGTGAAGCGGCCGAGGAAGCCGACGGTGGTGCCGTCGTGGTCCCAGCCAGGCAGCGGGTCGGCGTGCGCGTACCGGTCGATCAGGACGCCGTTGGGGATCTCGACCGCGCCGCCGCCGAGGTGCTCCACCTGGGCCCGGCGGGCGAGCGCGCTGACCGCGATCCGGGCGGTGATCTTCTCCAGTACCAGCTGCAGCGGGCCCTGCGCGGCGGCCAGCATCTTCGACCGGCCACCGGTGGCGAAGTGGAACGTGGCGACGACCGGGCCGCGGGCGGCCAGGCAGGCCAGCAGCGACAGGCTCGGCGACATCGGCTCGTGCACGTGCAGCACGTCGAACCGGCCGGCCGACAGCCACCGCCGTACCCGGGTGGCGGAGATCGGGCCGAACGACACGCGGGCGACGGATCCGTTGTAGCGCAACGGAACCGCGCGCCCGGCCGGCACCACGTAACCGGGCAGGTGGGTCTCGTCCTCGGCCGGTGCGAGCACGCTGACCCGGTGCCCGAGCGCGATCAGCGTCTCGGCCAGGTCACGCACGTGCCACTGGACTCCCCCGGGTACGTCGAAGGAGAACGGGCAGACGATGCCGACGCGCATCCTCACCGCACCCCGGTCGCGGCGCCGTCGGTGCTGGCCGTGGCGTCGTCGGAGTCGGCGGTCGCGTCGCCCGCGGGGGTACGGGCGGGGCGCGGCTGGTCGGCGAGCCACAGGCGGGAGAGCATGTGCCAGTCGGCGGGGTGGGCGGCGACACCGGCGGCGAGTTCGTCGGCGACGCGCTGGGTGAGCGTGGCGACCCGTTCGGACAGCGGGCCCTCCACCGGCACCGGCAGCGGCCCGGTGAGCTTCGCGTACGTCCCGTCGTCGCCGAACCACAGCGACACCACGATCAGCGGCCGGCCGGTCTGGATCGCGAGCAGCGCCGGCCCGGGCGGCATCCGGGTCGGATGGCCGAAGAACGTCACCGGTACGCCCCGGCTGGACATGTCGCGGTCGGCCAGCAGCGCGACGACCCCACCGTCGCGGAGCCGGTCGGCGAGGGTGTCGATGGTGGCGCGGTCCGGGCCGCGGGTCGGCAGGATCTCCATCCCGAGACGCTCCCGGTACGCCACGAAGCGCTGGTAGAGACCCTCGGGCCGGAGACGCTCGGCGACCGCGGTGAGCCGCATGCCCTGCGAGGTGGCCCAGACGCCGGCGTGCTCCCAGTTCGCCGCGTGCGGCAGGGCGAGCACGCAGCCACCGGCGACGGTGTCCAGCAGTTCCGGTGTGGTCAGGTGGAACGTCTCGGTCATCACCGCGGGCGGCACGCCGGGCAACCGGAACGCCTCCAGCCAGTACCGCGCGTAGGACCGCATGCCGTCCCGGACCAGGTCGGCGAGTTCCGCCTCGCTGGGGCCGGGGCCGACCACGCGGCGCAGGTTGCGGGTCAGCTGCCAGACGCCGCGGTTGCCGCGGTGGGTCAGCTGGTCGGCGACGGCCCGGAAGGTCCACCGGGCCAGGCGCTCCGGCATCAGCCGGACCAGCTTCCAGCCCGCCGCGTACGCCAGTTCGACGCCGCGGCCGCTCACGTGCCGGCCCCGCTGCCCGGCGAGGACACCGGGTCGCCGGAGTCGCCGTCGGCGGCATCGGCGGCGTCGGGCCCGGGGGCGCGCTCCGCGGCCGACGTACCGGGGGCGCGCTCCGCGGTCGGCGTGCCGGGGGCGCGCTCCGGTGCCGGTGCGCCCGTGGCGCCGGTGCCCAGTGGGGTGCGCATCCCGGCGGCCTGCTTGCGCACGTACAGGATCCGCTGCGCGACGGTGATCAGCGACAGCACCGCGAGCACCCAGATCGCGATCCAGAACACGAGGTCCAGGCCGAAGATGTAGAACAGGCCGCCGACGCCGACGATGACCAGCCGTTCGGCCCGCTCCGCGATGCCGACGTTGCACTCGAAGCCGACGCTCTGCGCCCTGGCCTTCGCGTACGAGATGACCTGACCGGCGGCGAGGCAGATCAACGCGCCGATCGCCGGCAGCGGGTGGTCGGTGTTGCCGAGCCAGAACGCCAGCGAACCGAACACCGCCGCGTCGGCGATGCGGTCCATGGTCGAGTCGAGGAACGCGCCGAACGGCGTGGAGTAGCCGCGAGCCCGGGCCATCGCGCCGTCGAGCATGTCGGTGCACACACTGAGGGTGATGATGATCAAGCCGGTGAGGATGTGCCCGCGGGCCACGAACCCGAGCGCGCCGACCAGCACCGCCCCGGTGCCGATCAGCGTCACCACGTCCGGCGTGACACCGGCCCGCAGCAGGGCCTTGCCGACGGGGGCGGCGACACGAGCGGCGCCGGCCCTGCCCAGAACGCTGAAGATCTTCGCCATGCTCCCGCCAGGATGTTGGGATGTCCGCCCCGGTGCACCCGCTCCGGCCGGACGCCCGCACCCGCCGGCGGGCGCGGCTTCCCACCTTAACGGGTTGTCGACCATGGCGTGCAGCGCACCGTACCCGGCACTCAGCGTGTTGCCAGGAGGGCGGCGGAGGGCCGCGGTCGGGCCGGCCCGTACCGTTCTCGGCGCCGCTGTCCGGCTGGCGCGTCGGGGTTGTGTCGATTACGGGCGCGGGTGTGTGATCGGCGGGAGGCGGTGCGTGAGCATCCGCCCCGGCGACGGTGACGGTACGCGTCGTGGTGGCGACCCGGGATCGTCCGGCGGCAGGCACGGAGCGTCCGGCGGGCGACCGGTACGGAGCGTCCGACGGCGACAGGGACGGATCAGATCGTTCGTCGAGGCAGCAGGGACGGCCCGGCACGGGAGGTAGCAGGATGGCACAGCGAGGCACGGGCCCGCAGAAAGGGTCCGAGAAGGGAGCCGCCGGCCCTGGGCCGGTGGTCGATGATCCGCGCAACCTGCGCAACGTCGTGCTGGTCGGGCACTCCGGCGTCGGGAAGACGACGCTGGTCGAGGCGCTGCTCGCGGCCACCGGCACGATCGAGCGGGCCGGCACGGTCACCGACGGCAGTACGGTCTGCGACGCCGATCCGGCGGCGGTGCGCCAGCAACGTTCGGTCAACCTGGCGGTGGCACCGGTGCTGGTGGGCGACACGAAGATCAATTTCCTGGACACGCCGGGCTACTCCGACTTCGTCGGCGAGCTGCGGGCCGGGCTACGGGCGGCGGACGCGGCGCTGTTCGTGGTGTCCGCGGTCGACGGGATGGACGCCGCGACGATCGCGCTGTGGGACGAATGCGCCGCGGTCGGCCTGCCCCGGGGCGTGGTGGTGACCCGGCTGGACGCCGCCCGCGCCGACTTCGACGAGACCGTCGCGCTGTGCCAGCGGGTGTTCGGCGAGGGCGTGCTCCCGCTGTACCTGCCGGTGCACGGCGAGCGTGCCGCCGACGCCGCGGAGGACGCCGGCGAGCCCGTCGTCGGGCTGATCGGCCTGATCACCCAGACCGTGTTCGACTACACCAACGGGTACCCGCCGGCCGAGCAGCCGGCGCAGGCCGCGCACGTCGAGGCGATCGAGGAGGCGCGCAACGCGCTGATCGAGGGGATCATCGCCGAGAGCGAGGACGAGACCCTGATGGACCGCTACCTGGACGGGGAGGCGATCGACGAGGCCACGCTGATCGCCGACCTGGAGAAGGCGGTGGCGCGCGGCTCGTTCTACCCGGTGATCCCGGTGGACGCGCCGAGCTCGGTGGGCCTGGACTCGGTGCTGTCCGGCGTCGTGCGCGGCTTCCCCGGGCCGACCGAGCACAACCTGCCCGCGGTCACCGACCTGGACGGCTCGCCGCGCGACCCGCTCACCGCCGACCCGTCCGGGCCGCTGGTGGCCGAGGTCGTCAAGACGACGATCGACCCGTACGTCGGCCGGGTCTCGCTGGTACGGGTGTTCTCCGGCACGCTGACCCCGGAGGTGGCGGTGCACATCGCCGGGCACGGCCTGGCCGAGCGCGGCCACCCCGACCACGACGCCGACGAGCGGGTCACGCACCTCTACTCCCCCCTCGGTACCGCCCTGCGCGAGGTGCCGCGCTGCATCGCCGGCGACGTGTGCGCGGTGACCAAGTCCGGTACCGCGGAGACCGGCGACACGATCTCGGCGAAGTCCGATCCGCTGCTGATCGAGCAGTGGCAGATGCCCGAGCCGCTGCTGCCGGTGGCGATCGTGGCGCACACCCGGTCGGACGAGGACGCGCTGGCCCGCAACATGGCGCGGCTGGTGGCCGGCGATCCGACGCTGCGGCTGGAGCGCAACGCCGAGACCCGGCAGCTGGTGCTGTGGTGCATGGGCGAGGCGCACGCGGACGTGGTGCTGGACCGGCTGCGCGCCGGCGGCGCCGAGATCGACACCGAGCCGGTACGGGTGGCCCTGCGGGAGACGTTCGCCGGCACCGGGACGGGGCACGGCCGGCACGTCAAGCAGTCCGGCGGCCACGGTCAGTACGCGGTGTGCGACATCGAGGTGGCGCCGCTGCCGTCCGGCGGCGGGTTCGAGTACCTGGACAAGGTGGTCGGCGGCGCGGTGCCGCACCAGTACATCCCGAGCGTGGAGAAGGGTGTGGTGAACCAGCTGGCGGCGGGGCTGGCGGCCGGGTTCCCGGTGGTGGACGTGCGGGTGACGTTGACCGACGGGAAGGCGCACTCGGTCGACTCGTCGGACGCGGCGTTCCAGACCGCCGGCGCGCTGGCGCTCAAGGACGCCGCAGCGCAGGCCGGGGTGACGCTGCTGGAGCCGCTGGACGAGATCGCCGTGCTGGTGCCGGACGGCCACGTCGGTACCGTGCTGTCCGACCTGTCGAGCCGCCGCGGCCGGGTGCTCGGGACCGAG
Source organism: Actinocatenispora comari (assembly GCF_017312725.1). Classification (GTDB taxonomy): domain Bacteria; phylum Actinomycetota; class Actinomycetes; order Mycobacteriales; family Micromonosporaceae; genus Actinocatenispora; species Actinocatenispora comari. Next base: position 14,108 of record NZ_BOPO01000027.1, on the reverse strand, counting down.
CAGGAGCCGGGCGACCGCACCCTGGTGCGCGCCGAGGTGCCGGCCACCGAGCTGCTGCGGTACTCCGTCGAGCTGCGCTCGATGACCAGCGGCACCGGCAGCTTCACCCGCCACTTCGTCCGGTACGAGCCGATGCCGGCGCAGCTCGCGGACAAGATCCGGGCCGAGCACGCGGCACGCTGACGACCGCGGGCCGCCTCCGGTCGCCGTCCCCGGCCGGATGCGGCCACGTGCGCGGGCGAACGGCCACCCGCGGCGACCACGGAGGTCGCCGCGGCGCGGTCAGTCGTCGCCGGTCAACGCGTGCAGGGCCGGCAGCGCGGCCCGCAGCGCCGCCCGCTGCTCGTCGGTCAGCGCGGCGATGCGCTCCCGCAGTACCCGGGAACGCGCCGACCGGTTGCCCTTGATCAGCGCGACACCTTCGGCGGTGGCGCGCACCAGGCTGGCCCGGCCGTCGGCCGGATCGGGCTCGCGGATCGCGTAGCCGCCGGCCTCCAGGCCGGACAACACCCGGGTCATGGTCGGTGCGCTGACGCCCTCCCGGGCGGCGAGGTCGCTGGGCCGCAGCGGCCCGAACCACACCACGGTGGCGAGCGCCGCGACGGCGGAGTGACCCAGCTGCGCCGGCGCCTTGCGGCGCACCAACCGGTTGAGCCGGGCCATCGCGACGAACAGGGCGGCGGCGTCGGCCGCGTACGGCTCGGCGGGGTCCGCGGCGGGCACGGTGTCGGCAGCGGCGGCCGTGGCGGGCTTGTCGGACACTGCCTTCCCCCTCTTCCCGGATCGCGGATGCCCCACCCTAGGCCACCGTGCTGTTACGCATCCGCCCCGGTGGGATCGGTGTCGGCGCGGCGGGCACGGCGGCCGTCGAAGGTCGACGCCACGGCTCCGACGATCATCATGATCGCCGCGGCGGTGAACACGACGACCAGCCCCTGATGCACCGGGCCGGAGATCAGGTGCGGGAAGAACTGCTTGCCGAGCAGGGTGTGCTGCTGGTGCGCGGTCAGGTGGTGCAGCACGCTCGGCGGCACCAGGGTGCCGATCGGGTTGTACCCGAGGAACGCGGCGAACAGGCTGCCGACCGGTGGCAGGCTGCCCACCTGCTGCGCGGTCGCGGCCGGAACGCCCTGCTGCTCCAGCCCGTGCGTCAGGGTGCTCGGCAGGGTGGCCGCCAACCCGACGATCATCAGGGAGAAGAAGATGCCGATCGACAGCGCCTGGCCGGAGTTCTGGAACGTACCGCGCATGCCGGCGGCGGCGCCGCGCTGGTGCGCCGGCACGCTGCTCATCACCCGCGAGGTGTTGGGCGAGGAGAAGATGCCCGAGCCCACGCCGTTGACGAACAGCAGCAGCGCGAACACCGGGTACGAGAAGTTCACCGGCAGCAGCATCATGCCGAGGAACGTGCAGGCCACGATGACCAGCCCGCCGGAGGCGAAGACGCGCTGCCCGAACCGGTCGGACAGGTAGCCGGAGACCGGGCCGGCGAGCAGGAAACCGATGGTCAGCGGCAGCATGTAGATGCCGGCCCACAGCGGGGTGTCGACGAAGTTGTAGCCGTGCAGCGGCAGCCAGATGCCCTGCAGCCAGATGATCAGCATGAACTGCAGGCCGCCGCGGCCGATCGCGGACAGCAGCACGGCGAGGCTGCCGGCGGAGAACCGCGGGATCCTGAACAGGCTGAGCCGGAACATCGGCTCGCGCACCTTGCTCTCGATGATGCAGAACGCGACGAGCAGCACCACGCCGAGGACCAGCCCGGCGTCCACCTTGGGATTGGCCCACCCGGTGGCGTGCGAGCCGTACGGCTGGATGCCGTAGGTGATGGCGGCGAGCAGCACCGACAACCCGGCGGCGAAGGTGATGTTGCCGGGCCAGTCGAGCGACTCGCGCTTGCGCTGCCCCAGCTCCCGCAGCGAGGTGAACGACCAGATCGTGCCGACGATCCCGATCGGCACGCTGACCAGGAACACCCACCGCCAGTGGTACTCCGACAGCACTCCCCCGATGACCAGTCCGACGAACGAACCGGCGATCGCCGCGACCTGGTTGACGCCCAGCGCCATGCCGCGCTGCTTCTCGTGGAACGCGTCGGTCAGGATCGCGGTGGAGTTCGCGAACAGCATCGCGCCGCCGACGCCCTGCACCACCCGCCAGGCGATCAGCCAGAGCGCACCGGCGCTGGCGTGGAACGGGTCCAGCGACAGCGCGATGGAGGCGACGGTGAACACGACGAAGCCGCCGTTGTAGATCTTGACCCGGCCGAACATGTCGCCCAGCCGACCCACCGAGACCACCAGCACGGCCGAGACCAGCAGGAACCCCATGATCATCCACAGCAGGTAGCTGACGTTGCCCGGCTCCAGCGGGTTGAGACCGATGCCGCGGAAGATCGCCGGCAGCGAGATGATCACGATGGACGAGTTGATGGTGGCGAGCAGCATGCCCACCGTGGTGTTGGACAGCGCCACCCACTTGTAGCGCGGATGGTCCCGATCGAACCGGTTTCGACGACCTGATGCGGCCTGCGACACGGCAGCCTCTGACATGCGTGCACAACCTCCCGCACGCCATTCTAGTTGCTTGCTGCTAACTAACATAGCGGCGCCGATCGATCCGGCCGGATCGGGACGCACGTCACGTCGGACCCGACGGAATGCCAGCTCCGTACCGGTTCCGCTTGGGATGCTGGAGCCATGTCGGACACGCCGCGCCCCGCCGCGCCGCCGGGCCAGCTGCGCCGGCTGTGGCGACTGGCCCGGCAACCCGACGCGTACGGGGTGGTGCTGTTCGCCGTGCTGCTGGCGCTGGTGTGCACCGGGTTCGGCGGTCCCGGCGGAGCCCTCGCCGCGGTACTGCTCGCGCTGACCCTGCTGTTCGCGGTACACACCGCCCGCTATCCCGCCCGGTTGGTGCGGGCCGCGGCCGTCACCGGCGCCGTCGCGGTGCTCATCGAGATCGCCGGCCTGCTCGCCGGGTACCGGCCGCTGGTGATCGCCGGGGACGCGCTGACGATGCTGCTCGTCGCCGGGACGATCGCGCTCGTGCTGGCCCGGGTCGGCCGCTCGCCCCGGATCACGCTGGCCACCGTCGCCGCCGCGCTGAGCGTCTACCTGCTCGTCGCGGTCGGCTACGCGGACGCGTTCGGGTTGATCGACGCGGCCCGGCCGACGTTCTTCGCCGGCCGCGGGCCCGACCGGCCCGTCGACTACCTCTACTTCAGCCTCGTCACGATCACCACGACCGGGTACGGGGATCTCGTGCCGCGTGCCCGCCTCGGGCAGATGGTCGCCGCCTCCGAGGCGGTGATCGGCCAGCTGTACCTGGTGACCGTGGTGGCGATGGCGGTCGCCAACATCGGCCGCCCCCGCCGGCGCACCGCGCGCCGCGACCCCGCCGGCCCCGGCCAACGCCCGGCGTCGCGCACCGATCGCGGCCCGGACGTCAGCCGGTGATCGCCGACCAGGCGGCGGCGAGCAGGGTACGGGTGTCGGCGAGCAGCTGCGGCAGCACCTTGGTGTGCCCGATCACCGGCATGAAGTTCGTGTCACCGTCCCACCGCGGCACCACGTGCTGGTGCAGGTGGCCGGCGATACCGGCACCACCGGCCGAGCCCTGGTTCATTCCGATGTTGAAGCCCTCGGCGCCGCTGGCCCGGCGTACCGCCCGCATCGCCGTCTGGGTGAACGCGCCGAACTCGGCCAGCTCCGCGTCGGTCAGATCGGTGTAGTCGGGCACGTGCCGGTACGGGCAGACCATCAGGTGCCCGGTGTTGTACGGGTAGAGGTTGAGCAGCGCGTACACGCTGGCACCGCGGGCGACGACGAGCCCCTCGGCGTCCGGCAGCGTCGGCACCCGGCAGAACGGGCAGCCGGCCGGGTCGTCGGCCGGGCCGGTCGGCTTGTTCTCGCCCTGGATGTAGGCCATCCGAAACGGCGTCCAGAGTCGCTCCAGCTCGTCCGGATCGCCGGTACCGTCCTGCCGGATCACCTGCTCGTCACTCACGCCCACCGATCCTACGGCCGCCGTCGACCGCGGCCAGCACGGCGTCGGAGACCTCGGCGAGGTAGCGGGCCCCCTCGTGCCCGGCGGTGAACACGTTGCCCAGGTGCACGAACACCAGGTCGCGGGTGGGGTCGGCCCAGGCCAGGCAGGCGTTGGAGCCGTTGTGGCCGAACGCGTCGCGATGGCTGGTCTGCCCGAGCGGGTTCGCCGACGGTGAGCCGGGCGTCGCCGAACCGAGCTGGAACCCGTACGACCAGCGGACCGGCACGTGCAGCAGCCGGTCCAGCTCTCCGTCGGTGGTGGACGGCTCGCGGGCGGCGGCGACGGTGGCCGGCGCGAGCACCCGCGCGCCGTCGAGTTCACCGCCGCGCAGCAGCATCCGGTAGAACAGCGCCACGTCGCGCGCGGTCGCCGAGACACCGGCCGCCGGGATCGGCGCCGCCCGCAGCGCGCCGCGGTTCAGAAAGTACCGGGCCGGCAGGGTGCGGCCGCGGGTGTGCACCGGCACCGACCGGCCGTACAGCGGGGCGGGCAGGCCGAGGTGGATGTCGCCCAACCGCAACGGATCCAGCAACTCCTCGCGCAGAGCCGCGCCGACCGGGCGGCCGGTGACGCGGCGCACCAGCTCGCCGAGCAGGTAGCCGTAGCTGATGATGTGGTACGCCGGGACCGCGCCCGCCACCCACCGGGGACGCGCCCGTGCCAGGGCACGCACGAAGCGCGGCCCGTCGACCATCGCGAGCGAGTCCGCGGCGATGCTGTGGTGCGCCAGCGGCAGCCCCGACCGGTGCGCCAGCACGTGCCGCACCGTGACGTGCTGCTTTCCCCGCGCGGCGAACTCCGGCCAGTACCGCGCGACCGGCTCGTCCAGATCCAGCAGGCCCCGCTCGGCCAGCCGGTGCACCAGCAGCGCCACGAACGGCTTGCTGGTGGAGAACAGCCAGAACAGCGCGTCCGGCCGGCAGCCGAAGCAGCGGTCGACCAGCACCCGGTCGCCGTGCACCACGCACAGCTGCGCGCTCCCACCGCGCCCGGCCACCAGCCGTACCGCCCGGGCCAGCGGGTCGGGATCGACCCCGGCCCGCCGGGTCAGACTCTCCGTCCAGTCCACCATCGCCGCACCTCACCGTCGCCGCCTTCGATGATGCGCCGGCATCCGCCGGGACGACGGCGGATCGGCGACGTACGGCACGGCGTCAGCTCTGGCGGAGGGCGGGCATCGGGACCGGCACCGAGTACGCGGTGGCGCCGGCCCCGACGCCGCCCTCGCAGCTGTTCGGCGGATCGGTCGTCACGCCGCGGGTGGACGGGCGCTCGGCGGCCCAGAACATGTACCCGAGCATGCCGGTACTGGCGCCGGCGCCCTGCGGCGCGGCGTTGCCGACGAAGTCGCCGGTGGAGTTCTGCAGCGAGTCGGCGAAGTCCGTGCACTCCGGACGCACCTTGGCACCCTCGGCGATGTAGAGGCTGCCGGTGAACTTGGCCGGCGCGAGCGGCGGGATCGGCGGGCTGTAGTTGGGCTTGCCGACCAGATGCTCCGTCCAGTTCGACTCGGCGGTGCCGGTCGACGGCTGCCGGCTGGGCACCATCGCGTTCGCGTAGTCCAGGACCGGCGTGTCGGTGCGCAGCCAGTCGGCGGTCGCCTTCTGCGTCAGGCCGATCAGCCACCGATCACCGGCGGCGAGGTCGATGGTCAGCCGGGCCGCCGGGTCGGCGCCGGACGCGTCGTACGGGACGGCCGCCCGGTAGGCGTCGACGAACGCCTGCAACCCGGTGAGGTTCGGGCTGCTGCTCTCCTCGTAGTCGATCTCGATGCCGACGCCGAGCCGGCGCGCGACGGCGGCGGCGTTGCGACCCAGTTGGGCGCCGTCCGTGGCCAGTGCCGTGTTCCAGTCGTCGACGTAGGTGATGCCGCCGATGGAGAGCATCACCCGCACCCCGTGGCTGGTGAAGTAGTCGACGACGGCCTGGTTCATGCCCACCGGCACCCCGTCGGCGGTCTGCGCGTCGGTGGTCTGGTTCAGCAACCGCAGCGGGTTGACGAAGCTGAGCACGACCAGGTTGACCGACGGCCGGCCGTCGCCCCGGTCGATCAGCCAGTGGTTGTCCGCGTCGAACTGGGTCATGTCGCGCACGGTGCCCCACAGGCACGCGTCGTCGGAACAGTGCCAGGCGCCGTACACCGACACCGATGACGCCGCGTCCGGGCGTGCGGCGCCCTGGCCGGGCAGTACCGCACCCGTCGCGGCGCGCGCGATCGGTTGCGCCGCACCGGTCGCGGTGCCGGGAACGGGCCGCTGCGGGCCGGTCGCGGCACCGGCGGCCGGGCCTGCGGCCGCGGGTGTGCCGGCGACCAGCGGAAACAAGGCGACGAGGACGGCGGCGAGGATCGACCACCGGAGCGCAGGAACGGCCATCACGGCCTCCGAGGACAGAAGGGGAAAACAGTAAAGAATCCACGCTGTCGGATCCAAGATCCCGCCGGTTGCCCGAAATGTCAACGCACGTCGCACCGCGCCACCGCCTCGCCGCCGGCATGGCAGCGCTGAGGCGAATAACCGCCCGCGGCCCGTCCGAAACGGACGAGCCATCCGGATGCCCGGTCGGTAACGTGATCGCCGCACCAGACCGCTCACCGCATTGGAGGAGGGATGGCCCGACCCGCTGCGATGGCTGCCTGATCAGGGGAAGACGCCGATGCCGGTGCGGGTGCGCTGACACCTACCGGTGGCGCGTGGGAGGCCCTTCGCGACAGTGGCCGGTACAACGGCACCGAGCATCGGCGCCGGAAACCCGGTCGTGGTCCGGATCCGCGGAGACGCGGTGAAGTCGGAACCGGAAGTAATCGCCGCAGCAGACGGCGGTGAACCGAGTCCCTCGCGCACCCCAGCCCGGAACCCGCCCCGTGCGGGAAGAACGAACGTAACCCTGCCCCGCCGAGTCCTCGACCACGTCGACTCGCCGGAGGCGGCACCATCGCCACGCACCGCACCAACGTCAAGAAGAAGGCCGCGCAGAACACCGGATTCCGGTGTGTGCACTGCCATGCCCAGATACCGCCGCACACCGGCGGCGGATTTCGCAACCACTGCCCGCACTGCCTGCACTCGGTGCACGTTGACGTCCTCCCGGGCGACCGGGCCGCCGACTGCGGCGGACTGCTCGTACCGATCGCCGTCGACTACCACAGCAAGAAGGGCTACCAACTGATCCACCGGTGCACCCGCTGCGGCGCCACCCGCCGCAACCGCACCGCCACCAACACCCACTCCCCCGACAACCCGGACCGTCTCATTGCCCTGATGGCTCCATGAAGCAGGCCCGCCCGAGGGCCTCAGCCCCGCGGGCGGGCAGACGCAATGCACACACCCGACAAGGCTCGGCGGTTCCGGGCGCAGTTGCTCCGATCATTCATCGTAAAAGCCGTTACGAGTTTCCAGGTAGGAGACATCGGACTTCTCGACCGTGTAGAGCGCGTCCGGCTCCGGAATGCTGATAAAGTTCCGAGACTGATTCGCTCGGGCCGCAACGCGACCCAGCAGGTCATTGACCATGTCGTTCTCGTTCTTCATCGCGCCGATGAGCTTTTTGATCGCAACCTTCATGTTCGAGATGATTCGGGGCACACTTGCTCCGCCGAGGTCGACGCTGGCAAAGGTCCCTGCCAGTCCGGCCACGCCCGATCCTATTGCGGCGCCAGCGGCCACCAGCTCCGGTGTCGCGAACCCTAAGGTGGCAACCTCAGAAACGATGGTCGCCAACACACCGACGACGCTCAGGGTAACGACTGTAGCCGTTTCCCCGTCGCAGGTTCCCCACGCCCGGAGGACATCGCGGGTCTTCGTCCCGATGGTCCAGATGTCCGCGTATGCTGCGGAGAGGATCTGTTGCCTGCCAGCGAGCGCAGCGGCCATTGAAAGAGATACCCCGCTCTGCAGTTCAGCGGCGGCGGGAAGCTTTGACATGTATCCGGAGAACGCGCCGGCGGCCCGGCCATTCCAGCCCTGCATCAGATGCTTGATATTTCCCACCCTCGTCGATATCGGCTCATCCGGTGCCCGGAACCTCTCAGGAACCGCGTAGCCATCGCCACCGCTTGCGCGACTTGGCGCGAGATCCATATGAACGCAGTACGCCGCTTCCGACAAGGCACTGATCGCCGGTTCGAAATCATGTGGATTCGCCCCGGCGAACTGGACGAAAAGGCCAGGAATGTCCTTCCACATCTCGAAGGCCGTATCAGAGAAGCCACTTGGCGTGTCAACTCCTCCATGTCGGCCGCTGCGGATGCTTATCCCGGTCTCCTCGTAGACACCTCTGGCCTGGGCACTGGTTTCACGACCAGCCTCGGTGGCACTCATGAAATGGTTGTAAGACCGAATCTGTGCGCGCGCAGCTTCCTTTTGTACGTCGAACCCGAGTGCATAGAGCGAATCTCGACCATGGAAAGTCAGGTTTGACATCAGGTCGCCTCGCTGCCGACCATGGAGACGTCGGGAACCTTCGGGTCCGCCGTGTCGCCGCTTGCCAGACCATATGTCGGATCGTCTTTCAGGAAGTTCTTCATCGTCGCCTCTGCCTCGCCGTCGCGGTCGGCATAGGCGTTCGCTACGTGCACGATGACCCGACCGGAGTGCTCCAGCGCCACGGCAGTGTGACCCATGGCCTCCTGAACAATGTCTCGTAGCTCCGTGAAGAGCCCATGCGTCTCCTGCATCGAATGCTCCAAACCTGCTGGGACCATGCCTACCACGAACATCTGCTGATCGTGTTGCGCCGTACGGGCAACGGCCCTGTTCGCTACCGCGAAGGACGAGGCGAGATGCGGTAGTTGAATTCGACCAATCGACATGAGCTCCCCGAGATCTATGCCGAACTCCCAACCCTTGTCCTTCATACGGTCCTCAAGTCTCTCAGTAGACGTCGGGCGCTTGCTGGTTGACGTAGACTTCGGTCTTGCTAGGATCTGCCCTGGCTGGGATCCAAACACCAGTCCGCTGATGCTGATACACATGGTCGGCGATCTGAATCCGCTCCCCCGAGACAACATTCCCGCTTCTGTCGCGCAGCACCACGACACCAAACGGATCCATCAGCGTGGCCGTCCGCCCGCCGCTGGCCCGGAGGTCGAAGTCGATCCATACGGACCCATCCTTGTCACGTGCACTGAGATGGATCTTGACCGCACGCACTCGTGGCCAATATCCCCATTCCTTCGTCAACTCGTCCACGGTGATCCAATTTGGTTCCTTCGACCAGCCGGTTCCACCAGTCGTGACCTTCAACGACTTGACGTCGTCGGTCGTGAATGGATCGCTCTCTTCCGCATCTATGGTGCCTGCGACCGCCACCGTCTGGCCGGGCATGATCACGGACAAGTCCGCGCCGCCGCCAACATACCCGCCCTGCACCTTGATCTCTTTGCCCAGCCGATCCAGTGCATCCGCATGGACACGGACACCGTAGGCGACCCGATCGCACTTGTTCTCTATTACGGCCGCCCACTCGATCACGCCGGCATCATCGATGTTGCGCGCAGTGAACCCGTTTTCAACGGCCGTCAATCGACACGGCGTTGCGCTCGTGGCGGCTGCGGTCGGCGAATTGCCCGGCGTGGATGCGTCATCGGCCGGTGCGCGACCACACGAGGCGACGGCAACAGTGAGGGAAGTCCCGAGCACCACGAGAGCACAGCGTCGAAACCTGCGTTTCATTCGCTACCTCCTGACCTTCTGGGCGGTATTCAATTTGAAGGGAAGGCCCAGCCCGAACAACTCGTCCTGGAGCGCCAATACCTGCATCCGGTGACGGCGCATCAAGTCCTGGACGGCGGCGTGTACGTTGTCAAGAAACGCCGTCTCGGGCAAGCGGGCGATCGTGCCCGTCGCTACCTCTACTTCCCAATCGAGGAGCGCGGTGCTTCGAAGGCGTACGAAGCCGTCAGGGGACTGCCCGACTGCGGTGATTGCCGCCAGGCGCCGCTGGTACTCCGCGCTGTCGGCCGAATCGGTCGTGGTCCGAGGGCCGCCGAGCGTCTCCTCCAGGTAGGAGTCGAACTCTCGCCGGAAGGTCACGCTGAGGAGCCGAGCGAGCTGACGGAGCTGGCGCGCCAGCTCGCCATCCGTGTAGTGGTGATACGTGTACGGCTGGAAGGCGACCGTGATGGTTTCACGGTTTCGCATGCGACCGATGATCTGCCCATCGGGTGACGTCGCTTCGACCGGCAATTCACAGGGTTGTGCGTCATCGTCCATCGGGGGCCAATCGTGAAAGAGATGGATCGCGAGGCAGTCTGTCAGGTCGGCGCAAACGCCCGACGGCACCTTCTCGCCGGGAAAACCTGCCCGGTCCCGGCCGCAGCGGACTCGGGCAGCCCCGGGTGTTTCGGTCGACCTGTCGTGGCGGCGACACGGAGGGGTGGTGGAGGTTCGATAGGGTCGCGGCGGTTGGTTTGCGGGAGTTGCGAGGAGTGTGCCGGGTGGCGCTGGACGGGGCGGCGGGGCCGAGCGACGGGCCGGAGCACGCGATCGACGGCGAAGGTACAGCGACGACGCCCGACCTGACCGTGGGAGCCGGCGGGCACCATCTGCATGCAGACGCCAAGCACCTCGCGGACGTCGCCAGCGAGCTGAGCAACCTCGCCGACTATCTGAGCCGGGACCTGAGCAAGGCGGCGAAGCAGATCGTCGAGCTGTCCGACCGGCACGCGGGGCACCACTACGGCGGCGCGATGAACGACTGGAACAATCCGTCGGGCCGGTTCTCCGACGCGGACTTCCTGTGGGGGCGATACGGCGCCGCCGCCGAGTCGACGCGCGAGTTCGGTACGAGCCTGGCCTCGGCGATTCAGCAGCTGGCCGACGGCACCGAACTCATTGCCAAGCGATACCGATCGACCGAGGCGCGAAACCGACTGCTGGCCAAGCAGGTCGAGTCGCTGCTCACGTCGAAGGACTCAGGCACCGGCACCGACGGCACCGCCACGGCGTTCGGTGGGTATGCGCCGGGTGCCGACCCGACCGGCGGACAGGGCGGCGGGTCGGGGGACACCGGCGGGTCCGGAACCGACGCGGGCGGTGAATCGGGCGGGTCGGGCGGCAGCGGGTCGACCGGCGGCTACGGCGGAGGCGGTGGGGCGTGAGCGAGGATGTTGACGGGTTCACCTGGGAAGGCATCATCCGCGCGGTGACCATGGCGGGCCGGCCGGACCGAGTGTTCGAACTGCAACTGGCCTACAACAGGTACTTCCAGATCCTCGACGCCGCATCCCGCACGCTGCGCGAGATCCGCGGCCGGCTCAACGAGAAGGACTGGTCGGGTACCGGCGCCGACGCCTACCGCAAGCACTACGACGGCCTGGTGAAGGCCATCGACACGTTCTACGGGAAGACGTCGAAGGTGGTCGAGCTGTCCGGCGACACCGGTGGCGCGCTGGCCCGCGCGATCGCCGACATCCCGCTGCCGGACATGGGCGACCTCGACCACCTCGGCATGCACGGGATCCAGTACTCCGACGCGGAGACCGGCAACCAGGTGCAGTACCACTTCTTCCGCACCCACCGCGACCGCTACGACGACGGCGGCTTTCTCGACTACGTCAACGAGCAGATCGGCGGCAAGCCCGACCCGAGCCAGAACAACTTCCGCGGATCGGCCAACCCCAACGCACAGCGGTACGCCAACGCCAAGCGCTGGTACGCCGAAGGTACCCGCCAGGCCCGTGCCGCCTTCGGCACCCTTCTCGACGCCTACAACGAACAGACCTACGCCATCCCCTCCGGGAACTTTGGCGTTGCCGGTGCTGAGGATCCGTATGCGACTGGCGACGGAAGCGGCGCAGGAGCCCACGGCGGTGGAGATCTCGGGGGTGCCGGCTACAGCAGCTATGGCGGCTCGACCGGGCCGAGTATCGGGTCACCTCCGCCGGCGGCGGCAGGATGGGACGCTGCTTCCAGCCGCTCCGATTTGGACTGGGCGAACGACGCCCGGGCGTCTGGTGAATCGACCGATTATTCGCACCGGGCCGAGATTCCCGGATCGGCGCTAGCCGGTGGTACCGCCTCGGCCGCGCCTGGTGGCGGACCGGGTAGTGGGCTCGGAGCTGGCGGAGGCGCGGGAGCTGGCAGCTTCGGTGGCGGCAGCGGCGGCTACGGCACAGGCATCGGTGGGCCGGATCCGGCAATCGGATCCGGAGCGGCCGTGATGCCGCCCGCTAGTCCCGCAGCGGACCGGCCGGGAGGCATCGCTGCTGGCAGAGGCGGCGCGGCCACGGCGGGCCGATCGAACATGTACGGCGCCATGCCGCACAACGGCGGTACCGGCGGCAACAAGGAGCGTGACGAGCGGCGCAGTTGGCTGACCGAGGACGATGACGAGATCTGGCGTCCAAAGAACCTGGCGCCGAAGACCAACAGCGCAGGGGCGATTGAGTGATCGACACAGGCAGCGCGGAGACAGCGCACCGCTCAGGCTGGCGACGGCGCGCAGCGATCGTGGCGCTCACCGTGATCGGGCTCTTGGCGGTTCCCACGGCGGCCCGCGCCGACACTGTGCGCAATGGCCAGTGGTATCTCGACTATCTGCACGTGCCGCAGGCACAGCACGTCAGCTCCGGCGCCGGGGTCACCGTCGCGGTGATCGACACTGGAGTCGATGCGAACCACCCGGATCTCTCTGGACATGTACTGCCCGGTCGGTCGTTCGGCGCAGCTGCGGGGTCGCCCGCTCGGCAAGACACGAACGGCCACGGCACCGCGATGGCTGGAATTATTGCCGCGCAAGGGGGTAACGCGCAGCACGCGCTTGGCGTGGCGCCCGGGGTGGAGATCCTTCCCGCCCGTGTTGCTGCGGATGATGGCGCCGACCTCGACTACAACGCAGTCGCGGATGCCGTTCGTTGGGCAGTGGACCGGCATGTCACCGTCATCAACATCTCGTTGAGTAGCAATTCATCCACGCCACGGCTCGTCTCGGCGATCCACTATGCCGAGATCCATGACGTGCTCGTCGTGGGCAGCGCTGGCAACACCGACATGGGCATCACCTCAGTCGGGGCTCCGGGCCGTTTGAAGGGTGTCCTCAACGTCACGGGCGTTAACCAAGAAGGTGACTTCTGGACAGGGTCGGCACAAGGCAAGTATGCGACGCTCGCGGCGCCTGCGGTGAAGATCGTTGGCCCGTCACCAGCGAGCAACAGTGGTTACGCACAGGGCACTGGCACGAGTGACGCGGCGGCGATCGTGTCGGGGGTGGCGGCGTTGGTGCGGGCGAAGTTTCCGCGGATGGACTCGGCGAACGTGATCAACCGGATCATCAGGACCGCCACCGATCGCGGGCCGAAGGGGTGGGACCAGCGGTACGGGTTCGGGATCGTGAATCCGGTCGCCGCGCTGACGGCGGACGTACCGACGGTCGACAAGAACCCGCTCGGCGGCATCGTCGCCGACCCGTTGGCGTCGTCCGCGCCGACCCCGGGCGAGTCCGCCGCGTCCGCCGAGAAGTCCGGTACGTCGAACGGGCTGTTGATCGTCTCGCTCACGATCGGTGCTGTCGCGGTCATCGCGCTACTGGTGATCGTGCTGGTCGTGGCGACCCGACGGGGTAAGCGAAGCACGCGATCGGACACGGCTCCGACCGGGCCATCCACCGCGTCGATGTCCGTACCGGCCGGCGGCGACTCCGGTGGGGAGGCACGATCGGCGCCGTGGACCGAGCCGTCGTCGAGCGGCGGCCCGGGCGCACCGCACGGGGGGCCGAGCCTGGGCGCTCCCCCGCCTCCGGACGAGCACCGGTAGGCGTCGGTCCGCTAGCTGTTGTGGTTCGTGAGGTTGTTGACACCGGCCTGGCGATGAGGGAGGGGTAGGTCCCGGCGGCAGGATGGAAGTGCGACCAACCGTCTCTGCCAGCAAGGACCTACCCCTCGTGACCCACGCTAACGCCCCACTCACACCGGCCGGAAGGCTGCGTCTGATCCAGCGGTGCGCCACCCGACCGCTGGCCCACGTTGCCGCGGAAGCCGGCGTGTCTCGCGCCTGCTTGACCAAGTGGAAACGCCGTTACCAGGCCGAAGGACCAGCCGGTCTACTCGACCGGCCCAGCGC
>NZ_BOPO01000026.1 GCF_017312725.1 Actinocatenispora comari | reverse complement strand
GACCCGCTCCCGGGCTGCCCGCCGGCCGGGCCGACGTCGGTGCCGGACGCGTTCGGCTGGCCCGGCTGCCCGAACGCGGTGGAGCCGTACGCGGTCGGCTCGGCCGGCGGTCGCCCGGCCGGCGGTTCCAGCCTCGGTGGCAGCGGCCCGAGCCGTACCGGCAGCGCCGGCGCCGGCTCGTCCGGCCCGGTCGGCGCGTGCCGGGTCGTCGGCTCGAAGCCGAACATCGACGACCCGTCACCGGGGCCCGGCTCGGACTCCGGGTGCGCGTGCCGGGCCCGTCGGGCCGCCGGCGGCGCGGACCACTGGCCGGACGGCTCGGGCGGTGCCGACCAGGGACCCGACGGGCCTGGCGGCGCCGACCACTGACCCGAGGGTTCGCCGGTCTGCGGCGACCCCACCGTGCCCGGCTGACCGGCGTGTCCGGGACCTGGCTGGCCAGGCTGTGTGGACTGCGGCTGATCGACCGGTGCCTGCTGGCCGAACTGACCCGGCTGGCCGAACTGCCCCGGCTGGCTCGGCTGGCCCGGCTGCGCCGGCTGCCCGGACCGGTCCGCCGGCACGCCCCAGCCGGGCTGCTCGGGCAGCGCCAGCCAGTCGTCCGCCGCTTCGGCCGGCGGTGCCGGCCACTGGCTCGACCGATCGACCGGCGCGGCCGGCTGCTCCGGCGCTGCGGCGAACCCGCCCGGTGCGAGCCACTGCCCGCCCTGGTCCGGAGCGGACCACTGGCCGGACGGCTCCTGCGGTGGCCACGGGCCGGCCGAGGCGGGTGGCGCCGGTTCGGTGGGCTCCGGCTGGGTCCACTGCGGCACGGGGCCGGGAGCACCGAACGCGGCGGGCATCTGCCCGAGGATCGGCGTCTGGGTGGTGTCGTCGCGGCCGTGCCGGCGCCGGGGCCGCGCCGGCGGTTCGGCCGGCGGTTCGGGCTCGGCTCGCTGGTGCCGGCGGGACAGCCGGGCGGTGGACTCGCTGTCCGGTGTGCCCGAGGGCTCCGCGGGCACCGGCGGCCACGGACCGATCCGGTAGCCGCGCGAACCGGAGTCCTCCGGCGCCGGCGGATCTGGTCTGGTCGGCTCGTACACCCGCACGCTCCCCACCCGGGTTGTCCCGTCCTCGGCCACACCGGCTCGGCCGCACTGGCCGCCGCCGCTCGCCCGCCCTGCGCGGGTCGACCTGCCGGAGCGCGTCGTGCCGTGCCCGCCGGTGTCCGCCGATTGTGCCGGATCGGCGAACATTATGCGCCGCTGGCTCGGCGTGGCACAGCGACGGCGGTCGCACCGAAACCACCGCAACGTTACCCGTCGGTACCGGAAGATCACGTCTGTCCCGCACCTGACGGCACACAGCGACTCGTCCGGTACTGCGCGGGTCGGGAGGGGACGCTCCCGGACTCCGTTAGGCTCACAGGGAACAGCCGGCCATGGACCGCACCGCAGCCCCGCGACGTGGCCGGGTCCGCCGCAGCAAAGCGAGGCCACTCATGCGGGCATACGAGTTACCCACCAGGTGCCCCTGCCAGGTGCCCGCGGCCCGGCAGGTGTCGGCATGACCGCGCATCCCGGCCCGGCGGCGCGCTCCGGCGCGACCCGGCCGCAGCCGGTGCGGATGCCGCGGTCGCAGCGCCGCGCCCAGCTGCTCGCCGCCGCCCAGGAGGTGTTCGTCGCGCAGGGCTACCACGCCGCCGCGATGGACGACATCGCCGAGCGGGCCGGCGTCTCCAAGCCGGTGCTGTACCAGCACTTCCCCGGCAAGCTCGAGCTCTACCTCGCGCTGCTGGACAAGCACTGCGACGCGCTGGTCAGCCGGGTCCGCGACGCGATGGCCGCGACCAGCGACAACAAGATCCGGGTCGCCGGCGCCATGCAGGCCTACTTCGACTTCGTCGACGGCGAGGGCGAGGCGTACCGGCTGGTCTTCGAGTCCGACCTGCGCAACGACCCGGCGGTGGCCGAACGGGTGGAGCGGGCCGAGCGCGGCTGCATCGAGGCGGTGACCGAGACGATCATGTCCGACACCGGGGTCAGCCGGGACCGGGCCGAGCTGCTCGCCGTGGCGCTCACCGGCGCCGCCGAGAACGCCGCCCGCTTCTGGCTCGCGTCGGCTCGCGCGGTGCCCAAGCCGGACGCGATCGCGCTGGTCGCGGCGCTCGCCTGGCGCGGCATCTCGAACTTCCCGCTGGCCGACGGCCGCCCGGACGACTGACCCGGCGGGCCCCGGGGTGGCCGCGACGCCGCACTTCGGGCCGGTGCGCGACGGCCCCAACGGCCGTCGACCGGTGATCGGTCGGATACGCTTCTGATCGCAGCGTGAGGCGAGCAAGGAGGCGGCCGTGGAGGTCAAGGTCGGTGTGCAATATGCACCGCGGGAGCTCGTGCTGGAGAGCAAGCAGACTCCGGCCGAGGTGGAGCAGGCCGTCACCGAAGCGCTGGCCGGCAAGTCCGGTGTGCTGGCGCTGGAGGACGAGAAGGGCCGGCGGGTGATCGTCCCGGTCGACAAGATCGGTTACGTCGAGATCGCCGAGTCCAGCCCGCGGCCGATCGGTTTCTCCGCCGGCTGAGTCGGCGGCACCGCAGGGGCTGTCGGAGGTCGCGAAAGCGACCACCGGCGGCCCCTCGGTCGTTCCGGCGACCGGTCATCCCCGCGGCCCGCTCGACCGCCCGGCGCCGTGCTGCGCCCGTCAGTTGTTGAGGCCGAGGCTGGTCATCCGGTCGGTGTGCGCCGCGGTCAGCCGCTTGATCAGGTCCATCACCCCGGCGATGTCGCCGGAACCGTGCAACACCAGCATGGTCAGCTCGTCGCGTTCGGCGGCGACGTGCTGGGCCTGGCTGAGCGCCTCGCCCATCAACCGCCGCGCCCACAGCGCCAGCCGGTTGGCCACCTTCGGGTCGGCCGCGATCGCGGCCCGGATCTCGGCCGAGGCGAAGTCCTCGTACCGGGTGTCGTGCAGCACGTCGAGCACCAGCTCGCGGTCGCGCGGCGCGAGCACCCGGGCCACCTCGCGGTAGAAGTCGTCCGCGATGCCGTCCCCCACGTACGCCTTGACCAGGCCTTCCAGCCAGTCCCGCGGCTGGGTGGAGTCGTGGTAGGCATCCAGCGGTCCGGCGAACGGGGCCATCGCCCCATCCGGGTCGGCCCCCAGCTCGGTGAGCCGGTCGGCGAGCCGCTGGTAGTTGCCGATCTCGACCGCCGCCATCGCCGAGTGCATGGCACGTCGGCGCAGGTCAGGTGCCATGCGGGCATCCGCGGCGATCCGGTCGAACGCCACCAGCGTGCCGTACGCCAGCACGCCGAGCAGCGCGACCACCGCCTCGGTCGGCGGCACGTACCCGTCGTCGATCACCGGCCCGTCCTGCGTGCCCTCTGCCACCCCGCCAGCCTCCTCCACGCCCCGGCCGATCCGCTCGCGCCCCGGTCGGACCGGCGCGCGTGTCGACGGCAGGTTACCGCCCGGGACGCCGGACGGCCGCCGCCCGGTCACCGCCGGTTCGGCAGATCATCCGATCAGCACGTACCATGGCGCGTGAGGTGGGGACAACGGACCCACACAGAAGACGCCACGGATACCCGCGACGCCGCCCCGCACGCCGGAGCACCGCCATGGTGGCACCGGCGCCGGGTCTGGCCCCCCGGCCGCAACGCCGAGCGCACGCCGAGTCTTTCGGCGTGGCGGCGAGGGTCGGTGGTTGATTGTGGCCGACGCATCGGTCGGCCGCGGCGCGCCGCGAAGGCCGCGCCGTCAGCGCCGTGGCGGGAGAGGGACACACACTGCAGACACACACCGAGAGCGACCCGCGTCCGGACCGGGACGAGGCCGCCGGCGACACGCCGAGCGCGGCCCCCGCGGACGCAGTCGCCGCCCCGACCGGGTCGCTCGCCAACCCCGACAATTCAGCTGATTCCCCCGCCGAGGCGGTGCGCGAGCTCGCTGCGAGCGCGCCGGTCCGGCCCGACAGCCCCACCTTCCGCGCGCTGGGCGTGCGGGACGAGACGGTGCAGGCACTGGCGAACGTCGGCATCGAGCACGCGTTCGCCATCCAGCAGGACGCGATCCCGATCGCGCTGCGCGGCTCCGACGTGATCGGCCAGGCGCCGACCGGCACCGGCAAGACGCTCGGGTTCGGCGTGCCGATCCTGCAGCGCATCGTCGGCCCCACCGAGGGCGCCGACGGCCGGCCGCAGGCGCTGGTCGTGCTGCCGACCCGGGAGCTCGGGCTGCAGGTCGCCCGCGACATCGAGACCGCGGGAAAGCTGCGCGGCATCCGGGTGCTGCCGGTCTACGGCGGCCGGGCGTACGAGCCGCAGATCGAGGCGCTGACCACCGGCGTCGACGTGGTCGTCGGTACCCCGGGCCGGCTGCTGGACCTGGCGAAGTCCAAGCACCTGGTGTTCACCGGGATCAGGATCCTGGTGCTCGACGAGGCCGACCGGATGCTCGACCTGGGCTTCCAGGAGGACATCGAGAAGCTGGTCAAGATGCTGCCGACGAAACGGCAGACGATGCTGTTCTCGGCCACCATGCCGGACCCGATCGTCGCGCTGTCGCGCAACTACCTGCACCGGCCGATCACCATCCACGCCACGCACACCGCCGAGACCGGCCCCAACCCGCTCACCGAGCAGTACGTGTACCGCACCCACTCGCTGAACAAGGCGGAGGTCGTGGCACGCATCCTGCAGGCGCGCGGGCGCGGGCTGACGATGGTGTTCTGCCGCACCAAGCGGGCCGCCCAGAAGCTCGCCGACGACCTCGACTTCCGCGGGTACGCGGCCGCCGCGGTGCACGGTGACCTGGGGCAGGGCGCGCGCGAGCAGGCGCTGCGGGCGTTTCGTACCGGCAAGATCGACGTGCTGGTCGCCACCGACGTCGCGGCCCGCGGGCTGGACGTGACCGGCGTCACGCACGTGATCAACTACGACTGCCCGGAAGACCCGGACACCTACACCCACCGCATCGGGCGTACCGGCCGGGCCGGCGCGCACGGGGTCGCGGTGACGTTCGTGGACTGGGAGGACCTGCCCCGCTGGAAGCTGATCCACAAGGCGCTGGGGGCCGGGGTGGTCGACCCGCCGGAGACCTACCACACCTCCGAACACCTCTACGCCGACCTGGACATCCCGGCCGGCGCACCCGGCACGCTGGCGCCGGAGCAGCGCACCCGGGCCGGCCTCGCGGCCGAGGAGGAAGAGGACATCGAGCCGCACCGCAGGCCGGCGGCGGGTCGCCGGCGGTCCAGCGGCGGCGGCGGCAGTGGCCGGCGCGGCCGGACTCGCGGCGAGCGTCCGGACACCCCGGCCCGTACCGACGGGCCCGGGCACCGGTCCGAGCCGGCTGCGGCCGAGGCGACCGGTGGTCGCCGGCGGCGCCGGCGCCGGCTGGACGACGGTGCGGTGGTCGAGCGCGCCGCCGACACCGGGAAGCCGGCCGAGTCGGCCGGCCCGGCGGACACGGCGAGTACCGGCGAGGGCGGTTCGGCCGCCCGGCGCAACCGGCGGCGTCGTCGCCGTCCGGCGCAGGCGCGCGGCGGTAACGCCGATCCGTCGATCGATCCCGGCACCGACTGATGCCGGTACGCCCGCGCTCACTGTGGCGCGGGCGCTTCGCCGGCACCCGGTTGGTAGCGTCGGTGCCGTGACGAACGCGGACCGCGCCGACGACGCGTACTGGCGGCGGCCACCGAACGGTGCCGCCGCACCGCGGCGTGAGCCGGCCGCCGCGCCGGAGCCCCGCTACGAGCCGCCGCCGCCGAGCACGCCGCCGCCGCCGGGGTGGCGCCCGCAGGTCGTGGTGCCGACGGCACCACCGCGCGACATGCCAGTACAGCAGCACGCCGTGCTCGACGAGCAGGAGCGGGCCGCGCGCACCATCACCTACGGGGTGGGGCTGGTCGCCGGCGCGGTCGTGCTGGTGCTGATCATCGTGGTGTGTGCCCGGCTGGTCGGCTGACCACGGTCAGCTCAGGTCGACCGCCACGGCGAGGCACTCGCTGCCCCAGCCGCTCGGCGCGTGCGGGGCGTACTTGCAGGCCACCAGGCGGCGGGCCCGGTTCGCCTCGTCCGGGTCGTCGATGATGCGGCCCTTCCCGCGCCGGGTGTAGCGGCCGATCCGAAGCTCCGCGTCGGGGTCGCGGGCGAGGTTGCGGACCCACTCGGGCCGGTCCCCGCTCGACGAGAGCAGGTACACCGTGTCGTGATAGGCCGCGAACCACAGCTCGACGGTCTGCGAACGGCCCTCACCGCGACCATGCGTGGTCAGGAAGACATACGGTGCGGTCGCCAGATCGCCATGCGCAAGATCCGTCAGCATGTCGCATCGTGCCCTTCGTCCGAGGGCTCTCGGCATCGCCGAGGGCTCGCTACCACCGTCGACACAGCCCAAGCTACCTCCCGAAACGCCCCGCATCAGGTCGACCGGACGCCACTCGGTGGGTTTTTACGGACGCCTAACCGCAAACCTTCCACCACGAAGCGTCACCTTCTGGGTGACGTTGCGTTTCGACGAGACCGCGCCGGTGTCCGGGGCGGAGGTGGCGGGCCGGACACCGGTGCGGGGGCGGGCCGGGCGCCCGGCGCCACCGTGGCACGCTGAGCCGGTGAACGTAGCGAAGCCGGTCGATGGCTCGGCGCGCACCGACCTCGGCCTGTTCGGTCCGGACAGCGTCAGCTGGCGGGTGCACGGCAACCTGTTGCTCGCCGTCGGCGGGCTGCGCGCGCTGTTCCTGCAGGCGCTGCATCCCCGGGCGATGGCCGGCGTCGCGCAGAACTCCGACTTCCGCACCGACCCGTGGGGCCGGCTGTACCGCACCGGCGACTACGTCGCGACCGTGACGTTCGGGACCAGCGACGAGGCGCGGCGCGCCGGCGCGAAGGTGCGCGGCATCCATCGGCGGCTGCGCGGGCGCGACCCGTTCTCCGGGGCGGAGTTCCGCATCGACGAGCCGGAACTGCTGCGCTGGACGCACGTGTGCGAGGTCGAGTCGTTCGTGTCGACGGCCCGGCGCGGCGGCATCCGACTCACCGACGCCGACGTCGACCGGTACTACACCGAGCAGTTGCGCGCCGCCGAACTGGTCGGGCTCGATCCCGGCACGGTACCGGCCTCCGCGGCCGAGATCACCGAGTACTACGCGGCGATGCAGCCGCGGCTGGCGATCACCCGGGAGGCGGCGACCGCGGCGGCGTTCCTGTTCTGGCCGACCATGCCGCGCGGTCTCGGGTACACCCCGGCCCGCGGCGGCTGGATGGCGGTGGCGGCCGCCGCGTTCGGGCTGCTGCCCGGCTGGGCCCGGCGCCGGTACGGCGGTCTGGGCCTGCCGGTCGGTGACCTCGGCGCGAGCCTCGCCGCCCGGTCGCTGCGGCTGGCCACCGCCGCGTTGCCGGAGCGCTACCGGCACTCCCCCCGGGTCCGCGACGGCCTGCACCGGGCCCGCCTCGCCGGCCACGACCCGCGGCTCTGACCACCGGCCAGGAACGGGCAGCGGCCGCCGGCCGGCTCGACGGCACCCGGTGCGGCGCATGGCCCGACCGAGCTCACTTGAACTCGGTGACGTGCGCGGCGACCCAGTCGGCGAACGTCCGGGCCGGACGGCCGAGGATGCGCTCGACCGTGTCGACCACGTACGAGGGCCGGTCGACCATGGCCGCCTGGATCTCCAGGCGCCCGCGGGCGAAGCGCTCCGGGATCGATCCGGTGAGCACGGCGATCTCGGCCTCGGCGTCGACCCGCTCCACCCGCAGCGGCACGCCGAGCGCGGCGGCGAGGATGCGGATCTCGTCGGCCTGGGTGAGCCACTCCGGCCCGGTCAGCGGGTACGCCCGGCCGGCGTGGCCGTCCTCGGTCAGGGCCCGGACGGCCACCGCGGCGATGTCCGCCGGATCGATGGGTGCGGTGCCGACCTCGGGGTAGGCCAATCGCACCACCCCGTCCCGTACCTGCGGGGCGAGCCAGCGGGCGTTGCTCGCGAACCCGCCCGGCCGCAGGTGCGTCCAGGCCAGGCCGGACGACTCGACCGCCTGCTCCACGGCGCGGTGGTGCCGGGCGATCGGGTCGTCGGCGCCGTCTCGTACCGCGGCCGAGGACAGCAGCACGATCCGCTCGATGCCGGCGGCCTTCGCGGCGGCGACCGGGATCGCCGGATCGCCGAACGTCGAGTACAGGAACAGGGCGGTACCGCCGGCGAACGCCGCGGCGAGCGAGTCGGCGTCGGCGAGGTCGGCGCGGGCGGTCTCGACCCCGGCGGGCACGGTCAGCTCGTCCGGGCGGCGGGACAGGGCACGGACCCGGTGGCCGGACTCGACGAGCCCACGCACTACCTCGGCACCGACTCCGCCGGTCGCCCCGGTCACGACGATCATGGTGACTCCCCTCGTTAATCAACTCGTCCGCCAGCATAATCATCTCGATGGATGACTAACTAGCCCGGGTGGCGGATTAGGATGACGCCATGCCCGCAGGTCCCCGCCGCACCCCGAACCCGGACGAGCGGCAGCGCGACGCCGAACGGTCCAAGCGGCTGCTGCTCGACGCCGCGCTGCACGAGTTCGCCGCGCACGGGTACGCGGGTACCAAGGTCGCCGACATCGCCGCCCGCGCCGGCGTCAACAAGCAGCTGATCAGCTACTACTTCGGCGGTAAGGAGGGCATCTACCGCGCCCTGCACGACCGCTGGCGGGAGCGCGAGGACGAGTTCGCCGGTCCGGACACGCCGCTGGAACAGGCGGTGCTCAGCTACCTCGCAGCCGGACTGACCGATCCGTGCCCGGCCCGGCTGATCGCCTGGAGCGGCCTCGGCGACGACGGCTCACCGGACGTGCTCGCCGAGGAGGACGACGAGCCGCGCGCCCGTGCCTGGCAGCAGCGCGGCGAGCTGGCCGACGACGTCGACACCGCCGCGGTGCTGCTCGCGATCCGCGGCATGGTGATGGCACCGGTGATCATGCCGCAGCTGGCCCGCCGGCTGTTCGGCACCGACCCGAGCGACCCGGAGTTTCGCTGGCGCTACGGCGAGACGCTGGTCGGCATCATTCGCCGACTGGCACGGCCGATGCCGACTGCCGCCGAGCCGGCCGAAACGCCGTCGCGAGCGGAATGATCGCGGCGACCAGCACCAGCGGGACGGCGAACCCGACCCGCCAGGTGGTCAGCTGCTCGGCGGCGCCGACCAGCGGCGCACCGACCAGGAAACCCACGTAGTTGAACAGGTTGACCCGGGCGATGGCCAACCCGGTGCCGGCCGGGTCGTACTGGCCGGCGGCCGAGAACGACTGCGGCACCACGACACTGAGGCCGAACCCGAGAATGCCGAAGCCGACGATGGCCACCGCGGTGTCGGGCGCGGCGACCACCACCGCCAGGCCGAGCACGCCGACCGCGACCCCGGCCCGTACCGCGGTGACCGGGCCCCACCGCCGGGCCGCCTGGTCGGCGCCGAGCCGGCCGAGCACCATGCACGCCTGGTAGACCGCGTAACCCCAGGCCGCGAACTCGGCCGGGGAGGACAGCCCGCGGCGCAGGTACTCGGCGCTCCAGTTGGACGTCGCGGAGTCCGCCACGTACATCAGGGCGACGCCGATGCCGATCAGCACGATCGGCCGCCACGGCACCGCCGGCACCGCGGTCGGGTCGACCGCGAGCGCCCGCTCGGCGTCGCGCCGGATCAGCCGGCGACCGGTCACCGCCGACGCCGCGATGCCGAGCACCGCGACCACCCCGAACCCGACCCACAGCGCTTGGTGCCAGTGCTCGTTCGCCGACGAACTGAGCGCGCCGACGATGCCCGCCGCGCTCCACACCGCGTAGAACGAGGCGAGGATGGCCCGCCCGTACCGCCGTTCCAGGCTGACGCCCTGCATGTTCATGGTGGCGTCGACCGCGCCGACCGACAGCCCGAACACCGCGAGCACGCCGTACAGCAGGGGCCGGTCGCCGACCGCGCCGGCGCCGAGGACCGACAGGCAGACCAGCGGCTGGGCGATGCGCAGCACCACCGCGCTGCCGAACCGCTCGGCGAAGAAGCCGGCCAGCACGCTGCCCAGCCCGGCCACCACCGGCACGGCGAGCAGCAGCAGGGTCAGCGCGCCGTCGGAGAAGTCGAACTTGTCCTGCAGCACCGGCACCTGGGTCAGCAGCGCGGCGAAACACAACCCCTGCACCGCGTACGCGACGCCGACGGCGCGGCGCGTCACCGGGTCCCGGTATGCACCGGCGTCCGCCGAAGCCTGGACCGACTGCCGCATCGCCGCCTCCGTTTCGCCACCGCCCGGGCGGTGCGCGGGCGGTCGCCGATCGGGCTCACCGCTGCCGGGGACGCTCCCGACACCGGTGCCGCGCAGCGTATCCGAAAATTACTCGCTTTTCAGCCGGCCGCGGGGGTCGATTCGCCGGCGCCGTCGGCCGGATCGAGCGCCCGCTGCACCGACGACCACGGCTCCCGCTCGACCGCGTCCCGCCCGGCCGGGCACACCCGCCGCCAGTCGCACCAGGAGCACCGGTTCGACGGCGTGGTCGGGAACGCGGTGTCGGCGTCCTCGCCGGCCTCCATCCGGCGCTGCGCCGCGACGATGTCGCGCGCGGTGTCCTCGGCCCGGGTCACGTGCCGGCGCAGCGACTCGTCGGTGTGCTCGTGCGCGGCCACCGAACCGGTCGGCAGGTGGTGCAGCTCGACGCTGCGACAGCGCCGGTGCATGGTCCGCTCGGCGGCGAACGCGTACAGCGCGAGGGCCCGCGAGCCTCGGGCGTCGTCGCTGGTCAGCGGGGCACGACCGGTCTTGTAGTCGACGATGACCAGCTCGTCACCGCGCCGGTCGATGCGGTCGACCCGGCCGTTGAAGGCGAGCACCGGGGTGCGGGTGGCGACGACCCGCTCGACACCGACCGGGTCGTCGGCCGGATCGAGCGTGCCGACGTACTCCTCCAGCCAGCGCAGCGCCACGTCGAACGCCGCACGCTCCTGCGCGCCGTCCCGGTAGCCCTCGGTGACCCAGGTGGCGCGCAGCAACCGCGGCAGCGCCTCGACGGTGCGCGCCTCGACGTCCAACGCGTACCAGTTCTTCAGGGCGGTGTGCACGCTGGCGCCGAGCGAGTTGTGCGCCCACGGCGGCCCCTTCTGCGGCTGCGGCCGGTCCACGTACTGGTAGCGGTAGCGGCGCGGACAGTCCTCGTACGCGCCGAGCTTGCTCGGCGTGCACACGAACAGCTTCTCCGGCATCCCACCCAGTGCCAGCTGCTCCGGCACCGCCGCCCGCGGCCGCACCTGCTCCGACATCAGCACCCCTCAACCGCTCGCCACGCCACAAACCCGGACAGCCTCGATCCTGCCAGCAGGGTGTGACGTTACGGCGCAGCCGGGCCGTCCGGCACCGCCGGGTCACCCAGGCCACCCGCGCTGGCGAGGCGGCCGGCCCGCCCCGTGGAGTACTGTGGCGGCGATCCCCTCCGGAGGTGTCCATGGGTCTGTTGAAGTGGATGCGCGGCGACAGCGACTCACCCTCGGCCGCGATGGCTGCGGCCGGTCTCGGTGAGCTGGCTGGCCTGTTGCAGCCGGGCAAACGCAAGCAGACCGAGCTGATCCAGGAGCTCAAGAGCAAACGGCAGGACATCGGCAACGACGCGCCCGGCGGCGTCGACCTGGAGCGCGGCGTCGCGGTGATCAGGTCCCGCGGCACCGTCACCGGCGCCGACGACCCGAGCGCCACCGTGCCCGGCGCGGCCCGGCTGGGCCGGCGCAGCTCCGAGGCGATCGCCGCCGCCCGGGCCGCCGCAGCGGAGCGCGCCGCCGAGGGCACCGCCTGATCCCGCGCGACCACCGCACACCGCACACCGCGCACCGGCTGATCCGGCCCGATCGCCGCACCGCCACACCGGGTGATCCCACGCGCCATCGCAGGCCGGTGACCACCGCATCGCATCGCCCGGTCGGGTTCAGCGCCGGGCGCCCCGGCGGGTGACCGCGGCGTCGAGCCGCAGCAACCGCGGCACCAGCACGTAGACCACCAGCGGCACCACCAACCCGGTCAGCACCAGGGTGCGCAGCGGCATCGGTAGTGCTCCGATCAGGTCACCCAGCAGCAGCTGCGCCGTGGTGATGGCGCCGTAGACGGCGATCCAGGTCAGCGCCGCGCGCCGGTGCACCGACGGCGCGGTGGGCGCTGCGGGGCAGGTGGCGCGGGCGACGGTGGCGGACGACTCGGTCATCACGTTCTCTTTTCGTCGAGCAATTCCAACTGGCTGGTTGGATACTGCCACGACCTCGACCGCAAATGCAACTGGCCAGTTGGAGTTGCCGTATGCTCGGCGCATGGCTTGGGACACCGCACGCACCCGACAGCTCCTGCTCGACGCCGCCGTCCAGGAATACGCGCAGTACGGGCCGGTCGGCGCCCGAATGGACCGGATCGCGAGCTCGGCCGGCGTCAACAAGGAGCGCATCTACCAGTACTTTGGCAACAAGCAGCAGCTGTTCGGCGTCGTGCTGGACCAGGAACTCGGCCGGCTGGCCGCCGCGGTCCCGCTCAGCGACGAGCTCGCCGACGACCTCGGCGAGTACGCCGGGCGGGTCTACGACTACCACGCCGAGCACCCGCACCTGGTCCGGCTGATGCAGTGGGAGGGGCTGCAGGCCGACGACCGACCGGTACCCGCCGAGACGGACCGCACCCGGTACTACGCCGGCAAGGTGGCGGCGCTCGCTCGGGCGCAGCGCCGCGGCACCCTCACCGCCGGCGAGGACCCGGCGTACCTGCTCTACGCCGTGGTCGCGCTGACCGTCTGGTGGTTCTCGGTACCGCAGATCGTGCGGATGATGACCGCCGGAGCCGACGCCGACACCTCCGCGGGTCGGCGCGCCGCGCTGGTGGCCATGGTGCGCCGGATCGCCGGCTGATCAGCCGCCGTACTGGCGGACGAAGCTCGCGATCGCGTCGGCGATCAGCTGCACCGCGATCGCGGCGACCAGCAGACCGGAGATCCTGGTCAGCACCTCGATGCCGCCCTGCTTGAGCACCCGGACGATGACGTTCGAGAAACGCAGGAAGCCCAGGATGATGGCGTGCACCGCGACGATCGCGGCCGCGATCGCCACGTAGTCGGTGATCCCGTCGCCCTGCCGGACGAACACGATCGACGCCACGATCGCGCCGGGCCCGGCGAGCAGCGGGGTGCCCAGCGGTACCAGGGCGACGTTGGAGGTGGCGGTCGAGTCCGGGTCGTCCTGCTTGCCGGTCAGCAGTTCCAGCGCTACCAGCAGCAACAGCAGACCGCCGGCCGCCTGCATCGCCGGCAGCGAGATGCCGAGGTACTTGAGGATCTGGCCGCCGGCCACGGCGAACGCCACGATCACCCCGAACGACAGCCACACCGCCTGCCACGCGGCCTTGTTGCGGGCGCGGAAGTCCATGCTGCGGGTCAGCGCGAGGAAGATCGGCACCGAACCGGGCGGGTCGACGATGACGAACAGCGTCACCACCGCCGTGCCGAACAGCTGCAGATCCATCCCCGCCCCCTCCTCCGACACCCACGGATACCAGCCCGACCGCCGGTACGTTCAGCCGGTGCGGTCCGGGGTGACCGGGCTCGCCACCGGTGTGCTGCCGGTCGCCTGGTCGAGGATCTGCTCGTACGAGGCGGGGCTGGTCAGCTCGACCGCGATCCCGGTCGGCTTGTTGCTGCCGTGGTAGTCGCTGGAGCCGGTGACGAACAGCCCGAGCTCGGTGGCCAGCCGGCGGGCGTGATCGCGTTCGGCCGGCCCGTGGTCGGGGTGGTCGGCCTCCAGCCCGGCCAGTCCCGCCGCGGCCATCTCGGCGATCACCGTGTCCGGGACCACCCGGCCGCGCCGGTGCGCGAGCGGGTGCGCGAACACCGGTACCCCGCCGGCGCCGCGGATCAGCCGCAGCGCGTCGAAGACCTCCAGGTCGTCCTTCGGCAGCCGGAACTGCTGGCCCAGCCACTGCGGGGCGAACGCCTCGCTGACCGTGTCGACCAGCCCGCGCCGGATCAACGCCTGCGCCAGGTGCGGCCGGCCGACCGGCGCACCGGCCGCGTCGGACAGCACCTCGTCCCAGGTGACGTCGATGCCACCGGCGCGCAGCAGGTCGACCATCCGCTGCGCGCGGGTGCTGCGGTTGCGCCGGACCGCGGCGAGCGCCGCGGCCAGCTCCGGCTCGTCCGGGTCGGGCAGGTAGGCGAGCAGGTGCAGACCGATCGGCGAGCCCGGCCCCTCCCACCAGCGGGCCGAGATCTCGATGCCGGGCACCAGCGTCAACCCCGGCGGTACCGCGGCGATCGCCTCCGCCCAGCCGGCGGTGGTGTCATGGTCGGTCAGCGCGACCACGTCGAGACCGACCTGCCCGGCCAGCCCCAGCAGCGCCGCCGGCGAATCGGTACCGTCGCTGGCCGAGGAGTGCACGTGCAGGTCGATGCGCATGCCGCTCATTCTGCCGGTGCGACCCGCGCCGGTCGGTACCGATCGGCGCGGCGCCACCCGCGGCCGACCGGGGTCAGGCGTCGCTGCCGTCCGACTCGGACTCGCCCAGCCGCGCCTCGACCGCCTCCGGCTCGTACATCTCCTCGACCACGCGCAGGTAGAGCTCGTTCGGGTTGGGCAGGTGCGGCACCTCGCGCAGCGCCTGGTCCTGACCGGCCGACTCGAGCACGAACGTGCCGTAGTTGAGCATCCGGCCCAGCGGGGACTGCTGGTATTTCATGTCGGTGACCCGCAGCAGCGGCATCATCGCCACCTTGCGGGTGATCAGCCCGTTGATCAGCATGACCCGCTTGTTGGTCAGGATGAACCTGTCCTGGAACCAGTCGAACGTGCGCCAGCCGACCCAGATGAGCGACAGCACCCACAGCAGCACCACGACCGTCACCGCGATGTCGGCCTTGTAGTGGGCGAGCAGGCTGCTGACGAAGCCCATCAGGAACGTGGCGACGATCAGCACGATGATCGGCACGATGATGTGGATCCAGTGCCGGCGCCACTCCCCGCGGTACTTCTCCGTCGGGAACAGGTAGCGCGCGACATAGGCGCTGGGCTCCGGCTCGACCGAGGTGACCCGGCGCGGGCCGTCGTTGGGCAGCCCGGTGGCCGAGTCGAAGTCGTCGGTGTCGGTGTAGCCGCCGACCGGTTCTTCGATCGGCGGTGGAATGTCGGCCCGGCCGCTGGGTGGCGGCGAGTCGCCGTCGCCCAGCAGGTCGTCGGCCCGGTTTCGTGGGGGATGCGCCATTCCGGGGATGGGCTCGGTATCGCGCCGAGCGTCATCCGCCGACCGGTCGGCCTCGTCGCGGTGCATCCCTCAAATTAACCCACGAGGCTGGAGAAGAAGTTACCCACGCCGGTCAGAATGTCGACAATGCCACCGCCGATGGTCTTGGCGACCGTCGCGGCCGAAGTGGGCTTGTAGGCGATGAAGAAAATCAGGAAGGCCAGGCCACCCCAGGTGAGGATCTTCTTGATCATTGTCCCTCCCCGACGTCACATATCGCTACTTAGCGTATCAGCTCAACGCCACACTGTGAATCTTCGGCCTGAATTCACCGGGGTAATCAGTCACGATTCCGGCACCGTGTCACGTCACCCTCCAACACGGTACCCGACGATCCGGGCACGGTCGGTCGCCGCGTACCGCGCCGGTACGCACAGTGTTCGGGCATCCTCGGCGATTCGGCCGACGTCGCTGGTAGGGCCGGATCTGCTCAGCGCACCGCGGACAGGTACGGCGACAACGCTCCGTACACGAGTTCCGCAGGTCGGGAATCGGTGAGATCGTGCAGCACGACGTGCTCGGCGAGCACGTAGCCGGCCGAGGCCGGATGGGCTATCGCGTACAGCCAGAGGCCCTTCGCCTCGCCGACGTAGACGCTGCGGTCGTCGATCGACGGCACCGACCACAGCGGCGTCGGATGGCCACCGGCGATGATCTTGGCGTGCGCCACGTCGGCGGACACCGCCGCGGCGAGCACCGGGCCCGGGTCGGTGCCGTCGATGCCGGCGAACCAGCAGCCGAGCCCCACGCCCGGCTCCTCGGCCACCAGCACGACGTCGGCCGGGCCACCCAGCGGCGCCGGCCCCGAGCAGGCCGAGACGGTCGCCACCGCGCCGGCCGGCACGTCACCCGCCCAGCCGACACCGGTCAGCATCCAGTCCGGCAGCGGCGGCCACGGGCACCACAGCGGTACCCGGCCGCCGGCACGCACCGCGTCCACCTCGGCCGGGCCGACCCGGGCCGGGATCTGCAGCGGCGGCACCGGCCCGTGCCGCGCACAGACCCACTCGCCGGGCCCGGCGTCCGACCGGTGGACCGGCCGTCCGCATCGTGGGCACCTCGCCGCACTCACCCGTCCACGGTGATCGTCCGCATCGGCCCCGTCAAGTCGACACCGCGGGCGCCGCAGGAGAACCGGCCTCCGCGGGCGCGCCACCCGCCGGGCCGGCCGCCGGTGCCGCGTGCTGCCGGATCCAGGCGTGCATGGCGATGCCGCTCGCCACGCCGGCGTTGATCGACCTGGTCGAGCCGTACTGGGCGATCGAACAGACCAGGCTCGCCGCCCGCCGGGCCGGCTGGGACAGTCCCGGCCCCTCCTGCCCGAACAGCAGCAGGCTGCGCCGGGGCAGCGACACCGACTCCAGCGGTACCGACCCGGGCAGGTTGTCGATGCCGACCAGGGTGAGACCCGCCTCCGCCGCGTACCCGAGCAGGTCCTCGATGCCCGGGTGGTACCGGATGTGCTGGTACCGGTCGGTCACCATGGCGCCGCGCCGGTTCCAGCGGCGCCGGCCGACGATGTGCACCTCGCGGGCGAGGAACGCGTTCGCGGTGCGCACCACGGTGCCGATGTTGAAGTCGTGCTGCCAGTTCTCCACCGCCACGTGGAAGTCGTGCCGCCGGGTGTCCAGGTCGGCCACGATCGCCTCGCGCCGCCAGTACCGGTAGCGGTCGACCACGTTGCGCCGGTCGCCGCCGGCGAGCAGCTCCGGGTCGAACCGCGGGTCGTCCGGCCACGGCCCGGACCAGGGGCCCATCCCCACACCGGCGTCCTGTTCGTCGTGCACGCTGACGACGATACGGCGCCTCCGGCACCGGTTCCGCGCCGCCGGACGCCGATCACGAGTTCGCGCCCGACGCGGGTCCTCGACGCGCGTCACGGCCGGCGCACGACGCCGAGCACGGGTCGGCGCACGGCGCCGATCGGCGCCGGTGCGGGTCGGCGCCGGATGCCGGCTCCGGTCAGCGGGCCTGCCCGAACGGGTCGCCGAAGGCGCTGGCCAGCTCGGCCAGGAAGCGCCGCTCCGCCGCGGAGACCGCCTCACCGCCGATACCCAGGAACCCGCCGGACCGGGCCGCCGCGCAGACCCGGTCGGCGATCGCGCCGATCCAGTCCCGGTACGCCGCGGCGTCGGCCGGCGCCGCCTTGGCGGCGAGCACGTCCGCGGCCCGGCGGCAGGCGGCGAGCACCTCGGCGACCCCGCGGGCCCGGTCGTTGAACTCGACCGCCGCCGGCCGCGGCGCCTCCGGGTCGTCGTCGGTCCACAGCTCGGCGGCGACCCGGCGCACCAGCGGGCTGTCCGAGTGCCGGCCGGTCTCGATGGCCCGGTCGCCGGCGAGCCCCTCGTCGATGGTGCGGCGCATCCCGTCCGCCTCGGCAGAGGTCGCCGCGATCACCACCCGCTCCGGCAGCTCGACGAGCAGCTGCCACTCGTGCGGCGTGAAGTCGGTGACGTCCCGGTGCTGCGTCTGACTGGTCATGTTCGCCTCCGCACCCTCGGCTCCGGTCTCAGGATAGAGCCGGAATGTCCGGTGACGGGACGTTCCGAACTCGATGCCAGCACGTCAGGTGTCGGATCGGCGACGTTACGTCAGGATGTCGTGCGGTACACGCGGGTCAGCGGACCAGGTCGCTGCCCCAACCGTCGTAGTCACCGCCGTGCGCCTGCACGACCGCCTGGACCTGCACCGACGCCTCGTCGATGGCGGTGAGCGGCGCGGCCCGTACCGCGGTGAGCGTGACGCCGCCCTCCGGATCGGTGCTGGCGGTGACCCGGTAGCCCAGCGCGCCCAGCTCCTTGCCGGTCGCACCGGCACCGGCCTGGTCGGCGAAGTGCGCCGAGTGCTCGATCGGCCGCGGCACCTCGGCCCGGTCGCCCCGGGCCACCAGCGCCGCCACCAGCGGACGGTTGTAGCTGCGCTGTTCGGCCGCCGGATCCTTGGTGAACACCGTCCGGACGTAGCTCCAGTCCGGATCGGCCTCGGCGTGGCGCACCGGTACTGCCGGGCCGGTCGGCAACTCCGGGCCCGCCGGCAGCTTCCACTCCCCCGGCTCGGCCGGCAGCTGGAACACGAACGTGCACTCACCGGCGCTGATCACCCGGCCCACGTACTGCCCGTCGGCCCGCTTGGCCACCTCGGCCGCCAGCTTGTCCTCGAACACGTACAGCTGGTGCGCCGCACCCGCCGCCGGCGAACCGTCCGGTCGGGTGGCGCCGAACGCGACCCGCACGGTCAGCCGGACCGGCAGCTCCGCGATCGGCGCGGCGGCCACCGCGGCCAGGTCGGCGTGCAGCATCGCGTCGGCCTCCGGCCCGCCCGCGGACGCCGGCACCCGGCCCGGGAAGGTCTGCCAGTCCGGCTCCCAGCTCGGCTTGTTGCGGCGGAACAGCGGCACGACGGCGACTCCCTCGACCTGAGTGGCTGTGGGGGCCGCATGCTCGGCCGCACCGGGCCCGTACGCCCGAAGGTCCCCCACAGCCTCTGAACGATGTCCTGCCCGGGCCGTGCACGGCCCGACGACGCGGCGGCCGGTTCGCGGCCACCGCCGGCAAGTCTGCCGTACCGCGCGCCCGGCCGGCACGACACCCGTCGACCCGGCGGTACCGGCCGGGGCCGCACGCGCGGGAGCAGGCGGCGTGCCAGACTCTGCGCATGCAGGGGCAGATCACCACCCGGGCCGGTACCGACGACGAGGTACCGGACGAGCCACCGGTGCGGCGGCTGAGCCCGCACGGCCGCGCGATCCGGGTCGTGGTGGCGCTCGCCGGCGCGGCGCTGCTGCTGGTGGGCACCCTGGTCGGGCAGGACGACGACTTCCCGTTCGGCCCGTTCCGGATGTACGCGACCGCCGACAAGCTGAACGCACCGGTGCACGACACCCGGCTGCGCGCGGTCGACGCGTCCGGCCGGCACCTGCAGCTCACCGACACCCAGACCGGGTTCCGCCGCGCCGAGCTGGAGGGGCAGCTGCCCCGCATCCAGCGGCACCCGGAGCTGCTCGGCGCGATCGCCACCGCGTACCACCGGCGGCAGCCGGACGCGCCGCGGCTGGTGCGCATCGACGTCGTGGTCCGGCTGCTCGCGCTGCGCGACGGGCGGCCCACCGGCGCCTACACCGAACGTACCGAGGCCACCTGGCGGGCCCGGTGAGCGCGCGGCTCGGCCGGCCCGCCGGCGCGGTGGCGCGGTGGTTCACCAGCCCGGTGCCGCTGGGCCGGATCGCCGCGTTCCGTACCCTCGTCTACCTGTTCGTGGCGGCCGACCTGGTCGTGTTCACGCCGTGGGTACGGCTGCACGCCGACGTGCCGGGCACGCTGTACCAGCCGCTGCTGATCGGCCGGCTGCTGCCGCTGCCCACCCCCGGCTGGCTGCTGACCACCGTGCTGTTCTGGGTACTGCTGGCCGCCGCGCTGCTGGCCGCCACCGGACGCGCACCCCGGCTGCTCGGCTGGCTGGTCTTCGCGCTGTACCTGGAGTGGATGCTCGTCGCCATGAGCTACGGCAAGGTCGACCACGACCGGTTCGACCTGCTGGTGGCGCTGGCCGTACTGCCGACCGTCGGCGCGGCCCGGCACGGCGACACGACCCGGTCGGAGAAGGCCGGCTGGGCGCTGCGCTGCACGCAGCTCGCCGTGGTCGCCACCTACTTCCTGTCCTCCTGGGCGAAGTTCCGGTTCGGCGGGCTGGAGTGGCTGACCGGCGCCACCATGGCCCGCGCCGTGCTGCGCCGCGGCACCGAGCTCGTCGAGTGGTCCACCCACGTACCGCACCTGCTGGTCGTGGTGCAGTTCCTGATCGTCGCGTTCGAGCTGACCACCCCGATCGTGTTCCTGCTCCGCGGTCGCTGGTACTACCTGCATGTCACGCTGATGTACGCGTTCCACCTGATGGTGTTCGCCGCGGTGACGATCAGCTTCGTCCCGCACCTGATCGCGATGACGAGCTTCCTGCCGCTGGAGCGGGTCCGCCCGGTGCGCTGGGCGGCCCGGCTGCTGCGCGGCCGTACCGCTCCCCCACTGGCGGAGTGACCCACCCCGCCCCACCCCGCCCGGCCTGGCACGGGACGGGCGGCGCGGGACGGTCAGGGGCGGTCGGCGGCGGGGAGCGCGCAGGCCGCGGTCCCGCCGGGCATCAGGTCACGGTGCCGGGAGATCCACCGGTACACCGGCCAGGCCAGCCAGCGCACCGGCGGCGCACCGAGCACCACCCCCAGCGGCCGCCAGAACGAACCGGCGTCGCGCAGCAGCCGGGCGATCGCGTCCGGCCCGGAGGCGACGCCGGCCGCGTCGATCCACTGCACCGACTCGTCGACCTGCCGCTGGCTGACGCCCAGCGCGTCGAGGTCGACCCGCTGCCAGGGCAGCACCGCGGCCCGGGTCGGGATGTGCCGCTCGATGAACCCCGCGCAGCTCGAGCAGAACGCGCAGTCGCCATCGAACAGAAACGTGGGGCGATCGCCGGTCATACCGCCAATCCTGCCCCTCTTCACCGCCGCCGGCCACCGATCCCGCCGGTGTCGCCCGACACCGCCCCCGGAAGCGACCGCGCCGGCCGGATCTGCGGTTTCGGTGGACGATCGATCGAACGTGTGTTCGAATGGAGGGCATGCGTTGGGAACAGCAGCGGGCCGACCATCTCGCCGAGCAGGCGCTGCCGCTCGGCCTGCCCGATCCGTCGGCGCAGCGACGCGGCTCGGGTCGGGCCGGGCTGCAGCTCGCCCCGACCGGTCCGGTCATCGCCGGCACCGACGACGCGATGGCGATCGAGATCCAGGCCAAGTCGCTGATCAACCGCGTCCCGGGCGAGTCCGCCATGCCGTTCCGCTGGACCATCAACCCCTACCGAGGCTGCACCCACGCGTGTGTGTATTGCCTGGACGGCGCGACGCAGGTGCTGCTCGCGGACGGGCGCTCGCGTCCGATCGCCGAGTTGCAGGTCGGCGACGAGATCTACGGAACCCGTCGCGACGGCGTTTACCGGAGGTACGTCCCGACTCAGGTGCTGGCGCACTGGCGAACCGTCAAACACGCGTACCGGGTCACCCTCGCGGACGGCACGACCATCGTGGCCAGTGGCGATCACCGTTTCCTGACCGAGCGCGGCTGGAAGCACGTCCGCGGCGCGATGAACGGCGCCGCACGACGGCCGTACCTGACCACCGGCAACTCGCTGATGGGCATCGGATCGCTCCCCGTCCCGGTCGATGCGGGGCCGGACTATCGCCGCGGGTACCTGTCCGGGATCG
Source organism: Actinocatenispora comari (assembly GCF_017312725.1). Lineage (GTDB taxonomy): Bacteria > Actinomycetota > Actinomycetes > Mycobacteriales > Micromonosporaceae > Actinocatenispora > Actinocatenispora comari. Next base: position 17,964 of record NZ_BOPO01000026.1, on the reverse strand, counting down.
TCCGAGGCGACGGCACCAGTTCGCGACGCGACGATGTGGCCCGCACCCGGGAGCTCATCGCCTATCCGGCGGCCACGACGGCGGAGTGGGATCGCGGTTTCCTTGCGGGCGTCTTCGACGCGGAGGGGAGCCACAGCCAGGGCATCTTTCGCATCGCCAACACCGACCCCGAGCTCATCGGCCGGGCCAGCGCGGCGCTGCGACGATTCGACTTCGACCCCGTCGTCGAGCGGCGAGACCGAGCCGACAGCCTCCAGTACGTGCGGATTCGGGGCGGTCTGCCGCAGCGGATGCGCTTCTTCGCACTGACCGATCCGGCGATCGACCGCAAGCGCGCGCTGAGCGGAACCGCGGTCAAGTGCGCGGCGGACCTGCGGGTCGTCTCGATCGAGGATCTCGGCGAGGAACGCGAGATGTACGACATCACGACCGGGACCGGGGACTTCGTCGCCAACGGCGTGATCAGCCACAACTGCTTTGCGAGGAATACGCATACTTATCTCGATCTGGACGCGGGGCACGACTTCGACTCGAAGATCATCGTGAAGGTCAACGCGGGGCCGCTGTTGCGGCGCGAGCTGGCCTCGCCGCGGTGGTGCGGTGAGCCGATCGCGATGGGCACCAACGTCGATCCGTACCAGCGGGTCGAGGGGCGCTACCGGCTGATGCGGGAGATCCTCGGCGCGCTGCGCGACCACGCCAACCCGTTCTCGATCCTGACCAAGGGCACGCTGATCCAGCGCGACCAGGATCTGCTCACCCAGGCCGCGGCGACCACCGACGTGTCGGTCGCGTTCTCCATCGGGTTCCTGGACGAGGCGCTGTGGCGGCTGGTCGAGCCGGGCACCCCGGCACCGTCTCGTCGACTCGATCTGGTCCGCCGGTTCACCGACGCGGGCATCGGCTGCTCGGTGCTGATGGCACCGATCCTGCCCGGTCTCACCGACCAGGAGGCCGAGCTGGACCGCACCGTGGCGGCGCTGGTCGATGCCGGCGTCACCAGCATCACGCCGATCGTGCTGCACCTGCGGCCGGGCGCCCGCGAGTGGTACCAGTCGTTCCTGGAGCGGCACTTCCCGCGGCTGGTCCAGCCGTACCGGCGGCTCTACCGCAACGGCAGCTACGCACCCGCCGCCTACCAGCGCACCGTCGTCGCCCGGGTGCGGTCCGCCTGCCGCCGGCACGGCCTGCCGGACCGCTCCGCCGAGAACTTCCGGGACGTCGGCGAGGCCGCACCGGGCGCGCCGCCGGCAGGGCGGCCGGCGGAGCAGTTGCGACTGGTCTGACGCCAGGGCCGGATGCCGCGGGCGGACGGCGACGCCGACCGCCCGCGGCCTGCCGCGACACTGCCCGGTCTGGGGCGGAAACGTCCGTGCCGCGAGCGTCGACGTGCACGCGGCAGGTAGCCTCGGGCGCACCCCCAGAAGACTCGCGTCTGCCGTCGGGCGCACGTGGGTTGCGCTCCGCACGGGGCTGGCACGGAAGGACACACCGATGAGCTGGCCAACGCCCCAGGGCGAGCCACCGGGCGGCCCCTACTACGACGAGCAGCCCTACTCGCCGTACGCGCTGCCCGCCGGGAGCGAGCCCCCGCCGTACGGGCCGCCGCCGCCCTACGGCCCGCCCCCGCCGTACGGTCAGGCCGGCTACGGCTACCAGGTGCAGTCGACCACCACGAACTCGATGGCCATCGCCTCGCTGGTCTGCTCGCTGTGCGGCGCCTTCGTGGTCCCGATCATCGGGTCGGTTCTCGGCATCATCTTCGGGCACATCGCGAAGAAGCAGATCAAGCTGTCCGGCGAGCAGGGCGACGGGATGGCGACCGCCGGCCTGATCGTCGGCTACATCTTCGCCGGGCTGTACGTGCTGGGCTGCCTCGGTTACATCGGCATCGTGGTGCTGGCGATCGGTGCGGCGAGCACCAGCAGCTACGACAGCGGCTCGGACGGCTACAGCTTCGTCCTGCCGGTGCTCACCAGCCTGTTCGGCGGCTGATCCGGTTCGTGTCGCCGGTGCTCACCGGCCTGTGCGGGGCTGATCCGGCCGGCAGGCGGTCGGCTCAGCCGCGGTAGTGCGACTCGCGGATGCTGTTGCCACCGTCGACCACGATCAGCTGCCCGGTGACGTACGAGGCGGACGGGGTGCACAGGAAGGCGATCACGGCGGCGACCTCGTCGGCGGTGCCGGGCCGTCCCATCGGCGTGTCGAGACCCTGCCGCAGTTCGGTGAGGGTGGACGCGTCGGTGTGCACCAGCCCGGGTGCGACCGCGTTGACGGTGACGTTGTCGGCGACCAGTTCCATCGACAGCGCCCGGGTCAGGCCGAGCACGCCGGCCTTGGCCGCGGCGTACGCGCCCTCGGTGGGCATGGCGTTGATCGGGCCCTCGGTGGCGGACACGCTGACGACCCGGCCCCAGCCGCGCTCGGCCATCGCCCCGACGACCGCCCGGCTCATCAGGAAGGCGCTGGTCAGGTTGCGGTCCAGTTCGGCCCGCCACTGCTCGTGGCTGAGCTGGGTGACCGGCCGGAACACCTCCGGGCTGGTCTTGGAGGCGAGGCCGGCGTTGTTGACCAGCACGTCGACGTCGCCGAGCTGGTCGGTGACCGCGTCGGCGAGCGCGCCGACCTCGGACTCGTCGGTGAGGTCGGCGACGAAGCCGGTGGCGCCGAGTTCCTTGGCCCGGTCGTGGATGCGGCGGGTAGTGGACACGATCGCCACCTGGGCACCCATCGCGGCCAGCCGGCGCGCGGTGGCGAAGCCGATGCCGTTGGGGCTGCCGGCGCCGGTGACCAGGGCGGTGCGCCCGGTGAGGTCGTCGGTGAGCGGAGCCGGGAGGTCCTGCCTCGTCTGGTCGGTCATGCCGTGATCCTCCCTTTTCCGTGCGTGGCGGCGCAACGACCCGCGCGGCCCTTCTCCGCGGTAGTGCGAACCTACGGGGTCCGGCCCGGTCCGGTCCGGCGTTTGGTCGCGCCGGTGGCATCCGGTCGCCGGGTCGGCCGTCCCGGTGAACCGCGGTGGCGGGAGTGGACCGGGTGCGGTACGACGGTGCGTGTGGCGCCGCCGCGCGAAGCGCCGCGGACCGGCGGCCCCGATCGGAGAACTGCGGGTGAATCATGGCAACCGACCCAGAAGCCGAGCCGACCGCACGGGCGGCACGTGGCTGCGCGTTGACACCGGCCGAGGGCGCGGTGCTGGCCGGCCTGGCGGCCGCGACGGTACGTCATCGCCTGCTCGGCGCGGAGCCGGCGCTGGCGCCGCCCGGTGACCCGGTGCTGGCGGAGCGGGGCGCGTCGTTCGTGACGCTGGAGCGGCGCGGTCGGCTGCTCGGGTGCATCGGTTCGCTGCAGCCGGTGCGGCCGCTGTTTCTGGACGTGGCCCGCAACGCGGGCCGGGCGATGCGCGATCCGCGGCTGCCTCCGGTGTCCGCGGACGACTGGCCGGAGTTGGACGTCGAGGTGTCGGTGTTGACGCCGGCCGAGCCGCTGGCGGTGGCCGGCCGGGCGGAGCTGCTCGCGGCGCTGCGCCCGGGCGTCGACGGGCTGGTGCTGACCGACGGTGTGCGGCGTTCGACGTTCCTGCCGGCGGTGTGGGCGAAGATCGCCGATCCGGCGGTGTTCCTGGACCGGCTGCTGGTCAAGGGTGGCTGGGCGGCCGGCGGGTGGCCGACGGGGCTGGCCGCGAGCCGGTACCGCACGGTCGAGTTCCACGATCGTGCGCCGCGCGGCCCGCTCGGCGCGTGACGGAGGCGGCGCGGCTGACTGCCGGGCCCGGATCGGTCAGGATGGTGCGGTGACGAACTCCCCGGAGGAACCGGTACCGCTGGTCGTCGAGGCGATGCGGAAGGCGTCGGTGGCGTGGCTCGCCGAGCTGCCGGGCCGGCCGCCGGAGCGGGCCAGCACGGTGTGGTGCGCGTGGCTGGACGGCGCGCTGTACGTGGTGTCCGGGCCGGGCGAGCAGTCGGTGCCGGGGCTGGCGGAGGCGCGGCGGTGCACGGTGACCGCGCGCGGCGACAGCGGCGGGCGGATCGTGACCTGGCCGGCGACGGTGGGGCGGGTCGAGCCGGGCGGCGAGGAGTGGGAGCGGGTGGTGCCGCAGCTCGCGGCGAAGCGGCTGAACCTGCCGGCGAACGAGGACACCGGCGCGCGCTGGGCGGCCGAGTGCGTGGTGTCGCGGCTGACGCCGGCCGGTGCGCCGGGGCCGCTGCCGGACGGTTCGCTCGCCGCACCGGCGGCGGAGACGCCCGCGGCGCGGCGCACCGCGACCCCGTTCCACCTGCACCGCACGCCCCGCCGCCGCTGACCGGTGGCGACCCGGCCGCCAGCGCGGCTCTCGCCGGCGGTTGCCGCGCCGGGCCGAGCGTCGTCGGCCCGGCGCCGCGGTGGGGTTCAGCGGGGTGGTTCGCGCAGTTCGCCGGCGGCGACGGGGACGACCTCGCCGGAGACCCGGCAGCGGGTGGCGCGGCCGGCCACCGCGGTGACCTCACCCTGCAATGTGGACGGTCGGCCCATCTCGACGCCCTGCCGGACGGTGTAGCCGGTGACGCCGTCGGCCGGCAGCAGCCCGACCGCCACCAGGTACGCGCCGTGCGCCAGCGCCGCCGATCCGGTCGCCGGGTCCTCCGCCACGCCGAGGTCGCCGGCGAACACCCGGGCCCGGGAGGTGGCGCTGGCCGGGTCCCAGGCGCTGACCGAGATGGTGTGCGCCACCGCGCGGATCCTCGCCACCTCGGGCACGGTGCGGGCCAGCGCGTCCGGCCGCACCAGCAGGTGTACCGAGTCGATTCCGGTACCGGCGAGCCGGGGCGCCGGGCCGGCCAGGTCGGCGGCGGTCAGCCCGACGGCGTCGAGGTAGGGCGCCGGGTCGAGTTCGGGCCCGACGCTCGGCTCGCCGCCGGTGAGCGTGGCGCGCTCCGCGGTCGCCTCGATCGGCAGGTTGCCCGCGCCGCACTCCTGGACCAGCGGCCCGGGCGCGAGCCGGCCGAGCCGTACCAGGGTGGTGGCGGTGCCGACGCTGGGATGCCCGGCGAACGGCAGCTCGCTCTGCGGGGTGCAGATCCGCACCCGGTAGCTGCCACCGGCGGCCGGCGGCAGGACGAACGCGGTCTCGGACAGGTTGAACTCGCCGGCGATCGACAGCAGCTGGGCGTCGTCCAGCGAGTCGGCGCCGAAGACCACGGCGAGCGGGTTGCCAGCGTAGGGCCGGTCGGTGAACACGTCGACGATCTCGTACCGAAGCATGCCGAAACCGTAGGCCGCCGGCTCGGGTCGGCACAGGGCCACTCCGAGCACGGTGGACCCTGCGCGTGCACCCGCGAGTACCGGAGCAGCGCGTGCGTACCCGCCGAAGGCGCGGGACGGGGGCGTTGCCGTCCCGACTCGGTGGGCGACGGCGGCGCGGTCGCGAGCCGGCGCGGCCCGCCGTGCTCTCGGCCACCAAGTCGTTAGGCTGACGGCGTGGCAGCGGCGACCAGGGTGTACGTGGCGCGCCTGGCCGGCATCGTCGTGTACGACCCGAACGGCGACCAGGTCGGCCGGGTGCGCGACGCGGTGATCCGGATGCGCCCGGGCAACGCGCCGCCGCGGGTGGTCGGCCTGGTGGTCGAGATCGGGGTCCGGCGCCGGATCTTCGTGCCGATCGGCCGGGTCACCACGATCGAGGCGGACGCGGTACTGCTGTCGACCGGCACCCTGAACCTGAAGCGGTTCGAGAAGAAGCCGGGCGAGGCGCTGGTGCTGGAGGACCTGCTGGACCGGCGGGTCAGCGTCACCGAACCGGGCAGCGACCCCCGGCCGGGCAGTGTGGTTGACGTCGGGATGGAGCAGGAGCGCTCCGGTGAGTGGTCGCTGCGCCGGCTGGCGGTGCGCGCGACCCCGACCCATCTGGGCCGGCGCGGTCATCTGCGCCAGGTCGACTGGGAGCAGGTCACCGGGCTGTCGGACGCGGCCGGCGAGCAGGGCACCGCGAACCTGCTCGCCGTGCTCGACCAGATGCGCGCCGCGGACCTGGCGAACACGCTGCAGGACCTGTCCGGCCGGCGCCGGCTGGAGGTGGCCGGCGCGCTGCACGACGACCGGCTGGCCGACGTGCTGGTGGAGCTGCCCAACGACGACCAGGTGGAGATCCTGGAGTCGCTCGGCGTCGAGCGCGCCGCGGACGTCCTGGAGTCGATGGATCCGGACGACGCGGCGGACGTGCTGGCCGAGCTGCCCGAGCCGGAGAAGGACGAGCTGCTCGCGCTGATGGAGCCGGCGGAGGCGGCGCCGGTGCGGCGGCTGATGGACTACGCGGCCGGTACCGCCGGGTCGATCATGACGACCAATCCGGTGATCCTGCTGCCGGACGTGACGATCGCCGAGGCGCTGGCTGCGATCCGGGAGCCGAAGCGCTCGCCGGTGGTCGCGGCGCAGGTGTTCGTCAGCCGGGCGCCGGCGGCGACGCCGAGCGGCCGGTTCCTGGGCATGGTGCACTTCCAGCGGCTGCTCCGGGAGCCGCCGTCGGATCTGGTCGGCGGCGTGGTGGTGGACGACCTGGATCCGGTCGGGCCGCAGACGCCGATCGCCGAGGTGACCCGACAGATGGCGACCTACGACCTGGTCGCGATGCCGGTGGTGGACGAGCTGAACCGGCTGGTCGGCGTGGTGACGGTGGACGACGTGCTCGACCACCTGCTGCCCGAGGACTGGCGGGACCGGGACCGTGCCTGACGGGGAGCGGCCGGTGCGCGGCCGGCTGGATCAGCCGCGGGTGCCGGGCCGGTTCCGGCTGCCGCGCTGGGACGCGGACACGTTCGGCCGGTTCGCCGAGGCCGCCGCCCGGTTCATGGGTACCGCCCAGTTCATCGTGGTGATGACGGTGGTGGTCATCCTGTGGGTGAGCGTCAACCTGATCGGGTTGGCCGGGCTGCGCTGGGATCCGTACCCGTTCATCCTGCTCAACCTGTTCTTCTCCACCCAGGCGTCGTACGCGGCGCCGCTGATCCTGCTGGCGCAGAACCGGCAGGACGACCGGGACCGGATCCAGGCCGACGCCGACCGCCGCCGGGCCGCGGCGCAGAAGGCGGACACCGACTACCTGGCCCGGGAGATCGCCGCGCTGCGGATCGCGCTGAGCGAGGTGGCCACCCGCGACTTCGTCCGCTCGGAGCTGTCCCGGCTGATCGAGGAGATCGACCGCCGGGACCCGCCGAATCCGGTACCCGCGGCCACGCCGGAGCCGTGACGGCGGACCGCGTCCGCGCCGACACGGTGCGTCGCGGTTGCAGTGGCGTGCGTAACCGGAATCCGGTGTCGTCTCCCACATCGGTCCCGAACCACTGAACGCAGCAGCAGGTCGCCGCCACTCTGGAAGGGTCCCGAGGTACGGCCACGACCACCGATGCGCCGGCCTCCCCTACCCCCCGAGAGGACGACGGTGCCCCCCGACGAGACCCGAGCCGCCACCGGTGAGCCCGCGACTCGCAGCAAGCGGCGCCGGATCGAGCTGTCCGGGGTACAGATCGTCGCGTCGGTCGCCGCGGCCGTCTCGGCCGCGGTCGCCGCGTCCGCGCTCGGCGTCGCCGGCACCGTCGTGGGTACCGCTCTGGTCAGCGTCGTCGCCACGGTCGGCAACGCGCTGTACACCGCGTCGCTCAAGCGCGGCAAGGAGACGCTGAAGGACGCGCAGGTCAAGGTGCTGCGCCGGAACGGCGCCACCCGGGCCGCCCCCGGCGACGCCCGGGCCGCGATCGGCAGCGGCGCCGCCGCCCTCGCCGGCGCCACGACCGCCGAGACCAGCCGTACCGTGCCTCCGAGCACCGGTACCGGGCCGGCCCCGGGCCGGGGCACCGCGCCGGTACGGGGCGCCCGGACCGGCCAGGGCATCGCCACGGTCGGCGGTGCGCCGGCGCTCGGGCGGGCCGGCGCTGGGCAGGCCCAGGTCGTCTCGGCGACGGCACGGATACCCAGCCAGCCGTTGCGGGCCGCGGTCCCGCAGCCCGACGGCAGCGAACCGACCCGCCCGCTCGACCCGAACGACGAGGCCACCCGCCCGCTCGACACACACGGCGAGCCGACCCGACCGCACGGCGGACGCACCGTACCGACCGGACCGCTCGACGAACCGACCCGACCGCTCGACACACACGGCGAGCCGACCCGACCGCACGGCGGACGCACCGTACCGACCGGACCGCTCGACGAACCGACCCGACCGCTCGGCGCGAACGACGAACCGACCCGGCCGCACGGCACGAACGACGAGCCGACCCGACCGCTCGGCGCCGGCGACGAACCGACCCGACCGCTCGGCGAAGCGAGCGAGCCACTCGGCCCGCGCGACGAGGCCACCCGCCCGCTCGGCGGTGGCGCGGAGCCGGCGCGGCCCGGCGCGAGCGCGGCCGACGCCGCCGGCCCGGCCAGGGGCAGCGGGGCGGGCCGGCCGGGCGGCGTGTACGGGGCGCCGCGCCGGCGACCGCTCCCCCGGCGTGCGGCGATCCTGGTCGGCAGTGCCGCGCTGATCTTCGTGCTGGCGTTCGGCGCGTTGACCGGGATCGAGGCGCTGATGGGCACGTCGTTCTCCGCGCTGTGGGGACACGGCGACAGCGGCAGCACCGCCGGCGCGGTGCTCGACGGCGGCAGTCACCACGGACGGTCGACCGACGGGTCCGACGACACCGGCGGCAACGGCCACTCCGCCGGCCCGACCGGTTCGCACTCGCCGAGCCCGAGCGACAGTGCGCGGCCGGACCAGCACCCGAGTACCGGGCCGACGCGCACCGGCGCGCCGACCCCGACGCACAGCACGGCGCCGTCGCCGACCGAGGCTCCGACCAGCGAGGCGCCGACGTCGCCGCCGGCCAACCCGCCGGCCAGCGCGGGCGCCGACGACGCCAACTGACCCTCGCCCCGCGCGGCGATCGCGCAGCCGCGGCCGACCCCGGACCTGCGCCGGGCGCGTCGGGCACGACTCGCCGGCCACAGGTCCTGGATTCGGGCCGGAGGTCCGGCAGGAGTACCCGATCCGCCGGCGGGTCAGGCGGGACGGGCCGTGGCGGTGAACGGCAGCCGGGTGCCCATCAGGGTGGCGTCGGGCAGTTCGGCCAGCGGCTGCCAGCCGCGGCGCAGGTAGAGCCGCCGGGCGGGCGTGTCGTACTGCCAGGTGGACAGCAGCGCGGCCGGGTGCGGCAGGTCGGCGAGCAGCGCGTCGTGCAGGGCGCCGCCGAGACCGCAACCCTGGCTGGCCGGCAGTACCGCGAGCTCCACCAGCTCGAAGTGGCCGCCGAGCCAGCCGCGGACCACCGCCGGCGGGGCGAGGTCGGCGACCCGGTCGGTCCAGTACTGCCCGGGCGCGCCCTGGTAGCCGTAGCCGAAGCCGGTCAGCTCGTCGCCGTCGAGGGCGACGACGCAGCGGAAGTCGTCCCGGCCGGCGTGGATCGGCAACGACCGGTGCCGGAACGCCGCGGTGTCCTCGTCGGTCTCGCCGTACGCGGCGAACGCGACCCCGTACACGGCGGCCAGCCGGTCGGCGTTGGCCACCACCTCGTCGGCGGACCACGTCACGATCTCGCGGCTCACCGGCACCACCCCCGTCCGGTACGGCCCGGGCACGGTGCCGCGCCGGAGCCGAGACGACGGCCGCGTGCCCCAAGGGGTGGAAAGGGCACGCGGCCGGTTGCCGTCATCTTGGCTCAGCCGTCGAGCCGCGTCCAGCCAACCAGCGAAATCCGTGCCGCGTCGGCGGAGCGGCGCGAGTCGAACAGCACGCCGTGGCGCCCCAGTACGGTGACGTCGTCGACGTACACGCCGCGGCCCTGCGAGTTGGTGTCGGTGGCGTAGAGCCAGCGCAGCGCCGTGGTGCCGGCCGGTACCTGCGCGGTGCCGGACAGCCAGCGCCGCCCGCCGTACCCGTTGACCGAGCCGTCCCCGGCGGTCCAGGACCACGGCCCGCCGGCGAGGTCGCAGCTCAGCCCGGTGAAGTCGGTGCCGTTGCCCGACGCCTGCAGGGTGAGGAAGTCCGACAGCGGCTCGGTGTCGTACCAGAGGCGGAACCGCAGCGTGGTCGCCCCGTCCGGAACCGGCACGGTGAGCGTGCTGTCCGCGTGGTCGGTGCGGCTGTAGTAGGCGTGGTGGGTGTCCCGTACCGGCAGCGCCAGCCCGAGGTCGTCGGCGGCGACCCGGCGGGAGATGTTGTTGGAGCCCCAGTCGCGGCTCGGGTGCACCCGGTTGGTGAGCAGGATGACGAACGAGTGCGACAGCGGGTCCACCACGATCGAGGTGCCGGTGTAGCCGGTGTGCCCGAAGGTGACCGGCGAGCCGAGCGCACCCATGTACCAGTTGAGGCCGAGCTCCCAGGCCAGCCCGTGCGTGTCGTACGGGAACTGGGCGCCGTTGTAGTCGTGCAGCATCAGCCGCACGGTCTCGTCCTTCAGGATCCGGGCCCGGCCGTACCGGCCGCCGTTGAGGTACATCTGGGCGAAGATGGCGAGGTCGTGGGTGGTGGAGAAGACGCCGGCGTGGCCGGCGACGCCGCCGAGCGCCCAGGCGTTCTCGTCGTGCACCTGGCCCCAGACGAGCCCGCGGTCGGCCCACGGCTCGTACTCCTCGGCCGCGACGCGGTGCTGGAGCGCGGCGGGCGGGTTGTACATGGTGTCGTGCAGGCCGAGCGGCTCGGTGATGTGCTCGCGGACGTACCCGTCGAGGCTCTGGCCGCTGATCGTCTCGACGATCAACCCGAGGGTGAGGAAGTTGAGGTCGGAGTAGACGTACTGGGTGTCCGGCGGCGCCGACGGCGTGGTGTCCAGGATCGCCGCCTTGCGCTCCGGGATCGTCTGGTAGCCGGCCCACAGCGACGGGATCGGGTCGGGGATCAGCCCGCTCGTGTGGGTGAGCAGGTTGCGCACGGTGATGTCGGACTTGCCGTGCGAGGCGAACGCCGGCAGGTAGGTGACGACCGGCGCGTTCAGGTCGACCTTGCCCTGCTCGATCAGCTGCATCACCGAGGTGGCGGTGAACAGCTTCGACATCGAGGCGAGGTCCCAGATGGTGTCGGTGGTCGCGGCGATGCGCTGGTCGGCGGGCAGCTCCACCACGGTGGTGCCGTCGAGGGTGTAGCGCACCGCGTCGCCGACCGCGGCGTGCTGCACGATCACGCCGTCCTTGACGGCGATGACCGCGGCGCCCGCGTACATCGGGTGGCTGGGGTTCTCCGGGGTGGTGGTCAGGTAGCGGGCGAGGTCGTCCGGCATCCCCTGGACGGTGTCGCCGACCAGGCCGGCCTGGCCGGGGCGGCCGGTGCGCAGGGTGCGGCCGGGGCTGAACCGGATGTCGGCCTCGGTGGCGGTGGGTGGGTCGCCCCGGTGGCCGACGGGCGCGGCCTCGGCGGCGGCGCCGGGCGCGAGGGCGCCGGTACCGCCGAGGGCGATGGCGGCGGCTCCACCGGCACCGCCGAGCAGCAGCGACCGTCGGGAAACCGATGACCGTCGGGAAATCTCGGACATGCGTGTCCTCCATCCGTCCAGATACCGAAGGAATCCTGCACCAGTCGAATGGGCCAGGTAAACCCTTTCCGCGGGCTTTCCCCCTCGCCGGCGCGGTCCGGGATCGGAACATCCCACCAGGGAACGGTACGAGTCGGTCACCGCGGGCCGGCCGCCGGCATCCGGGCGCGGGTGACGAGCCGCGGGTCACGTCGACCTCGGCGGGCGAACCGCGAACGGGCTCGTAGCATGGGGAACATGTCCGCCCCTGCCATTGCCGAGCTCGAACCGCAGATCCGCACCGCGCTGTCGAAGGTGCAGGATCCGGAGATCCGCCGCCCCGTCACCGAGCTGGACATGGTCCGCTCGATCGACATCGACGCGGACGGCGGCGTCACCGTCGGCCTGCTGCTGACCGTCGCCGGCTGCCCGCTGCGCGACACCCTGCAGTCCGACATCTCGCGCGAGGTCGGCGCGGTGCCGGGCGTCTCCTCGGTCCGGGTCGACTTCGGCGTGATGACCGAGCAGCAGCGTCGCGACCTGCAGTCCAAGCTGCGCGGCGGCGCGGGCGGCGGCGAGCCGGTCATCCCGTTCGCCCAGCCCGGCTCGCGCACCCGGGTGTACGCGGTGGCCTCCGGCAAGGGTGGCGTCGGCAAGTCGAGCGTGACGGTCAACCTGGCCGCGGCGCTGGCCGCGCGCGGCCTGTCGGTCGGCGTGGTCGACGCGGACATCTACGGCCACTCGGTGCCGCGGATGCTCGGCGTCACCGACCGCCCGACCCGGGTCGAGGACATGATCATGCCGCCGCAGGCGACGCACGGCCTGAAGGTCATCTCGATCGGGATGTTCACCCAGGGCAACGCGGCGGTGGTGTGGCGCGGCCCGATGCTGCACCGGGCGCTCACCCAGTTCCTCGCCGACGTGTACTGGGGCGATCTGGACGTGCTGCTGCTCGACCTGCCGCCGGGTACCGGCGACGTGGCGATCTCCATCGCCCAGCTGCTGCCCACCGCCGAGCTGCTGGTGGTGACCACGCCGCAGCTGGCCGCCGCCGAGGTGGCCGAGCGGGCCGGCGCGATCGCGCTGCAGACCCATCAGCGGTTGGTCGGCGTGGTGGAGAACATGTCCTGGCTGGAGCTGCCGTCCGGGGAGCGGATGGAGGTCTTCGGTGCCGGCGGTGGCGCCCGGGTCGCCGAGACGCTGTCCACCACGATCGGCGCCGAGGTGCCGCTGCTGGGTCAGATCCCGCTGGACACCCGGGTACGGGAGGCCGGCGACGCCGGCGACCCGGTGGTGCTGTCCGATCCGGAGTCGCCCGCCGCGGTGGCGCTGTCGGCGGTGGCCGAGCGGCTCGCGGTGCGCCGGGAGAGCCTGGCCGGCCGTTCGCTGGGGCTGTCCCCGGCCTGATCGCCCGTTCCCTGCGGGCCCGTCTCGAAGTACCCGGGTCGCGGCCCCGGCCGCGGGATCGTCATCGGTCATTCGGTCGGAGCTGACGCGAGCAGCCCGAAAACGTCGGGGGTCCGTCGTAGACTCGGCGCCCTGATCGGCCGAGGTGGCCGAGTCGATGCCCGGGGGGACGCGTGACCAGCGACACCGTGGTCGCGGAGCGGTTCGAGCCGCACCGCACGGAGCTGACCGGATACTGCTATCGCATGCTCGGCTCGGCGTTCGAGGCCGAGGACGCCGTGCAGGAGACGCTGGTCCGCGCCTGGCGCGGATTCGGCTCGTTCGAGGGGCGCGCGTCGGTGCGCACCTGGCTCTACCGCATCGCCACCAACGTCTGCCTCGACATGGTGAAGGGCACCCAGCGCCGGGCCCGGCCGATGGATCTGACCAACAACTGGTCCGGTGGCTCCATCCCCGACGCGCTGCCCGAGGCGACCTGGATCGGCCCGGCGCCGGACGACCGGATGCTGCCGGAGTCCGGCGATCCGGCGGAGCTCGCCGCGCACCGCGACTCGGTCCGGCTCGCGTTCGTGGCGGTGCTGCAGGCGCTGCCGCCACGGCAGCGGGCGGTGCTGATCCTGCGCGAGGTGCTGGCGTTCCCGGCCTCGGAGGTCGCCGAGCTGCTGGACACGACGGTGGCCAGCGTCAACAGTGCGCTGCAGCGGGCCCGGGCGACCATGGCCGAGCGCGACGACGCCGAGCCGGTGAAACCGCTCGACGACGTGCAGCGCGATCTGCTCGCCCGCTACCTGACCGCCTTCGAGCAGTACGATCTGGCGTCGCTGACCGCGCTGCTGCGGCAGGACGCGATCATGTCGATGCCACCGCTGCCGCTGTGGCTGTCCGGCCGCGCCGACATCCTCGACTGGTTGCGCGGGCCGGGCTCGGAGTGCCAGGGGTCCCGGCTGATCCCGGCCAGCGCGAACGGTTCGGCCGCCTTCGGTCAGTACCGGCCGAGCCCGGGCGGCGGGCACGCGCCGTGGGCGCTGCAGATCATCGAGACCAACGGCGACAGCATCACCGCCTGGCACAGCTTCCTGGACACCGAGCGGCTGTTCCCGCTGTTCGGTCTGCCGGCCCGGCTCGACTGACGGTCAGGTGGCGTCGACGTCGAAGCGGGGGCGGCGGCGCGAGCCGGAGTCGACCGCCGGCGCGTCGTCCTCGTCGTTGAGTGCCGAGTTGAGGTCGAGGGAGCCGGCGGTGTCGCTGGCCTCCGAGTAGACCTCCTTGAACGGCCGCAGGATCGCGTCCTGGTCGTCCTCGGACAGGATGTGCTTGCGCACGAACGTCTTCGGGTGCAGGTCTTCCAGCGAGATGTCGGTGCCGAGCTCGCGGGAGAGGTCGCCGGTGGCGTTGGTGGCCATCCGGCGCAGCTGCCGGATCATGTTGACCCCGTCGGAGATCAACTTCGGCAGCTTGTCCGGGCCGAAGATGAACAGGCCGATGAGGACGAGCACCAAGATCTCCGGCCAGCCGAGACTGTCGAACATCCACGCTCCTCACCCTGCGGGCCCGGGGTCGTCGCGAACCCCGGGCAACGCACCCACCTTACGCACCGCGCCGGCCGGTGTGGGAGTCCGCGGTCGGTGGCATTCTCCGACGCGGTCGCCCGGCGAACCCGGCACCGGCGACGAACCGGAGGTATCGGGTCGCCGGTACCGGTCAGTTCGGGGTGGCGGCGCCGAGGGTGATGTTGGCGCTGTGCTTGCCACCGTCCCGCGCGTACTCGACCGGGACGACCGTGCCGGGTGCGTCCTTGCGCACGAACGCGATCAGGTCGGTACCGGAGCCGACGAGCTGGCCGTCGTAGCGCACGATCACGTCGCCGTCCTTGAGCCCGGCCTTGTCGGCGGGGCCGCCGCCGACGACCTTGTTGATCCGCGCCCCGGCGGTGCTGTCGTACGAGCTGTCCACGGTGGCGCCGATCACGGTGCGGCGGGCCTTGCCGGTCTGGATGATGTCGTCGGCGACCCGTTTGGCCTGGTTGATCGGGATCGAGAAGCCCAGGCCGATGTTGCCGCCGCTGTTCTCGTCCGAGCCGGACTCGTCCGCGGTGCGGATGGCGGTGTTGACGCCGATGACCCGGCCGGCGCCGTCCAGCAGCGGACCGCCCGAGTTGCCGTGGTTGATGGCGGCGTCGGTCTGGATCGCCGCCATGTACGCCTCGCTGCTCTCGTCCTTGCCGGTGATCACCGGCCGGTCGAGGTCGCTGATGATGCCGGTGGTGACGGTGTTGGACAGCCCGTACGGCGCGCCGATCGCGATCACCGGGTCACCGACCGCGATCCGGTCGGAGTCGCCGAACTTGATCGGGGTCAGCCCGCTCTTGTCGACCTTGAGCACCGCCAGGTCGGACTCCGGGTCGGTGCCCTTGACGGTGGCGTCGGCCGTGGTGCCGTCGGAGAACGCGACCTTCAGCTCGCCGCCGGAACCGGCCGCCGCGACGTGGTTGTTGGTCAGGATGTAGCCGGACGAGGAGATGACGAAGCCGGAGCCGTTGCCCTCCACCTTGTCGGTCCGGATCAGGATCGTCACCACGCTCGGCAGCGCCTTCTTGACCACCGCCGACACCGACTCCGGGGCCCGGTCGGCGGCCTTGGGCTTGTCGGTCGCGGAGGCGCCGAGCACGCCGTGGCCGGTGCCGCCGCCGGCGGCGCCGAGGTAGCCGAGCGCGCCGCCCAGCGCGCCGGCCAGCAACGCCACCACGATCGTCACCGCCAGCCCGACCGAACGGCGGGGCGCCGCGCCGGGCGCCGGCGGGTCGGGGACCGGATCGAGCGGCGGCCCCGGCTCACCGTTGGTCTGGTGCAGCAGTACCGCCGGGGTCTGCGGGTTCCGCCACGGATCGTGGCCGCCGCCGCTGGACCACCAGGCCGACGAGGGCTGGGGTGGGGACGATGGTTGCGGCGTCGGGGGCTGCGGCGCGCCGCCCGGCCACGCGGTCGGTGGGCGCTGCCCGCCACTCGACCACTGCGGGTCGGGGAAACCGGTCGTGCTGCCGTCGGTCACCCTTGGTCCACCTCTCCCCAGTGTCCGGGTATCCCGGTCGTGCACGCGGTGAGCGTGCGGTGGCACCGTGTTCGCCCGCGTCGGACAGCCCGGTGGCGCCGTATTCCAGGATTACACGTCATGGCATCCCCGAGTCGGACGGATCATTCCTTAGGCTCTAGGCCATGGCCACCCTGGGACCGCAGAGCCACGTTTTCGCCGAGTCGTACGTTGCCGAAGACTACGTACTGGCGGACGCCCGTGCCCGTTCGACCGAGATCGGCGTCGATCCGGTGGATACCGGTACCGGCGCCGCACTGCGCCTGCTCACCGCGGCAGCGGGTGCTCGGGCGGTGGTCGAGGTCGGTACCGGGGTCGGCGTCAGCTCGGTCTGGCTGCTGCGCGGCATGCGCCCGGACGGCGTGCTCACCACCATCGACCTGGAGCCGGAGCACCAGCGGCAGGCGCGGCTGGCGTTCCGGGAGGGCGGGTTCACCCCGTCCCGGACCCGGCTGATCGCCGGCCGCGCGCTGGACGTGCTGCCGCGGCTGGCCGACGGCGCGTACGACATGGTGTTCGTCGACGGCGACCGGGCCGAGTACCCGCAGTACGTGGCGGAGGCGTACCGGCTGCTGCGGCCGGGCGGCGTGGTGGCGGTGGCCGGCGCGCTCGGCGGCGGCCGGGTGCCCGACCCGGCCGCCCGCGACCCGCAGAGCGTGACGCTGCGCGAGCTGGCCAAGTCGGTACGCGACAGCGACGACTGGCTGCCCGCGCTGCTCCCGGTCGCCGACGGTCTGCTCGCCGCCGTCCGCACCCACGGCACCCGCTGAGCGTGACGGTCGGCGCGGTGAGCGTGGGGAGGGCCGGCAGCGCGACACCGTCGACGACCACCCGCGCCGGCCGTCGGCGCCGCGTCGCTGGAGGGCGGATCGGATGTGTCAACATCTGAGCAAAGTGATCTTGCGAATAGATCAGGTTGTGGGCTTTCGGCACACTTGCCAGGTGCTCGACTCAACACCTCCGGCGCGAACCCGCACCGCCGTCGCCTGCCAGTACCACGGTTGCCGCCAGGCGGCCGCGATGGTGGAGCTGCTCCCGGGCCCCGGCGACCACGCCACCCTGATGGTGTCCGGCTTCGGCGCGACCGACGTGGCGGAACCGCTGGCCGACGAGCGGCTGGCGCACCGGGTCCGGTCGGCGGACGACGACCTGCCCGGCGTGCTGTACGACCGGGACCCGGCCTGGGCGCCGTACTTCTGCCCGGTCTGCGAGCGCTCCTACTGCACCGACCACTGGCGCGGCTCGCGCTGCCCCTACGGCCACTGACCCGCCGCGGCGGCCGGCCCTCGTTCGGCGCGACGATCGGCCCGGCCCGAACGGCAGGGACCACTGTCCGCGGCGGCCAGGCACCGGCGCGACCACCGCGGTGATCGCCCGCCGGTCCGCCGCCCGTGGCCACGGCGGCCGGGTGCCGGCGCTCTCCGTGCTCGGGTGGGGTCAGTCCAGGTGGCGGAGGTGGGGCCAGAGGGTGGCCCAGGGGGCGGTGCGGCCGGTGCAGTAGAGGACGGGGCGGCCCTGCTCCTCGTTGTCGACGCCGACGCCGTTGTCCAGCCGGGCGCGTACCTCGCAGCGCGCGAAGACGCCGGGCAGGTCGCCCGGGTCCAGGCCGACGACCACGGCGGCGGTGGCGGTGGACGGCGGCGGGCCCTGCTCCCACAGCTCGTTCTGTCCGCTGTGGACAGCAGGTAGCCCGGTGCCGAACCGGGCGAGCGCCCCGGCCTCGCCGTAGTTGGCGGCGAGCAGCGTGGTGGCGGCCTTGTCTGGCACCGCCCGGTAGACCGCCTCGACCTGCCGCACGTACGCCGGCCAGCCGACCGCGTCGCGCATGGTCGGGTTGAGTGCCGGGATCGGGGTCTGCCCGGCCACGCGTACCGGGAGCACCGGCAGCGAGATCAGCACCGCGATCACCGCGTCCACCGCCACCGCGGCCGCGGCCAGCCGCAGCCAGCGGCGCCGCCGCGCGCCCGGCAGCCGCCCGCCGGCAGCCGCGGGCCGGCCCGCGGTGTCGGCGCCGTCG
>NZ_BOPO01000025.1 GCF_017312725.1 Actinocatenispora comari | reverse complement strand
CGCGACGACCGGGCTGGTCCGGGTCGCGACGATCGGGGTGGTCCGGTGACCGCGCCCTCGGCCGACCCCGCGGTCGGCGACACGTTGCGGTTGACCGTCGGCAAGGTCGCGGCGGGCGGCCACTGCGTCGCCCGGTACGAGGGGCAGGTGGTGTTCGTCCGGCACGCGCTGCCCGGCGAGGTCGTCGACGCCACCGTCACCGAGGTCAAGCGCGGCTTCCTGCGCGCCGACGCGGTCGTGGTGCACACCGCGTCCGCCGACCGGGTGCCGCCGCCCTGCCGGTACGCGGGGCCGGGGCGGTGCGGTGGCTGCGACTGGCAGCACGCGACGCCGGCGGCGCAGCGCCGGCTCAAGGCCGACGTCCTCGCCGAGCTGCTGGTACGGCTGGGCAAGCTCACGCCGGAGCAGGTCGACGCGCTGCAGGTCACCGTCGCGGAGCTGCCGGGCGGCCCGCTCGACTGGCGTACCCGGGTCCGCTACGCGGTGGACCGGGCCGGCCGCGCCGGGCTGCGCGCGCACCGCTCGCACCGGATCGTCGAGATCGACGCGTGCCCGATCGCCACCCCCGCGGTACGGGAGCTGCCCGTCACCGATCGCGGCTGGCGGCCGGGCAGCGAGCTGAGCGTGGTGTCGTCCACCGCCGGCGATCCCGCGGTGCTGGAACACCGCGAGGTGCCCGCCGGGCGCGGCCGGGACCGGCGCCGCACGCGGACCGTGACCCGGCTGGTGTACGGCGAGGAGACGGTGGTCGAGCGGGCCATCGGCACCGAGTTCGAGCTGCCGGCCGAGGCGTTCTGGCAGGTGCACCCGGCCGCGGCGGACACCTTCGCGGCGACCGCGCTGGAGCTGCTCGCGCCGCGCGCCGGCGAGCGCGCCTACGACCTGTACGGCGGGGCCGGCCTGTTCGCGGTCGCGCTGGCCCGCGCGGTCGGCGACGGCGGAACGGTGACGCTGGTCGAGTCGCACCCCGGCGCGGCCGACGCCGCCCGGCACAACGTGCGCGAGCTGCCCCGGGTCGAGGTCGTCGCCGGCCGGGTCGAACGGGTACTGCCCGCGCTCGGCCCCGCCGACCTCGTGCTGCTGGACCCGCCGCGCGCCGGCGCCGGCCGTACCGTGGTGGAGCAGATCGTGGCCGCGACGCCGCGCGCGGTCTGCTACGTGGCGTGCGATCCGGCCGCGCTGGCGCGCGACACCGCCACCTTCACCGAGCTCGGCTGGCGACTGAGCCGGCTGCGTGGCTTCGACGCGTTCCCGATGACCCAGCACGTCGAGTGCGTCGCGCTGTTCGAGCCGGCCGGGGCGTCGCCGGCCGGGCGAACCGACCCGGCGCTGCCGAGCACGGGGCGTCCCGAGGACGTACCGGGGGAGGAGCGATGACCGATCCGGTGACGCTGTTGCCGGCGCCGCTGGCACCGGGGCTGACCGAGGCGGAGCTGTCGGCGGTCGAGGCACGGTTCGGCTTCCGGTTCGCCGCCGACCACCGTGCCCTGCTCGCCGCGGCACTCCCGGTCGGGCGCGGCTTCCCGGACTGGCGCAACGGTTCCGCCGACGAGCTCGCCGCCGCGCTGGCCGGGCCGGTGGACGGCGTGCTGTTCGACGTCGAGCACAACGGCTTCTGGTACCCGGTCTGGGGCGACCGGCCGTCCGGGGTCGCGGACGCGCTGGCGACCGCGCGCCGCGAGCTCGCCACCGTGCCGCCGATGGTGCCGGTCTACGGGCACCGGTACCTGCCGGGGGTCGGCGGGCCGGCCGGGCACCCGGTGCTGTCGGTGCACCAGACCGACATCATCGTCTACGGCGCCGACCTGCCCCGCTACCTGCGGGCCGAGTTCGGCGACGCGCACCGGGCCGAGATGGTGGCCGGCGCGCGCCCGACCGTACCGTTCTGGTCCGACCTGGTCGGCTGACCGGCGCGGCGTCGGTCGGCCGGCATGGCGTGGGCTGACCGGCGCGGCGTCGGGTCGACCGGCATGGCGTCGGCTGACCGGCACCGCGTCCGCTGACCGGCACCGCGTCGGCTGTACGGCGTGGCGTCGGCGCTCGGGGCAGGCGGTCGCGCGGTCAGACGGTGGCGCGGAACGGCAGGTGCAGTCGGATGCCCTCGCGGCCGAGCGAGCGGCGGAACCACACCAACGAGACGACGATCGCCACGCCGATCAGCGAGTACGACGCGGCGGTGCCGATCAGCAGGTAGCTGCCGAGGCTGGTGCGGGCGAGCATCCACAGCGTCAGCCCGCCGCTGAGCAGGAACACCGACGACCACAGCACCGAGACCTGGTGAAAGAACCGGCGTACCCGCGGGTTGTCGGTCAGCTCGGCCGGGAACACGCAGAAGTCGGCGGCGAGCTTGGCGATCAGCGACTTGCCGAACGGCAGCAGGGCGAGGAAGGCCAGGCCGATCACGAAGTCCTGCAGCGAGGGGGACAGGAAGTAGAGGAACACGCTGTTGGTGACGTATCCGACGGCGGTGCGCACCACCAGCAGCGCGGTCATGAACGCGAGCACGGTCGGGATCGGCCGGCGGGTGACCAGCCGCCAGCTCAGCGCCGCGAGCGACCAGCCGAGCGCGGCGAACAGCGCGCCGTGCAGCCCCGCCAAGGCCATGACCAGGTAGAACAGCCCGAGCGGGATGAGCGTCGCTTCGAGCAGATGCTTGACCCCGTGGCGCAGGTGCACGCCCAGCGCGGGCAGTTGGATGGTCAGGGCATCGGACATGGGTCGGCCTGCCCTCTCGGTCGTGCCGGGCCCGCCGTCGGCGCGGCGCGGCGATCAGGGGGTGTTCCGCGTGGCCCGGCTGCCGCCCGCTCACGCGGTGTTGCCGCAGCGTAGCCGATGTCGTCGAGCCCGACCAGACCCGGCGCCCCGGCATCGCGGCCGCCACCACACCCGATCCGGGCGGCCCGCCCGCGCGCGCCGGAACACCCGGGTCAGGCGGCGCGCAGGACGAATCGGCTGGTACCGGTCGCGGACAGGTGGGCGAGGTCCGGCAGCACCAGGTCGGCCTTCAGCTCCTCCGGTCGGTGCGTACCGGCCACCGCGACGGTCGCCATGCCGGCGGCGCGGCCGGCGGTCAGGCCGGCCGGTGCGTCCTCGACGACCACGCAGCGTCCCGGCGCGACGCCGAGCCCGGCGGCACCCGCCAGGTACGGCTCCGGGTCGGGCTTGCCGTGCCGCACGTCGTCGGCGCTGACCAGTACCCGCGGGGTGGGCAGCCCGGCCGCGGCGAGCCGGGCCGCGGCGAGCCGCCGTACCCCGGAGGTGACGACCGCCCAGCGGGCCGGGTCGAGCCGGGCCAGCAGCTCGGCGGCGCCGGGCAGCGCGGTGACCCCGGTCAGGTCGGCGAGTTCCAGCTGCTGGATGCGGGCGTCGGCGGTGTCGAGCTGGTCGGCCGGCACCAGGTCGGCGACGATCGAACGCGAGGTGCGGCCGTGTGTCGCGATGGCGGCGAACCGCTCCGCGGTGATGCCGCGTTCGGTGGCCCAGGCGGTCCAGGACCGGATCACCGCCGGCGTCGAGTCCACCAGGGTGCCGTCGAGATCGAACAGCAGTGCGTCGGCGATCAGCTCCACCCGGGCAACGTTACCGGGCAGTTACCTTCATCGGCTCGGGCGGTGCGGTGAGCTGCCGCACGGGTACGCCGAAGGCCTCGGTTCGGATTCGGCTCTTGACGGATGTACGTGTCACAGGCGCACCATAGCTTCAGTTCTTGTACTCGTAGCCGAAACCCACGCCGTTCCCCCCGCGTCCGCCGGGGTACCGGCTGGACGCAGGGAGCATGCATGCCTGGCCGTGGCGCCGACGTCCACCCACCGGGGTCGCAGTCCTCGCTGCACCGGGCGAACGTGACCCGGGTGCTGCGGGCGGTGCGCGACGCCGGTGCGCTCAGCCAGGCGGAGATCTCCCGCCGGACCGGGCTGTCGGCCGCGACGGTGTCGAACATCGTGCACGAGCTGGCGGACGGCGGCGCCGTCGAGGTACGGACCGGTTCGGCCGGCGGTCGCCGGGTGCGCCGGGTGGCGCTGAGCCGGTCGACCGGTCTGGTGGTCGGCGTCGACTTCGGCCACTCCCACCTGCGGGTCGCGGTCGGCGACCTGTCCCACCGGGTACTCGCGTCCGACGCGGTCCCTGCCGACGTGGACACCTCCGCCGAGCAGGCGCTGGACCGTGCCGAGGAGCTGATCGACACCCTGCTGCGGCGGGCCGGCGCCGGCCGCGACCGGGTGCTCGGGGTCGGCCTGGGCGTGCCGGGGCCGATCGACGTGGACACCGGGGAGATCGGCTCCAGCGCGCTGTTGCCCGGCTGGATCGGGGTGCGGCCCAAGGAGGCTCTGCAACGGCGGGTCGACCTGCCGGTACACGCGGACAACGACGCCAACCTGGGCGCGCTGGGCGAGCTGGTGTTCGGGGCCGGCCGGGACCAGGGCGACCTGGTGTACCTGAAGGTCTCCACCGGCATCGGCGCCGGGCTGGTGCTCGGCGGCCGGATCTACCACGGTGCCGGCGGGACGGCCGGCGAGATCGGGCACATCACCCTGGACGAGTCGGGGCCGGTGTGCCGGTGCGGCAACCGTGGCTGCCTGGAGACCCAGGCCAACGCGAAGTACCTGCTGTCGCTGCTGCGCGACAGCCACGGCGACGATGTGACGGTGGCCCGGGCGATCCGGCTCGCGCACGAGGGCGATCCGGGCTGCCGGCGGGTACTCGCCGACATGGGGCGTCACCTTGGCGTGGGCGTTGCGGCATTGTGCAACCTGCTGAACCCCCGGTGCGCCATCATCGGTGGTGACCTGGCGGCGGCCGGTGACCTGTTGATCGGGCCGCTGCAGGAGTCGGTGGCGCGGTATGCGATCCCGAGCGCGGCCCGGCAGCTGCGGGTGCTGCCGGGCACGCTCGGAGCCCGCGCGGAGGTGTTGGGTGCGTTGGCGTTGGCGATGGCCGAGACCGATCAGGCGGTCGGCGTGGCGGCCGGTGGTTGGCCACGTTCGGGCTGATGGCCAGGGCAATGTTCGGGTAGATAACGAATGGGCGCGGTTTTGCGCCGATCCATCTTCACTTATTGACGACGCCAGCACATAGCGGTTGACTGTCGTGAACTTGGCCGCGTGAGAGCGGCCTGTGTCAGGGAGGTTTCGTGCACGTGAGGACTTACTTGCGTCGCGGGCTCGCCGTCGCCGCCGTCGCCGTGATCGCCATCGGCGTCGCGGGGTGCGGCAAGGCCAAGCAGGCCGGCGGCGGCAGCGGCGGCGAGAAACTCAGCGTCGACAAGGGCTTCAAGATCGGCATCTTGCTGCCGGAGTCCAAGACCGCCCGGTACGAGAAGTTCGACCACCCGTTCCTGGCGGCGGACATCAAGAAGCTGTGCCCGAAATGCACCATCGAGTACCGCAACGCCAACCAGGACGCCGACACCCAGCGCCAGCAGGTGGACGCGGTGCTGGCGGCCGGCGCGAAGGTGCTGATCCTGGACTCGGTCGACTACAAGTCGATCAAGAGCTCGGTGCAGAAGGCCAACGACCAGGGCGTCAAGGTCATCGCGTACGACCGGCTCGCGCAGGGGCCGATCTCCGGCTACTCGTCGTTCAACAACGTCGACATCGGCAAGCAGCAGGGTGAGGCGTTCCTGAAGGCCATCTCGGCCAAGGGCAGCCCGAAGCGCGGCAAGGTGATCCTGGTCAACGGCTCGCCGGACGACCCGAACGCGCCCGACTTCAAGAAGGGCATGCACAGCGTTCTGGACGGCAAGGTCAACGTGGGTGCCGAGTACGACACCCAGGACTGGAGCCCGGACCAGGCCCGGCAGGAGGTCGCCGGCGCGATCAGCAAGGTCGGCAAGAAGAACATCATCGGTGTGTACGCCGCGAACGACGGCATGGCCGGTGGCGCGATCGCCGCGCTGAAGGCCGCGAACGTCACCCCGCTGCCGCCGGTGACCGGCCAGGACGCCGAGCTCGCCGGGATCCAGCGGATCCTGACCGGTGAGCAGTACGCCACGATCTACAAGTCGATCAAGCCGCAGGCCCAGGCCGCCGCCGAGATGGCGGTCGACGTCGCCACCGGCAAGAAGTGGACCGGCAGCAGCGACAAGGTCAACAACGGCACCGTGTCGGTACCGGCGAAGATCGTCCCGGCGACCACGGTGACCGTGGACAACATCGAGTCGACGGTGGTCAAGGACGGCTACTGGAAGCCGTCGGAGATCTGCACCGCCAAGTACAAGGCCGACTGCGCGAAGGCCGGCATCAAGTAGCTCGGTGCGTCCCGGCCCGGGAACCGACACGGTTCCCGGGCCGGTTCATCAGGCTCCGGCGACGTACGGCAAGGGATGGTTGAGGTGACAAGCGCACCGGCGCAGACGGACACACCAGTGCTCGCGCTGCGCGGCATCAGCAAGAGGTTCGGCGCGGTGCAGGCGCTGGCCGACGTGGACCTGGAGGTCCACGCGGGCGAGGTGGTGGCGCTGGTCGGTGACAACGGCGCCGGCAAGTCCACCCTGGTGAAGACGATCGCCGGGGTCGAGACGATCGACTCGGGCGTGATCGAGTGGCAGGGCCGGCCGGTGTCGATCGGCAAGCCGCACGACGCGACCAACCTGGGCATCGCGACCGTGTACCAGGATCTGGCCCTCGCGGACAACCTGGACGTGGTGGGCAACCTGTTCCTCGGCCGGGAGATCCGCCGGTTCGGGTTGCTCGACGAGGTGGAGATGGAGCGCCGCTCCCGGGAACTGCTGGACACGCTGTCCATCAAGATCCCGAGCGTGCGCATCCCGGTGGCGTCGCTGTCCGGTGGCCAGCGGCAGACGGTGGCGATCTCCCGGTCGCTGCTCGGCGACCCCAAGGTCGTCATCCTGGACGAGCCGACCGCGGCGCTCGGTGTCGAGCAGACCGCGCAGGTACTCGACCTGGTCGAGCGGCTGCGCGACGAGCGCGGCCTGGGCGTGATCCTGATCAGCCACAACATGGCCGACGTCGGCGCGGTCGCGGACAAGGTGGCGGTGCTGCGGCTGGGCCGCAACAACGGCACCTTCGGCATGCGGGACACCACCCAGGAACAGATCATCTCCGCGATCACCGGGGCCAGCGACAACGCTGTCACCCGGCGCGCGGCGCGGCAGACCGGGCCGGAGGGGGAGAAGTGAGCGATACGGATCAGACTGCGGCGCCGGCGGCGGCGGCGCAGGTCGACCCGCGGCTGATCCTCGCCGAAGGCGGCGTGCGCGGGTACCTCAGGGAGTTCTGGCGCCGGGTCCGCGGCGGTGAGCTCGGCTCGATCCCGGTGGTCGTCGGGCTGATCGTGATCTGGGCGATCTTCCAGTCGCTCAACTCCGGCTTCCTGTCGCCGAGCTACCTGACCGAGCTGTCGATCAACATCGTGGCCACCGGCATGCTCGCGCTCGGCATCGTGTTCGTGCTGCTGCTGGGCGAGATCGACCTGTCCATCGGGTCGGTGTCCAGCGCCTGCGCCGCGATCGTCGCGGTCGCGAACCAGACCTGGGGCCTGAGCGAGGGGCTGTCGATCCTGCTGGCGGTCGCCGCCGGCCTGGCGATGGGGCTGATCCACGGCTTCTTCTTCGCCAAGATCGGGGTACCGGCGTTCATCGTCACGCTGGCCGGCCTGCTCGGCTGGCTCGGCGTCTCGCTGTGGGTGCTGGGCAAGACCGGGTCGTACAACCTGACGAACAGCAACGGGTTGATCGACCTGCTCACGAACACCTACTTCGAGGAACTGTTCTGGGGCTACCTGGTGGCGATCGTGGTCGCGGTGGTCTACTTCGTGATCTCGCTGCGGGGCAGCCTCGCCCGCAGGCGCGCCGGGATCCCGGCGCGCAGCGTCACCGAGGTGATCATCCGCAGCGCGGTGCTCGCGGTGGTGCTGCTGGCCGTCGCCGTCGTGTTCAACCAGGCCCGCGGGTTGCCGCTGGCGCCGCTGATCTTCCTGGCGTTCATCCTGATCGCCGGGTTCGTGCTGAACCACACCTCGTACGGCCGGAAGGTGTTCGCGGTCGGCGGCAGCATCGAGGCCGCCCGCCGTGCCGGCATCAACGTCGCCGCGGTACGGATCAGCGTGTTCGCGATCTCCGGCACGATGGCCGCGATCGGCGGCGTGTTCTACGCGTCGGTCAACCGCGGCGTCACCCAGTCCGGTACCGGCCAGCAGATCCTGATGTACGCGATCGCCGCGGCCGTCATCGGCGGTACCAGCCTGTTCGGTGGTCGTGGTTCGGCGTTCTCGGCGCTGCTCGGGGTGCTGGTGATCCAGTCCATCGCGGCCGGGATGAACCTGCTCGGCATCACCAACTACGCGCAGTACATGGTGACCGGGATCGTGCTGCTCGCCGCCGTGGTCATCGACTCGGTGTCGCGCCGCAGCCAGAAGGCCTCCGGTCGAGCCTGAGCACCGCGGTACGAACGGGCCGCCGTCCCTGCCGGGGACGGCGGCCCGGTGCGTTCCCACGGCGCTGCGGCCGAGAAGGTGGCTGTCAGACCAGGTGGCAGGCGACGAGGCGGTCGCCGTCCGGCTGCGCGAGCAGCGGCGGTTCGGTGGTCCGGCAGCGGTCCTCGGCGATCGGGCAGCGCGGGTGGAACCGGCAGCCGGGCGGCGGCGCGGCCGGGTCCGGCACCTCGCCGGTGAGGGTACGGCCGGAGCGGCCCGACTCGACGGTCGGATCGGCCACCGGTACCGCGTCATGCAGCGACCGGGTGTAGGGGTGCAGCGGGTCGTCGGACACCTGCCGCCAGCCGCCCGCCTCCACCACCTTGCCCAGGTACATCACCGCGATCCGGTCGCACAGGTGCCGCACCATGCCCAGGTCGTGCGAGATGAACAGGTAGGTCAGGCCGAGCGAGGCGCGCAGCGACACGAGCAGGTTCATCACCTCCGCCCGGACCGACACGTCGAGCGCGGACACCGGCTCGTCCAGCACCAGTACCCTCGGTTCGACCGCGAGGGCACGGGCGATGCCGACCCGCTGCCGCTGCCCGCCGGACAGCTGGTGCGGGTACCTCTCGCCGACCGACGCCGGCAGCCCCACCATCTCCAGCAGCTCGCCGACCCGGCGGGTCGCCGCGGCGCCGCGGGCCAGGTCGTGCACCGCCAGTACCTCGGCGAGGGTGGCGGCGATCCGGCGGCGCGGGTTCAGCGACGCGTACGGGTCCTGGAACACCAGCTGGATGGTCCGGCGCAGCCGCCGCAGTTCGGCACCGCGGGCGGTGGCCACGTCGATGCCGTCCACCAGGATCGTGCCGGCGGTCGGCCGCTCCAGCGCGACCAGCAGCTTGGCGGTGGTCGACTTGCCGCAGCCCGACTCGCCGACCAGCCCCAGCGTCTCGCCCTCGGCCACCACGAAGCTGACCCCGTCGACCGCCCGCACCACGCCGTCGGAGGTCCGGTAGTGCCGGGCCGCCTCCGTCACCTCGATCATTCCGCCTCCTCCGCGGGAGGGATCGCGTCGTCGGTCATGCCGCCTCCTCCGCGGGAGGGATCGCGTCGTCGGTCATTCCGCCTCCTCTGCGGGAGGGATCGCGTCGTCGGTCATCCCGCCTCCTCCGCGGTGGTCCAGCGCTCTCGGGGTACGAAGCAGGCGGTGTCGGCGTCGCCGCGGTGGACCGGGTCGGGTTCGGTCGCCGCGCACCCGGGCTCGCGCTGCGCGCAGCGAGGTTCGAACGGGCAGCCCGGCGGCAGCGCGGTCAGATCCGGTGGCGCGCCACCGATCTGCGGCAGCGGCCCGCGTACCGTGTCGGTCGGCGACGGGATCGACGCGAGCAGCGCAGCCGAGTACGGGTGCTGCGGCGCGGCGAACAGGCTCCTGGTGGGCGCCGCCTCGGCGATGCGCCCGGCGTACATCACCGCGACCCGGTTCGCGATCCGTGCCACCACACCGAGATCGTGCGTGATCCACAGTACGGCGAGGTCGTGCGCCACCCGCAGCTCGTCGACCAGCGCGAGGATCTGCTGCTGGATGGTCACGTCCAGCGCGGTGGTCGGCTCGTCGGCGATGAGCACCTTGGGGCGCAGGGCGAGCGCGCTCGCGATCACGACCCGCTGCCGCTGCCCGCCGGAGAGCCGGTGCGGGTAGCTGCGCGCGATCCGCTCCGGACGGGGCAGCCCGACCTCCTCGATCGCCGCCAGGGTGCGCTTCTTCGCCTCGGCGCCGTCGACACCGTGCGCCCGCAGACCCTCGGCGATCTGCGCGCCGACCGTCATCAGCGGGTTCAGCGCGGTCATCGGATCCTGGTAGATCATCGCGACCGTGCCGCCGCGCCGGGTCCGCCGCTCGGCCGCCCGCAGCGACAGCAGATCCTCGCCGTCGACGAGGATCCGGCCACCGGACACCCGGGCGCCGTCGGGCAGCAGCCCGAGTACCGACAGCGCGGTGAAGCTCTTGCCGCTGCCGGACTCGCCGACCAGCCCGACGATCTCGCCGGCGTCGATGGACAGCGAGATGCCCCGTACCACCGGCAGCTCGCCGCCGTCGGTCGCCACGACCGCGTGCAGGTCGACGATCTCCAACACGCTCATCGGCCTTCCTCCTTCGTCGGAAGCCCGATGAGGCACCACGCGCAGTGCCCCTGGTTCGCTCGCTGACGCTCGCTCATCGGCGTACCGTCCTCGGGTCCAGGGCGTTGCGCAGGCCGTCGCCGATCAGGTTGAGCCCGACCACCGCGACCACCACGGCCAGCGCCGGGAACAGCAGCGTCCACCAGGCGTCCGGGAAGAAGTTCCGGCTGTCGGCGACCATCAGGCCCAGCGACGGGTTGGGCGGCTGGGTGCCGAGGCCGAGGAAGGACAGGCCGGCCTCGGTCAGGATCGCCCAGGACAGCGCGAGCGCCACCTGTACCGCGATGGGTGCGGAGACGTTCGGCAGCACGTGCCGGAACAGCAGCCGGGAGCGGGAGAAGCCGAGCACCCGGCCGGCCCGGACGTACTCGGACTCGCGGACGGTCAGCACCGGCCCGCGGGCCACCCGGACGAAGATCGGCGTGTACACCACGGCGATCGCCACCGCGGTGTTGAACCAGCCGTGCCCGAGCGCCGCGACCAGCGCCAGCGCCAGCAGGGTCGCCGGGAACGCGAACAGGACGTCGGTCAGCCGGCCGACCACGGCGTCCAGGATGCCGCCGGCGAAGCCGGAGAGCACCCCGAGCAGCCCGCCGATCACGGTGGCGAGCGCCACCGAGACGAGCGCGACCCGCAGCGAGGCGAAGATGCCGGCGGCGACCCGGGCGGCGATGTCCCGGCCGAACTGGTCGGTACCGAGCCAGTGCGCCCCGGACGGCCCGGCGAGCTGGCCGGACTGGTGCTGTGCGAGCGGATCCTGTCCCAGGTGCACCAGCGAGGCGAGCGCGATCAGGGCCAGCGCGCCGATCAGTACCACGCCGATCAGGCCGTTGCGGTCGGCGAGGATGCGGCGCGGCAGTGACGGCTGGCCGGCGGTACGCGGCGCGGCCGGGACGACCGCCGCGGCCGCCGGTGGCATCTCCTGCGTCATGCCCGCCTCCCCTCCGACCGGGTCCTCGGGTCGAGCAGCCGGTACACGAGGTCCACGGCGAAGTTGACGACCACGAACGCGGCGGCCACCAGCAGCGTGACGCCCTGCACGATCGCGTAGTCCTGGTGCAGGATGCCGTCCAGCAGCAGCCGGCCCAGCCCGGGCAGGGCGAAGACCTGCTCGACGATCAGCGTGCCGCCCAGCAGGTAGCCGAACTGGATGCCGACCATCGTCACGATCGGGATGCCGGCGTTGTGCAGGATGTGCCGGAACCGCACCCGTGCCTCGGTCAGCCCCTTGCCCCGGGCGGTACGCACGAAGTCCGAGCCGGCCGCCTCCAGGTAGGCCGACCGGGTGGTGCGCATCACCGTGGCCGCCAACCCGACCGCGAGTACCAGTGCGGGGTAGAGCATCTGGCGCAGGTTGCCGGAGAACGAGTCGCCGAGCGAGACGTAGGTGCCGGCGCTCGGCGAGTACGCGAACGCCGAGGCGAGCCACGCCACGGTCACCGTCGCCACCACGAACTCCGGCAGCGCCAGCCCGAGCAGCCCGACGCCCTGGACGGAGAAGTCCCGGGCGCCGCCGGGGCGGCTCGCGGCGAGCATCCCGAACAGCACGCCGATCGGCACCGCGATCACCATCGCCAGTACCGCGAGTTCCACGGTGACCGGCAGCGCGTCGCCGATCAGGTGCGTGACCGGTACCCCGGTGTCTATCGAGACGCCGAGGTCACCGCGCAGCAGCCCGCCGAACCAGCGGAAGAACTGGGTGACCGGGGAGGCGTCCAGCCCGTAGAAGTGCCGCAGCGCGGCGCGCTGCTCGGCGGTGAGCGTCGCCGCCTGGGTACCGAGCTTCGCGGTGATGGTGTCGCCGGGCAGCGCCCGCAGCACGACGAACACCACCACCGCGACGCCGAGCAGGGTGCCGGCCATGCCGGCCACCCGCCCGGCCAGGTAACGCAGGCTCATCGACGTTCCTCCTTCGCCGCAACGTCGATGCGGCCCGAACGCCGATGCCGACGGTCACTCATGTCACTTCAGGCCGGCGACGCGCAGGTTCTCCAGCGAGTCCGACGGCGTCGCGGTGAACCCGGTCAGGTTGTTCGCCTGCAGGTAGTAGGTCTGGTTGCGGAACAGCCACACCCACGGCGAGTCGGTGTTGAGCTGCGTGGACAGCTCGCCGAACACCTGCTTGCGGGTCGCCTCGTCGGTGGTCTCGTTTCCCTTGCGCAGCAACGAGTCCAGCTTCTTGTCGGCCAGCCCGGCCGGCACCTTCAGGCTGCCGTCGGTGGTGAAGTACCGGTTGTACTGCAGGTACGGGTCGGTGCTGCCGCCGTTGAGCGCCACCGCGGCGTCGAAGTTCGCCTTCGACCAGTTCGGCACGTACACGTTGGTCTGCTGCCGGTCCAGGTCCAGCGTGATGTTGACCTTCTTCAACTGCGCCTGCAGCACCTGCGCCAGGTTCGTCGAGGTCGAGTACTGCCCGGTCATCACGATCGTCTTGAGGTGGAACCCCTTGGCGTACCCGGCCTTGGCCAGCATCTTCTTGGCCGCGGCGGTGTCGCCGTCGGTGCAGCCGAGCCCTTCCAGCGGGTCGTAGGAGTAGGCCGGGCTGACGATCGGGCCGGTCTGCTTGGCCTGTCCGAAGTAGACGGTGTCGATCGCGTCCTTGCGGTTGACCGCACACCCGATCGCCTGCCGTACCGCCTGGTTCTTGAGCGGGCCGCGGCGGCCGTTGAGCTGCAGGACGTGGTAGTCCAGCGTCGGGTTGGCGACGAGCTTCATCCGGTTGCTCGTGGTCAGCTGCTTGGTCAGCGCCGGATCGCTGACGATGCCCAGACTGAAGCTGCCGGCCTTCATCCCGGACACGATCGACGCCTCGTCCGGGATCACCCGGAACTGCACGCCGGCGTTCTTGGGCGCGCCGCCCCAGTAGTCCTTGTTGGCGGCGAGGTCCAGCTGCTGGCCCTGCTTCCAGGTCTTCCAGGTGTACGGGCCGGTGCCGTCCGGCTTCTTGTCCACCGTGCCGGCCTTGATGTCGGCGGCGGACAGGATCGAGGTACCGGTGTAGGACAGCGCGGTCAGCAGCGAGGCGTCCGGCTGCTTGAGCGTCAGCTTGAGGGTGTGCGCGTCCGGCGCGTCCACCGCCGTGACGTTCGCCAGGTACGACGCGTCGACCGAGGCGGTCTTCGGGTCGCGGATGCGGTCCAGGGTGGCCTTGGCGTCGGCCGAGGTGAACGCCTGCCCGTGGTGGAACTTCACCCCGGTGCGCAGCGCGAAGGTGACGGACTTGCCGTCCGGTGCGACCGTCCACTTGGTGGCGAGCCCGGGCACCAGCTTCCCGCTGGCGTCGGTGTCGACCAGCTGGTCGTACACCAGCGCGAGGGTCTGGGTGGTCGAGAACGCGGTGGCGCGGGCCGGGTCGAGCACGTCGACGTCCGCGGTACGGGCGACGACCAGCTCGGCCTTGCTGCCGGACTTGGTGTCGGAGCTCGGGCTCGGGCTGCACGCGACCGCGCCGGCACCCAGTGCCAGGATCGCGGTGGCAACGCCCCATCGGCGGGCGGGAATCCTTGTCACGGGTGGTCCTCCGTACTCGGAGTCGGGATCGACAGAGAGTAACCTCATCGCGAAGTGCCTAGTCAAGGGGTACCGGGTGTGTGCTTGTCGTCGAAGGTTATTTACAGTCCGGGGATGGCCGAGAACCTCGACGACATCGTCGCCGACCTGACCGCAGCCGGCGTACCAGGGGTGTTGCTGCGCGTCGCCGATCACCGCGGCACCGTCGCCGAACTGGTCGCCGGGCACCGCCAGACATACCGGATGGCGCCCGGTTCGGGCTGGCTTCCCGCCGAGGAACCGTCACCGACCGTGTCTGCGGCGGCGTCACCCGGCGACCGTCCCGCGCCCGTCCGTCGCGAACCGGCCGACCGGCGGGTGCCCGCGGACGACGCGGAACCGCCCCGACGCCCGCTGGTACGGCTCGACGATCCGGCACCGCTGACGCCGGACTCGGTGTTCGACCTCGCCTCGGTCAGCAAGCTCGCCGGTACCACCGCCGCGCTGATGTCGCTGGCCGAGTCCGGCGCCGTCGACGTGGACGGGCCGGCCCGCGACTGGCTGCCGGCGCTGCCGGCCGAGATCCGGGTACGCGACCTGCTGCGGCACCGCGCCGGCCTCGCCGAGTGGTGGCCGGTGTACGCGGCGTCACCGGAGATCGTGGCGTCGAGCACCGGACCCACCGACCCGGCCGCGACCATCGCGGCCCTGCCCGCCCGGTACCCGCGGGACGCCGAGCGGCACTACTCCGACCTCGGGTTCATGCTGCTCGGCCTGATCGTGGCCCGGGCCGCCGGCCGGCCGCTGGACGACGCGGTGCGCCGGCTGGTGTTCGAACCGGCCGGGATGACCGGCGCGCACTACCGTCCGGGCGGCGACGGCCCGGCCGTGCCGCTGGTCGCGACCGGCCACGGCGACTGGTACGAGCGGCGGATGCTCGCCACCGACCAGCCGTACCCGACGGGCATCGCGCCCTCGGCGTTCGACCGCTGGCGGGAGTACACCATCGTCGGCGAGGTGCACGACGGGAACGCCTGGCACGGCTTCGGCGGGGTGGCCGGGCACGCCGGGCTGTTCGGCGGCGCCGACGACCTCGTCGCGTTCGGCCGGGCGCTGCTCGCCGCCGACGGCCCGTGGCGCCCCGAGACCGTACAGCGCTTCGCCGCCGCCGGGCCGGACGCCGGCCAGGGGCTCGGGTTCTGGCGCTGGCCGGAGCACGACGCGATCGGGCACAGCGGCTTCACCGGCATCCGGTTCGGTGTGCTGCCGGACGCGCGGCGCGTCGTGCTGCTGATGACCAACCGGGTGCACGCGACCGGCACCCGGCTGCTCGACCTCAACCCGTACTGGGACCGCATCCTCACCGCCGCCCGGGAGCAGGTATGACCAACGACACGACCACCGCCGACCCGGCCACCGGGGGAGCGCGACCGGCCACCACCCGGGTGGTCGGCCTGATGTCGGGCACCTCGTACGACGCGATCGACCTGGCCGCCGCCGAGTTCGAGCGGGCCGGGGACACGCTGCTGCTGCGACCGCTCGGCGCGCTCGGTGTCGGGTACGACGAGGACCTGCGGGCGGCGATCGGGGCGATCCTGCCGCCGGCGCCGACCACCGTCGAGGCGGTCTGCCGGCTGACCACTCGGCTCGGTCACGCGTACGCCGCCGCGGCCCGGCGCGCCGTCACCGAGCTGTGCGGGGGCCGGGCCGACCTGGTCTGCTCGCACGGCCAGACCGTGTACCACTGGGTCGAGCAGGGCCGCGCGCTCGGCACCCTGCAGCTCGGCGAGCCGGCCTGGCTCGCCGCGGCGACCGGCCTGCCGGTGGTCTCGGACGTCCGGTCCGCCGACCTCGCCGCGGGCGGCCAGGGTGCCCCGCTGGTACCGATGTTCGACGCGCTGCTGCTCACCCCGGACGCCGGCGGGCCGCGGCGGGCCGCGCTCAACCTCGGCGGCATCGCCAACATCACCGTCCTCCCCGACGCCGGGCGGTCGGCGGCGTCCGGTGCGGGCGTACTCGGCTACGACACGGGGCCGGCGAACGCGCTGATCGACGTGGCGTGCGAGCGGTTCTTCGGCGAGCCGTACGACGCGGCCGGCCACCACGCCGCCGCCGGTACGGTGCTGCCGGAGCTGCTCGCCGCGCTGCTGGCCGAGCCGTACTACGCGGCGCCGGCGCCGAAGTCGACCGGCAAGGAGCTGTTCCACCCCGGCTACCTGGACGGCTTCCTGACCGGGGACGAACGCGGCGAGGACGTCGTCGCCACGCTGACCGAGCTGACCGCCCGTACCGTGGCCGACCAGCTGCGGGCGCACCGCATCGCCGAGGTCGTCGCGGCCGGCGGCGGGCTGCGCAACCCGGTGCTGACCGACCGGATCGCCGCGCTGGCCGGCTGCCGGCTGGTCTCGATCGACGCGTACGGGATCGACCCCGACGCGAAGGAGGCGTACGCGTTCGCCCTGCTCGGCTGGCTGACCTGGCACGGCCTGCCCGGCGCGCTGCCCAGCGTGACCGGCGCCGACCGGCCGGCGGTCCTCGGCTCGATCACCCCCGGTACCGCTGCGCTGCGGCTCCCGCCGCCGGCCGAGATGCCGGCCCGGTTGCGCCTGGTCTGACCGGTCCGTCCGGCCCGTCGCGCGATCGGGCACCGGCACGGCGGTCGGAACGGTGTGTCCGCGCTCGACCGCGTTGGGTGCCGGTCCGGCGTTTGTGTGGGAGTTGTGAAGGACTGGGGGAATGACTGCGCGAATGTCGGGGGGTCCTCGTCTCGCTCGCCGGTGTGACCCGGCGCGCAGGTCTAGACTTCGTGCCCATGACATCGCCTGACGGCCTGCTCGGCTCCGTGCAATCCCCCGCCGACCTGCGCCGCGTGCCGGCCGACCGGCTGCCCGAGCTGGCGAGCCAGATCCGCGACTTCCTCGTCACCAAGGTGGCGAAGACCGGCGGTCACCTCGGCCCGAACCTCGGTGTGGTGGAACTGACCCTGGCGCTGCACCGGGTGTTCGACTCGCCCGACGACCGGATCCTGTTCGACACCGGGCACCAGGCGTACGTGCACAAGATGCTCACCGGCCGCCAGTCGGGCTTCGACTCGTTGCGGCAGCGCGACGGGCTGTCCGGCTACCCGTGCCGGGCGGAGAGCGAGCACGACACCATCGAGAACTCGCACGCCTCCACCGCCCTGTCCTACGCCGACGGCCTGGCCAAGGCGTACGCGTTGAAGGGGGAGCGGCGGCACGTGGTCGCCGTGGTCGGCGACGGCGCGCTGACCGGCGGCATGTGCTGGGAGGCGCTGAACAACATCGCCGCCTCGGACCGCCCGCTGGTGATCGTCGTCAACGACAACGGCAGGTCCTACTCGCCGACCATCGGCGGGCTCGCGAGCCACCTCGCCTCGCTGCGCCTGAGCCCCGGGTACGAGCGGGTGCTGGAGCGGGTGAAGGAGTCGCTGAGCCGCACCCCGCTGGTCGGTCCGCCCGCGTACGAGGTGCTGCACGCGGTGAAGAAGGGCCTCAAGGACGTGCTCGCGCCGCAGGCGATGTTCGAGGACCTGGGCCTCAAGTACGTCGGGCCGGTGGACGGGCACGACATCCTCGCGCTGGAGAGCGCGCTGGTGAAGGCGAAGCGGTTCGGCGGGCCGGTCATCGTGCACGCGATGACCCAGAAGGGCCGCGGGTACCAGCCGGCCGAGACCGACGCCGCCGACCGGCTGCACGGCCCCGGCGCGTTCGACCCGGAGACCGGCAAGCCGCTGGCGAAGCCGAGCGCGAAGTGGACCAGCGCGTTCGCCGAGGAACTGGTCAAGGTCGCCGGCGAGCGGGACGACATCGTCGGCATCACCGCCGCGATGGCCGGACCGACCGGCATCGAGAAGCTGCGCGAGGTGTACCCGGACCGGGTGTTCGACGTCGGCATCGCCGAGCAGCACGCGGTGACCTCCGCCGCCGGCCTCGCGTTGGGCGGCATGCACCCGGTGGTCGCGCTGTACGCGACGTTCCTCAACCGGGCGTTCGACCAGGTGCTGCTCGACGTCGCGCTGCACGAGCTGCCGGTCACGTTCGTGCTGGACCGGTCCGGCATCACCGGCCCGGACGGCCCCAGCCACTACGGCATCTGGGACACCTCGATCCTCGGCGTGGTGCCCGGCCTGCGGCTCGCCGCGCCGCGGGACGGCGCCCGGGTGGCGGAGGAGTTCCGGGAGGCGGTCGCCGTCGACGACGGCCCGACCGTGGTGCGGTTCCCGACCGGTTCGCTGCCGGCCGAGCTGCCCGCCGTCGAACGCCTCGGCGATGGCATCGGCGCGGTCGACGTACTGCGCCGCGACGCCCGCGCCGACGTGCTGCTGGTCGCGGTCGGCTCGTTCGCCCACCTGGCGATGGAGGTCGCCGAGCGGCTCGCCGGCCAGGGCTACGGGGTCACCGTCGTCGACCCGCGCTGGGTCCGCCCGGTGCCGTCGCACGTCGTCGAGCTGGCCGCCGAGCACCGGCTGGTCGTCACGGTCGAGGACGGGGTACGCGCCGGCGGCTTCGGCACCGCGGTCGTGCAGGCCCTGTCCGACGCCGAGGTGGCGGTGCCGGTGCGCGACATCGCCGTCCCGGTCGGGTTCCACCAGCACGGCACCCGCAACGAGATCCTCGCCGCGCTCGGCCTGACCGCGCAGGACGTCGCGCGCCAGGTCACCGGCTGGATCGCGGGCGTCGACTCGGACCACGCCGGTACCGTCGGCACGCCCACCGGCCACCTGCGCCGCCCGGCTCGCTGACGCCTGCTCCGGGTCACCCACGGCCGCATCGCTCGGTGTCGACCGCCCGGCGCGCTGTCGCCTCGCCCGGCGTGAGGCGGTCGCGATCGCCTCGTGTCGGCCGCCCCGCCCCGCTCCGCCGCCCACCGGGCCGGTCCGCGCTGGTCCACCCGCCGGTTGCGCTGGTCCGCCCGGGTGGGTGGTCTTTGGGCGCTCGCGTCGGCCTGCCAGGTGGCGGGCCGAGCCGCGCGGCGGGAGCCGGTCCGTCCGATCGGCCGGTGACCGGCTCTCGCCCGGGGCACGGCGGTAGGCTCGTCCGCCCAGCACACCCGCCGCGACCTTCGTCGATCGGGGACACGACATGACCCACCGCGTCATCCTGGACACCGACCTCGGCTCCGACGTCGACGACGCGCTGGCGCTCGGCGTGCTGCTCGGCTCGCCCGAGGTCGAGCTGGTCGGCGTGACCACCGTGTACGGCGACACCGCGCTGCGGGCCCGCCTCGCGGCCCGGCTGGCCCGGCTCGCCGGCCGGGAGATCACCGCCGTGGCCGGGCGGCGCCGACCGCTGTCCGGCCGGGAGGTGTGGTGGGCCGGGCACGAGGGCGGTTCGTTCGACGACCTCGCGGACGAGCCGATCACCGGCGACGACGGCGTCGGATACCTGGTCGACACCGTGCTCGCCGCGCCCGGCGCGATCGACCTGGTCGCGATCGGGCCGCTGACCAACGTCGCGGCCGCGATCCGCGCGGACGAACGGTTCGCCGGTGCCCTGCGGCACCTGTACGTGATGGGCGGCCGGTTCGACCCGGCCCCATCGGCCGACCGGTCGGTCCCGGGCGGCGCCGGCGGGCCCGGGGCAGAGCACAACTTCCGCTCCGACGCGACCGCTGCCAGCCTCGTCTACGCGGCCGGCATCCGGTCCACGACGACCGGGCTGGACGTGACGACCACGGTACGGTTGGGCCCCGCCGCAGTCGACCGGATCGCCGGCGCCGGGGCGCTCGGCGCCGCGCTGCGGAGCGAGATCGAGCAGTGGTGGCGGTTCCGCGGCGAGCGGGGCAACGTCCCGCACGATCCGCTCACCGTGCTGACGATGCTCGTGCCCGACCTGTTCGGGTACGCGTCCGGCGCGGTGTCGGTCGACGGTGAGAGCGGGGTCAGCACCTTCGCCGCGGGTCCCGGCCCCGCCCGGGTCGCCACCGCGGTCGACGCGGCCGGCGCGGTGGCGGCCGTGGTCGACCGGATCGTCGCCGCCGGCGGGTGAGGCCGACCGGCACCCGGACGCGCCGCGAGCCGTCGCGTGACACCCGCGAGCCGGTTGCCGCGCTGTGGCACGCTCTGCCCCGTACCGAGCGAGGAGGCTGGCGCGATGCCCGACGGACCGGACCGCCGCAACGACGCCGCGGCGGCCACCCCGGCCGACGCCGACGCCGAGACCGCCGTGACCGGAGCCGGGTCCGACACCGGTGCCGGTACGGCCGACGGTGCGGCCGGGACCGCGGGGAACGGTGCCGGCCGCACCGTCGGCTCGGGGCGGGCTGGTGACGGGGCGGCCGGAGCCGGCGTCGGTACCGGTGGGGCCGGCGGCGGGATCGCCGGAGCCGCCGGGGACGGGTACGGCGGAGTCGCGGCGGAGTCAGCCGGCGTCGCGGCAGGCGGTACCGGTGACCGGTCGGCTCGGTGGGCGGGCGGCAGTGCCGCGGTCGGTGCCGGTACGGCGGTCGTGCTGGTCGCCGGCTGGCTGCTGCCGGCCGGGCTCGCCGGAACGAGTACCGCGCAGCACTGGCTGCGGGCGCTCGGGGTGCTGCTCGCCGTCGCCGCGCTGGTCTGGCCGGTCGCCGCCTGGCGGCGGCGCCGGTCGTGGCGGCCCGAGCCGGGCGGCCAGTACCTCGCGCCCGTCACCGTCGCGGTGCTGGCCGTGGCGACCGGCGTCTGCGCGGTGCTCGGCCTGCGTACCGAGGCGGGCAAGGGCTTCCCCGGCCGGGCGACCACGATCGCGGCGGTCGCGGCCGTCGCCGTCCTGGTCGGGGTGGCGCTGGTGCTGCTCGCGGCCCGCCGTGCCGCCAGCAGCCGGAGCGACGGCGAACGCCGGCATGCCGGCGCCGGCCCGAGTGGCGCCGCCGACCGGAGCGACGACGCCGGCCCCCGGCAGGCAGCCGGCGGGAGCGACGCCGGCCCCCGGCAGGGCGCTGATCGGAGCGACGGTGCTGGCCGGAGCGACGGTGCTGGCCGGAGCGATGGTGCTGGCGGGAGCGATGGTGCTGGCCGGAGCGACGGTGCTGGTCTGGGGGAGAGCGCTGGCCGCGGCGACGGCGCAGGCCCCACCGGCGAGGCTGGTTCGGGCGACGGCGCTGGACCGGCGGGCGATGCCGGACCTGGTGGCGGTGGCGGCAGGCGTCGGTGGCGGGTGCTGGTCGGCGTCGGGGCGGCGGTCACCCTGGTCGTGGCGGGCACCGCCGCGGTCGCCGGCGCGCTGGCGCCGGGCGTCGGGGCGACGTCGGTCGTGGCCGACCCGGCACCGACCCCGGCGGTACCGGCGACGGTGTCGCGGGTGGCCTGGTCGCGGGCGATGCCCACCCGGGTGCACGAGGTCGTGGCCGCCGGAGCCGGCGTCGCGGTACGGCTCGACGACGGGGTCGCCGGCGTCGACGGGCGTACCGGCCGGATCCGCTGGCTGCACCGCCGCCGCGGTGCGGTCGCCACCTCCGTGACGGCGAGCCCGGACGGGGCGACCGTGCTGCTGCAGTGGAAGGCCGGCGAGTACGGGCGGACCCAGCTGGTGTTCCTGGACGCCGACACCGGTCGGGTGCGGTTCACCGAGGACGGCGACACCCCGCTGTTCTCCTACAGCGTGCCGATGACCGACGACGTCTGGCTGTCGGCCGACGACCTGCTGGAGCCGCGGGCGCAGATCCGGGCCTGGTCGGTACGCGACGCCCGGCCGGTGTGGCGCTACCGCACGCCGGAGCACTGCGTGGTCCGCGACTTCCTGTCCCGCGACACGGCCGCGCACGTGGTGATCCTCGCCGTCGGCTGCCGCCCGCACGGCGTCGAGGACTCGATCCGGTTCGTCGCGTACGGCACCGGCCCGAGGCCGCTGTGGCAGCGCCGGGTGGCGATCCCGCCGGGCTCGGCCGCGCCGACGGTGATCGGGCGGATCGCGCCGGACGGCTCGACCTACGGCGCCCAGATCAGCGCCGGCGACGGCAGCACGCACCAGGTCGGGTTCGATCCGCGCACCGGCCGATCCGTGCCGTACCACCAGAATCCGCTGCCGGGCGGCGCCTGGTACGAGCTGGTGCACGGTGCGGTGGTGGTGCACGACGCGCAGGGCGGCACGCGGCGGGCCGACTCGCCCGGATCGTGCTACGTCGGCTCCCGCGGGGTGGTGGCGGCCGGCGCCGTCGGCTGCACCACGGTCGACGACTCGTTCGACGCGCGCGGCACGCAGACCGTGCACGTACGGGAGTTCTCCGGCCGGGGCCGCAGCGTGCCGATCGACCTGGGCGGGCCGTTCCAACGCTACGGCGGGTCGATCGACCAGGTCTGGTTCCTGATCGCCGCGCCGGGCGCGTGGGTCGCCGGCACGGGCGCCGCGGCCACCGGCGCCGGCACCTACCGCATCGTGGGGCTGCGCTGACCTGTCGCCGTCGCGCGCGGGACGGCAACAGGTCAGGGCTTGGGCGGGCGGTTGCCGACGCCCCAACCGGACGGCTTCGACCCGAGCCGGAACCTCAGCTCGCCGCCGCGCAGCAGGTCGCGGTGCCGCAGCCACGGGCCGGGCACCGGCTTGCCGCCCAACTGCACCGACTGCACGTACCGGTTGGTGTCCGAGGCGCCGGGCGCGGTGATGGTGAGCGTCCGGTCGTCGGCCAGCCGCAGCACCGCGTGCTCGAACAGCGGGCTGGTCAGGTAGTACCAGTCCTGGCCGGGGTTGGGGTAGAGCCCGAGCGCGGTCCACACGTACCAGGCGGACATCGCGCCGGCGTCGTCGTTGCCGGGCAGGCCGTCCGGTGCGGCGTGGTAGCCGGTGGCGAGCAGCTGCCGGGTCAGGTCCGCGGTGCGGTCCGGTCGGCCGGCGTGCAGGTACAGGTAGGGCGCGAGCAGGTCCGGTTCGTTGGACGCGTCGAAGCGGTCGCGGCTGAACAACCGGTCGAGGAACGCGACGAACTTCTTGTCGCCGCCGAACCGGTCGATCAGCCCCGGCACGTCGTGCGGCACCATCGTCGTGTACTGGAACGCGCTGCCCTCGTAGAAGTACGGCGTGGACGCGTCGTTCGGGTCGAACGGCGACAGGAACCGGCCGTCGGAGTAGCGGGGCCGGATCACGCCGGTGGTCGAGTCCCACAGCTTCGCCCAGTTCTTCGCACGCTGCTGGTACT
This sequence comes from Actinocatenispora comari, assembly GCF_017312725.1. Lineage (GTDB taxonomy): Bacteria > Actinomycetota > Actinomycetes > Mycobacteriales > Micromonosporaceae > Actinocatenispora > Actinocatenispora comari. The sequence continues at coordinate 35,997 of NZ_BOPO01000025.1, read as the reverse complement.
TCGCGGCGACCGCGTCGTCGCCGACGTGCTCGGCCACCCGCCCGATGCAGAAGTCCTCGTACGCGTACTCCAGGGTGCGCGAGCCGACCCGGCTGCCGTGCGGGTCGTCCGGCCGCTGCTGGTCGATGGCGAGGTAGCCCAGCCGCAGGTAGTCGTCCAGCTCGCGGCCCTCGATCTGCGGCTTCGGCGAGTTCTGCTCGCCGTCCTTGCGGATCGCCCGGTAGCCGGTCTTGACGTCGATACCGGGCAGCTTCTTCACCACCGCGTCGGCGATCACCACGTCGCCGGAGGTACCGCCCTGGATGTAGGAGTTGACCCCGGCGATCCGGGCGTCCGGCAGCCACCCGGTGTACTGGTAGGTCTCGATCAGCGAGTTGACCATCTGGGCCTGCCGCTTCGGCTGGATCAGCGTCAGCAGCGGGTGCACCGCCCGGTGGGTGTCCCAGAGCGTGTAGAAGTCCTCGTAGTGCGGCGTCCTGCCCTGCCACCAGACGTTCTCGCCGGTCACGTCGTGCGGCATCAGCTGGCAGTGGTACAGCGCGGTGGCGAACACGGTGCGCTGCTCGGCGGTACCGCCGGAGACCACCGCCCGGCTCATCGCGTCCCGCCAGGCGGCCTTCGCGTCCGCGCGGACCGCGTCGAACGACCGGAACCCAAGCTCCTTGTCCAGTGTGGACCGTGCCTGCGCGACGGACACGAACGAGACGGCGATGCGCAGCTGCACCGCGCGGCGCAGTGAGCTCCGCACCGACAGGACCGCGCCGACCCGCTGCTTGGCCCCGCCCGTCACCTCCCGGAACCCGTGGTCGAGCGCGCCGTCGACGAACGTCGCCACGTCCGCGAAGTGCTGGTCCAGCTGCGCGGCGAAGTGCAGCGTGTACTGCCCGCCCCGGTCGCCCCAGCCGCCGGTGACGGTGACCGAGCCCTCGATCGAGTTGTTGCCCACCACCGCGAGCCGGGTGTGCTTGGGCTGCTGCGCGCCGCCCGTCATGATCACCGAACTGGCGTCGATGATCAGGTGCCCACCCTTGTCGTCCGGGAACGTGTACCGGTGCACCGCGCAGCGGCGGGTCGCGGTCAGCTCGGTGAGCACCTTCGGGTAGGTCAGCAGCACCTTGTAGTACCCGGGCTCCGCGTGCTCGCCGGACCGGCCGGAGCCGAGCCCGTCCAGGCGCACCCGGCCGGTGATCGGGGTGACCCGGAAGTTGCCGTACCGGCTGTCGCCGCCGGTGCCGGACACGTGCGTCTGGGAGAACCCGACGATCGGATCGGTCGGCGTGTACCCGGCACTGGACGGGTTGTCGGTGTCCGGGCTCGCCGCGACGAACCCGAACGGCAGGTGCGCGCCCGGGTACGTGTTGCCCGGCGTGGCGGTGCCGATCAGCGGATCGACGTCGTCGACCATCGACGGCGGCGGCGGGCCGCTCTTGCCGGTCGGACGGTCGCTGTCGCAGCCGGTCACCAGCCCGGCCGAGGCGAGCCCGGCGACACCGCCGGCGAGCAGCGTGCGCCGCCGCAGCGGCGCGCCGGCCGCCGGTGTGCCGGCCGCACCGGCGGGGGCGGCCGTACCGGCCGGGGGCCGCGGCGGGGTGTCCGGGTCCGTCGTGTCCACGTGGCGTCCCGTCAGCGCTCGATCGGGCGCGCGACCCGGATCTTCGTGATGCCGGACCGGAAGGCGTCCAGCGTGTCCTGGTTGACGGTGAACCGCCAGTCCTTGGTGCCGGTGGCCTCGTGGTCGTACTCGAACCAGACGAAGCCGACGATGTCGGTGCGGCTCTTCAACCAGTTGAACAGGCTGGTGGTCCAGGTCGACTGGTTCTTGCCGGGGCCGGCACCGGTCTCGGTGATCAGGATCCGCTTGTGGGTGAACGTGCGGAACTGCTGGATCGTGTCCTGGAAGGTCTGCGTGGCGGTGGTCTGCTCGTCGGCGGCGTAGCCGACCATGCCGACCCAGTCGACGTACTTGTCGCCCGGGTACAGCGGCTTGAGCGCCACGCTGGGCACCGGGCGGGTGATGTTCGGGCTCCACACCCAGATCACGTTGTCCGCGCCGACCTGGTCGAAGAGGTCGTGCACATGTCGCCAGGCCCGCACGTACTCGCCGTGCTGGTTGCCGGACTTGCTCTCCGACCACGGGTACCAGTCGCCGTTCATCTCGTGCCCGAACCGCAGCACGATCGGCCACTTCTGGTCGCGCACCGCGGAGGCGAACCGGGTGATGTAGCCGTCGTACTTTCCGTCGATGATCCGTGCCAGCGCGTAGGCGGGCTGGCTGGTGCCGTTCTGCAGGCCGGACCACGGCTCCCAGGTGATCGCCGGGACGGTGCCCTGCCGGTACGCCTGGACGACGGCCTGGGCGCGGAAGTCCTCGGTCCAGTTGACGAAGTACTCCAGGAGGTCGGGGCGCATCCCCGCCTTGGCGGAGATGCCGTCGATCTCGCTGTCCGACCACGGCGCCTGCGGCGTGGACAGCCCGAAGTAGATGCCGTGCGGGTTCATGACCTGCTGCTTGGTGGGGATCTTCGCGGCGAGCTTCGCGCTCTCGGTCGGATCCGGCGTCTGCATCGAGCGGGCCTCGGCCTGGGTGCTGCGAAAGCCGTCGCCGACGGTGAAGTAGAGCACGCCGCCGGAGAACAGCAACAGCAGGACGGCGTTGACGCCCATCCAGATCCGGTAGCTGCGCCGCGAGATGAGTCGATGCCTAGACACTGCTCACCACCGTAGCGGCGAGCAGCAAACCGCCCAGCAGATAGGGAATCAGCGCCTGCGGGTTGCGGCCGCTCTTGCCGGCGAAGCCGCCGGAGCGGGTGCCCCAGGACGCGTTGTGCGCCAGCCGGAAGAAGCCGACGACCCGCACCGGCATCAGCACGAACGTGTTGATCAGCATGAAGATCGGCAGGTAGGCCATGTCGTTCGGCCGGTACGCGAAGTGCCGGCCGAACCGGATGCCCAGCCCCATGATCGTCATCATCGCGCTGAACACCAGCAGCGAGAACAGCGCCAGCAGGCCGGACTCCGGCAGCGGCAGCCGCCCGTACAGCTCGGATCTGTTGCCGGCGAGCAGCGCCACGATCCACGACACGTACGAGCCGATCAGGATGAACGGCACCACGATGTCGGCGACGTAGAACAGCGCCAGCACCGGCGCGTTGCGCAGCATCCAGCCGAGCATCCGCAGCGTGTTGTACTGCGAGCCGCGGGCCCACCGGAACTGCTGCTTGACCAGCTTCGTGAGCTTCGTCGGCGCGTCGGTGTAGACCAGCGAGGTGGACTGCACCACCGTCTTGTAGCCGTCCATCAGGGTGTAGTTGGTCAGCGTGCGGTCGTCGGAGACCTCGATGAACACGCCGAGGAACGGCTCGGTGCGGAACCGCTCCATGTTGTCGCGCAGGATCTTGGTACGAAACGCGATGGTGCGGCCGGGCAGGCAGCCGACGGTGCCGAGCACGCTCATCGCCGGCATCGAGTACTCGTTGCGGATGTTCTCCAGCCAGTCGGCCCAGCGGGTGAGCATGCCGCGCTCCGGGTTGAGGATGCGCTGCCGGGTGCTGACCCCGCCGACCTCGGGGTCGCGGAACGGCTTCACCAACTCACGCAACGTGTCCCGGGTCCACATGGTGTCCGAGTCGACGAGCACCACGATCTCCCCCCGGGCCATGCTCACCCCGATGTCGACCGCATTGCGTTTTCCGGGGGTTTTGGTCCAGGTCCACACTACTCCGACGCGTTCGCACACCTTTTCCAGCGTCTCGTTGCGCGGACCGTTGATGACCACGATGATCTCGGTCGGATGCTGCACCACGATGCGTTCCAGCACCGACACGAACAGCTCTTCCTCCTCGTCGACCACGGGGATGACCACCGAGGTGGTGGTGCGCCAGTCGGCCTGCCACGGCCGGTACTGACGGGCCAGGATCGCCTTGGTCAGCCACAACAGCCAGATGACCGCCATGAACACGGCGAACGGGTAGACGTGGCCGGAGTGCAGCCACTCCGAGATCTGCAACAGGAACGCGAGCACGATGCCTCCGGCGTCAGGACGGCTTGCGCGTCAGCAGGGCCAGCGTCAGGCCGGCCGGATGCCACGTCTTGCTCGTCTGGAACGCCGTACGCAGCGCCTCCTCCTTGTTGCCGCCGAGATTGCGGAGCGGATCGGACACCGAGCCGAGCCGCACCACCCACACCCGGTTCACCGTGTCCGGCAGGCACTTCGCCGCGTCCTTGCACTCGATCGCGAGGACCTTGCCGTGGGTGCGCTGTGGCTGGGTGACCATCAGGTCCTTCGGCCGCGAGCCCGGGCTCAGGTAGTGCGCGACGGTGTCGCGGCCCACCCAGCCGCCGCCCGGATCGTCGGTGCCGTAGACGATGCCGTCGCCGGGCTGCTCGTTGTTCGCGATGATGTTCGCCAGCTTGTGGGTGTCCTGGTCGTGCCCGGCCTCACCGCGGAGGGTGATCTGCGCCGGCAGCGACACCAGGCCGACCGCGGCGACCACGAGCAGCCCGCGTACCAACGGGATCCGGTCCAGGGTGCCGGCCGCGAGCAGCACCCAGGCCGGCACCGTGAACAGCACGTAGCGCGGCTGCCACAGTGCGGTGAAGTGGCCGACCGTGAACAGCGTCGCCGCGGGCAACAGCGCCCACGCGCTGTAGACCAGCGCGGGATGCCGGTACGACACCGAGAGGGCGGCGAGCACCAGCAGCGCGCCGCCGATCGCCGTCGCGCCGAACAGGTTGTACGGCAGCGCGGCCAGGTCGGTGAGGCGCGACTGCGGGATCCAGCTGATCTGGTGACGCTGCCCGGCGGACAGCACCAGCACCGCGACCGCCGGCAACGCGCCGACGATCGCCGCGGCGAACCAACCGCCGAACGCGCGGCGGTGTTGCGCCAGCACCAGCACGCCGTGCGCCAGCAGCAACAGCATCGAGATCGGGTTGAGCGCTCCGAGCAGGGCGACGACCAGCACGTACGGCAGGAAGCGGGTGAAGCGCGGCCGGTCCAGCGCCCGCGCCAGCAGCAGCGTGGACAGCGCCGCGAACAGCACCACCAGCGCGTAGACCCGCGCCTCCTGGGCGTACCGGGAGACCGACGGCACCACCGCGAACAGCAGCCCGGCGAGCAGGCCGCCACGCGGGCCGCCGAACCGCGAGCCGAGCGCGGCCACCAACGCGGCGGACACCGTCATCGCGATCACGGATGGCAGTCGCAGCGCCAGATCCGAGCTGCCGAGCAGGTGCGTCCAACCCCACATCAGCAGGTAGTAGGCGCCGTTGACCATGTCGGTGGAGCGCAGCAGCGGCCACAGCTCGTGCGCCGACACGGTGGTCATGCCCCAGGTGGCGAGCTCGTCCGCCCACAGTCCGGGACGGTCCACCCGGAAGATCGTGATCACCGCGGTGAGCAGCGCCGAACCCAACCAGGCCAGCTGGGTCAGCGCCCGGTTGGTGCCCCGGAACCCGTCGGCGACCACCGCGGTACCGACGACCGCGCCCGGCGACACCGGTGCGGTGCTGTCGACCGGATCGCCGCCGTGCCGCGGGTCGGCGTCGGCGCGGGCGATGTCCATCGTGTCGTCCGGCTCCACCGGACGGGACTCGCCCGCCGGCACCCGGGCGGTGGCGATGCCCGGCACGCTGGCCCGACCGGACCGTGCCGTGGCGCCGGGCGCTCGCTCCGCGTCGTCGTGAGATCGCTTGGGGTAGTTGCGCTGTCGCTCGTCGTCGTGCTGCCGGGTGCCCTCGTGATCGGAGTCGTCCTCGGGGCGCTCGCCCCGTGGCGGCGGCACGATCCGCCGCACCTCCGCCTTCGCGGTGCCGGTGACGCTGGCCCTGCCCGCCGGCCGGGCGGCGGCGTCGGCGCGCTCCTCCGGCAGCCAACCGGCGAACGACTCGGCGTCCGCCGCCGCCTCGTCGGCGTCGCCCCGGCGCCGGCCGCGCCGGACCTGGGTGCGGTCGGTGGGATCGCCGCCGTCGGGTCCGGGCGGCATCGCTGCATCGTCGAGTTCAGTCACGGTTCATCGCAAGGAGGGGCACCTGACAGGTCGCACGGGCGGTCGGGCGGGCAGCCGATACGGGGGTTGCGGGTGGAGTGCCCCAAGATACCGCCCCAGAACAACACTCCCGCGCCGGCCGCCGCCGACGGGAGACCGCTCACCCCGGCGGCCGCGGCGCCGCCACGCCGGTACCCCGGTGGTGAACCGGAGCTATACCATCCGTCGCAGAGCACGGCGGCGTGGAAGAGAGAGAGTGAGATGCAGACAATCGGCCCGTACGCGTTGCGGGACCTGCTCGGCGCGGGCCCGGCAGGCCGGGTCTGGCGGGCAGTCGACCAGCAGGGCAACCAGGTCACCATGGCCGTGCTCGAGGGCCAGGCGGCGGTCGATCCACAGAGTCGCTGGCAGTTCAGCGCGACGGTCGAACAGGTGCGCCAGGCCGCGCCGGTCGGTGGCCCGGTGGCCGCCGACCTGGTCGGCCAGCAACCGTGGGTGGCGTTCCCCGACGACGGCGGTGCCAGCGCCGCGAACGTGTTCGCCGCGATGGGCGCGCCCTGCCAGCCGGTGACCGCACCCGCCGGTCAGCAGTTGCCCGGCCAGCAGGTCTCCGGTCAACCGGTGCCGGGCCAGCCCGTGTCTGCGCAGCCCATGTCGGCGCAGCCGATGTCCGGTCAGCCGATGTCGGCGCAGCCGATGTCGGGTCAGCCCATGTCGGGTCAGCCGATGTCCGGGCCGCCCGGGGCGGTGCCGCCGGTGCCCGGCCAGCCGATGCCGACGCCGGTCTCCGGGATGCCGGCCTCCGGCGCGCCGATGGGCTCCGGGTTCCAGCCACCGGCCGGCGACGACGAGCCGGCGACCACGATGATCCGGCCCGATGCCGGCGGCGCGGTGCCGCCGCAGGCCAACCAGGCGGGCCAGTTCGGTGCGCCGGGACAGCAGACCAGCCAGCCCGATCAGTTCGGCGCGGTCCCGCAGCAGCCCGACCAGTTCGGTGCCGAGCAGCCGCCGGGGTTCGGCACGGCGAGCGCGCCGAACCCGTTCGAGCCGGTCGATCCGTTCAACGCCGGTGGTCAGCAGGCCGCGGCGGCGCCCGACCCGTTCGCCCCGCAGGGGCAGCAGCAGGCCGAGTTCGCCGGTCCGCAGGCGGAGCCGTTCGCCGCGCAGCAGCCGGAGCCGTTCGGCGGCCAGCAGGCCGGGCAGTTCACCCCGCCGCGGCAGCAGCAGCCCGACCAGTTCGGCGGTCAGCAGCCGCCGCAGCAGTACCCGCCGCTGTCGGCCGAGCCGGAGGAGAAGCCGCGCCGGACCGGGCTGCTCATCGGGCTGGTCATCCTGATCGTCGTGGTGCTCGGTGGCGGCATCGGCGGCGCGGTCTACTTCACCCGTGACAGCGGTACGCCGCAGACCAAGCAGTCGGCGAGCGCCAAGCCCACCGGTGGCAAGAGCACGGCGCCGCAGGGCCAGCCGACGCCGCACACGCAGAAGTCGGCGCCGAGCACGCCCAAGCACCCGGGCAAGGAGCCGCCGAAGGACGCCTCCTGGCCGTCCTCGTTCGCCAAGTTCGGCTCCGGCGACAAGACCAAGACGATGTCCGGCCTGGCCGGGCTGGGGTTCGACTTCGTCGCACCGTCCGACTGGACCTGCACCAAGAAGGACCAGTCGACGAGCTACGTCAACTACCACTGCGTCGGCTCGAAGACCAAGGCCGGCGGCGACGTGATCGTGCGTACCTGTGGCGAGCCGTGCGACGCGGCGAAGAAGATCAACATGCGTGAGCAGGAGGAGGCGTTCGGCCTGCCCTGGCAGCGCGACGGCGGCAACTCCTCGTGGGCGCAGGCGGACAAGGTCACCGCGCCGGACGGCAGCTCCGGCTACGGCCTGGTCCTGGTGCGGTACTGGCACAGCAAGCCCGGCGGCCCGATGGACCGTCAGGTGGTGCTCCGGTTCACCGCACCGCCGTCGGCCAAGAGCGACGTGCAGAAGGTTGCGAACAGCGTTCGCGACGCTACTCAGTGATTGCCGCCACCCGGTCGCCGCGCTGACCCGGTACCCCCGTCCCGGTCCGATCACCGGGTCGGGGGGTACCGGTCGGCTTGTGCCGTTCGCCTGGCTTGCTCCGTGCCGGGACGACCGGGGATGATGCACCAGGCCGACCCGACGCGTCGTACGGGCCGGCCATCCGACGCGGTCGAGGGGAGGCACTGCCGGTGCGGGTCCTGGTGATCGAGGACGAGCGTGCGCTGGCGGACGCCGTCGCCCGCGGGCTGCGCCGCGAGGGCATGGCGGTGGACACCGCGTACGACGGCACCAACGGTCACGAGATGGCGCTCACCACCCGCTACGACGTGGTGGTGCTCGACCGCGACCTGCCCGGGGTGCACGGCGACGAGATCTGCATCGACCTGGTCCGCGCCGGCCTGCTCACCCGGGTGCTGATGCTCACCGCGTCCGGCAGCGTCGCGGAGCGGGTGGAGGGTCTGGAGCTCGGCGCGGACGACTACCTGGCCAAGCCGTTCGCGTTCGACGAGCTGGTGGCCCGGGTCCGGGCGCTGGGCCGGCGGGCGACGCCGGCCGCGCCGCCGGTGCTGCGGGTCGCCGACGTCGAGCTCGACCCGGCCAAGCGGGGCGTGCAGCGCGACGGCCGGATGCTCGACCTCACCCGCAAGGAGTTCGGCGTCCTGGAGGAGCTGATCAAGGCGCGGGGCGGCGTGGTGTCCAGCGAGGAGCTGCTGGAACGGGTCTGGGACGCCAACGCGGACCCGTTCACCACCACCGTCCGGGTCACCGTGATGACGTTGCGCCGCAAGCTCGGCGATCCACCGCTGATCGAGACCGTGGTGGGTGCCGGCTACCGCATCACCGCGGCATGACCGGCGGCCCCGGTACCGATCGTCCGGCCGCCGGCGAGACCGTGGCCCCACCACCGGGCCTGCGCGGCCGGCTGTACCGGCGGGTCCGGGCCACCTCGCCCCGACCGACGCTGCGGCTGCGGCTGACCCTGCTCAACGGCGTGCTGCTGGTCGGCGCCGGCGCGCTGCTGCTCGGGCTGTCGCTGCTGCTGGTCCGCCAGGCGCTGGTACCGGCACAGCAGCTGCAGGCCGGTTCCCAGGTGACGCTGGCCGACGGTCAGGTCGTCGACGCGAAGCGCTACCAGGCCCGGCTCGCGCGCGACACCGAGCTGGAGGTGGTGTTCAAGGGGCTGGCGGCGCTGGTGGTGATCAGCTCGGCCGGGGTGATCGGCGGGTACATCGTCACGGGCCGGGCGCTGCGGCCGCTGACCCGGGTCACCCAGGCCGCGCGGCGGTTGTCGACCGAGACGATGGACCAGCGGATCCGGTACGCCGGGCCGGACGACGAGATCCGCGAGCTGGCCAACACCTACGACGCGATGCTCGACCGGATCACCGACGCGTTCGCCTCGCAGCGCCGGTTCGTCGCGAACGCCAGCCACGAGCTGCGCACACCGCTCGCGGTGATGCGTACCGAGGTCGACGTGGTGCTGGCCGATCCGGCCTCCGACGCCGAGGAGCTGCGCCGGATGGGCCGGGTGGTCCGGGAGGCGTCCGAGCGGGCGAACTCACTGGTCGAGTCGCTGCTGCTGCTCGCCCGTACCGAGGCGCAGGCCGGCCGCCGGCTGGTCCGCAAGGTGCCGGCGGACCTCGCCGCCGGGGTCGCGGTGGCGCTGTCGGCGGTACGGCCGGACGTGGCCCGGATGGAGCTGTCGTTGCAGGTCGCGACGCCGCCGGCGCCGGTGGTCGGCGACCCGAGCCTGCTGGAGCGGCTGGCCGGCAACCTGATCGAGAACGCGGTGCGCTACAACCATGCCGGCGGCACGCTGTGGGTTCGCACCTCCACCGACGCCGAGCACGCCTACCTGGTGGTCGGCAACTCCGGCGGTGAGCTGGACCCGGGCGAGGTACCGGCGCTGTTCGAACCGTTCCGCCGCGGCGGCCGGGAACGCACCGGTACCCGCGGGTCCGGGCTGGGGCTGTCGATCGTGCGGGCGGTCATCGACGCGCACGGCGGCTCGGTGAGCGCCCGCGCGCTGTCCGGCGGTGGCCTGGAGGTCACCTGCACGATGCCGGCCGCCGGCGTCACCCCGGTGGCCCGCGGCGCCGCCGCGCCGGTGCCACCACCGGCCACCACCGACCTGCCCTGACCCGACCGTCGGGTGCCGGTTCCTAACCCTTGCGGCCGACTCGCTTGAGGTCGAAGACCTGCTGGTCGGCGCCGGCGCTGACCGGGGTCGCCGCGTCCAGGTAGGCGGTCGTCGGGCGCAGCACCAGCAGCACGATCACCAGCACCGCGAGCACCACGATGGCAAGGCCGGTGCCGTACTGCAGGGGTGGGTAGAACGCGGGCAGCACGTCGTGCCAGTTGTCGCCGGAGCCGCCGGCGAAGCCGAGCAGCTGGCCGCAGGCCGCCACCACCCAGCCGATCACCAGCCAGGTCTTGCCGTTGCGGCGCGGCCGCAGCAGCAGCCACAGCGAGGCCGCGGCGACCAGGAGGGTGACCGCGCCGAACACGGCCGTGATGATCGCCGCGTCCCGCAGGTCGAGGCGCGGGTTGTGCGCGTCGGGGCTGACCACGATCGTGCCGATGGCGGAGCGGGCGACCGGGTAGGTGACCAGCACGGCCAGCCCGGCGAGCCCGGCCACGGCGGCGGCGACCAGGGCCACCTGCACCAGGGCCGGGCGGGGGACGGCGGGACGAACCGCAGCCGAAGGGGAGTTGGACATCCGGTCACGATAGCGGAGACCGGCCACCCGGCGGGTACCTTTCCGCCACCCACCGTTGTCGGTGGGATCCGTTGCACTGCAACGGATCCCACCGGTTCAGCCGGTGTGGGCGGCGAGGGCGGCGGCGAACCACTCCCAGGCCGGTACCCGGGTCGGCACCGCCGGCCAGCCGTTGATGACCGCGAGCAGCTGCCAGTACCGCTCGGCGCGGGCGTCGGCGCCGCCCCCGATCGAGGTGCGGATCCACTCCCGGTACTCGGGGGTGTCGGTGCGATCGTCGTGCGCGGCGAACACGCCGACCAGCTCGGCCACCACCGGCGCCGCCGCGGCCGACGCCGGATCGACGCCGGCATCCAGCGCCGCGCCGGCCAGGGCGGCGACCCGCTCGGCCACCTCGGGCGAGGACCGGGAGTCCCGCCGGCCGGCGACCATCTCCGCATCGGCCGCGTGCTGCTCGGCCATCCGCCGGATCCGGGCCCGGAAGTCGGTGTCGACCAGCAGATCCGCCAGCTCGATCCAGGCGTCGAGCTGCTCCGGCGTCGGATCGTCCGGCAGGTCGGGCCGGGCCCGGCGCATCAGCTGCTCGAACTGCGGGTCGACGCGCAGCCCACCGAACACGTGGTCCAGGAACTCCTCCTGGATCCGGTGCCGCTCGGCGGCCGACGCGCGGGCGATGTCGTTCATTCGTTCCACCTCCGTGAGATCGGGTTCGCGGACCGCGAGCGCGCGCAGCACCGAGCGGTGCAGCCGGAGGATCCGGATCTGCTGCTCCAGCGCGTCCGCGTGCGCCGCGGCGACGTCGGCGAGCGCGGCCTGCCGGTCCAGTACCCGGCGGATCGGCGCGAGGCCCAGCCCCAGTTCGCGCAGGGTGCGGATCAGCGCCAACCGGGCGGCCGCCGCCTCGTCGTACCGCCGGTACCCGGCGCTGGTGCGTCCGGCGACCGGCAGCAGGTCGAGGTCGGAGTAGTACCGGATGGTCTTGACCGGCAGCCCGGTGCGCGCCGACAGCGCCCCGATGGACAGCGTCGCCGTACCGGTGCCCGGCTGGTCCTGCTCGCTCACGTCCTCGACCGTGCCCTCTCCCGTCGGTGGAGACTCCAGTGTGATCTTCGTCGTCGGTGAATTGCCTGGTCGCGTGCGGGTCGGTCGGGTAGACAGTGCGCAGGCCCGGTGCGAGTGCACCTCCGGGCCCCGGCGAGAGGAGGTGTGGTGAGCGTGTCGAGTCTTCGCACCGCGCTTCCCGACATCGAGGCTGGAAGCGCACCCGTACAAGGAGTTCGTGGATGCATCCCGTAGTACGTCACATCACCGTCGACGCGGCGGACCCGTACGAGCTGGGCAGGTTCTGGTCCCAGCTGCTCGGCCGGCCGATGAGCGTCGACGACCTGCCCGGTGACCCGGAGGCGCTGGTCGAGGCGCCGGACGGTGGCCCGGCGATCCTGTTCGTCACCGTGCCGGAGGGCAAGTCGGTCAAGAACCGCGTGCACCTGGACCTGCAGCCCAGCGGCGGCCGCACCCGGGACCAGGAGGTCGACCGGGCGCTCGCGCTCGGCGCCACCCTGTTCGCCGACCACCGGCGGGCCGACGGCCGCGGCTTCGTGGTGCTCGCCGACCCGGAGGGCAACGAGTTCTGCGTGGAGCGTTCCGCGGCCGAGGTGGCCGCGACGCCGCGGCAGGGCTGACCGGGCCGCTCGGTCGGCGCGAGCCGACCGAGCGCCTCGACCCGGCGACCGTCGGGCCGAACGACCGAGCCAGCGGCCCGGTCGGGTGAGTCGAGCCGGCCGGGGCGCGGCGATCAGTCGTCGGTGCCCCGGCCGGTGGCCGGGTCGGCGGCCGGCTCGACCGGGTGCGCCGCCGGCTCGCTCGGGGTCTGCCGCTCGTCGGCGCCGGCGGCGAGCGCCAGCAGCAGCATCGCGTCGTGGTCCGGCGTCCCCGGCTCCGCCTGGTACGCGACGAGCCGCTGGCCGTCCGCGCGGGCCGGGGAGAGCACCTCGTAGTCCAGGCCGAACCGGCCGACGTCGGGGTGCTCGTACTCCTTGCGGCCGGTCGCCTTGAGCCGCACGTCGTAGCGGCGCCACATGGTGGCGAACTCGTCCGACTTGACGACCAGCTCGCCGACAAGCGCGGTCAGGTCCGGCGCGTCCGGGTCGGTACCGGCGACGGTGCGCAGGTGCGCGACGCTCTCCGCGGCGACCCGCTCCCACTGCGGGAACAGCGACCGCGCCGCCGGGTGCAGGAACAGGTAGCGGATCGTGTTGCGCCGCTCGGCCGGCCACTCGTCCAGCCCGGCGAACAGCCGCAGCCCGGGCGGGTTCGCCGCGAGCACGTCGCTGGTGCGGCTCAGCACGTACGCCGGGGCCGGCAGCAGGCTGGTGAGCATGCGCCGCAACACCGGCCGCACGGTACGCACCGGGTTCGGCCGCGGCGCCGTCGAGTGCCGGGCCGCCTGCTCGGCGAGCGCGTGCAGGTGCGCCCGCTCGTCGGTGCCCAGCCGCAGCGCGCGGGCGAGCGCGTCGAGCACCGCGGCGCTGGGCCGGGTCTCCTTGCCCTGCTCCAGCCGGATGTAGTAGTCGACGCTGACGCCGGCCACCGCGGCCAGCTCCTCGCGCCGCAGCCCGGGGGTACGGCGCAGGCCGGGGCCGGGTGCGAGCCCGACCTCGGTGGGGGTCACCCGGGCCCGGCGGGCCCGCAGGAACTCGCCCAACCCGGCGCGGTCGGGTGTTCGACGACGGTTGTCGGCTGCCATGCCGACCAGTCTGGCAGCGCCCCCGGGGCGGTGGGTGACCCTGCCGCACCCAGGAACGGCGTTGCTCGTCACGGTTCACCCTGCCACCGGGCCGGGCACCGGCGCAGAGTGGTGGCAGGTCGCGGCGCTCGCCGCGACGGTGTGGCAGGTCGCGGTGAGTGCCGCGACGGCAAGGTCGCGGCGCGGACCGCGACAGCGAGGAAGGAACGTCCACGTGACTGCACAACCGACCCGTCAGCTCGGTACCGACGGCCCGCGGATCCCGGTGGTCGGGCTCGGCCTGATGGGCATGAGCGAGTTCTACGGCGAGGGCGACGACGCGGCGTCCGAGCAGGTGATCGACGAGGCGCTGGACGCCGGCGTCCGGCTGCTGGACACCGCCGACATGTACGGCAGGGGGCACAACGAGCGGCTGGCCGGCCGGGTGCTCGCCAGGCGCCGCGGCGACGCCGTGCTCGCCACGAAGTTCGCGATCGTCCGCGAGGGGGACACCCGGCGCATCGACTCGTCCCCGGCGTACCTGCGGCGCGCGGTCGACGCGTCGTTGCAGCGGCTCGGCATCGACCGGATCGACCTCTACTACATGCACCGGTGGGACGGCGTGACCCCGATCGAGGACACGGTCGGCGCGATGGCCGACCTGGTCGCCGCCGGCAAGGTCGGTCAGCTCGGCCTGTCCGAGATCAGCGCCGACCTGCTGCGCCGGGCGAACGCGGTGCACCCGATCGCGGCCGCGCAGATGGAGCTGTCGCTGTGGAGCCAGGACGTGCTGCACAACGGGCTGCTCGACACCGCCCGCGAGCTGGGCACCACGCTGGTGGCGTACTCGCCGCTCGGCCGCGGGTTCCTGACCGGCGCCATCGCCGGGCTGGACGCCCTGGCCCCGGACGACTTCCGGCGCAGCAACCCGCGGTTCGCCGACGGTGCGCTGGACGCGAACCTGCCGCTGCTCGCCGAGGTACGCCGGGTCGCGCAGGCGCACGACGCCACCTCGGCGCAGGTCGCCCTCGCCTGGGTGCTGGCCCAGGGCGACAACGTCGTCGCGATCCCCGGTACGAAGCGGTCGAAGTACCTGCGCGACAACATCGCCGCGGCGCAGCTGCGGCTGTCCGACGCCGAGCTGACCGCGCTGACCGGGGCCTTCGACGGTACGGCGACGGGCGAGCGCTACGTGCCCGCCGGCATGCCCAACCAGGGCTGAGCCCCGCCCGGGACGCCCCCGGCGGGGCCGGGCTCAGCCGGTCGGGCCGGGGTCGGCCGACGCGGCGGCGGTGAAGTCGGCCGCGGTGGGGGCCGGGACGGGCAGCTCGTGCGCGGACCCGGGCGCGAGCCCGTCGAAGATCAGGTGCAGGTAGCGCCGCCACAGCCCGGGCGCCGCGGCGCCGACCGGCGCGGCGGCCTGGGCGGCGGCGTTGAACAGCAACACGATGTCGTGCCCGGTGACGTCGGCGCGGATGGCGCCGGCGTCCCGGGCCCGTCGGGTCAGCTGCTCGGCGGTCTCGGCCAACCGTCCGCTCGCCGCCCGTACCCGGGGATCGGCCCGGGAGATCGAGGTGGCGGCCTCGCAGAACGAGCGGTCGGTGGCCTGCAACTCGATGCCGGCGACCATGAACCGCAGCAGCGCGTCCGCCGGATCGTCGGCGCCGCGCAGCTCGGCGCCGAGCGCGACCAGGCCGCCGATGCGGTCCTCGAAGATCTCCGCGACCAGGTCCTCCTTGGTGGGGAAGTGGTTGAACACGGTGCCCTTCGCCACGCCCGCCCGGGCCGCGATGCGGGCCATCGAGACGTCGAGGCCGTGGGCGGCGAGCTCCGCCGACGCGGCGGCAAGCACCAACTGTCGGTTGCGGGCGGCGTCGGCACGGGGCATCCGCTCACCCTAGCGCAACTTGACCGTACGGTCATGTTCCGTGCTAGCCTCCGAACAACATGACCGCGTGGTCAAGTTTTGGAGGAAGCCGATGAAGGCAGTGGTCGCCCACGGGTACGGCGGTCCGGACGTGCTGACCGTCGACGACATCGCGGTGCCCCGGCCCGGCCCCGGCCAGTTCCAGGTCCGCATCGCGGCCGCCGCGCTCAACCCGGCCGACCTGCGCACCCTCAGCGGGGTGCTGCGCGACCTGACGCCGTTGCGGTTCCCGTACGTGCTCGGCAGCGACTTCGCCGGCACCGTCACCGCACTCGGCGCCGGCGTCGACCGGTACGCGGTGGGCGAGCAGGTCTTCGGCGTCGGTCTACCGCGCGCCACCGGCCGGATGGCGACGATGCTGGCCGATCCGCCGTCGCTGACCACCGGCACGGTGGCCGAGTACGCCGTCTTCGAGGCGGACACCGCCGCGATCGGCCGTCGCCCGCCCGGTCTGGACCCGCAACACGCGGCCACCCTGCCGATCGCCGGGCTCACCGCGCTCGCACTCCTGCGCGCCGCCGGTCTCGCCCCCGCGCCACCCGCCGGCTCAGCCGCCGATCTCGCGCCCGTGCCACCCGCCGGTCTCGCGCCCGTGCCATCCGCTGGCTCAGCCGCCGGCCTCGGGCCGGAGCCTGCCACGGATCCGGCCGGTGGCCTCGGCTCGGAGCGTGCAGCGGCCCCGGCCGGTCCGGCCCGCCGGCACGTCGGGACCGAGCCGACGGTGCTGGTGATCGGGGCGGCCGGGGGAGTCGGCGGTGCGGTCGTGCCGCTGCTGGCGGCGGCCGGTGCGCGGGTGCTCGCGACCGGTGTCGCCGCCGACGAGCGGTACCTGCGGGGGCTCGGCGCGGCCGAGGTGATCGGGTACCGGGACGTCGACACGGTCGCGGAGGTGCGGCGACGCCATCCGGACGGCGTCGACGTGCTGGTCAATCTCGCGCTGCCCGGCGCGGCGCTGCCGGCCACGAGCCGGGTGCTGCGGGCCGGCGGCCGGCTGTTGAACGCGGCGTTCCCGAGCCCCGACCCGGCCGCGTTCGTCGGGATCCCGGTGATCGTCGACAACGTCTACGCCGCCGCCGGGCCGGGGGATCTGGACCTGCTCGCCCGGTACGCGGTGGCCGGCACGTTGCCGTGCACCGTCGGCCGGCGCTACCGGCTGGCCGAGGCGCCGCGCGCGTACGCCGACCTGGTCGGCACCCACGTGCGCGGCAAGCTCGTCGTCACCCCGTGACCGGCGGGTCGCCGGCGGGCCCGGCGGCGGAACGCCCGCCGGGGTGCGAGGGGCCGGTGGTGGGCGCGGTGTCGCGGTGGGCGGGGCCGGCGATGCCGGCCAGCATCATGTCGACCAACCGCTCCGCCAGCCGCTCCTTGGGCAGGTGCGGATGCCAGCGCAGCGCGCTCTGCAGCGTCATCGGACCGGTCAGCGCGGCGAGCGCCAGCTCGACGTCGAGTTCCGGGTCGAGCTCGCCGGTGGCGATGCCGCGGCGCAGCACGTCCCGGATCACCTCGCGGCGCTTCTCCATCCAGTCCATGTACCGCTGGTAGAGGGCCGGATTGCGCTTGATCTCCGGCATCAGGCACGGCATGATCTTGCCGGCCCGGTTGTTCGCCCGGCCGACCAGCGTCAGCAGCGAGATCAGGTCGGCCCGGACCGATTCGCCCCGCGGCGTCGGGACATCGCCCTTGAGCGCGACCACGGCGTCGGAGACCAGTGCCTCCTTGTTCGGCCAGCGGCGGTAGACGGTGGCCTTGCCGACCCCGGCTCGGGCCGCGACGGCGTCCATCGAGAGCGCCTCGACCGTGGTGCCCTCGGCGATGAGATCGAGCACCGCGTCGACGATCGCCTCGTCGACGCGGGCGCTGCGCGGCCGCCCGGGCGGCCGCGCAGCGGTGCTCCCGCGCGTGCTCACGTCACTATTCTCGCCGGCTACCCGCCGTCTCGGCCACCCGGTCGGGTGCCGACCGCTGCGCCGGTACGTGCCGGTGCTGGGCGGTGTAGCGCCCGGGCAGCCAGCGCAGGACGACGGCGGCGCCGAGGATCGCGACGATCGCCGAACCGGCCGCCGCCGCGTGCATCGCGGACAGGAACGCCTGGTTGGCCGGTTCGATCAGGGCCCGACCGGCCGGGCCCATTGCGGCGGCGACCCCGTCGGTCGCCGGCAGCGACTCGGCCGCGGTGGCCCGGGCGGCGTCCGGCAGCCCGGTCAGGTGCGGCGTGATCTGGCCCCGGTAGACCGAGGCGAGCACCGAACCGAGGACCGCGACGCCGAGCGCGCCGCCGACCTGCCGGACGGTGTTGCCGATCGCCGAGCCGACGCCGGCACGCTCTCGCGGCAGTACCGACATGATCGCCTCGGTGGCCGGCGGCGTCACGTTCGCCATCCCGACGCCCTGGACGAAGAACAGCACCTCCAGCACCCACAGTGGGGTGTCGGCGCCGAGCTGGGTGAACCCGGCGAGCGAGATCGCCACCAGCACCATGCCGACGGTGCAGACCAGCTTCGCCCCGCGCTGGGCGACCAGCCGGGAGCTCAGCGGCGCGAACACCACCTGGGCGGCGGCGAACGGTAGCATCAGCAGGCCGGCCTCCAGCGGGCTGAAGCCGCGGACGTTCTGGATGTAGAACACCGAGAAGAAGAACGTGCCCATCGCGGCGAAGAACATCAGGCCGGTGGCGCCGACCGCCGCGGAGAACCGCGGGTCGCGGAACAGCGTGACGTCCAGCGCCGGGTGACTGATCCGGCGCTCGTACGCGATGAAGCCGGCGAGGATCAGCACGCCGGCGGCGAGCGGACCCCAGACCGTCGGGCTGCCCCAGTCGCCGTGGTCACCGCCGTGCACCACGCCGTACACCAGGGCGACGAGGCCGACGACGGACAGCAGGACGCCGACGATGTCGATCTTGCCCGGGTTCGGGTTGCGCGACTCCGGCACCAGGGCCACGATCGCGACCAGGCCGGCGACCACGATCGGTACGTTGATCAGGAAGACCGAGCCCCACCAGAAGTGCTCCAGCAGGAAGCCGCCCAGGATCGGGCCGATCGCGATGGCGAGGCCGACCGAACCGCCCCAGATGCCGATGGCGCGGGCCCGCTCGCGCGGGTCGAACACGTTGGAGATGATCGACAGCGTCGCCGGCATGACGGCGGCGCCACCGAGGCCCATCAGCGCCCGGGCGGCGATCAGCGCGCCGGGCGACGTCGCGTACGCGGAGACCAGCGACGCGAGGCCGAACACCGCCAGGCCGGCGATGAGGATCCGGCGCCGGCCGTGCCGGTCGCCGAGGATGCCGAAGCTGAACAGCAGCCCGGCGAAGACGAGGGTGTAAGCGTTGATGGCCCATTCCAGCTGGCTCTGGGAGGCGCCCAGGCCGGCCTTCGGATCGGCGATGACCTTCATCGCCACGTTCAGGACCGTGTTGTCGAGGACGACCACCAGCAGGCTGACGACCATGACCCCGAGGATCAGCCAGCGGCGGGGGTGCCCACTGTTCTCGGCCGCGTCCATGTCACTCCGATTCAGATACGAGACTGTGTCGTAACGAAATTAGGCCGCCGAGCCGGATTCCGGAACTGGTTTGTCTCGTAACCCACACCCGCGACGGGACGGGAATAGCCGTTCGGCCGAGGTGTCGCGTCTATGTCGGCATTGACATAACCGACCGGCGCGGACCATGCTGATCCGGTCGCGAGGTGCGACAGCCGTCGGCCAGCCACGAGGGGGCACCTATGACCGCCGACAGACCTGGACGATGGCGCCGCGGTACCGGGCACGCCGCGGTGCTGGTGGCCGCCGTGCTGGTGGTGGCCGTGACCCCGGCGAGCGCGGCACCGCCCGCCCGCCCGTCCGGCGGGCATCCCGGCGGCGCCACCCCCGGCGCGCCCGGGATCGGCGACCCGCTGTTCCCGGACGAGGGCAACGGCGGCTTCGACGTCACGCACTACGACCTCGCGATGCGCTACCGGCCGGACGAGCGAACGGTGACCGCCCGGACCACCGTGTCCGCCCGCGCGACGCAGTCGCTGTCCCGGTTCGACCTGGACTTCGACGGCAACACCGTCACCGGCCTGACGGTCGACGGTCGCACGGCGAGCTACCGCAGGGACGGCGACGAGCTGGTCGTCACCCCGGCCCGGCCGGTGCACCGCGGCTCGCGGTTCCGGGTCACGGTGGACTACCAGGCCGATCCGGCGGCCACGCACCACTGCGCGCCGCCGAACAACCCGATCACCTCCGGGTGGCTGCCCACCCGCGACGGGTTCGTCACCGCCGGCCAGCCGACCTGCGCCCGGTCGGTGTTCCCCGGCAGCGACCACCCGAGCGACAAGGCCAGCTACACGTTCCGGGTGACCGCGCCGGACGGGCTGACCGCCGTCGCCAACGGCGTGCCCGCCGGGCGCTACGAGCACGGCGGCGAGACCACCTGGACCTACCAGCAGCGGGTACCGATGGCCACCGAGCTGGTGCAGGTCGCCGTCGGCGACTACACCGTGCAGACCGCGCCCGGGCCGGACCACACCACGATCCGCAACGTGGTACCGACCTCGATGGCCGGCACGCTCGGCCCGGACCTGGCCGTGACCGGGCCGCAGCTGGCCTGGATGCGCCGGCAGGCCGGCAGCTACCCGTTCGCCACCTACGGCGTGCTCGCGGCGCCGGCGAACTTCCGCTTCGCGCTGGAGTGCCAGACGCTGACGCTCACCTCGGCCGGGATGTTCGGCGCGGTGCCGCAGTCGTACTGGTCGCCGGTGCTCGCGCACGAGCTCGCGCACCAGTGGTACGGCGACTCGGTGGCCCCGGCGCGTTGGGCCGACGTGTGGCTCAACGAGGGGCACGCCAGCTACTACGAGGCGAGCTGGGCCGACCGGGAGGGCTACGCGAGCTTCGTGGACCGGATGCACACCGCCTACGCCAACGGCGACACCTGGCGCAGCCGGTACGGGCCGGTCGCGCAGCCGTCCGCGGACAACCTGTTCAACGACGGCGTGTACGACGGGGGCGCGCTGGTGCTCTACGCGCTGCGGGAGAAGGTCGGCGCGGCCCGGTTCACCGCGATCGAACGGGCCTGGGCCGCCCGGTACGCCGGCGGCACCGGCAGCACCCGGCAGTTCATCGCGCTGGCCAGCTCGGTCGCGCACCAGGACCTGCACGGCTTCCTCACCGCCTGGCTGTACGGCACGCGCACCCCGCCGATGCCCGGCCACCCGGACTGGGCCACCGACCCGGTCGGCTGAGGCCGGCGACGCGAATCGCCGGCCGGGACGGCGGGTGGCCCGCTCGGACGAGCGGGCGGGCAGGATGTGGCGGGTGAACACGCTGGGATTCGCGATCCTCGGTCTGCTCGCCCGCCGACCGCTCAGCGGCTACCGGGTGGCGCAGCTGATGCGGGAGCC
The DNA here is from genome assembly GCF_017312725.1 of Actinocatenispora comari. GTDB lineage: Bacteria > Actinomycetota > Actinomycetes > Mycobacteriales > Micromonosporaceae > Actinocatenispora > Actinocatenispora comari. The sequence goes on along the minus strand of NZ_BOPO01000025.1, from coordinate 15,229 downwards.
GATCGGCTTCTTCTGGAACGCCGGCCACGCGCAGATCCACGGCACGCTGCGCAAGCTGGTCGAGGCCGGCTGGGCCGAGTACCGCACCGAGCCGGGCCCGGGGCCGCACGACAAGAAGCTGTACTCGGCGACGGCGGCCGGCCGGGCCGCACTCGCCGAGTGGGCGGCGAGCCCGCTGCCGACCCCGCAGCCGCACGACGAGCTGCTGCTGCGGGTGTACAACGGCTGGCTCGCCGACCCGGCGGCGATGCGCGAGATGCTCACCGCCGAGCTGGAACGGCGGGAGGCGTCGCTGGCGCACTACCTGACGGTGCGGGCCGAGTTCGAGGCGGACGGCACCCCGGAGGATCCGACCACCCAGCGGTTCGTCGACTACGCCACGGTGCTCAACGGCATCGGCTCGGAGCGGTACGTACTCGACTGGCTGCGCTGGCTGATCGGCACGCTGCGGGACTGATCGGAACGGGGACCCGATCGGTCCCGCGCCCGCGTCTGTCCACATGAGACAGTTGGGCGGCTTCCCGGCGGCCTCTAGACTCCGGGTCATGCAAGATCCACTGACCGGTGTCGCGCTGGGCATCGACTACGGAACGTCGAACACGGTGGCCGTGCTGCGCTGGCCGGACGGCCGGGTCCGGCCGGTGCTGTTCGACGGCTCCCCACTGCTGCCCTCCGCGGTGTACCGGGAGCCCGACGGCACCCTGCTCGCCGGCCGGGACGCGGTGCACAGCGCCCGGCTCGCGCCGGCCAGCTACGAGCCGTACCCGAAGAGCCACGCCGGCGACGGCGCCCTGCTGCTGGGCGGCACCGAGGTACCGGTGGGCGAGGCGGTGGCGGCGACGCTGCGGCTGGTGTCCGGCGAGGCCCGCCGGGCGGTCGGTGCGGTCCCCGACACGGTGATCCTCACGTACCCGGCGGCCTGGGCCGCCTCCCGTCGCGGGGTGCTGCACACCGCGGCGTCGCTGGCCGGGCTCCCCGCGCCCCGGCTGGTCCCCGAGCCGGTTGCCGCCGCGGCGTACTTCACCTCGGTACTGGGCCACCGGCTCGGGCCCGGCCAGCAGCTCGTCGTGTACGACCTGGGCGCCGGGACGTTCGACGTCTCGGCGGTGCGCCGTACCGCGGACGGCTACGAGGTGGTCGACGTGGACGGGCTCGCCTCGTTCGGCGGGCTGGACCTGGACGAGGTGGTGGTGCAGCAGGTCGGTGCCGCCGTGGCGGCCGGCGATCCGGACGCCTGGCGCCGGCTGACCGCCCCGGCGACCGCCGCCGACCGGCGGGCGTTCCGAACGCTGTGGGACGACGCCCGGGCGGCCAAGGAGACGCTGTCCCGGCGCAGCGCCGCCGGCCTGTTCGTGCCACTGTTCGACCGGGACGTGCAGATCGCCCGCGAGCAGTTCGAGGCCGCCGCCGGGCCGAAGCTCGACCGCGCCGCCGAGCTGACCGCCCGGCTGATCGAGCGGGTCGGCGTCGCACCCGACGAACTGGCCGGCATCTTCCTGGTCGGCGGCTCGTCCCGGGTACCGCTCGCCGCGACCACCGTGCACCGGGCCACCCGGGTGGCGCCCGATGCGCTCGACCAGCCCGAGACCGTCGTCGCCGAGGGCGCCCTGCGCACCGCCGCCGCCCGCGTGACCCCCGACCCGCCGGCTGCCCGCGTGGCCGCCGACCCGCCGGCTGCCCGCGTGGCCGCCGACCCGCCGGCCGCCCGCGTGGTCGCCGACTCCGGTACCGTCGCCGCCGGCCCGGTGCCGAGTGGGCACCTGGTGCCGAGCGGGGCAGCCGGAGCCGCCGGGACGGCGGCGAGCGATCCGCTGCCCGCCACCGGAGGCTCGGGCGACGCCGGCCCCGTACCGGCTGTCGTCGGCTGGCCGGCCGAGGGCGCCCCGCACGTCCGGGAGCCGGGGCACGAGGGCACGAGCGTCGGTGGCCGGCCCTCCCCGGTACCGTCGATCGCGCTGTTCGCCGGCGCGATCCTGGCCAGCCTCGCCGGCTGGGCACTGGCCATCCACCTCTCCGCGCTGCCGGGCGTACTCGTCGGCTGCGTGACCACGCTCGCGCTGGTGACGACCGGGGGGTTGCTGCTGGCTCAGCCGTGGCCGGCCCGGCCCGCCGACGGCGACGGCCACCGGCGCCGCGACGTCGCGCTCACCGGAGTCGGGATGTTGGCGCTGTTCGGCACCGTGGCGTCCCTCTCGGTGGCGCACGAGTTCTGGTGGCTGGAAACCGGGTACGGCTACGGCGAGGATCTCGTGGTGGTGGCGCTGGCGTTCTGCCTGCCGGGGCTGGTGCTCAGCGTGGTCTTCGCCCGGCTGGCCCGCCGGGCACCGGTGGTGGCCGAAACGCGGTCGGGTGGTGTGCGGGCGATGTGGTGGTCCGCCGCCTGGTGGCTGGTCCCGCCGACCCTCACCACGACGATCATGTGCATGGTCTCCCTGTACAGCAGCGGTCTGTACTGGCTGCGCTGGTTCGGTCTCGTGGTCCCGGTGGCGCTGATGGTGGTCGCGGCCGCCGTGCTGGTGCGTGACTGGCGCAGGCGCTGCGGTCCACCGGTCAACCGGGCGCAGGTGGGCGTCGGCGCCGTCGCGTTGGTGCTCTTCGGTGCGATGACCGCTGCCACGCTGGGTAATGTGCTGGCCTTCGGCGCGCTCGGGCTGGTCCCGCACGACCTGTGGCAGCCGGCGCTGCTCGCGCTGGCGTTCGGGGCGGCGAGCGTCGGCGCGCTCGCGCTGCTGCATCGCGGAATGGCCGGTCGCGCCGCCGGGTGAGCAACCGAGGCGCCGGGTGAGCAACCGAGGCGCCGGGTGCGCGACGGCGTTCGCGGACGCGGACGGGCAACCGCCGGGTCGGACGGTCGGCCGCCGCGTTCGAGGCAGGGCACCACCCGTCGGCGGGCGGGAACGCGGCGCGGCCCCGGTCGGGGTACCGACCGGGGCCGCGGGTGGTGCGTGGCTCAGGCGGGCAGGCTCGCCACGCCCCGGGGCAGGAACCGCTGGCCGGTGACCTTCTCGCTGTAGCCGGTGCGGTCCAGGTACGGCGTGATGCCGCCCAGGTGGAACGGCCAGCCGGCGCCGAGGATCATGCACAGGTCGATGTCGGCCGCCTCCGCGACGACACCCTCGTCCAGCATCAGCCGCGCCTCCTGGGCGAGCGCGGACAGGGCCCGGTCGCGTACCTGCTCGGCGGTGAGCACGGTGTCGCCGACCTTGAGCAGCCCGGCGAGGTCCGGGTCGACGGACGGCTGGCCCTTCTCGTCCCACACGTACACGCCGGGCTTGCCGGCCTCGATCAACCGGGCCAGGTTGTCCGACACCTTGAACCGGTCCGGGTACGCCGCGTGCAGCGTCTCGGACACGTGGTGCGCGACCGGCATCCCGACGAACTGCAGCAGCACGAACGGGCTCATCGGCAGCCCGAGCGGCTCCAGCGCCTGGTCGGCCACCTCGACCGGGGTGCCCTCGTCCACGGTGGAGAACACCTCGCCGAGGAACCGGGTGAGCAGCCGGTTGACCACGAACGCCGGGGAATCCTTGCACAGCACCGAGTTCTTCTTCAGCTGCTTGCTGACCGCGAACGCGGTGGCCAGGGTGGCGTCGTCGGTGGCCTCGCCGCGGACGATCTCCAGCAGCGGCAACACCGCCACCGGGTTGAAGAAGTGGAACCCGACGACCCGCTCCGGGTGCTTGAGGTCGGCGGCCATCTCGGTGATCGACAGCGACGAGGTGTTCGTGGCGAGGATCGCGTCGGCCGGGACGATCGGTTCGATCTCGGCGAACAGCGCCTTCTTCACCGCCATGTCCTCGAACACGGCCTCGATCAGGAAGTCCGCGTCGGCGAACACCGACTTGTCGATCGACCCGGTCACCGACGCCTTCAGCCGGTTGGCCTTGTCGGCGCTGATCCGGCCCTTGCCGAGCAGCTTGTCGACCTCGGTGTGCACGTACGCGACGCCCTTGTCGACCCGGGACTGGTCCAGGTCGGTGAGCACCACCGGCACCTCCAGCCGGCGGGCGAACAGCAGCGCGAGCTGGCTCGCCATCAGCCCGGCGCCGAGCACCCCGACCTTGGTCACCGGGCGGGCCAGCGACTTGTCCGGGGCGCCGGCCGGCCGCTTCGCGCGGCGCTGCACCAGGTCGAACGAGTACAGCCCGGACCGGAACTCCTCGCTCATCAGCAGGTCGGCGTTGACCTCGTCCTCGGCGGCGGTGCCTTCGGCGAACGGCGCCGTCTCCGCCTTCGCCATCAGCTCCAGCGCCCGGTACGGGGCGGGCGCGCCGCCGTGCAGCCGCGCATCGGCGATCGCCCTGCCCTTGGCCAGCGCCGCCGCCCACGCGTCGCCGCGCTCGACCTCGGCCCGCTGTACCTTCGTCTCGCCGGCGACCACCGAGGCGGCCCAGGCGAGCGAGCGCTCGAGGAAGTCGGCCGGCTCCAGCAGCACGTCGGCGATGCCCAGCTGGTACGCCTGCTGGGCGCGCAGCATCCGGTTCTGGTTGAGCGGGTTCTCGATGATCACCTTGACCGCGTTGTCGGCGCCGATCAGGTTCGCCAGCAGCTGGGTACCGCCCCAGGCCGGCACGATGCCGAGGAAGCACTCCGGGAACGCGATCGCCGGTACCGACGACGACAGGGTGCGGTAGTCGCAGTGCAGCGCGAGCTCCAGCCCGCCGCCCATCGTCGCCCCGTTGACGAACGCGAACGTCGGGATCGACGAGTCGCGGAACCGGGCGAACACCCGGTGCCCGTAGTTGGTGATCAGCTTCGCCTGCTCGCGGTCGCGCAGCAGGTGCATGCCGGTCACGTCGGCACCGACGCAGAAGATGAACGGCTTGCCGGTCACCGCGATCAGCCGGACGGCGGGGGAGTGCGCCTCGATCTCGTCCATCGCGGCGTTCAGGTTGGCCAGACCGGCCGGGCCGAGCGAGGTCGGCTTCTTGTGGTCGAACCCGTTGTCCAGGGTGATCAGCGCGGCCTCGCCGGACAGCGCGGGCACCGGGACGTAGCGCACGTGCGCCGAGGTCACGACCTCGTTGTCGAACACCGGAATGTCGCTCACTTGTTGCCCTCCCAAGCCGGGTTCTCCCAGACGACCGAGCCGCCCATGCCGATGCCGATGCACATCGCGGTCAGCCCGTACCGCACCTCGGGGTGCTCGGCGAACTGGCGCGCCAGCTGGGTCATCAGCCGTACCCCGGAGGACGCGAGCGGGTGTCCCAGCGCGATCGCGCCGCCCCACTGGTTGACCCGCGGATCGTCGTCGGCGATGCCGAAGTGGTCCAGGAAGGCGAGCACCTGCACCGCGAACGCCTCGTTCAGCTCGAACAGGCCGATGTCCTCGATGGACAGCCCGGCCAGCCGCAGCGCCTTCTCGGTCGACGGGATCGGGCCGACCCCCATCACCTCCGGCTCGACGCCGGCGAAGCCGTAGCTGACCAGCCGCATCGCGGCCGGCAGCCCCAGCTCGGCGGCGACCTCCTCGGCCGCGACGATCGAGCAGGTCGCGCCGTCGTTGAGGCCGGCCGCGTTGCCCGCGGTGACCCGGCCGTGCGGCCGGAACGGGGTCTTGAGCCCGGCGAGCTTCTCCAGGCTGGTGTCGCGCGGCGCCTCGTCGACGGTGGCGACGCCCCAGCCCTCCTCGACCGAGCGGGTGGCCATCGTGACCAGGTCGGGCTGCAGCTTGCCCTCCGCGTACGCCTTGGCCACCTTCTGCTGGCTGGCCAGTGCGAACGCGTCGGCGCGCTGCTTGGTGACGCCGGGCAGCCGGTCGTGCAGGTTCTCCGCGGTGGCGCCCATGATCAGCGCGGACGGGTCGACCAGCTTCTCGGCGATGATCCGCGGGTTCGGGTCGACACCCTCGCCCATCGGGTGCCGGCCCATGTGCTCGACACCGCCGGCGAGCGCCACGTCGTACGCGCCGAACGCGATGCCGGAGGCGACCGTGGTCACCGCGGTCATCGCACCCGCGCACATCCGGTCGATCGCGTACCCGGGGACGGTCTTGGGCAGGCCGGCCAGCAGTGCGGCGGTGCGGCCGATGGTCAGGCCCTGGTCTCCGATCTGGGTGGTCGCCGCGATGGCGACCTCGTCGATGCGCTCGGGCGGCAGTTCCGGGTGGCGGCGGATCAGTTCGCGGATGCACCGGATGACCAGGTCATCGGCGCGGGTCTCCGCGTACATGCCGCCCGCCTTGCCGAACGGGGTGCGCACGCCGTCGACGAAGACGACGTCGCGGACGCTACGGGGCACGCGAGCCTCCTTGCAGGTACGGGCTTCTCCCGCCGATGCTACTCGCCAGTAACGAACGATTTGCACGCAACCCCGACTGTGCATCCGGTCACAGTGGTGTCCGCGTCGGCCGGCGCCGGCGGTCCGGCGTCACTCGTCGGTGAGGGCCTCGGTGAGCGCGTCCAGGGTCAGCCCGATCTGCCAGGGACGGGCGCCGTGGTCGGCGAGGAACGCCCGTACGGCGGGTGCGTCCACCGGCTCCGGCGGGGCCCAGGCGAGCCGGCGCAGGGTGTCCGGGGTGAGCAGGTTCTCCGGTGGCACCGTGTGGTCCGTGGCGATGGCGCCGACCGCGGCGCGGGCGCGGGCCAGCCGGGCCGCCGCGGCCGGGTCACGCTCGGTCCACCGGTGGGTCGGCGGCGGGCCGTCCGGCGGCACGCTCACCGCCGGGAGCTCGGCCGGCGACAGCGCCTTGGCCTGCTGCAACGCCTCCAGCCAGGTACCGCCGAGGCGACGCGCACCGCGACCGGTGAAGCCCGGTACGGCGGTCAGCTCCCGCTCGTCGCCGGGATCGGCCTGGGCGGCCGCGACGATGGCGGCGTCCGGCAGCACCCGGCCCGGCGCGGTGTCGCGGCGCCGGGCCACCTCGTCCCGCGCGGTCCACAGCGCCCGCACCCGGGCCAGGCCGCGGGCGCCGCGCACCCGGTGGATGCCGGAGGTGCGCCGCCACGGCTCGGGCCGCGACCGGGCCGGCAGCCCGTGCACCAGCGCGGCGAACTCCTCGGCGGCCCACTGCGACTTGCCCTGCCGGTGCAGCTCGGCGTCCAGCGCGTCCCGCAGCTCGACCAGCAGCTCGACGTCCAGCGCGGCGTAGGAGAGCCAGCTCGCCGGCAGCGGGCGGGTGGACCAGTCGGCCGCCGAGTGCTGCTTCTCCAGCGCGAAGCCGAGCAACCGCTCGGTGATGGCGGCGAGACCGACCCGTTCGAAGCCGGCCAGCCGGGCGGCGAGCTCGGTGTCGAACAGCCGCTGCGGGCGCAGGTTCAGCTCGGCCAGGCAGGCGAGATCCTGGCTCGCGGCGTGCAGCACCCACTCGGTGTCGGCCAGCGCGGCCGACAGGGCGGACAGGTCGGTGCCGGCGTCGGTGATCGGGATCGGGTCGACCAGCGCCGTGCCCGCGCCGGCCCGGCGCAGTTGTACCAGGTAGGCCCGCTGGCTGTAGCGGTAACCGGAGGCACGCTCGGCGTCCAGCGCGACCGGGCCGGTCCCGGCGCCGAACCGGGCCGCGAGCGCCGGCACCGCGGCGGCGTCGGCGATCGGCTCGGGGATGCCCTCGCGAGGCTCGCGCAGCAGCACCGGCGCCGGGGCGTCACCGACCGCTGTGTCCTGCGTGCTGTCCGCAGGCGCTGGGGCGGCGGCGTCCTGCGGTACCGGCGTTGATGCGTCGACCACCCGCCCACCGTACGGGCAAACCGTCGCCGATCGCCGGCCGCCCCGGCCGTGGCGGGCGTTTTCTTGCGACCCGACCACGTTCGGGCGGAGCCGTTTCGGTCCGGTTCGCCACCACGCGCCCGCTGGTACCGGTCCCGGCCGGCGTCGGGTACTCTCCGCCCGCCCGACCGGCTCTTCCCGGTACTGGCGGGCAGCGGCTACGGTGTGCCAGCGGGTGTGTCCGCGGCTCGGACGTGTGCCGCACGAGCCGGTGCCGGCTCCAGCCGGCACCACCCCACCCCGTTCGCCAGTCGCCCGGGGCAGCGCAGCGTGGAGGACCGCAGTCAGATGACCGACCCGTACCCGCCGGACGGCCGGACCGAGCCCACCCCGGGTGACCAGCCGGAAGCCTCGAACCCCAGCTCGGCCGCGCCCGGCCCGGCGGCGACCCCGCCGGCCGGCCCGGACCCCCTCCCGGCGGTTCCCGCCCCGACGCCGTCGGCGGCCGGTGACCCGGCCCCGCAACCGGCCGGGGCCGCTCCGACACCTGGTGCCGGGGCGCCCGGGGTGCCGCCCGAGGCGGTGCCCTCGACCGCCGTCGCGACGGCAACGACCAGCGGGCCCGGTGCGGAGGCCACGCCGGGTGCGGCCGGGCCGGTGGGCTCGACGCCGGCCGGTGCGCCGTCGTCGGAGACGGCCGCCCACCCCGGCCTGTCGAGCCCCTACCTCGGTGCCCCCGGCGCGGAGCCGGTGCAGGGAGCGGACGCGCCGTACCCGCCGTCGCCCTCGAACGCGCCGTACCCACCGTCGCCCGAGGGCGCGCCGTACCCGCCGACGTCGTACTCGCCGACCTCCGGCCCCGCGCCGCAATCGATCCCGGCCGAGGCCGGGCCGTACCAGCCGATGCCCGGGCCGGGGCAGCAGCCGGCGCCCGGCGCCGAGCCGTCGGCCGACGGCGCCGCCCGCTGGTCGGACGCCACCTCCTCCTGGTCGGTGCAGCCGCCGGTGGGCGGGCAGCCGCCGTTCGGGGGTGCGCCGGGCCAGCCGATGCCGACCGGCGGGCCGGGCTGGCCGGCGCCGTCCCCGCAGCGCAGCCGGCTCGGCACGGTGGTCGCGGTGATCGCGATCGTGCTGGTCGTGGTCACCGTCGTGCAGACGGTGCTGTTGGTGGAGACCAACTCGGCGCTGGGCGACCAGAAGAAGTCGGCGGTGGCCGCGGGGGAGAAGAACGACCGCCGGCTGGCCAAGCTGGAGAACGACGTCGACGGCCTGCGGCAGCGGGTGAAGAAGTCGCTGGACTCCGCCGGGGTCGCGGCGAAGGTGCTGCCCAGCGTGTTCCAGGTGGACGCCGGTGAATACCTCGGTACCGGGTTCGTGGTCGGTGCCGCGCCCGGCGGCGGCACCTACCTGCTGACCAACCACCACGTCGTCGAGCATCTGCTGGCCTCCGGCAGCAAGTCGGTGAAGCTGGAGCGTTCCGGCGGGTCGTACCCGGCGAAGGTGGTCAAGTACGACGCGGACAAGGACATCGCGCTGCTGGAGTGCGACGAGAGCTTCCACGTCCTCCCGGTGGTCGACAAGCCGGTGCGGTCGGGTGAGCCGGTCGTCGCGGTGGGCTCGCCGCTGGGGCTGGGCAGCTCGGTCACCACCGGGGTGGTCAGTTCGCCGGAGCGTGCGGTGCCGGGCAGCGCCGACAAGTTCATCCAGTTCGACGCCGCGATCAACCCCGGCAACTCCGGTGGCCCGGTGGTGAACGCGGACGGCCAGGTCGTCGGCATCGCCACGGAGAAGGCCCGGGACGCGGAGGGGATCGGCCTCGCGATCCCGATCTCCGTGCCCTGCGACCAGTTCTCGGTCTGCGGGAAGTGATGTCGGGCCGGTTGCCCGGACCAGCGATGATCGTCACATGGGGGTCGGTGGAAGGGCCCGCTGGCAGTCCCTTCACCGGGTCCGTTGAGGCAGGGGGCGACCGCCCCATGGAGGAGGAGTCACGATGAGCCAACCGGGCTACCCCGGTGGTCCGTTCCCGCCCGACCACAACCCGCAGCAGCCGGGTTGGGGCGCCGGAGCGCCGAACAACCAGCCGCCGCCCGACCCGTACGGGCAGCCACAGCCGATGGGCGGTTTCGGCGAGCAGCCGCCGCAGCAGGGCGGTTACGGGGAGCCGCCGCAGGGTGGTCAGCCGCCGCAGGGCGGGTTCGGTGGCCCGCCCACCAGCGGGGTGCCCGGCGTGCCGCCGACCAGCGGTCCCGGTGGTGGCTTCGGCGAGCAGCCGACCAGTGGCCCCGGCTTCGCCGGGCCGCCGCCCGGCCCGTACCCGCCGGAGCAGCAGCCGCCGCTCGGCGAGGGTCCGCAGCACACCATGGCGTTGCCGGCGATGGGACCGGGTGGCCCCGGTGGCATGCCGCCGGAGAACCGGTTCGCGCCGGCGCCCAACGAGCGCAAGAAGGGCCCGTGGCTGCCGGTGCTGGCCGCGGTCGCCGCGGTGTTCCTGATCCTGTCGGCGACCATGACCGTGCTGTACGTGTCGAAGAACGGCGACTACAACCAGCAGAAGAAGCTCGCCGCCTCGCGTCAGGAGACGATCGACACACTGAACGCCAAGGCCGACAAGCTCAACAAGGAGCTGGCGTCGGTCAAGAAGCAGCGTGACGACGCCAAGTCGGATCTGTCCGACGCCAAGGACAAGAACGCCGACGTGACCAAGGAACGCGACACGATCGGCAAGTGCCTGACGCTGCTGGAGGACGCCCTGACCGCGGCGTCGAAGAACGACGACAAGAAGGTCAACAAGCTGCTCAAGCAGCTGCAGGACCCGTGCAACAAGGCGGACGCCTACCTCGGCAACTGACCGGCCGACCGCGGGTGGTGGGGAGCAGACGGCGTCTGCTCCCCACCACCGTCAGCGGGTGAGGTCGGCGACGCCGGGCGGTGGCAGCCCGGCGGTCGAGGACAGCAGCGCGCACCAGGACTCCAGGTGCACGCCGAGCTCGGTGGACAGCGGGGTCCAGGAGGCCCGGATCTCCAGGTCGGCGGCGGCCGGTGGCCCGGACAGTTCGCCGAACCGGGTGGACGTGGTCTGGGTGACGGTGCCGCCGACCGCGGTGTAGTCGGCGCCGTGCGCGTCCAGCGCGTCGATCAGCCAGCTCCAGCCGACCGCCGGCAGCAGCGGGTCGGCCGCGAGCTCCGGCTCGATCTCGGCGGTGATGTAGCTGACCAGCCGTAGCGTGCCCTGCCAGGCCGGATGGCCCTGCGGGTCGTACAGCAGGACCAGCCGGCCGGTGGACACCTCGTCCTCGTCGCGCAGCACCGTGGCGCCGATCGCGTGCGCGAACGGCGCAAGCCGCTTCGGCGCCGGCAGCGGGTCGAGCGCGATCTCCGCCCGCGGCCGGACCGAGGTCAGCCCCTGCACGGCGCGCGTGAACGTCTCGGGGGGCAGCACGGTCGACGGCGCCATGCCACGAGACTAACGGGTGGGACGGCGATATCCGCCGGGCCACGCCGGCCCTGTCTGCCCGTCGTCGGTACCGGGCGCGGCGCCCACCGAGCGCCCGGATTGTGGGTAACCGCACGGGTTTCCCCACCGTGGCGTGCCGCTGCGGTACGCCACGGGCACCCGACAGCGGTGCCCGGTCAGCGTGCGAGGATGGCGGCGATGAGCACGCCGACGAGTACCGAGTCCCCGTTCCTTGCCGCCTGCCGGCGCGAGCCGACCGCCCGCCGGCCGGTGTGGTTCATGCGTCAGGCCGGTCGCTCGCTGCCGGAGTACCGCGCGGTGCGCGAGGGCGTGCCGATGCTGACCGCCTGCCGTACGCCGGAGCTGATCACCGAGATCACCCTGCAGCCGGTGCGCCGGCTCGGGGTGGACGCGGCGGTCCTGTTCTCCGACATCGTGGTGCCGCTCGCCGCGGTCGGCATCGATGTGGACCTCCAGCCTGGTGTCGGTCCGGTCGTGGCCGAGCCGGTCCGGGACGCCGCCGCGGTCGCCGCGATCCGGCCGCTCGCCGCCGACGACGTGGAGTACGTGAGCACGGCGGTACGGATGCTGTGCGCCGAGCTCGGCGACACCCCGCTGATAGGGTTCTCCGGCGCGCCGTTCACGCTGGCCAGCTACCTGATCGAGGGCGGGCCGTCGCGCAGCCACGCCCGTACCAAGGCGTTGATGCACGGTGCGCCGCAGCTGTGGCACGAGCTGTGCGCCCGGCTCGCCGCGATCGCCGGGGAGTTCCTGAAGGTGCAGGTGGCGGCCGGCGCGTCGGCGGTGCAGCTGTTCGACTCGTGGGCCGGTGCGCTGTCCGCCGCCGACTACGACACGTTCGTCGCGCCGCACTCGGCGGCGGTGCTGCGTACCGTCGCGCAGGCCGCGCCGCAGGTGCCGCGGATCCACTTCGGCGTCGGTACCGGTCACCTGCTGCCGGCGATGGCCGCGGCCGGCGCGACCGTGGTCGGGGTCGACTGGCGTACCCCGCTGTCGGCGGCGGCCGAGGTGGTCGGCGCGGACCGGGCGGTGCAGGGCAACCTGGACCCGGCGCTGCTGCTCGCGCCGTGGCCGGTGCTGGCCGACGAGGTGCGGCGGATCTGTGCCGAGGGCGACCAGGCCGCCGGGCACGTGTTCAACCTCGGCCACGGGGTGCTGCCGGAGACCGATCCGGACATGCTGGCCAGGGTGGTCGATCTGGTGCACCAGCTGCCCCCGGCGTAGCCGGCGCCGGCGCGCGGGCAATGATGGAGGCGTGCACGTAGCGGTCGTGGGTGCCGGGATCAGCGGCCTGAGCGCGGCGTGGCGACTGCGCCGCCGCCTCGGCCCCGGCGTGGACATCACGCTGCTGGACCAGGCGGGTCGGGTGGGCGGCAAGCTCGCCACCGGCGAGGTGGCCGGCGTCCGGGTCGAGCAGGGCGCCGAGTCGGTGCTGCTGCGCGATCCGGTGCTGGCCGAACTGGCCGGCGAGCTCGGGTTCGGCGCGCTGGCGCGGCCCGCTCCGCTGCCGGCCGGCATCATCGCGGCCGGTGCGCCGCGGCCGGTGCCGCGCGGCACCCTGCTGGGCATCCCGGCCGATCCGTCCACACTGGACAGTTCGGGGCCGGCCCGGGCGACGCCGGAGCCGCCGGGCGGCCCGGACCCGCTGCTCGCGCCCGGTGCCGACGTCTCGGTCGGCGCCCTGGTGCGCCCCCGGTACGGCGACGAGGTCGTCGACCGGCTGGTCGACCCGCTGCTCGGCGGGGTGTACGCGGGTCGCGCCGACGACCTGTCGCTCGCCGTCACGGTGCCCGCCCTGCACGCCGCCGCCCAGCACGAGACCACCCTGTCCGCCGCGGTACGCGCCGCGCAGGCGGACGCGCCCCGGCCGACCGGGCCGATGTTCGGGGTGCCGGCCGCCGGGCTGTCCGCGTTCGCCGCCGCACTGGCCGCGGCGAGCGGCGCGACCGCCCGGCTGGACGCGCCGGTCCGCGAGCTCGCGCCGACCTCGTCCGGCTGGCGGCTGACCGTCGGCTCGACCCGCGACCCGGAACACCTGACCGCCGACGCGGTGGTGCTGGCCGTACCGGCCCGGCCGGCCGCCCGGCTGCTGGCCGCGTTCGCGCCGGCCGCCGCGGCCGAGATCGGCGTGCTGGACTACGCGAGCATCGCGCTGGTCACCCTGGTACTGCCGGGCGACGTGCTGCCGGCCTCGTCCGGCTTCCTGGTGCCAGCCACCGAGGGGTACGCGATCAAGGCGGCCACGTTCGTCGGGCACAAGTGGCCGCACCTCGCCGCGCCCGGCGTCTCGGTGGTCCGGCTCTCGCTCGGCCGGTACGGCGAGACCCGGGTGCTGCAACGCGGCGACGCCGACCTGGCCGAAGCGGCCCGCGCCGATCTCGCGGCGATCCTCGGCAGCACGCTGCCCGAGCCGGTCGGTGTCCGGGTGCAGCGCTGGGGCGGTGCCCTCCCGCAGTACGGGCCGGGCCACCTGGACCGGATCGCCCGCGCCCGGGCCGGGCTCGCCGAGCACCCGACGCTGGCGCTGGCCGGCGCCGGCTACGACGGGGTGGGCATCCCGGTCTGTATCCGTTCCGGCTTCGCCGCCGCCGACCAGCTCGCCGCCGACCACGTTGCCGCCGACCAGCTTGCCGCCCACCACGTTGGCGCCGACCAGCTCGCCGTCGACCAGCCTGCTGCCGCACCGGCCGCCGAGCGTGCCGCCGCGCCCGCGACCGGCCGTTCCGTGGCCGGCCCGGGAACCGGCCGCCGTGCCGCCGCGGCCACCTCCGAAACCGCCGAGATCAGCACAGGAGATTGACGATGTCCGACGAGACCGCGAGCAACGCCGCCCGGATCCGGGAACTCAACGCGACCGTGCGGTACACCATGTGGTCGGTGTTCGCCGCGGCCGCGCCGCTGCCGACGCTGCGCGACGAACTGACCGGTGAGCTGACCGGGCTGCTGGACGCGTTGCCGGACAAGGGCGTCGTGGTGCGCGGCACGTACGACGTGTCCGGGCTGCGGGCCGGCGCCGACCTGATGATCTGGTGGCACGCGACCGATCCGGACGCGCTGCAGGACGCGTTCGGTGCGGTCCGCCGCACCCAGCTCGGCCGGTACCTGACGCCGACCTGGTCGTCGATGGCGGTGCACCGGCCGGCCGAGTTCAACAAGAGCCACCTGCCGGCGTTCCTGACCGAGGATCCGCACGACTACGTCGCCGTCTACCCGTTCAACCGGTCGTACGAGTGGTACCTGCTGCCCGACGACGAGCGCCGGTTCATGCTCGCCGAGCACGGCAAGATGGCCCGCGAGTACCCGGACGTGCGGGCGAACACGGTGCCCGCGTTCGCGCTCGGCGACTACGAGTGGATCCTCGCGTTCGAGGCGGACGAGCTGCACCGGATCGTGGACCTGATGCGCGAGCTGCGGGCCGCGACCGCGCGCCGGCACACCCGGCTGGAGATCCCGTTCCACACCGGCCGGCGGCGCGACGTCGCCGAGATCATCGCCGCCCTGCCGTAGCGAAGGCCCGCCGCTCCCGTGGCCGCTCGTCCCGACGTCGAACCGACCGCAACCACCGCCGCGGCCGAGGGCCGGTACCGGCAGTGGCGGGCCGGCGTGCCCGGGGTGACGCTGTGGACCCGGCGGGTCGGCCCGGCGGGCTCCACCGGCCGGATCCTGCCGGACGGTTGCCTGGACCTGATCGCGGTCGACGGCGAACTGCTCGTCGCCGGCCCGGACACCCGGGCCTGGCTGTCCACCAGCCCGCCCGGTACCGGCTTCGCCGCCGTGCGGTTCGACCCGGGTGTCGGCCCCGCCGTACTCGGTGTCCCCGGGTACGAGCTGCGCAACGCGCGGGTGCCGCTCGCCGCGTTGTGGCCAGCGCGTCGGGTCCGGGCGCTGGCCGACCGCCTCGCCGCCGCCACCGAGCTGGCGGAGAGGTCCGCCCGCCGTTGCGCCGTCACCGACCCGGCCGCTCTCGCTGATCCGGCCGGCGGCCTCGCCGACCCGGCCGGCACCTTCGCCGACCCGGCCCGTGCCCTCGCCGGTCCGAGCGGCGGCCTCGCCGGCCCGAGCGGCGGCCTCGCCGGCCCGGCCGGCGGCCTCGCCGGCCCGAGCGGC
>NZ_BOPO01000024.1 GCF_017312725.1 Actinocatenispora comari | reverse complement strand
CCCGGCCCCGACCTCGCCGCCGCCCACCTCGCCGTCCTGCGCGGCCACCCCACGCCGGCCGGGGCTCCGGGCGCCCCCGCCGCCGGTGCGCCGCGCCGTCGGGCTGCCGGTACGCCGGTGGCCGCCGCACCGACCGGCCCACCGCCGGTGCCCGAACCGGCGGCGCCGACCACCCCGCGTACCAACCTGCGCGTCGCGCTGTCCAGCTTCGTCGGCCGCGACCGGCAGCTCGGCGAACTGCGCAAGCTGCTGTCCGACAACCGTCTCGTCACCCTCACCGGCCCCGGCGGCACCGGCAAGACCCGGCTCGCCACCGAAGCCGCCGGCGCGCAGCTCGACAACCACCCCGACGGCGTCTGGCTGGTCGAACTCGCCGGCGTCAGCGACCCCGCCAACGTGCCGCACGCCGTGTTCGCCGCCCTCGGCGCCAGCACACCCACCCTCACCGGCAGCCCGCCCAGCCTGCGCGACCGCGCCGTACAGCTGCGCGAACTGCTCGGCGACCGGCAGCTGCTGCTGATCCTGGACAACTGCGAGCACCTCGTCGACGCCGCCGCGCACCTCGCCGAGGAGATCCTCACCCACTGCCGGCAGGTGTCCATCCTCGCCACCAGCCGCGCGCCGCTCGGCCTCACCGGCGAGCAGCTCTACCCGGTGCCGGCACTGGACACTCCGGCCGAGGGCGTCGACGTCACCGCCACCCGGGCCAGCCCGGCGGTACGGCTGCTGGTCGACCGGGCCGCCGCCGTCCGCCCCGGCTTCACCGTCACCGCCGACAACGCCGACGCCGTCGGCGCCATCTGCCGCCGCCTCGACGGCGCGCCGCTGGCGCTGGAACTCGCCGCCGCTCGGCTGCGCAGCCTCACCGCCGAGCAGGTCGCCGACCGGCTCGACGACCGGTTCCGGCTGCTCACCGGCGGGCAGCGCACCGCGCTGCCCCGGCACCAGACCCTGCAGGCCGTCGTGTCCTGGAGCTGGGACCTGCTCGACGAACCGCAACGCGCGCTGGCCCGCCGGCTGTCGGTGTTCGCCGGCGGCGCCAGCCTCGACGCGCTCGACGCGGTCTGCACCGATCCGCCCGCCGCCGACCCGTCCGGGGCCGGCCCGGCGGAGGCCACCCCGCCGGACGCCACCGACCCGGCGATCACCGGGCCGCGGGCGCTCACCGGGCCGGGGGAGGCCACCGCTCCGGTACTGCCCGCTGCCGCGCTGCTCGACGCGCTCACCGGGCTGGTCGACCAGTCCCTCGTCGACGCCGGCGACGACAACCGGTACCGGATGCTCGAGACGCTGCGCGCCTACGGCGCCGACCGGCTCGCCGACGCCGGCGAGACCGACTCCACCCGGGCCGCCCACCTGCGCCACTACCTGCACCTCGCCGAAACCCAGGAGCCGATCCTGCGTACCGCCGGGCAGGACACCGCGCTCGCCCGGCTCAGCGCCGACTACGACAACCTGCTCGCCGCGCTGCGGTACGCGATCGACAGCCGCCACGTCGACAGCGCGCTGCGGCTCGGTGCCGCGCTCGTCTGGTACTGGTTCCTGTTCGGGCACGCCGACGACGCCATGCGGTGGCTGCGCGAGGTCAACCGCATCGCGCCCGCCGAACCACCCGACGGGCTCGCCGCCGCGTACGCCATCTGCCTCGGCGGCGCCAACCTCGAACTGATCGCCGAACACGGCCACCGACCCGACCGGCTGCGCACCGTCATCGACCGGTTCGAACAACTCGTCGACCGGGCACGGGCCGAGGGGCCGCTGCCGCCGCTGCTCGCCCTCGGCAGCGCCGTACCCGGAATGATGTTCGGCGACCACGACGCGGTCCGCCGCCGGCTCGCCGACCTGATCGAGCACGCCGAACCCTGGACCGCGGCCGCCGCCCGACTGCTGCACGCCAACCTCGTCCAGGACGCGTACCGGTCGATCGCCGAGTCCGGCGACGACTTCGCCGCCGCCGTCGACGCGTTCCGCACCCTCGGCGAACGCTGGGGCCTGTCCGCCGCCCTCGTCGGCTACGGCGAACACCTCGTCCTCGCCGGCAACGCCGAACGCGCCGCCGAGGTCCTCACCGAAGCCTGGGACATCGCCCGCCGCTTCATCCCCGACCGCGAACAACCTGGCTTCCTGCTCCGGCTCGCCCACATCCGCGTCCGCGCGGGCGACGTCGACACCGCCGAAGCCGAACTCGCCCAAGCGATCGCGCTGCGCGAGAACACCCGCCGCGGCACCCGCCCCGACGACGAATGGTGGTTCCAGCGCGAGACCGTCAGCGCCGAGGTGCACCGCGCCCGCGGCCGCTACCCCGAGGCGCGGGCCAGCTACCAGCGGGTACTGGACTGGACCGAGGACGCCGCCGCCCGGCACCGGCCGCCGCAGCTCGCCGCCATGGTGTACAACGGGCTCGCCCGGGTCGCGCTCGACGCCGGCCGACCCGACGAGGCCGACACCCTCGCCCGGGACGGGCTGCGCCGCCTCGCCGGCGGCGCCCACCTCGACCTGCCGCTCGCCTCGCTGCTCACCGAGACGCTGATCCTCACCCACCGCGAGCACGACCCGCGGCGCGCCGCGACGCTCGCCGGCGCGCTCGACGCCCTGTGGTCCGGCCGCACCCGCCCCAACGCCGAACTCGGCGCCGCCCTCGACGAGATCGCCGCCCGGCTCGGCGCCGACGACTACGCCCGCGCCCGCTCCGAGGGCGCCCAGCTCGACCTCGAAGGCCTCTACCGCCACCTGCAGATCCCGCGCGATCCACAGTAGACGGTGCGGGCCGGCCCGGCGCCGGCCCGCCGCCTCACACCTTGCGCCGGTACGCCGCGATCGCCAGCGGCGCGAACACCGCCGTCAACAACACCGACCAGCCCAGCGACCACCACACCGACGAACCCAACGGGGTTCCCGTCAACAACCCCCGCACCGCGGTCGACAGGTACGACACCGGGTTGACGTTCGCCCACGCCTGCAGCCACCCCGGCATCGTGCTGGTCTGCACCATCACGTTCGAGCCGAACGTGATCGGGAACATCAACACCCCGGAGAACAACTGCACCGTCGTCGCCGACCTCGCCAACAGCCCGATCAGCATCGACACCCACGCCAGGCCCACCCCGAACGCCAGCACCAGCAGCAGCCCGGCCGCCACCTCCAGCGGATTGGTGTGCACCCGGAACCCGATCACCATCCCGAACGCCAACAGGATCACCAGCGACGCCGCGAACCGCACCAGCTCGCCCATCGTGCGCCCCACCAGCGGCGCCGACCGGGCGATCGGCAGGCTCCGCAACCGGTCGAACACCCCGTTCGTGATGTCCTGGTTGAGCCCGGCACCCGTCGCCATGATCGAGAACACGCCCGACTGCGCGATCAACCCCGGCAGCACGTACTGCAGGTACGAGCCCGACGTGCCCGCGATCGCACCGCCGAACACGTACACGAACAGCACGATGAACACCAGCGGCTGGATGATGAAACCCGCCAGCTCACCCGGATTCGACTTCAACTGCACCAGGTTGCGCCACGCCAGGGTGAAGCAGTGCTGCACCGCCCGCCACGGAGCCAACCGGTGCCCCGCCGGCACCGCCACGCTCGCCATCACGCCCTCCCCGCCACGGTCTCGGCCACCGGCTCACCCTGCTCCTCGGCGCGATGGCCGGTCAGCGACAGGAACACGTCGTCCAGGCTCGGCAGCCGCAACGCCAGCTCCGTCACCGTGATCGCCGCATCGTCCAACCGGCGCAACACCGCCGCCGGCAACGCCGGATCCGACACCGGCGCCGACAACCGGCCGCCCTCGGCCACCGGCCGTACCCCCGCCAACGCCGCCACGATGTCCGCCGCATCCTCGATCCGGGCCGGATCCGCCGGCCGGATCTCCAACGTCTGGCCACCCGTCCGCGTCTTCAACTCGTCCGGCGTCCCCGTCGCGATCACCGTGCCCCGGTCCACCACCACGATGTCGTCCGCCAACTGGTCCGCCTCGTCCATGTACTGCGTCGTCAACAGCACCGTCGCGCCGTCGGCCACCAGACCCCGCACGATCGACCACAACTCGTTGCGCGAGTGCGGATCCAGCCCCGTCGTCGGCTCGTCCAGGTACAGCACGCTCGGCCGACCCACCAGGCTCACCGCGAGGTCCAACCGCCGGCGCATGCCACCCGAGTACGTCTTCGCGCGCCGGCCACCGGCGTCCGACAACCCGAACCGCGCCAACAACGCCGCCGCCCGTGCCTTCGCGTCCCGCCGGGACAACCCCAGCAACCGGCCCACCAGGATCAGGTTCTGCACCCCGGTCAGTCCCTCGTCCAGCGCCGCGTACTGACCCGTCAACGCCACCAGCTGTCGCACCTCGTGGGCCTGGCGCACCACGTCGAAGCCGGACACCCGAGCCACCCCGGAATCCGGCCGGATCAACGTCGCCAGCACCCGCACCGCGGTCGTCTTCCCCGCGCCGTTGGGACCCAGCAGCCCCAGCACCCGCCCGGTCGGCGCCGCCAGATCCACCCCGGCCAGCGCGGTCGTCGCGCCGAACCGCTTCACCAGCCCCTCGGCCTCGATCGCGTACGTCACCGGGACCACCTGCCCGGCGCACGCGCATCCGCGTGTCCCATCGTCACCGTTCCCTCCACAGCTCGTCGAGACCACCGTGCCCGCGCGCGCTGACACCGCCCGCACACCGCGCTGAGACCGGCCCGGCCCTCCGCGCGGCTCAGGTCTTGGGGCCGATGAACTCGTCCAGCAGCGCGACGTCGGCCCGGGTCGCCACCGAGATGCTGTTGCGCCGGTTGAACCGCCAGCGCGCCCCGATCCGGTCCAGCGCCGCTCCGCAGATGCCCAGAATGTCCACCGACTCGTTCGCGAACAGATACCGCGGGTACGCGTAGGTGGCCGTCGGCGTGCGGATCGTATTGAGCGATCGACTGCCATCGGAGTGGATGAGCCCACGCAGCAAGGGGCGAGGATGCCGTTCGACGAGCTCCTCCTGCCAATCAGCGAGAACGATGCGCCTCGAGTGTTTGGTGCCGCGACCCACCTGGGGAAAGAGGCAGGGCCAATGCTTGGAGTAGCTGCCGACCTGATAGCAGCCGGGTGCCTTCACGCGGAAGACGCTGCGGGCGAGCACCGCACGCATTGCCCGCTCGACCTCGTCCATGATGTCCGGATAGTCCGCCGCGCAGGCGATGCGTAGCTTCGGCACGCGCTCGGTCACCGTGACGTGTCCGTCGCCGAGGTACTGCCCGAGCAGGTAGGCGTAGCTCGGCTCGTCTGCGGGCGGCGCCGGCGGATCCGTGCAGCGACAGCATCGCGCCGTGCGGAACTCGGGTGAATCGCTGGGCAAATCGCCGGCACACCACTCGCGGACCGTCGCGCGCGACACGCCGAGCAACTCTGCGATTGCTTTCTTGGATTTGCCGAGCAGGAAAAGCTCTCGGGCCGTGTTTCGCTTTTCGAGCGAATGCATACCGCCACGATGCGATAGGGGTATGACAGTTTCGATCCACCGCGAATGGGTGCCCCGGGTGGGATTCGAACCCACACTGGATGGTGTTTGAGACCATTGACTCTGCCGTTGGTCTACCGGGGCAATAGTTGCGCCGACAGCATACCCGTTAGGCTGTGGTCTTGGCTGACGGGGCCGGCGGTGGCCGGGACCATCCGAGGCTTGACCGGGACCGGAGGTAGGCCGAGTCGTGAGTGCGGAACAGACGGGCGAGACCGCCCGCCGGCGGGTGCTGATCGCGGAGGACGAGGCGCTGATCCGGCTCGACCTCGCCGAGATGCTGGTCGAGGAGGGCTACGAGGTCGTCGGCGAGGCCGGAGACGGGGAGACCGCGGTCCGGCTCACCCGCGAGCACAAGCCCGACCTGGTGATCCTCGACGTGAAGATGCCGATCATGGACGGCATCGCGGCCGCCGAGCAGATCGCCGGCGACCGGTTGGCGCCGGTGGTCATCCTGACCGCGTTCAGCCAGCGCGACCTGGTGGAGCGGGCGCAGGCGGCCGGCGCGATGGCATACCTGGTGAAGCCGTTCCAGAAGAGCGACCTGGTGCCGGCGATCGAGATCGCGCTGTCCCGGTTCGCCGAGCTGGCGGCGCTGGAGGCCGAGGTGGCGAGCCTCGGCGAGCGGTTGGACTCGCGCAAGGCGATCGACCGGGCCAAGGGTCAGTTGATGACGCAGTACGGGATGAGTGAGCCGGACGCGTTCCGGTGGATCCAGCGCGCCGCGATGGACCACCGGTTGACGATGCGCCAGGTGGCGGACCGCATCGTCGCCGAGGGCGGTACCGGCAGCGCCGAGGGCGCCGAGGCCTGACCCGCGTCGTCCGGCCCGCGGTGCGTGCAGCCCGCGGGTCGCTGCGCCGTGCCCGTCGGAGCTCCCGCGCGGGGACCCGCCGTGACTGTGGACCGGGCGGTGTCGTCGGCGCCGTTACCTGCTCGTGACGTGGTCGGCCGACGGTGTGCGATCCGCTGCGATTGCTCCCGCTGAATGACGGTTTCTGCTGGTGGCGGGGTCGGCGCTGAGCGTCTGCCAGATAACGGTTTGGTACGACGGACCCCCTGCCCACCTTCCCGTGGGGCGGCGACCTCGGTTACGTTCCGCGCCACACAGGCAGGCGCGCGCCCTGCCAGGTACGTCGTGTCCCGGCACCGCGGAACCAGTGGGTGCGTGCCTTGAGGGAGGCGGAACAGAACGTGAACGTCAGGGTGAGACGAGCGTGGCTGGTGGTGCCGGTCGCGCTGTCGGCGGTGGTGGCGATGAGCGCCTGCGCCGAGCAGAACGGCGGTTCGTCCGCGTCGGGCAAGTGCGATTCGAAGATCGCCTTCTTCGGCGCGCGTACCGGTCCGAACGCGAACCTCGGTATCAACATCTACAACGGCGTGAAGCTGGCGGTCGACCAGTACAACGCGAAGCACAAGGACTGCAAGGTGACCCTGGAGTCGAAGGACTCGCAGGGTGACGAGAAGCAGGCGCCGGGTCTGGCGCAGCAGCTGGTGCAGGACCAGAAGGTGGTCGGGGTGGTCGGCCCGGCGTTCTCCGGTGAGTCGGAGGCGGCGGACGGCATCTTCGACCAGGGCGGGCTGCCGCTGATCTCGGCGTCGGCGACGAACCCGTCGCTGTCCCAGAAGGGCTGGAAGGTCTTCCACCGGATGCTGGGCAACGACAACGCCCAGGGCCCGGCGGCGGCGACCTACCTCAAGGACACCGTCAAGGCGAAGAAGGTGTTCGTCATCGACGACACCACCGCGTACGGCAAGGGTCTGTCCGACGTGGTCAAGCAGAGCCTGGGTTCGGTGGTGGCGGGCAGCGACACGGTGCAGCCGAAGCAGACCGACTTCCAGGCGACCGTGGCGAAGGTGAAGAGCTCGAAGGCGGACGCGATCTTCTACGGCGGGTACTACGCCGAGGCGGGTCCGTTCGTCAAGCAGCTGCGGGCGGCGAACGTGAAGGCGACGTTCGTGTCCGACGACGGGGTGAAGGACGAGGGCTTCGTCAAGGGCGCCGGCAACGCGGCGGCCGAGGGGTCCGTGGTGACCTGCCCGTGCATCCCGGGTGACGAGGCGAAGGGCACGTTCTTCGCCGACTACAAGAAGGCGTTCGGCAAAGAGCCGGGCACCTACGGCCCGGAGGCGTTCGACTCGGCGAACGTGTTCCTGGACGGGATCGCGGCCGGCAAGACGGCGCGCAAGGACATGCTGTCGTTCATCGACTCCTACGACAAGGACGGCGTGACCAAGCACATCAAGTTCGACAAGACCGGCGAGATCGCGAAGTCGGAGATCGTGATCTGGTCGTACAAGGTCTCCGGCGGCGAGATCGTGAAGGACCAGGAGATCAAGGCCACCAGTTGACCGCCGGCGGGGTCGGCGACGCTCGCCGGCCCCGCGGCAGCCCTTCGTGCTCGTGGCCCGTACCGGGTCGCCGGCCGGTGTCTCGGGGCACCGGCCGGCGGCCGGGTGGCCGGGGGCGCCTTGTCGCCGTGGAGCGTCGTTGAATTTCCATTTCCTGTTCTCGAACATCGGTGACCTGACGGTCACCGGTCTGTCCCAGGGCGCGATCTACGCGTTGATCGCCCTGGGCTACACGCTGGTGTACGGCCTGCTGAAGCTGATCAACTTCGCGCACTCCGAAGTATTCATGATGGGCACCTTCGGCGCGTTGATCGCCTGGAACCTGACGGGCCTGCACGAGAACGACCCGACCCCGTCGCTGCCGATGATGGTGGTGTACCTGCTGGTGGGGCTGGTCGGTGCGATGGTGTGGTCGGGTGTGACGGCGTTGACCGTCGAGTTCGTCGCCTACCGGCCGCTGCGGCGGCGCAACGCGCCACGGCTGGTCTTCCTGATCACCGCGATCGGCGCCTCGGTGGCGATCAGCGAGGCGGTCGGCGTGATCACCAGCCGCAACCAGTACGGCATGCCGGACCTGTTCAAGACCACCAACCTGGCCACGATCGGCAACGTGCACATCACCAACGTCGATCTCGGCGTGGTGGTGGCCGCGGTCGTGATGATGGTGGTGCTGGACCAGTTCATCAACCGGACCCGGTTGGGCCGGGGTATCCGCGCGGTGGCGCAGGACCCGGACACGGCCGCGCTGATGGGCATCAACAAGAACCGCGTGATCGTGCTGACGTTCGCGCTGGGCGGGGTGATGGCCGGTGCGGCCGCCCTGCTGTACAACCTGAAGATCGGCGTGACTCGCGCCGACATCGGCTTCCTGTTGGGTATCAAGGCGTTCACCGCCGCGGTACTGGGCGGGATCGGCAACCTGCGGGGTGCGCTGCTGGGCGGTCTCGCGTTGGGGCTGGTGGAGAACTACGGCTCGGCGCTGTTCGGTACGTCCTGGCGGGACGTGGTGGCGTTCGTGGTGCTGGTGGTCATCCTGATGTTCCGGCCGACCGGCCTGTTGGGTGAGTCGCTCGGAAAGGCGCGGGCATGACGAGCACGGGCCCCGGTGGGGGCAAGGCGCGGCAGGGCAACCCGGTCATGTCGGCGTTGCGGACGGCCGACAACCGGCGGCTGGCCGGGCTGTCGGCGATGCGGTCGCGCTGGCGGGCGATTCCGCGGCCGGTGCGGATCCTGTTCGGGGTGGCGGTGGCGGTGTTCTTCTACCTGCTGCCGAACCTGGCGATTCCGTTGATCCCGACGCCGGACACGAACTTCGCCTCGGTGCTGTTCACGGTCGCGGTGTACGTGCTGGTCGGGGTCGGCCTGAACGTGGTGATCGGGCTGGCCGGTCTGCTGGATCTGGGTTACATCGGGTTCTTCGCGGTCGGTGCGTACTCGGTGGCGATCTTCGGGTCGCCCGCGTCGCCGCTCGCGACGAAGTACCCGTGGCTGATGCTGATCCCGATCGCGATCGCGCTGTCGATGGTGTCCGGGGTGATCCTGGGCGGGCCGACGCTGCGGTTGCGCGGTGACTACCTGGCGATCGTGACGTTGGGCTTCGGGGAGATCGTCCGGCTGATCGCGGTCAACTGGTCGATCACGAAGGGCCAGATCGGCATTCCGAGCGTGCCGGCGCCGCCGGGGCACTGGGGCAACGGCGATCCGATCTTCGGCATCATCGACACCCGGCCGTTCTACTGGCTGGCGCTGACGGTGGTGCTGATCTGCATGTTCGGTGTCAAGTTGCTGGAGTCCAGCCGGGTGGGCCGCTCCTGGCTCGCGATCCGGGAGGACGAGGACGCCGCGGAGCTGATGGGTGTGCCGGCGTTCAAGTTCAAGCTGTGGGCGTTCGCGATCGGTGCCGGCCTGGGTGGCCTGTCCGGCGCGCTGTTCGCCAGCCGGCAGGGGTTCATCAACTCCAACTCGTTCGACGTGCTGACCTCGATGCTGTTCGTCGCGGCGGTGGTGTTGGGCGGGTCGGGCAACCTGGCCGGGGTGACCCTCGGTGCGGTGCTCATCTCGTACCTGCCGGAGCGGTTCCGGGGGTTCGCCGACAAGCGGTTCCTGGTGTTCGGTCTCGCGCTGATCGTGATCATGATCTTCCGGCCGCAGGGGTTGATCCCGAGCCGCCGGCGCGCGGTGGAGTTGGAAGACCGCAAACGCGAGGCTGCGGAGGAGGCGACCGCGAATGTCTGAGGTGGACACGACCGGCGAGCCGGTCCAGGGTGCTGCCGGCGGTGGTGCGGCGGCACGGCAGACGCGTCCGTTGTTGGAGGTCGACGACGTGGTGATGCGCTTCGGCGGTGTCACCGCGCTCGACCATGTCAGCTTCGCGGTCAACGAGGGCGAGATCCTCGGGTTGATCGGCCCGAACGGCGCCGGCAAGACGACCTGCTTCAACGTGATGACCGGGGTGTTTCGGCCGACCACCGGTCAGGTGCGGCTCAACGGCAGGCCGTTGGTCAGCCGCAGCCGGCACCAGATCACCCGGCTGGGCATCGCCCGTACGTTCCAGAACATCCGGCTGTTCCCGGAGATGACGGCGCTGGAGAACGTGCTGGTCGGTACGGACGCGCGGCACCGTACGAGCGTGCCCGGCGCGTTGCTGCGGCTGCCGCGGCACCGCCGGGAGGAGCGGGCGGGTCGGGCGAAGGCGCACGAGCTGCTGGACTTCATGGGTATCGGGTCGACCGCGAACCAGCTGGCCCGCAACCTGCCGTACGGCGACCAGCGGCGGCTGGAGATCGCCCGGGCGCTGGCGACCGAGCCGGCGTTGCTGTGCCTGGACGAGCCGGCCGCCGGGTTCAACCCGGCGGAGAAGGAGGAGCTGCTGGAGCTGATCCGGCGGATCCGGGACCGGGGCCAGACGGTACTGCTGATCGAGCACGACATGCGGCTGGTGATGGGGGTGACCGACCGGATCGTGGTGTTGGAGTTCGGTCGCAAGATCGCCGACGCGGTGCCGGCGGAGGTGCGGTCGGATCCGAAGGTGGTCGCTGCGTATCTGGGGGTGCCGGACGATGCTGCTTGAGTTGGAAGACCTGGTCGTCGCCTACGGTCGGATCGAGGCCCTGCACGGCATCAGCCTGGGCATCGAGGAGGGCGAGATCGTGGCGTTGATCGGCGCGAACGGCGCCGGGAAGACGACCACGATGCGGGCGATCTCGGGGCTGCGCGCCGCGCAGCAGGGCCGGATCCGGCTGCAGGGCCGCGACATCACCCGGATGCGGGCCGATCAGCGGGTGGTGTCGGGCATTTCGCAGGCGCCGGAGGGTCGCGGGATCTTCCCGGGCATGACGGTCGAGGAGAACCTGGACCTGGGCTGCTACACGCGCAAGGACGCGGCGGGCATCGCGCAGGACCGGGCTCGGGTGTTCGACCTGTTTCCGCGGTTGGCGGAGCGGCGCAAGCAGCTCGGCGGGACGATGTCTGGTGGCGAGCAGCAGATGCTCACGATCGGCCGGGCGCTGATGGCGCGGCCGAAGGTGCTGTTGCTCGACGAACCGTCGATGGGGCTGGCGCCGATGCTGATCCAGCAGATCTTCGCGATCATCGCGGAGATCAACACGCAGGGTACGACGATCCTGCTGGTGGAGCAGAATGCACAACAGGCGCTCTCCCTGGCGCACCGCGCGTACGTCCTGGAGACCGGAAGTATCGTACGCACCGGCACGGGCGCGGAGCTGCTCGCCGACCCGACGGTCCAGGAGGCCTACCTGGGCGTCGCGTAACTGCCCGGGTCGGACCAGGACGGCAAATCTGGAGGGTGTCATGAGGATGGTTGGCAGGTCGGGCGTCCGCTGGGCGTGTACCGGCGCGGTCGCGGCCGTGCTGGCGGTGACGCTGGCTGCCTGCGGTAGCGGCAGTGGCGGCGACGGCTCCGGCTCGGGGACGGGCAAGCCGTCGCCGACGCCGAAGGTGGCGGTGGACAAGGCGCTGGCCGCGAAGGTGCCGGCGGCGATCAAGAGCAAGGGCACGCTCAAGATCGGTACCGACTCGTCGTACGCGCCGAACGAGTTCCTCGCCACCGACGGCAAGACCGTCGAGGGCTGGGACGTCGACCTGTACAACGCGGTGCTGGCGAAGCTGGGCCTGAAGGCGACGTACGAGTCGGCGAAGTTCGGCACGATCATCGCCGGCGTCGAGTCGGGCAAGTACGACGCGGGCGTGTCGTCGTTCACGGTCAACGCGGACCGGATGAAGCAGGCCAACATGGTCACGTACTACTCGGCCGGCATCTGGTGGGCGACCAAGAAGGGCAACCCGCAGAAGGTGCAGCCGGACGCGGCGTGCGGCAAGACCGTGGCGGTGCAGACCGACACCGTCGAGGTCGACGACATCACGGCGCGGTCGAAGAAGTGCACCTCGGCGGGCAAGCCGGCGATCAAGATCGACCAGTACGAGGGCCAGGACCAGGCGACCGCGGCGGTCGCGTCGGGCAAGGACGACGCGATGCTGGCCGACTCGCCGATCGTGGCGTACGCGTTGAAGCAGTCCAAGGGGCAGCTGGAGTCGCTGGGCAAGATCTACGAGGCGGCGCCGTACGGGTACGTGATCAAGAAGGACCAGCTGGCGTTCGCGCAGGCCGTCCAGGGCGCCCTGCAGGCGCTGATCGCCGACGGGACCTACGAGAAGGTCCTGAAGAACTGGGGCGTGCAGGTCGGCAAGATCGACAATCCGACGGTGAACCCGTCGGTGTCGCAGTAGTCGACGATGTCGAGCGATGTGACGGGCTCCGGCCGGGGACGGCCGGAGCCGATCCGGGCGGTGCCGGTGCGCCACCCCGGCCGCTGGGTGGCGGTCGTGGTGCTCGCGGTGCTGGCGGCGATGTTCGTCCACATGGTGGTGACGAACAAGGCGTTCCAGTGGCCGATGCTGTTCGACAACATCCTGTCCGTGCCGGTGGTGCGCGGTGCGGTGACCTCGATCGAGTTGACCATCCTGGCGATGATCATCGGCATCGCGCTGGGCGTGGTGCTCGCGGTGATGCGGCTGTCGCCGAACCCGATCCTGGCCGCCGCGGCCTGGATGTACATCTGGTTCTTCCGGGGTGTGCCCAGGCTGGTGCTGTGCGTGCTGTTCGGCAACCTGGGCATCCTGTACAGCCGGCTGGAGTTCGGGCTGCCGTTCGACCACCAGCTCGGTGCGCTGTTCGGCATCGATCTGAACGCGCGGCTGTTCGGGGTGAACGCGGTGACGCTGCTGAGCGGGTTCACCGCCGGGTTGCTCGCGCTCGCGATGTCCGAGGGCGCGTACATGGCCGAGGTGGTGCGCGGCGGCATCCAGTCGGTGGACCCGGGCCAGGCCGAGGCGGCGCAGGCCCTCGGGATGCGCCGGCCGCTGCTGCTGCGGCGGATCGTGCTGCCGCAGGCGCTGCGGGTGATCGTGCCGCCGACCGGCAACGAGACGATCGCGATGCTCAAGGACACCTCGCTGGTGGCGTACGTGCCGGTGACCAACGAGCTGTTCTTCCAGCTGCAGCACATCGGTGCCCGCACCTACGCGATCTTCCCCATGCTGGTGGCCGCCTGCATCTGGTACCTGGCGATGACCTCGGTGCTGATGATCGGGCAACACTTCCTGGAGAAGCGGTTCTCCCGCGGGCACGGGCCGCGGGCGATCCGGCTGCGGGGTGCGCGCTCGGCGGGTGCCGGCGGCGCGGTCGGTACGGAGGTGGACACGTGAGCGACGAGGACGCCGGCGGCGTGGCGCAGGCGCAGGTGCCGGCCGACCCGGACCGGTACATGGTGGTCGCCGACAACGTGCACAAGTCGTACGGCCGCAGCCAGGTGCTGCGCGGCATCGACCTGGCGGTCGCGCCGGGCGAGGTGACCTGCGTGCTGGGCCCCTCGGGCGGCGGCAAGTCGACGTTCCTGCGCTGCATCAACCACCTGGAGAAGATCGACGCCGGGCGGATCTGGGTCGGTGGCGAGCTCGTCGGGTACCGGCAGGTCGGCGACCGGCTGCACGAGATGCGGGAGAAGGAGGTCGCCGCGCAGCGCAGCCGGATCGGCATGGTGTTCCAGCGGTTCAACCTGTTCCCGCACCTGACCGCGGAGCAGAACCTGATCGAGGCGCCGTGCCGGGTGCGCCGGATCCGCCGGGCCGACGCCCGGACCCGCGCGGGCGAGCTGCTGACCCGGGTCGGCCTGGGCGACCGGGGCGGCGCGTACCCGGCGGAGCTGTCCGGCGGGCAGCAGCAGCGGGTGGCGATCGCCCGGGCGCTGGCGATGGATCCGGAACTGATGCTGTTCGACGAGCCGACCAGCGCGCTGGATCCGGAACTGGTCGGCGAGGTGCTGCAGGTGATGCGCGACCTGGCCGCGTCGGGCATGACGATGGTGGTGGTCACGCACGAGATCGGGTTCGCCCGCGAGGTGGCCGACACGGTGGTGTTCCTGGACGGCGGGGTGGTGGTCGAGTCCGGGCCGCCCTCCCAGGTGCTGGAGAACCCGCAGCAGGAGCGGACCAAGCTGTTCCTGTCGAAGGTGCTCTAGAGGTCCCGGCCGGAAGGGCGGCCGGCGCCTGCCGGACGCCGTTCTGTCCGGGCCTCCCGGCGGCGGCGGGCGCCGTCGGTTTTGTCGGTGCCCGACGCTACAGTCACTCAGGTGACTGCGAGCACGAAGAGTTCCGCGCCGAGCCCCGCACCCGCGACCGGATCCGCCGGGTCGGGGCGCCCCCGCCTGCTGCTGATCGACGGCCATTCGGTCGCATACCGGGCGTTCTTCGCGCTGCCGGTGGAAAACTTCTCCACCAGCACCGGCCAGCCCACCAACGCGGTGTACGGGTTCACCTCGATGCTGATCAACGTGCTGCGCGACGAGCAGCCGACGCACATCGCGGTGGCCTTCGACGTGTCCCGACGGTCGTTTCGCACCGAGCGCTACGCGGAGTACAAGGCGGGGCGGGCCGAGACGCCGGCCGACTTCCACGGCCAGGTCAGCCTGATCGGCGAGGTGCTCGCGGCGCTGCGCATCGTGCAGGTCAGCAAGGAGGGTTTCGAGGCCGACGACGTGATCGCGACGCTGGCCACCGAGGCCGCCGGCGCCGGCTTCGAGGTGCTGATCTGCTCCGGTGACCGCGACTCGTTCCAGCTGATCGGTGACGGCGTCACGGTGCTGTACCCGAAGAAGGGCGTGTCCGAGCTGGCCCGGATGACCCCGGCGGCGGTCGAGGACAAGTACGGCGTGCTGCCGGAGCGTTACCGCGACCTTGCCGCGCTGGTCGGCGAGACCTCCGACAACCTGCCCGGGGTGCCGGGCGTCGGCCCGAAGACCGCCGCGAAGTGGATCGGGCAGTACTCGTCGGTCGAGGGCATCGTGGCCGCGGCCGACCAGCTCAAGGGCAAGGCGGGTGAGTCGCTGCGGGCGCACCTGGCCGACGTGATCCGCAACCACGAACTCAACGAGCTGATCCGCGACCTGCCGCTGCCGGTGCAGCCGGACGATCTGGCCTGGCACGGGTGGGACCGTGAGCAGGTCGCGCAGGTGTTCGACACGCTGCAGTTCCGGGTGCTGCGGGACCGGCTCTACAGCTACTTGGCCGCGCCGGAGCCGGAGGCCGAGGAGGGCTTCGACGTCGCCGGTTCGGTGCTGTCGACCGGCGGGCTGACCGACTGGCTGGCGGCGCACACCAGCCCGGGGGTGCCGGTCGGGCTGGCGGTGTCCGGTTCGTTCGGCCGGGGCACGGGCAGCCTCACCGCGCTGTCGCTCGCGGTCGACGAGGGCGCCGCCGCCTGCCACCTCGACCCGACGAAGCTGGACGCGGCCGACGACGCGGCGCTCGCCGCGTTCCTCGCCGACCCCGACCGGCCGAAGATCGTGCACGACGCGAAGCCGGTGCTGCTGGCGTTGCAGGCGCACGGGTGGGAGCTGGCCGGCCTGGCCACCGACACCGCGCTCGCCGCCTACCTGGCCCGGCCGGACCAGCGCAGCTACGACCTGGAAGACCTGTCGGTGCGCTACCTGCACCGCGAGCTGCGGGCGGACGAGCCGGACAACGGTCAGCTCACCCTGGACGGGCTGGCCGACGCGCTGGGGGAGCGGGCCGCCGAGCAGCAGCTGATGCTGCGGGCCCGGGCGACGCTCGACCTCGCGCCGGCGCTGCTGGCCGAGCTGGCGGCGCGCGGCGAGGCAGCGGAGCCGGCGGGGCAGGCGCAGCCGGCCGGGTCGGACCCGGTCGCCGTGGCGGCCGAGGCGACCGACGCCGACGGCCGCAGCGTGCAACTGCTGGTGGGGCTGGAGCAGCCGCTGAGCCGGGTACTGGCCGGAATGGAACGCACCGGCATCGGCGCCGACACCGACTACCTGTCCGAGCTGGAGGCGCACTTCGCCGGCGAGGTCAAGTCGACCGCGCAGGCGGCGTACGACGTGGTCGGCCGCGAGTTCAACCTCGGCTCGCCCAAGCAGCGGCAGCAGCTGCTGTTCGAGGAGCTGGGGCTGCCGAAGACCAAGCGCACCAAGACCGGCTACACCACCGACGCCGACGCCCTCCAGTCGCTGTACGCGCAGAGCGAGCATCCGGTGCTGCCGCACCTGCTGCGCTACGCCGACGTGTCCAAGCTGCGGTCGATGGTGGAGGGGCTGCTCAAGTCGGTCAGCGCCGACGGCCGCATCCACACCACGTTCAAGCAGACGGTGGCGGCGACCGGCCGGCTGTCGTCCACCGATCCCAACCTGCAGAACATCCCGATCCGCAGCGAGGAGGGGCGGCGGCTGCGCCGCGCGTTCGTCGTCGGCGAGGGGTTCGAGCAGCTGCTGACCGCCGACTACAGCCAGATCGAGATGCGCATCATGGCGCACCTGTCCACCGACGAGGCGCTGATCGAGGCGTTCGTGTCCGGCGCCGACTTCCACGCGGCGACCGCGGCGCGGGTGTTCGGGGTCGAGGCGGAGACGGTCGACGGCGAGCAGCGCAGCCGGATCAAGGCGATGAACTATGGTCTCGCCTACGGCCTCTCCGCGTACGGGCTGTCCAGCCAGCTCGGCATCACCGCCGAGGAGGCCCGCGGGCTGATGGACGAGTACTTCCAGCGGTTCGGCGGGGTGCGTGACTACCTGCGGGGGCTGGTCGACGCGGCCCGGCGGGACGGGTACACCGAGACGATGCTCGGTCGTCGTCGCTACCTGCCCGACCTGACCAGCGACAACCGGCAGCGGCGGGAGATGGCCGAGCGGATGGCGCTGAACGCGCCGATCCAGGGGTCGGCGGCCGACATCATCAAGCTGGCGATGCTGCGGGTCGACGCCGCCTTGCGGGCGCAGGGGCTGGCCTCGCGGATGCTGCTGCAGGTGCACGACGAGCTGGTGTTCGAGGTCGCGCCGGGAGAGCGGGCCGCGCTGGAGGAGCTGGTGCGCACCGAGATGGGGCAGGCGCAGACCCTGTCGGTGCCGCTGTCGGTGTCGGTCGGGGTCGGGCTGGACTGGTCGACCGCCGGTCACTGATCGCGGGGCTCGGGCCGACCAGCACCGCGATCGGGGCGGCCCGAGCCGGTTCGCGCCGTTCGGCGCCGGCCGGGTGATGGCGACCATCGCCACTGTCGGTGTCGTCCCGTGCGCTTCTTGTCCTCCGTTGTCGGTCGGATAACGGCCGCGTTACCTACTCGTTGTAGATCGTACATGTGGTCACCGCGTGTGCCGTGTGCGCCCGAAATATACGATCAGGCTCCCATAAACATCGTAATTTGGCTCCGGAGCGTACAGGTGGGGGTGCCAACCGGGGCAAGATCCGTGGTCGCGGAGGAACACGCGGAGTCGTATAACTCTCAGTTGTCTTAAGCAGAAGTAATGTGCCTGTTGATCATCCGCACGTCTTCTCGGGTGTCGAGCATCGGAGCGGCCTGGGACGCCGGTCCCGACTGCGGCAGGTACGGATCGGTGGCCGCCCTCGCGCCCCGGTCGGTGACGGACAAGGAGGTCGTGGATTGAGTGCCGCGACAGGACAGACGCCGGGCTCCAGCCCGGTGGAAAAGCGCCATCTGAGGCGCGACATCGGCATGATCGGCCTGCTGTTCACCGGTGTGGGCTCGATCATCGGCTCCGGCTGGCTGTTCGGCGCGCTGCGCGCCTCCCAGCAGGCCGGTCCGGCCGCGATCTTCTCGTGGCTGATCGGCGGCGTCATGATCATCCTGATCGGACTGACGTTCGCCGAACTCGGCACGATGTTCCCGGTCACCGGCGGGGTGATCCGCTTCCCGCAGTACGCGTTCGGCACGTTCGCCAGCTACACGCTGGGCTGGATCACCTGGCTCGCCGCGGCGGTGGTCGCGCCGATCGAGGTCACCGGCGTCCTGCAGTACGCGACGAAGTACTACGCGGGCTTCACCGAGGCGCACGCCGGCGGCGTGTTCACCCTCAAGCCAGTCGGCATCGTGGTGGCGATCGCGTTGCTCGCGGTCTTCTGCATCATCAACGTGTTGGGTGTGCGCTACTTCGCGCAGATCAACAACGTGCTGGTGTGGTGGAAGCTCGTGGTCATCCTGCTGGTGATCGTGATGTTCCTGATCACCGCGTTCCACGGCGCCAACTTCACCAGCCACGGCTTCGCGCCGGCGGGCCCGTCCGGCATCTTCACCGCGATCGCGACGGCCGGCATCACGTTCTCGTTCCTCGGCTTCCGGCAGGGGATCGAGCTGGCCGGTGAGACCAACAACCCGAAGCGCAACGTGCCGTTCGCGGTCATCGGGTCGGTCGTGCTGACCATGATCATCTACATCCTGCTGCAGATCGCGTTCATCGCCGCGGTCAACCCGCACGACCTGGTCACCTCGCACGGCTGGACCGACCTGGCGTTCAAGAACGACTTCGGCCCGCTGGCCGCGATCGCCGAGGCGATCGGGCTGACCTGGCTCGCGGTCGTGCTCTACATCGACGCGATCGTCTCGCCCGGCGACACCGGCCTGATCTACACCGCGGTCACCTCGCGGCTGGGCTACGTGACCGCCCGCAACGGCAACGCGCCGGCCGGCATCGCCAAGCTGACCAAGACCGGCGTGCCGTGGGTGTCGACGATCATCACGTTCGTGCTGGGCGTGATCTTCCTGCTGCCGTTCCCGAGCTGGCAGCAGCTGGTCGGCCTGGTCACCTCGGCGACGGTGCTCTCGTTCGGCTCCGGTCCGCTGGTGTGGGCCGCGATGCGCAAGGAGATGCCGGACCGCAAGCGTCCGTTCCGGATCCCCGGCGGGCACGTGATCCCGGTGCTGGCGTTCTACTCGTCGAACCTGATCGTGTTCTGGGCCGGCTGGGACACCAACTGGAAGTTCTTCGTCGCGATCATCGTCGGCCTGATCCTGCTGGCCGTGTTCCAGGCGACCGGCCAGATCAAGTCGGTCGGTGGGCTGGACTTCAAGCACGGCTACTGGACCCTGATCTGGCTGGCCGGGCTGGCCATCGTCAGCTTCGTCGGCAGCATGATCAACAAGGGTGCCGGCGACTCGTGGCTGATCTGGGGCTTCGTGGCCTGCGCGGTGCTGACCGCGGTCATCTACTGGCTGGGCTGGTCCACCCGCATGTCGAAGCAGCGGATGGAAGAGATGATCGAGCAGACCCCGCACGACGAGGTCGCCGTCGAGGAGGCGGGCGCCACCGCCTGACGGTCGCAACGACAGCACGACGGGCCCGGGTGCGCCGCACCCGGGCCCGTTCGCGTGCCACGGCCCGGGCGGGGCTCAGCGCGACTCGACCAGCGAGCGGGTCAGGAACACCACGGTCATGAACGTGCGGAACGCGCGCAGCGGGTCGTCGTCGGCGAACCGCACGGTGTTCCCGCCGGTACGCCGCACCGACCGGATCCAGGACGCCTGCTCGGCCATGTCCGGGCTGGCGAGGTCGACCTCGATGGTCACCGGCAGCTCGATGGCCGGCGGGCTCAGCGTGTCGAGCTCCCGCAGCGCGGCGGTGACCTGCTCGGCGATCAGCGCCCGGGCCCGCTCCGGGTGCAGGTTGTTCGCCGCCGACCGGCTCACCGACTGCTTCACCACCGCGGCCCGGATGCCCGGGCAGAACGGCGCCGCCTCCGGCCCCACGTACTGGTCGCCGGTGACCACCGCGACCGGCACCCCGTGATGCTGCGCCACCAGCGCGTTGATGCCGGACTCGCCGGCCATCGTGCCGTTGATCCGGACGTCCAGGATCGCGCCGGGGTTGTACGTGTGGGACAGGATCCCCGCCGTCGGCATCGCCGCGTGGTACCCGAGGTACAGGATCGCGTCGAAGCTGTCGTCCAGGCCCTGCATCATGTAGTCCGGCTTGAACCGGCCGGACAGATAGCTCGCGTGCCCGGCGAGCCGGTCCGGGGCGAGGTTGCGCATCACCGAGTGCGCGTCGTTGACGAGGATCTCGGTGGCGCCGGCGGCCTGCGCCCCCTCGATCGCGGCGTTCACCTCCGCCAGCGCGAGCTGCCGACCGAGCTCGTAGTCCTCCCCGCCGCGGGTGCACTGGGCCCAGTCGACGATGCCCGAGACGCCCTCCAGGTCCACCGACACGTATACCTTCATGACCACCTCCGACCAGCCAGTCTGCCGGCCCCGACCGCCCGGGGGCCAACCGGGCAGGCGTTCGTCCGCCGCCGCCCGACCGGCCCCGCACCGCAGGGTTGCGGCCCGGCTCGGCCGTACCTCGTGGCCCGACGTGGCCCGACGTGGCCCGACGCGGCCCGACTCGGCCTGACCGGCCCGCACCTGGCGAGCCGAGGCCGGCCGGCCCGAGCGTGGTGGACCGGTGGGGCTCAGCCGGTCCGGACCTCGCGGCCGGGTTCGGTGCCCAGCAGTTCGCGGGCCAGCTGGACCAGGCGCTCGTGCAGGTCCGGATGCAGGTCGGGCTGCCAGCCGTCGAGCAGCCGCTCCAGCCCCTCGCAGCGTGCCTGGGCGAGGCGGTCGAGCGCGTCGCGGCCGTCCGGGGTCAACGTCACGGAGGTACCGATGCGGGCCAGCCCGGCGTCGCGCAGCTCGCCGAGCCACTGGGTGACCAGCCCGGCGCCGATGCCCTCGCGGCGGGGCAGGTCGGCCGGTGCCGGTGCCGGGTTGCGGCCCAGCCAGCACAGCAGCCAGCAGGCGCCGGCGCCGACTGGTACGCCGGCCCGCTCGGCCAGCCAGCCGTACACCTTGACCGCGTCCTGCCGGTGTACCAGCAGGGTCAGCGCCCGTTCCAGTTCCGCCCACGAGTCGCGGCCGCTCGGCGGGGCGCCCGGATCGGTGGCCCGGCTGGTGCTGCGCAGCGGGACCGCCGGCAGCAGGAACGTGAGCAGGAACGCCAGCGCCGCGACGGGCACCGCCCACAGGAACACGGTGTGGATGCTCCGGGCGTACGCGTGCACCACGTCGCCGAGGATCTCCGGGGGCAGCTTGCCCAGCGACTCGCGGGACGGGCCGGCGGCGACCGTGGCGTTGCCGGGCAGTGCGCCGGGCGGCAGGTAGCGGGCCAGGTTGCTGGTCAGCTGGCTGGCGAAGATCGCGCCGAACACCGCCACCCCGAACGACCCGCCGATGGACCGGAAGAACGTCGCCCCTGAGGTCGCCGCGCCGAGATCGCGGTACTCGGCGCCGTTCTGCACGGCGAGCACCAGCACCTGCATCACCATGCCCAGCCCGGCACCGAGCACCAGCATCGCGCCCGACGCGGCCCAGAACCCGGTGTGCTGGTCCATCCGGGAGAGCAGGTACAGCCCGACCGTCATCACCGCGGTCCCCAGGACCGGGAACATCTTGTACCGGCCGGTGCGGGTGATCAGCTGGCCGCTGCCGATCGAGGTGACGAGCACCCCGAGCATCATCGGCAGCATCCGCAGCCCCGACTCGGTCGGCCCGACGCCGGTCACCACCTGCAGGTAGATCGGCAGGTACGTGATGGCGCCGAACATGCCGAAGCCGACGACGAAGCCGACCACCGAGGCGACCGAGAACACCCGGGTGGTGAACAGGCGCAGCGGCATCACCGGCTCGGCCGCGCGGCGCTCGACGGCGACGAACGCGACGATCAACACCACCCCGAGCACCGCGAGCCCGATCACCTGCCAGGACAACCACGGGTAGGTGGTGCCGCCCCAGCTGGTGAACAGCACCAGCGCCACCGCGGCCGCGGCGACCAGCACGATGCCCAGGTAGTCGATCGACGGCTTGGCCCGCGGCAGCGCGGCGGGCAGCACCAGGGCGGTGATCACCAGCGCCGCCGCGCCGATCGGCAGGTTGACGTAGAACACCCAGCGCCAGGACAGGTTGTCGACGAAGAACCCGCCCAGCAGCGGCCCGATCACGCTGGAGGCGCCGAACACCGCCCCGAACACACCCTGGTACCGGCCCCGCTCGCGGGGCGGTACCACGTCGGCGACGGTGGCCTGGGACAGCACCATCAGCCCGCCGCCGCCGAGCCCCTGAATGGCCCGGAACGCGATCAGCATCAGCATGTCCTGGCTGGTACCGGCGAGGGCGGAGCCGATGAGGAAGACCGTGACGGCGATCTGCAGCAGCCGCTTGCGGCCGAACAGGTCGCCGAGCTTGCCCCACAGCGGGGTGGTCGCGGTGACCGCCAGCAGGTACGCGGTGACCACCCAGGACAGGTGCGCCACGCCGCCGAGGTCGGAGACGATCGTGGGTAGCGCGGTGGCCACGATGGTCTGGTCCAGCGCGGCGAGCAGCATGCAGGCGAGCAGACCGCTGATGATCAGCCAGCGGCGGCTGCCGGTCACCTCGACCGGTCCGGCGTCGGCCGCTGTCGCACTGTCGGCAGTCACGTGCTCACGCTAACGACGACGACGCCCGTACCGGGCGCAATCGGCCGAACCTCCGCCGGCCGGCGGTTCAGCGGTGCGCGACGTAGATGGCGGTACCGGGGAACAGCCGGCCGCGTAGCGGGCTCCACTGCCCCCACAGCTGGTCGTGGCCGTCCGGCCACTCCGGCTCGATCAGGTCGTCGAGCACGAACCCGGCGCCGACCAGTTCCCGGATCCGGTCGCCCAGGGTGCGGTGCTGCTCGGCGTAGCTGGGTACGCCACGCTCGTCGTACTCCACGTACGGGGTGCGGTCGAAGTACGAGTGCACCGCCACCAGCCCGCGCTCGCCCGGGTCGTCCAGGAAGATCCACCGCATCGGGTGCGTCACCGCGAACACGAACCGGCCGCCGGGAACGAGCACCCGGTACGCCTCACGCATCAGCCGGGCCGAGTCGGCCACGAACGGGATCGCCCCGAACGCGGTCACCGCGAGGTCGAACGCGCCGTCGGCGAACGGCAGCGCCAGCGCGTCGGCCTGCACCAGCGGCACGTCGGTACCGGAGCGGCGGGCGCCGGCCCGGGCCTGCGCGAGCATCCGGGCGGACAGGTCGAACGCGACCGGACGCCCACCCTGCCGGGCCAGCCAGCGCGAACAGGACGCCGCCCCGCAGCCCAGTTCGAGAACGCGCCGGCCGGACACGTCGCCGAGCAGCCGGGCGTCGGACTCGCGCAGCCCCTCCGGGCACCAGACGAAGTCCGCGTCGCCCAGGAACGCGCCGTG
The DNA here is from genome assembly GCF_017312725.1 of Actinocatenispora comari. GTDB lineage: Bacteria > Actinomycetota > Actinomycetes > Mycobacteriales > Micromonosporaceae > Actinocatenispora > Actinocatenispora comari. The sequence continues at coordinate 100,746 of NZ_BOPO01000024.1, read as the reverse complement.
CTCGCGCTGGTAGTCGTCGGCGTCGGAGTCCCACCAGTGCCGCGCGGCCCGGCGGGTGGCGTCGCTGTCCAGCGGGCGGCGGGCGACCCGGTCGTTCGACATCACATCACGGTAGAGCCACAGCGTGCCGGAACCCGTGCGGACCCGCCTTAGCCTGGATGCAACACCCCTCGTCACCGCTGGAGGACCCGGATGGGTTCGCGTCGGCTGCTGCCTGCCGCCCTGCTCGCCGTCGTGTTGACGGCGTTGGTGGTGACCCCGGCGGTGCTGGTGCGGCGGGCCGGACTGGAACACCGGCAGACCACGCCGGCCCGGGCCGGGCACTGGCTGGGTGGCTGGGGTACCGCGCAGGCGACCGCCGGCCGGCTGCCGTGCGGCTCCTGCACGGTGCGCAACGTGGTGCACCTCAGCGTCGGCGGCACCGCGGTGCGCATCCGGCTGGCCAACACGTACGGGACGGGGTCGGTGACGGTGGGGCACGCGACCGTGGCGCTGCCGGCCCAGCCGGGCGCGACGGCGGCGCCGGCGCTGCTGCGCGAGGTCACCTTCGCCGGCGCCCGCTCGGTCCGGGTGCCGGCCGGCGCGGCGGTCTCCTCCGACCCGGTGCCGCTGACCGTGACCGGCGGCCGGGACCTGCTGGTCAGCCTGTACCTGCCCCGGCACAGCAGGCTGGCGGTCAGCTACCACCCGTCCGCGCACCAGACGAACTACCTCGCCGGTGGCGACGCCACCACCGCCGGTGCCACCGCGTTCCGGCACACCACCACCCACTGGTACCTGCTGGCCGGCGTCGACGTGCGCACCGCAGACGCGGTCGGCACCGTGGTCGCGCTGGGCGACTCGATCACCGACGGCACCGGTTCCAGCGGCGATACCAACCGGCGCTGGCCGGACCTGCTCGCCGACCGGCTGGCCGGTCGACCGCCGGGGAAGCGGCACGCGGTGCTCGACGCCGGGATCGCCGGCAACCGGCTGCTGCGCGACGGCCCGCCGACCTCCGGGGTGGCGGCGCTGACCCGGGTGGGTGCCGACGTGCCGGCCGGGCTCGGGGTGCGCACGGTGATCCTGCTGGAGGGGATCAACGACATCCAGTTCGACCGCGGGGTGGACGCGGCCGCGTTGATCGCCGGCTACCGCACGATGGTCGCCTCGCTGCACGCCCGCGGACTGCGGGTGGTCGGCACGACCCTGCTGCCGTACGCCGGAGCCCGCGCCTGGTCTCCGGCCGGCAACGCGGTACGGGTGCGGGTCAACTCGTGGATCCGCACCAGCGGCGTGTTCGACGCGGTGCTCGACGCCGATGCGGCGCTGCGCGACCCCACCGACCCGGGCCGGCTCGCCCCCGACTACGACTGCGGTGACCACCTGCACCCCAGCGACGCCGGCTACGCCGCCCTCGCCGCGACCGTCGACCTCACCGTCCTGTAGCGGCGCGGGCACGATCGGCCACCGACGGCGCGAACCGGTCGATTCCGGGCGCGGCACGCGGCGTACCGCCGTGGTTTGGGGGAGGGTTGGACCTTATGGTATGGCGCACGGTAGGCTTGCCGGTGCGCTCGGGGTCTGCGTGTCTCAGCAGGGAGCAGGCCCGCCATCATCCGGAGCCGGTCCGGTGGTCACAACAGGGGATCCTCGTCATCTTGATCTTCTTCACGGCTGCTGCCTCCGCCCGGGTGAGCTGATCCCGCCGCGCGCAGACCGAGAAGATCATCCACCGACGGAGCACTCTCCCACATGACGAGCAGTGTCGAGGCCACCTCGAACATCGCCGCGGCCAGCAAGGCCGCCGGCAACCAGATCGCCGTTGACGACCTCGGCTCCGAGGAAGCATTCCTCGCGGCCATCGACGAGACGATCAAGTATTTCAATGACGGCGACATCGTCGAAGGTACCGTCGTCAAGGTCGACCGGGACGAGGTCCTGCTCGACATCGGCTACAAGACCGAGGGTGTCATCCCCTCGCGCGAGCTGTCGATCAAGCACGACGTCGATCCACACGAGGTCGTGTCCGTCGGTGACCACATCGAGGCCCTGGTTCTCCAGAAGGAGGACAAGGAAGGCCGCCTGATCCTGTCCAAGAAGCGCGCTCAGTACGAGCGGGCCTGGGGCACGATCGAGAAGATCAAGGACGAGGACGGCGTCGTGCGCGGCACCGTCATCGAGGTGGTCAAGGGCGGCCTGATCCTCGACATCGGGCTGCGTGGCTTCCTGCCCGCCTCGCTGGTGGAGATGCGCCGGGTGCGCGACCTCCAGCCGTACGTGGGGCGCGAGCTCGAGGCGAAGATCATCGAGCTGGACAAGAACCGCAACAACGTGGTCCTGTCCCGTCGTGCCTGGCTGGAGCAGACCCAGTCCGAGGTGCGCACCGAGTTCCTCAACAAGCTGGCGAAGGGGCAGGTCCGCAAGGGCGTCGTGTCCTCGATCGTCAACTTCGGTGCGTTCGTCGACCTGGGCGGCGTGGACGGCCTGGTGCACGTCTCCGAGCTGTCCTGGAAGCACATCGACCACCCGTCCGAGGTCGTCGAGGTCGGCCAGGAGGTCGAGGTCGAGGTGCTGGACGTCGACCTGGAGCGCGAGCGCGTGTCGCTGTCGCTCAAGGCGACCCAGGAGGACCCGTGGCGTCAGTTCGCCCGGACCCACCAGATCGGCCAGATCGTGCCCGGCAAGGTCACGAAGCTGGTTCCGTTCGGTGCGTTCGTGCGCGTCGACGACGGCATCGAGGGCCTGGTGCACATCTCCGAGCTGGCCGAGCGGCACGTCGAGGTGCCGGAGCAGGTCGTGACCGTGGGCAAGGAGGTCATGGTCAAGGTCATCGACATCGACCTGGAGCGCCGCCGGATCTCGCTGTCGCTCAAGCAGGCCAACGAGGGCTTCGCCGACACCGGCGAGGAGCACTTCGACCCCACGCTGTACGGCATGGCCGCCGAGTACGACGCCGAGGGCAACTACAAGTACCCCGAGGGCTTCGACCCGGAGACCGGCGAGTGGCTGGAGGGCTACGACAGCCAGCGCGAGGCCTGGGAGCGGGAGTACGCCGAGGCGCACACGCGGTTCGAGCAGCACATGAAGCAGATCACGGAGTCGCGCGAGGCCGAGGCGGCCGCGGCCGCCGAGGCGCCCGCGGGCGGCGCGCCGGTGAGCTCCGGCAGCACGCAGACCCAGTCGGCGCCGGCCACCAGCGGTGGCGGGCAGGAGCCGGCCGGCACGCTGGCCACCGACGAGGCGCTGGCCGCGCTGCGGGAGAAGCTGGCCGGCGGCAAGTCCTGACCGGGCTGCGCCACACCGGATAGCACGACCGAGCCCCGCCGGGTTTCCCGGCGGGGCTTCGTCGTCCCCGGGCGCTGCTCCGGCGTCGTACCGCGCGTGGCCGGTGCCGTACCCGGACGTCGCGAGCGTGCCGTGTCCGGATGCCGCTGCGGCGTCGTCCCCGGGCGCGGTTGGTGCCGTACCCGGGGCGCCGCCGTTGTCGTGCCCGGGCGGCGGCGGGCCGGGGCCCGGCTGGCAGACTTGCGGCCGTGCTTCGGGTGGGACTGACCGGCGGGATCGGCGCCGGCAAGAGTGAGGTGGCCCGGCTGCTGGTGGCGCGCGGCGCGGTGCTGGTCGACTCGGACGTGCTGGCGCGCGAGGTGGTCGCCCCCGGTACGCCGGGGCTCGCCGCGGTGGCGGCCGAGTTCGGGCCGGACGTCGTCGGTGCGCAGGGGCTGGACCGCGCCCGGCTGGCGCGGATCGTGTTCGCCGATCCGGCCGCGCGGGGCCGGCTGGAGGCGATCGTCCACCCGCTGGTCCGGGCCCGGTCCGAGGAGCTGATGGCCGCCGCACCGGCCGACGCGGTGGTGGTCAACGACGTACCGCTGCTGGTCGAGGTGGGGCTGACGCCCACCTACCACCTGGTCGTGGTGGTCGAGGCGGATCCCGCGGTACGCCGGGAGCGGCTGGTGGCGCGCGGCATGAGCGAGGCCGACGCCCGGGCCCGGGTCGCCGCGCAAGCGAGCGACGAGCGGCGCCGCGCCGCGGCCGACGTGGTGCTCGACAACTCCGGTGGCCGGGACGCGCTGGCCGCCGCCGTCGACCAGCTGTGGTCGGGCCGGCTGCTCGACTACGAGCGCAACGTCCGGGCGCGGCGGCCGGTGCGCCGGCCCGAGCGGCTGCACATCGCCGCGCCGGATCCGAGCTGGCCGGTCCAGTACGAGCGCGTCGCCGGGCGGATCCGGTACGCGCTGGGGGAGAGGTACCTGCGACTGGACCACGTGGGGTCGACCTCGGTGCCGGGCCTGCCCGCCAAGGACGTGCTCGATCTGCAGCTGGTGGTGCCGGATCTGGCCACCGCCGACGCGCTCGCCGAACCGCTGGCCGCGGCCGGCCTGCCCCGGTACGGCGGGGACTGGTGGGACGACCCGCAGGCCGGTGCGCCGGAGTCCGTGCTGGTGAAACGGTTTCACGGGTCGGCCGACCCGGGCCGGCTGGTGCACCTGCACGTACGGACGCAGCCGAGCCCGGCCTGGCGGTACGCGCTGGCGTTCCGGGACTGGCTGCGCGCGCAGCCGGTGATGCGGGACGGCTACGCGGCGCTGAAGCAGCGGCTGGCCGACTCCGGGGCGACGACCTCGGCGTACGCCGAGCTCAAGGGCCCCTGGTTCGACGAGGCGCTGCCGCGACTGGACCGCTGGATCGCCGACACCGGCTGGCGCCCCGACAAAGATCCAGTTACCTAGGCAGCAGTAGGAGCGGTGCCGCCGGCCACCCTCCGCCCGAGCGCCGGTCCGGCGGAGACGTCCCGGAGCGCCGGTCCGGCGGAGACGTCCCGGAGCGCTGGTCCGGCGGCGACGGCCCGGGCCGCGCGAGGGCGACGGCACGACGCCGGCGTGGGCACTGACGAATGTCATGACGGAACGCTGCTCGAACGGCACTACCGGCGCGTTCGCGCCCCCGCGACCCTGTACTGGTGACTGAGCTGAAGCATCCCGATGCCGTGTCGTTGCGCGGCATCCGCAAGCGGTACGGAGCGGTGACCGCCGTCGCCGGGGTCGATCTGACGATCGGCTCGGGCGAGGTGGTGGCGCTGCTGGGGCCCAACGGCGCCGGCAAGTCCACCACCGTCGACATCATGCTGGGCCTGCGGGCGCCGGACGCCGGGCGGGCCGAACTGTTCGGCACCCGCCCGCGGGCGGCGCTGGACGCCGGTTCGGTCGGTGCCGTCCTGCAGACCGGTGAGCTGATCCCGGGCGCCCGGGTCGGCGAGCTGCTCACCGCGATCGCCGCGCTGCAGCCGCATCCGCTGCCGATCGGCCAGGTCGCCGCGACGGCCGGCGTCGCGGACCTGCTGACACGCCGCACCGACCGGCTCTCCGGCGGGCAGACGCAGCGGGTCCGGTTCGCGCTGGCGCTGCTCGGTGACCCGAGCCTGCTGGTACTCGACGAGCCGACGGCTGGGCTGGACGTGGCGGCGCGGCGCGACTTCTGGACCTCGGTCCGGGGGTTCGCGGCGGCCGGCCGCACGGTGCTGTTCAGCACGCACTACCTGGAAGAGGCGGACGAGACCGCCGACCGGATCGTGCTGATCGACCAGGGCCGGGTCGTCGCGGACGGCTCGACGACCGCGATCCGCGCGATGGCGGCGGCCCGCAACGTACGGTGCACGCTGCCCGGCGCGGATCCGGTGGCGCTGGCGGACCTGCCCGGCGCGGCGAGCGTCGAGGTGCACGGCGACGCGGTGCTGGTGCGTACCACCGACTCGGACGCGACGCTGCGCGCGCTGGTGGCCGGGTACCCGCAGGCGCGCGACTTCGAGGTGGCCGCGGCGGCGCTGACCGACGCGTTCCTGGCCCTGACCCGACCCGACGCACCGGCGGAGGTGGCCTGATGGGCCGGTACCTGGTGATGGAGATCCGGCGCACGCTGCGCAACGTGCCGTTCCTGGCCTACACGATCTGCTTTCCGGTCGGCTTCTACCTGCTGTTCACGCAGGTCTTCGGCAGCGGCAGCGCGAAGGACTGGTCGGCGCAGTACATGGTGTCGATGGCGCTGTACGGGGCGATGGGCGCCGGGCTGACGGGGGTCAGTGCCCGCATCGCGACCGAACGCACCCGCGGCTGGACCCGGACGCTCGCGCTGACCCCGCTGCGGCCGATCGGCTACCTCGGCATCAAGCTCGGCGCCTCGATCCTGCTGACGCTGCCGGTGATCCTGCTGGTGATGGCGTGCGGGTTCGTCGTCAACGGGGTACGACTGCCGGTCGGTACCTGGTTCGCACTGGTGCCGCTGCTGTGGCTCGCCACGATCCCGTTCATCGCGCTGGGCGTGGCGATCGGCTACAGCCTGCGCGACGAGGTCGCGAGCGGCATCTCGGTGGCGCTGCTGTTCGTGCTGTCCATCGGCGGTGGGCTGTGGATGCCGGTACAGGTGTTTCCGCACTGGCTCGCGCAGGTGGCCCGGGTGCTCCCGTCGTACCGGGCGGGGGAGCTGAGCTGGCGGCTGCTCGACGGGCAGCAGCCGTTCGGCAGTGGCGCGCTGCTGTTCGCGGCCTGGCTGGTGGTACTGCTCGGGTTCGCCGGCTGGCGGTTCCGGAAGGCGTCCTGACCGGTCCGGTCCGGCCGCCGGGCGGCCCCCGCTGCGCGGCGGCCGGATCGCTGCGCGGCGGCCGGACCGGTGCGGCGAGCGGGAGGTGAGGCACCATGTCTGGTGTGGCGACGCAGCACGACTTCGACTGGACGCCGGGCCGGCGGCGCGCGGCGACCCTGCTGACCTGCGCCTGGCTCGGGTACCTGATCCCGATCTGCGTGTCGGTCGCCCAGCAGCCGCCGAGCGCGCCGATGCTGGCGTTCACCATCGTCGGCCTGGCCGGCTACGTGCTGTGCTTCGTCCGGTTGATCCACGTCGGGATGCGGTGTCCGTTCCGGCTGGCCGCGCCGTACGCGCTGGTCGGGCTGATCGCCGTCGGCGTGCTGCTGATGATCCCGATCGGGTCGACCTGGCGGTACGCGTTCCCGTACTACCTGGTCGCGATCCTGCCCGGGCAGCTGCCGCCGCGGTGGTGGCTCCCGAGCCAGGTCGGCACGCTGGCGGCGACCACGCTGGTGGCGATCGGGTACGGCGATCGCGGTGGCGGCCTGATCGGCTACGTCGCCTCGGTGGCCGCGGTCGCGCTGTTCACCTCGATGTTCTTCTGGCTGTTGCGCACCATGGTGCAGCTGCGGATGGCCCGCGCCGAGATGGCCCGGCTGGCGGTCAGCGAGGAACGGCTGCGCATCGCCCGGGACCTGCACGACGTGCTCGGCCAGCGGCTGGCCGCGGTGGCGTTGCTGTCCGACCTGGCCGGCCGGCTGGCCGGGACCGACCCGCAACGGTCCCGGCAGCAGAGCGCGGAGGCCGGACGGCTCGCCCGGGAGGCGTTGGAGGAGGTTCGGGCCACCGTGTCCGGGTTCCGGGACACGTCGCTGACCGGGGAGCTGTCCACCGCGCAGGCGCTGCTCGCGGCGGCCGGCATCGGCTGCGTGCTGTCCGCCCCGGACGCCGGTTCGGTGCCGGCCCCGCTCGCCGACGTGGCCGGCTGGGTGGTCCGGGAGGGCGTCACGAACGTCGTCCGGCACTCCCGCGCCGGTACCGCGCGCATCACCGTGCGTTCGGCCGACCCGGTGGTGGTGGAGGTGGCCGACGACGGACGCGGCGACGCCGGCAGCCCGTACGGCAACGGGCTGACCGGGCTGCGCGAGCGGGTCACCGCGCTCGGCGGCGCGGTGCACACCGAACGGGTCGACGGCTGGTACCGGCTGCGCGCCGAACTGCCGGTCGCCCTGCCGGGCGGCCGGGTGACCGCCGCGGCCGGGGCCTCGTGATCCGGATCCTGCTGGCCGAGGACCAGCACCTGGTACGCGGCGCGCTGTCGGCGCTGCTCGGCCTGGAACCGGACCTGACGATCGTGGCCGAGGCCGCGGACGGGGCCGCCGCGGTGGCCGCCGCCCGCGAACACCGCCCCGACGTGGCGCTGCTGGACATCGAGATGCCGGTCCTGTCCGGGATCGAGGCGACCGAGCAGCTTCGCGCCGCGGTACCGGAGACCAGGGCGCTGATCCTGACCACGTTCGGCCGCCCCGGTTACCTGCGCCGGGCGATGGACGCCGGCGCGCGCGGCTTCGTGGTCAAGGACTCCCCGCCGGCCGAGCTCGCCGCCGCGATCCGCCGGGTCGCCGCCGGCGAGGTGGTACTGGACCCCGCGCTCGCGGTCGCCTCGCTCGGCGCCGGGCCGAGCCCGCTGACCGAACGCGAGCGTGACGTGCTGGCGGCCGGCGCGGACGGCGCCTCGGTCGCGCAGATCGCCGACGTACTAGCGCTGTCCGGCGGCACCGTGCGCAACTACCTGTCCAGCGCGATCGGGAAGACCGGCGCCCGCAACCGCACCGAGGCGGCCCGGATCGCCCGCGACAACGGCTGGCTGTGAACCGCGGCCCGGCTCGCCCGCGGCAACGGTCGGCTCCGATCAACGGCCCGGCCCGCCGGCGGCAACGGCTGGCTGTGAACTGCGGCCCGGCTCGCCCGCGGCAACGGTCGGCTCCGATCAACGGCCCGGCCCGCCGGCGGCAACGGCTGGCTGTGAACTGCGGCCCGGCTCGCCCGCGGCAACGGTCGGCTCCGATCAACGGCCCGGCCCGCCGGCGGCAACGGCTGGCTGTGAACTGCGGCCCGGCTCGCCCGCGGCAACGGTCGGCTCCGATCAACGGCCCGGCCCGCCGGCGGCAACGGCTGGCTGTGAACTGCGGCCCGGCCCGCCGGCGGCGACGGTCGGCTCCCACTGCGACCCGGCTCGCCGGCGGCAACGGTCGGCTCTGAACCGCGGCCGGATCGCGGCGACCACGGCCGGCTTCGCCGCTGCCCGGGCTGGGCCCGCGGTCGCCGGTGCTCGCGCGGCGAGGCCCCGGCCTCGCGACCGGAGCCTCGCCGGGCAGGTCGCCTGCGGTGGGCGGTCGGGCTCAACCCCCGACCTGCCTCGGGCGCGCCTCACCGGCCGTAGCCGGGGCTGCTACCCCCGCACCGGGGATGCGGTACGAGACCGTGAGTGGATCGGCCTCGCTCGTCTTCCCCGGTCGGTGCCGCAAGCGGCCTGCTGCCACGAACGGTAGACCGGTGGGATGGGCCACACAACCCGTTCCGGCCGAGTGGTCGAACGGCGAGATTCGTGCCGGTTTCGGTGCGACCGCCCGGGCTGCGCGACGGCGCCGCGTCGGGCGCCGCGAACTGTCGGAGGCCCGTCGTAGCCTGGATGCATGACGCGTGAGATCCCCCGTCGCGAGGGCGCCTTCCAGGTGATCAGCGACTACCAGCCCGCTGGTGACCAGCCCGCCGCGATCGACGAGCTGGAGCGGCGGGTCAAGTCGGGGGAGCGGCACACCGTGCTGCTCGGCGCCACCGGCACCGGCAAGAGCGCCACCGCGGCCTGGCTGATCGAGCGGCTGCAGCGGCCGACCCTGGTGCTCGCGCCGAACAAGACGCTGTGCGCGCAGCTGGCGAAGGAGCTCGGCGAGCTGCTGCCGAACAACGCGGTCGGCTACTTCGTCAGCTACTACGACTACTACCAGCCCGAGGCGTACATCCCGCAGACCGACACCTACATCGAGAAGGACTCCTCGATCAACGAGGAGGTCGACCGGCTGCGGCACGCCGCGACGATGAACCTGCTGACCCGCTCCGACACGGTGGTGGTGGCCACCGTGTCGGCGATCTACGGCCTGGGCACCCCGCAGGAGTACATCGAGCGGGCGGTGCGGCTGACCGTCGGCACCGAGTACGACCGGGACGCGTTGCTGCGCCGGCTGGTCGACGACCAGTACGCGCGCAACGACGTGGCGTTCCAGCGCGGCACGTTCCGGGTCCGTGGTGACACCCTGGAGATCATCCCGGCGTACGAGGAGCTCGCGGTGCGCATCGAGTTCTTCGGCGACGAGGTCGAGAAGATGTACTACCTGCATCCGCTGACCGGTGAGGTGATCCGGGAGGCGACCGATCTGATGATCTTCCCGGCGAGCCACTACGTGGCCGGCCCGGAGCGGATGGAGCGGGCGATCCGCGACATCGAGACCGAGCTGGGTGAGCGGCTCGCCGAGCTGGACCGGCAGGGCAAGCTGCTGGAGTCGCAGCGGCTGCGGATGCGCACCCAGTACGACATCGAGATGATGCGGCAGGTGGGCTTCTGCTCCGGCATCGAGAACTACTCGATGCACTTCGACGGCCGGCGCCCCGGCACCCCGCCGCACACGCTGCTCGACTACTTCCCGGACGACTTCCTGACGATCATCGACGAGTCGCACAACACCGTGCCGCAGATCGGCGGGATGTACGAGGGCGACGCGTCGCGCAAGCGCACCCTGATCGAGCACGGCTTCCGACTGCCGTCGGCGGCCGACAACCGGCCGCTGCGGTTCGACGAGTTCTCCGAGCGGGTGGGCCAGACGGTGTACATGTCGGCCACGCCCGGCCCGTGGGAGCTGGAGCGTTCCGGCGGCGAGTTCGTCGAGCAGGTGATCCGGCCGACCGGGCTGGTCGACCCGCAGGTGGTGGTGCTGCCCACGAAGGGGCAGATCGACGACCTGATGGCGCAGATCAACGAGCGCACCGAGCGCAACGAGCGGGTGCTGGTCACCACGCTGACCAAGAAGATGGCCGAGGACCTCACCGACTACCTGCTGGAGCACAACATCCGGGTGCGCTACCTGCACTCGGAGGTCGACACGCTGCGCCGGGTCGAGCTGCTGCGCGAGCTGCGTCAGGGGGAGTACGACGTGCTCGTCGGCATCAACCTGCTGCGGGAGGGGCTCGACCTGCCCGAGGTGTCGCTGGTGGCGATCCTGGACGCCGACAAGGAAGGGTTCCTGCGCTCCGGCACCAGCCTGATCCAGACCATCGGCCGCGCCGCCCGCAACGTCTCCGGCCAGGTGATCATGTATGCCGACGCGATCACCCCGTCGATGCGGCACGCGCTGGAGGAGACCGACCGGCGGCGCGAGAAGCAGGTCGCGTACAACACCGAGCACGGCGTCGACCCGCAGCCGCTGCGCAAGAAGATCGGCGACATCCTGGACGACATCTACCGGGCCGCCGACGACGCGGAGTCGCTGGTCGGTGGCGGTGGCCGGCAGCAGTCCCGGGGCAAGGCACCGGTGCCGGAGGCGCGCAGCCGCAACCGGTCGCGGGCCGGCTCGGGCGAACCGACCGGCGCCGGGATGGCGCGCGCCGAGCTGGCCGACCTGATCCAGCAGCTCAACGACCAGATGCTCGCGGCCGCCCGCGAGTTGCAGTTCGAGCTCGCCGCGCGAATTCGTGATGAGATAGCGGAGTTGAAGAAGGAGCTGCGCGGCATGGACGCCGCCGGCGTGAAGTGAGGTGGACAGCCGATGACCGTCGGGCGCCGCACCGGTTCGCCAGTGCCCCCGGACGCCGAGGACATGACGCTGCTCGGCGGTGGTCGGCTGCCGGCCGGCAACACCCGGCCGCTGCTGGAGCTGCTCACCATGTACGCCGGCAGCGGCTTCGACCCGACCGAGTGGGCGGCCGCCGAGCTGGCGCTGCAGCAGACCGACGACGCCACCGGCTCGTGGTACACGCACCCCATCCTCGGCGGCGTCGCGCGGCTGGTGGTCGTGATGGCGCGAGCGTCCGAGGACGAGGTGCTGATGCGGGTCTGGGGTGACGAGCGCGCCGGTCTCAACGAGCGGATCGACACCCTGTTCGACGTGGCCTCGATGTTCCGGATGTCGCCGGCCTGACTTCTCGCCCGTCGCCCCGACCGGTAGCGTGTGCCCGGCCGGTTCGGTGGGGGAGGGTGGGTGTTCGGATCGATCCTGGCGGCGCTGAACGCGCCGCTGTTCACCGCGCTGGGCACGTCGGTGAGCTCCGCGGAGGCGTTCGGGTTCGTCACCGGTGCGCTGTGCGTGTGGCTGGTCGCGCGGCAACACCTTGCGAACTGGCCGATCGGCATCGCCAACAACGTGTTCTTCATCGTGCTGTTCGCCGGCTCCGGGCTGTACGCGGACGCCGGGCTGCAGGTCGTCTACATCGCGCTGGCCGGCTACGGCTGGTGGCAGTGGGTGTACGGCGCCGGTCGCCGGGTCGAGCTGCCGGTCACCCGGACCACCCGGGTCGAGTGGTGCTGGCTCGCCGGCTGCGGCCTTGCCGGTACCGCCGGGTTGTGGCTGCTGCTGTCCCGGCTCACCGACTCGACCGTGCCGGCCGGTGACGCGGTCACCACGGTGCTGTCGCTGCTCGCCACGTACGGGCAGTCGCGCAAGAGGTGGGAGAGCTGGCTGTTCTGGATCGCCGCGGACCTGGTCTACATCCCGCTGTACGCCTACAAGCAGCTGTGGCTGACCGCGCTGCTGTACGTGCTGTTCCTCGCGCTGTGCCTGTTCGGTCTGCGCGGCTGGCTGGCCGACCTGCGCCGCGCCGGCGCCAGCCGGCCGGCTCCGGTTCCCGCCCCGGCGGCCGCCGGAGCGGCGGGCGGGCCACCGGCGACGGCGGGCTCGCGACAGGCGAGCGGCCCGATCGACCCGGAGCGGTCGTGAGCGGTGCCGCCCGCTACCGGCACGGGCTGGTGTTGGGCAAGTTCTACCCGCCGCACGCCGGCCACCGGTACCTGATCGACACCGCCGCGGCCGCCTGTGCCCGAGTCACCGTGGTCTGTGCGCCGTCCACCGTGGAGTCGATCCCGCTGGCGGACCGGCTGGCCTGGCTGCGGGAGATCCATGCCGGCCAGCCACCCGTGCGGGTCGTCGGCGGGTACGACGACGTGCCGATCGACTACCACGACGACGCGGTGTGGGCGGCGCACGTGGAGATCACCCGCACCCTGGTGGCGAAGGCCGCGGCGGCCGACGGGGCCGCGCCGGAGATCGACGCGGTGTTCAGCTCCGAGTCGTACGGGCCGGAGCTCGCCCGGCGCTTCGCCGCCCGGCACGTGCCGGTCGACCCGGACCGGCGCGTCGTGCCGGTCTCGGGAACGGCGGTTCGGGCCGATCCGGTGGCGCACTGGTCGCTGCTGGCCGCGCCGGTACGGGCCGGGTTGGCGCGCCGGGTGGTCGTGCTGGGCGCGGAGTCCACCGGCACGACCACTCTCGCCCGATCGCTGGCGCACCGGTACCGGCGGCGCGGCGGCGTCTGGGCGCGTACCCGCTGGGTGCCGGAGTATGGGCGGGAACGGACCGAGGAGAAGCTCGCGGCGCTGCGCGGGGCCGACCCGGCCGCGTCGGTGTTCGACGTGACCTGGCAGCGGAACGACTTCGTCGAGGTGGCCCGGCGGCAGAACGAGCGCGAGGACGCGGCGGCCCGCAACTCCTCGCCGCTGCTGGTGTGCGACACCGACGCGTTCGCGACCGCGGTGTGGGAGCAGCGCTACCTCGGTTCGTCGTCGGCCGCGGTCACGGCGCAGGCCCGCCGCCCGGACCTGTACCTGCTGACCGACCACGTCGGGGTGCCGTTCGCCGACGACGGGCTGCGCGACGGGGAGCACGTCCGGCCGTGGATGACCGAGCGGTTCCGGCAGGTACTGGCCGAGCAGCCGGCGCCGGTCGTCGAGCTGACCGGGCCGCTGCCGGCGCGCCTCGACGCGGCCACCGCCGCCTGCGACGGCGTACTGACCTGGGACTTCGCCGAGCCGCTCGGCTGACCGGAGCCGGGACGGCGTACCGCTGCGGTCAGGAGTGGTCTCGCTTCGGCTGCTCGGGCCCAGGGGGCAGCCCGCCGGTGGGTGCTCCGGGCGAGCGGCGCCACCCGGATCAGTGCAGGTCGGTGAAGTGCTCCACCCGGGGCGGCTGCGCGAAGTACGGGCCGATCAGGCCGCGCCAGGTGCCGTACCGCTCGCTGGCGCGGAAGTTATGCTCGTGCGCCTCGACCGAGTCCCACTCGACGAGCAGGACGAACCGGGAGGGGCTCTCCACCCCGCGGGTCATCCGCACCGAACGGCAGCCGGGCGTGCCGGTCAGCAGCTCCCGCGCCGTGCGGTACGCGGTGGTGAAATCGTCCTCGCTGCCTGCGGTGACGTCGATCAGCCCTACCTCCAGCACCATGCCGGCCAGTATGCCGAGCGCCGGTGGGGCCGGTACGGCGGGGGCGGTCGTCCGGTCGGGCGAAAAAGACGTTGCGAACTCGGTCACCCCGGCTCGCGGCGGCGGGGTGCCGGGGTGAGAATAGGGGCAAGGAGGGGAGTACTCCCGACGCGCCGGTTCCGTCAACACGGTGCGCCGCGGCGCGAGCCGTGGTGCCCCGGGGCCGGTGGCTGTGGTCCTGCCACGGTGGAAGAGACCTCCGGTAGATCACCGTCTCTACCGGAAGGCCACATCGTGGTGGTGCATGACTGGGTGTGGGTGGCGACCATCGTGGGGTTGCTCGCCATCCTGCTGGCGGACCTGGCGATCGTGGGTCGGCGCCCGCATGTGCCCTCGTTGCGCGAATGCACCATGTGGGTGGTGTTCTACGTCGCTCTGGCCGGTCTGTTCGGTCTAGGGCTGTTCCTGCTGGCCGGGGCGAACCCGGCGACCGAGTTCTTCACCGGCTGGATCACCGAGTACAGCCTGTCGGTGGACAACCTGTTCATCTTCATGATCATCATGTCCCGGTTCGCGGTGCCGCGTGCGCTGCAGCAGAAGGTGCTGCTGATCGGGATCGTGATCGCGCTGGTCATGCGGGGCGCGTTCATCGCCGCCGGCGCCGCGGTGATCGACCGGTTCTCCTGGGTGTTCTACATCTTCGGCGCGTTCCTGATCTACACCGCGATCAAGACGGCCACGCACGAGGACGACCCGGCGGACTTCAAGGAGAACGCGCTGGTGCGCTGGGCCAGCCGGGCGCTGCCGCTGTCCAAGGACTTCCACGACGGCAGCATGACCGTCGTCAAGCAGGGCCGGCGGCTGTTCACCCCGATGCTGATCGTCATCCTGACCATCGGCACCACCGACCTGCTGTTCGCGCTCGACTCGATCCCGGCGATCTTCGGCATCACCAAGCAGGCCTACCTGGTGTTCGCCGCCAACGTGTTCGCACTGATGGGCCTGCGCCAGCTGTACTTCCTGCTCGGCGGGCTGATGGAGCGGCTGGTCTACCTCAACTACGGGCTCGGCATCATCCTCGGCTTCATCGGTGTGAAGCTGATCCTGGAGGCGGTGCACCAGAACGACCTGCCGTTCGTGCACGGCGGCGCGCCGTTCGAGGCGGTACCGGAGGTGCCGACCTGGCTGTCGTTGGCGGTGGTGGTGGGCGCGCTGGCGGTGACCACGGTGGCGAGCCTGGCCAAGACCCGGGTCGACGCGCGCCGTGCCGCGCACGCCGAGCACTGACCCGACCGGCCCCGCACCCCGACCGGCCCCGCACCCCGACCGGCCCCGCACCCCGACCTGCGGTGGCCGTACCGGCCCGGTGCGGCGGGGCCGGCGCGATGCCGCGGGCGGGTCCGGCGCGGCGGTCTCGGGCCCGGGTCGGTCCGGCTCGGGCCCGGCGGCGGTCAGGTCAGGGTGCGGCGGGCGGCCACCAGGGTGGCGCTGCGGTCCTCGGTCATCGGCTCGTTGACGACCTTGCCGGCCGACTCCTGACCGGAGGCGTGCAGCATCTGCCGGTCCGGTCCGGCGGCCAGCCCGACGTGGTGCGGCGACTTGCCCGGCCGGGCGAAGAAGTACAGGTCACCGGGCTGCTCGTGGCCGAGCTCGATCTGCTCGCCGACCACCGACTGGTCGTCGGCGTCGCGCGGCACGGTGACGCCCAACCGCCGGTGTGCCAGGTGCACCAGCCCGGAGCAGTCGATGCCGTAGGCCGACAGTCCACCCCACACGTACGGCACGTCGCGCAGCCGCTCGGCGACCGCGAGCAGGTCCTTCGCCGACGGGGTACCGGTCGGGGCGGTCGCGACGTCGGCCTCCCGCACCCACAGCGGCCCGTCGGCCGCCGGCACCAGCACCGGCAGCCAGCCGCGCTCCCGCTCACCGGCGACCGCGAGCCGGGTACCGATCACGACCCCGCGCAGCAGCACGTCGCCGTTGGGCTCGTCGCACAGTGCGGTGGCGGTCGCGTCGACCACGACCTCCCGTACGCCCTGCGGCGGCTCACCGCCGGTCAGGTGTGCGGTGCGCACCACCCCGGGGTAGCCGCGCTCGTCGAGCTTGCCGGCCGGCTGTTCGATCGCGATCACCCGGGTCCAGTCGCCGGACACCTCCTCGACCAGCACCTGCTCGCCGAGCAGCAGCTGGGTGAGGGTACGGCCGTCGAGATCGAGCAGCTGTTGCTTGCTCATCGACGCGACCCACCGGCGCACGTCCGGCACCTCGGCGATCGCCGGCGCGTCGATCTCGCGCACCGCCTCCGGTCTGGTCCACACTGTCGCCACCGACACCGCGACGGTCGCCGTGCGGCCGGCCGTCGGTGCGGTCCGCTGTGCGAAGATCTTGCCGCTCACGAGTCTTTCAGCCCCCTTACCGATGCGCCGGTGTGCATGGACAGGTGGCTGGGGCCGTGCGGCAGACGACGCGCGAGACGGCCCGCGGTGCACCTCCCCCATGGACCCCACCGGCGTCCACCCCGCGGTACCTGTGGGCTACGAGAATACGGAACCGGCCCGGTTCGTACCGCACCGGGCCGGTTGCGCGAGCGTCACGGTTCGGTGATCATCAGCGGTCGACCACCCCATCTATGCCAAGACCGGGCGCATCGGGCAGGTGCACGGTCGCCCCGTCGTACCGGATACCGCCGACGACCGGGCTGTCGGAGATCCACCAGGCGGCGTCCAGGTCGCTGACCGCGGTGGTGCCGTACGCGGCGACCAGGCTCGCGGCGGCACCCAGCCCGACGTGCGTCTCCATCATCGAGCCGACCATGGTGCCGATGCCCGCCGCGGCGGCGAGCTCCAGCAGGGTACGGGCCGGGCCGAGGCCGGCGCTCTTGGCCAGCTTCACGTTGACCATGTCGGCGGCGCGCTGCTCGATCACGGCGAGCAGGTCACGCACCCCGTACACCGCCTCGTCGGCCAGGGTCGGGGTGTCGACGTGCGCGGTGACGTGCGCGAGGCCGGCGATGTCGTGGCCGGCGACGGGCTGCTCGACCAGTTCGACGCCGGCACCGGAGTCCTCAATCGCGCGGATCGCGCGGACCGCCTGCCGCGGCGTCCAGCCCTGGTTGGCGTCCAGCCGGATCTGCACGTTCGGGCCGACCGCGGCCCGGATCGCGGCGACCCGGGCGACGTCACCGACCGGGTCGGTGCCGACCTTGATCTTGAGTACGTCGAAGCCGGCCGCGACGCGTGCGCGGGCCGCGGTGGCCAGCCGGTCCGGTTCGTCCACCGACAGCGTCACGTCGGTGCGGACCGTCCGGGCCGCGCCGCCGAGGTAACGGGCCAGCGGCAGGCCGGCCCGGCGGGCGGCGAGGTCGTGCAGCGCCACGTCCACGGCCCCCTTCGCGCCGTGGTTGGCGACCGCCGCGCCGCGCACCGCCCGCAGCAGCTCCTGCAGGTCGTCCGGGTCGCGGTCGATGATCGCGGCGCGCAGCGGGCCGTCGATGCAGGCGCGGGCGCCGGCCAGCGACTCACCGGTCACCTGCCACACCTGCGGCGCCTCGCCGTACCCGTGGTGCCCGTCGGAGTCGGTGACCGTCACCACCACCGTGTCGGTGGTCGTCGTGCGGCGCAGCGCGGTCACGAACGGGGTGTGCAGCGGGGCGGAGACCACCTGGGTGGTGACGTCGATGATCGGCACGATGCGCACCCTACCCGGCGCGCCGGTACCGGCAGCCGCAGGTGATGGACGCCTAGGGTGAGGTTCCAGACAGCGTGGGCAGGGAGTGGTGATGGCGCAGCCGCGGTGGTTGGGACTGTCCGGGGCGCCGAACGCCCGGGACGTCGGCGGCATGCCTGGCGCCGCTGGCCGGTCGGTACGCACCGGGCGGGTGTTCCGGTCCGAGGCGCTCGGCCGGCTCACCGACGACGACCTCGCCCGGCTGGCCGACACCGGGCTGCGCGCGGTGGTCGATCTGCGCGGCGACAGCGAGGTCGCGCAGCTGGGCGCCGACCGGCTGCCGCCCGGGGTGACCGCCGACCAACTGTCCATCCTGGACGGTTCGATGGACCTGTACCGGCTGATGGCCGAGCTGATCGGCGAGCGCGACGCGGAGCAGCAGCGCGACCGGCTCGGCGACGGCGGGGCGGAGCGGTTCATGGCGCGGCTGTACCGCTGGTTCGTCACCGACGCGGGTGCCCGGGCGCGGTTCGCGACGCTGCTGACGCGGTTGGCGGACGGCGCGCGGCTGCCGCTGCTGTACCACTGCACGGCCGGCAAGGACCGCACCGGCTGGGCCACCGCGATCCTGCTGGAGATCCTCGGCGTCGACCGGGCCACCATCGTCGCGGACTACCTGGCGTCCAACGAGGGAGCCCGGGCGGCGACCGCGGCGATCCTGGCGGGTCTGCGGAAGGGTCACCTGATGGCCGAGCCGGAGCTGCTGGTACCGCTGCTGGAGGTACGGGAGGACTACCTCGCCGCGGCCTACGACCAGGTGGCGCGCGACTTCGGCGATGTCGACGGGTTCCTGGCGCGCGGGCTCGGGCTGACCACGGCGACCCGTGCGGCGCTGGTCGACGCGCTGCTCGTTTAATGGAGCAGCCACTCCAGTAATGCGCTAGACTGCCCCGCATGCGTACCGTCGACCCCGAGCAGCACGCCCGACGGCGCGCGCAGATCCTCGCCGCGGCCGCGACCGAGTTCGCCGAGCACGGTGTCGCCGGCAGTTCCACGGCGAGCATCTGCCGCCGCGCCGGCATCGGTTCCGGCACGCTGTTCCATTACTTCGCCACCAAGCGCGACCTGGTGCACGCGTTGTTCGCCGCCGACCTGCCCGGCAACCAGGAGGTGCGCGCCGCGGCGCTCGCCGACCCCGACCCGGCGGCGGGGCTGGCCCGGCTGGTGTCGCACCTGATCTCCGAGCTGGCCGATCCGCTCGCCCCCGGCCTCGCCGCGGTACTGGTGCTGCAGGTCAACGAGGACCCCGAGTTCGCCGCGATGATCAGCGCCGACGACGCGGCCACCCGCGCCGCGCTGACCACGCTGCTGGCCCGGCTGGCCGACGCCGGCCACCGTCTCGCCTTCCCGCCGGACCGGGCCGCCGGCTGGATCCAGACCGTCGTCGACGCGAGCTACCTGTCTGCCGGCGAGGACGACTTCGACGCCGCCGCCCAGACCGCCGAACTGCACGCGATCGTCGGCTGGCTGACCGACACCGCCGCACCCGCGCGCGGGCGTACCGCGGCGGCCGGTCGGGCCGGCGGCCGTCGCCACGACGCGCGAGGAAAGGAGACCGTCCGATGACCACCGCCCCCCTCGACGGCACCCTGGTGGCCCGCTCGACCGGCGAACGGCTGCTGCTCGCGATCGGCCTGCCGGTGCTCGCCGCGGCGGTGGCCGAGGCGGTCAACCTGCTCGCGCCGGCCGTCGCCGGGCTGCCGTGGGCGCCCCTGCAGGGCCCGTTCCGGCTGGTCGCGCGGCTGCCCGAGCCGTACACGACGATCGGTGCGGTGCTGCTGGGCGTGCTGGTGGGCCTGCTGCTGGCGATGGTCGCCGCCGCCGAGGAGGTCACGGTACGGGTCGGCGACGCCGCGGTCACGATCACCCGGGACAAGTCGGTACGCACGGTGCCCCGGGCCGAGGTCGGCGCGGTCTTCGTGGCCGACGGCGACCTGGTGCTGCTCGGCGCCGGTACCGAGGAGCTGGCCCGGCAGAGCGTCGATCTGGACACCGGGAAGCTGCGCGCGGCGTTCGTCCGGCACGGCTACCCGTGGCACGCCGACGGTGACCCGCACCGCGAGCGGTACCGGCGTTGGGTGCCCGGGCTGCCCGAGCTGCCGGCCGGAGCCGACGCGTTGCTGAAGGCCCGTGCGAGGGTCGTGGGCAAGGACGCGGACGACGCCGCGGAACTGCGGAGCGAACTCGCCGCGCTCGGCGTGGTGGTAAGCGACCGGGACGGGCGGCAGCACTATCGGCTCAGCCCGCCGCACCGCTCCCGGGTACCGGACTGACCCGACCGCAGTGCCCCGCCCGGGCGGGGCGGGCCTCAGCCGTGGCCGATGTCGTGCCGGTCGGCCCACGCCGCGGCCGACACCCGGGCCAGCAGGGCGCACGCCTCGGTGTCGGGCAGGTCGGTGGTGGTGCACACCGCGATCGCGTACGGCGGGGCGTCGTCCGGCAGCACCACGCCGACGCCGTGCCGGATCCGCTCCACCCAGCCGTTCTTGTGCGCGATCCGGGTACCCGCCGGCAGGCCGGCGGCCAGATCCTCGGTGCATTCCTGGTCGAGCAGGATCGCCATCATCTCGTCGCAGTGCGCCGGCGCGGCGATCCGGTGGTCCGCGATCGCGGCGAGCAGCCGGGCCAGGTCGCCGGCGGTGACCAGGTTGTCCAGCCCGGCGGCGGCCGCGGCGGCGTCCTCGATTCCGCGGCACACCACCATCCGGGTCGCGCCCGCGTCGCGCAGCGTGTGCGCGATCGCCTGGGTACCGATGCGTTCCAGCACCAGGTTCGTGGCGAGGTTCGAGGAGCGGATGATCATGCGCCGCAGCAGCCAGCGCAGCGGTGCGGTCCCGCCGAGCCTCGCCCACACCTCGTCGTCGTTGTCGTACGAGTGGCGCATCGCGAACCGGCCGTCTCCGGGCGCCGCCGAGGCGAACTCGTCGTGCACCGCGAGGTCCTCGTCGAGGTCGACGGCGTCGGCCTCGACCAGCCGGTACGCGGTCGCGAGCACCGCCGCCTTCATCGTGCTGGCGGCGTAGTGCGGCTCGTCCGGCAGCCGGGTGAACACCGGCGGGCCGGCCAGCGGCCCGACGTACACCGAGACGGTGCCGCCGGCCGCGTCGAGCGTGTCGGTCAGCGCGGGCAGGTGCGAGGCGGTCATACCGCCGAGGTTAACGGCACCGAGATCATCGCGCCGCCCGGGCGTCGCCGCCCCTCCGGGCCCGACCGGGTCCGACGACGTCCGGGCACCAGCATGCGTCGACCGCGTGCCGGCGCCCGGACGGCGCGGTCAGCTGCGGTTGGCGCGGCCGCGGGCGCGGCCCCGCTCGGCGGCCGACAGCACCACCTTGCGGATCCGGACCGTCTCCGGCGTGACCTCGACGCACTCGTCGCCGCGGCAGAACTCCAGCGCCTGCTCCAGCGACAGCTTGCGCGGCGGCACCAGCCGCTCCAGCTCGTCACCGGTGGAGGAGCGCATGTTCGTGAGCTTCTTCTCCTTGGTGATGTTGACGTCCATGTCGTCGGCGCGCGAGTTCTCGCCGACGATCATGCCCTCGTACACCTCGGTGGTCGGCTCGACGAACAGGGTGCCGCGCTCCTGCAGGTTGTGCATCGCGAACGCGACCGCCACCCCGGCCCGGTCGGCGATCAGCGAGCCGGTGTTGCGGGTGCGCAGCTCGCCGAACCACGGCTCGTACGACTCGAAGACGTGGTGGGCGATGCCGGTGCCGCGGGTCTCGGTGAGGAACTCGGTGCGGAAGCCGATCAGGCCGCGGGACGGCACGATCCACTCCATCCGGACCCAGCCGGTGCCGTGGTTGACGAGGTTCTCCATCCGGCCCTTGCGCAGGTTGAGCAGCTGGGTGATGGTGCCCAGGTACTCCTCCGGCGCATCCACCGTGAGCCGCTCGGTCGGTTCGTGCACCTTGCCGTCGACGGTGTGGGTGACCACCTGGGGCTTGCCGACGGTCAGCTCGTAGCCCTCCCGGCGCATGATCTCCACCAGGATCGCCAGGGCCAGCTCGCCGCGGCCCTGCACCTCCCAGGCGTCCGGACGCTCGGTCGGCAGCACCCGCAGCGAGACGTTGCCGACCAGCTCCCGGTCCAGCCGGTCCTTGACCAGCCGCGCGGTGACCTTCGAACCCTTGACCCGGCCGACCAGCGGCGAGGTGTTGGTACCGATGACCATCGAGATGGCCGGCTCGTCCACGGTGATCAGCGGCAGCGGACGCGGGTCCTCCGGGTCGGCGAGGGTGTCACCGATCATGATGTCGGAGATCCCGGCGATGGCGATGATGTCGCCCTGCCGGGCCGATTCGGCCGGCTTGCGCTCCAGCGCCTCGGTCATCAGCAGCTCGGAGATCCGGACCCGCTCGACCGTACCGTCGTGCCGGCACCAGGCGACCGTCTCGCCCTTGCGGATGGTGCCCTCGTGCACCCGGCACAGCGCGATCCGGCCGAGGAACGGCGACGCGTCCAGGTTCGTCACGTGCGCCTGCAGCGGCGCGCCCTCGGTGTACGACGGGGCGGGGACGGTGTCCAGGATCGTGCGGAACAGCGGTTCGAGGTTGGCGGAGTCGGGCTGGCCGCCGTCGGCGGGACGCTCCAGGCTGGCCCGCCCGGACCGGGCCGACGCGTACACGATCGGGAAGTCGATCTGCTCGTCGCTCGCGTCCAGGTCGAAGAACAGCTCGTAGGTGGCGTCCACCACCTCGGCGATCCGGGCGTCGGAGCGGTCCACCTTGTTGATCACCAGCACCACCGGCAGCTTCGCCGCGAGCGCCTTGCGCAGCACGAACCGGGTCTGCGGCAGCGGGCCCTCGCTGGCGTCCACCAGCAGCACCACACCGTCCACCATGGACAGTCCGCGCTCCACCTCGCCGCCGAAGTCGGCGTGGCCCGGGGTGTCGACGATGTTGATCGTCACCGGGTCTCCGCCGTCCGGCGGGCTGTAGTGCACGGCCGTGTTCTTGGCCAGGATCGTGATGCCCTTCTCGCGTTCGAGGTCCATCGAGTCCATGACCCGGTCCTCGGCCTCGTGCGCGGAGAGGTGGGCGCCGAACGCGCCGGACTGCCGGAGCATCGCGTCCACGAGGGTCGTCTTGCCATGGTCGACGTGCGCGATGATCGCGACATTGCGGAGGTCGGTGCGAACTGCCATGACACCATCCTCCCGTGCCCGGCTCGGCGGCGCTGCGGCGGGGAGGAGAACCGCGCGACCGGGGCGGAGCAATCAACCGGTATGGCGTGGTTTGGCCAGTTGGACGACCGGTACCCCGACCGGGTCGAGAGTGCGGTGCGTCTCGGTGTACCCGCGCCGCCGGTACAGGCCCAGGTTGCGCTCGCTGCGGTGACCGGCGAACAGCACGTACCGCTCGACCGGGCCGGCGTGCGCCTCCGCCGCGGCGAGCAGCCGGCTGCCCAGACCCTCGCCCTGCCGGTCCGGCGCCACCGCCAACCGACCGATCTCCGCCTCGGTCCCGTCTCCGGTGGGTGTGACGCGAACGCTGCCGACGATCCTGGCCCCGTCCCGGGCCACCAGTACCCGGCCCGCGGTGATCGCCGCCGCCACGTCGGTCACGCTCTCGCGTACCGGCGGGATCGCCGCCTGGTACGCCAGCGCCTCGGCGACGAACGCGGCCTGCTGCACCGTGAGCACCTCGCCGGCGTCGGCTGCCCGCGCCGGCCCGATCCGTACCGGTTCGCGGTCGAGCCGGCGGTGCAGCACCACCCGGTCGGCGCCGGGGCCGGAGTAGCCCGCGACGGTCTCGGCGGTGAAGCCCAGCGTCCGGTGGAACGCGATCGAGCCGGCGTTGCCCGGCGTGGTGATCGCGGTCACCCGGTCGGCGCCGCGGGCGGCGGCGAGCTCGCCGAACCGCTCGTACAGGGTGCGGCCCAGCCCGGTGCCGCGGGCGTCGTCGCGCACCGCGACCAGGTGCACGTAGCCCTCGCCGGCCGGCGCCACGAACCCGAACAGGTACCCGAGGACGCCGTCGCCGTGGGCCACCAGGCCGGTGTCGGCGAACTGCCGGCAGTAGATCGGGTGGTGCAGCGACCGCAGATCCCGCCCGTCCCAGTACCGGTCGTGGTCGGCGAGGATCGGCCCGAGATCCGCCGGGGTCGGTGCGGCGAGGCGTACCGGCCGGTGCTTGCGCCCGCTCACCGGCAGGCCCGCGGCCGGGTCGGCTGCTGCGGGTCGACCCGCAGCAGCGCGGTGCCGTCCGGCCCGCAGCCGACCAGCCGGGCACCCGGGAACGGCCACATCGGGGTGCGCGCGGTCGGATGCCACACGATCCACCGCACCCGGTAGCGGGACAGCAGGGCGGTGCGCTGCGCCCGGGTCGCCGGCCGCCAGCCGAGGATGCGGTCCTCGTCGGCGGCGCGCCGGGCCTCGTCCGGTACCGCCGGCGACGGCCACTGGGTCCGCACCGAGCGCAACCCGTAGGCGGGCAGCTCGCGCCGGGACCACCAGAAGTTCGACACCGCGGTGTCGCCGGCGTGCACCCGCCCGGCGATCCACCCCAACTGCGGATACCTGGCCTGCGCGTCGGTCGCCGCCTCCGCCCGGGCCCGGCGGGCCTCGCCCGGCACCGCGCGGGCCAGCGCCCAGGCGTTGGCGTACCCGCCGACGACCAGGGCCACGCAGCTCAGCACGGCCAGCAGGGCGAAGCCGGCCCGCCGCCACCGGCGCAGTGCGGTCGGCCGCCACCGGCGCAGCGCAGCCCGGTGCTGCCAGCCCTCCGCGAGCAGGACGGCGAGCGCGGCCTGGCCGGGCAGCGCGACGCCGGGGCCGAGCCGGGCGAGCGACCAGGACCCGGTCAGCCCACCGGCGGCGCAGCCGGCCGCGCACACCACCGCGGTCCAGAACAGCGGGTCCTTGCGATCCCGGACCACCCGGACGACCAGCGCCGGTACGATCAGCGGCAGCAGCGCCCACTTCATCATCGGCTGCCGGTACAGCGCGTGGTGGATGGTGTCGAAGCCGGCCTGGTCGCCGATCATCGCCGGCAGGCTGATCCACGGCCAGGCGAGCGCCAGCAGCCCGGACGCGACCGCCGCCGCTGCCGCGACCGGTACCGCCGTCGAGCCGCGCCGCAGCCGTCCGGCCAGCGTGATCAGCACCGAGACGGCGGCGATCACCGCGGTGAACGGATGGACCAGCAGCATCAGCCCGGGCAGCACCAGGAACACCGCGATCAGGTGCACCCGCCCGACCCGGTCGACGCGCAGCGCGGTGCGCCAGGTCTCGAACCAGCACGCCGCCGCGAACACGCTGGGCCAGACGAACCCGACGCTCAACGACCCCAGTACCGGGAACCCGGACCAGAACCACGCCCCGGTGCCCCACAGCAGCAGCAGCAACGGCAGCGCCAGTACGGGCGCCCAGCGGGCCGGCGTGAGCGCCCGCACCAGCCGGTACCAGCAGAGCAGCATCAGGGCGGTGCCGATCAGCCCGGCGAGGGTCAGGACCACCCAGACCGACCAACCGGTCAGGTGCATCAGCCAGCCGAGGCTCATCGCCCAGGGCGAGAAGTAGGCGAACGGTACGTGCTCGCCGGTGAGCGGTTCGACCGGATGCAGCGGATGCCGGGCGACCTCGACGAGCGTCCCGGCGTGGATCCAGGAGTCGGAAACCCACTCTCCGTACGTCGAGGTCACTGTCAGTAGTGCGAGCAGCAGGATGCCGAGCGTCGCGTAGACCACGACCGGTGCCCGGTCCCGGCCCGGGGGCGCGAGGGTGTCGGGCCCGCGGAGGGGGGTGGAAACCGAAGCCACGCCAGCACCCTAGCCGGTGCGTGGCGCGGGCCCGCGATCACCGCATCGGCGCCTGCAAGCCGGGCACCGCGGGGTGCACGATGCGGTCGGCGTACTCGTCGGTCAGCGGCCGGGTCCGCTCCAGCCAGCTCGTGCGCGCACGCCCCGGACCAGGTCGACGGCGAGGTCGAGATCGGTGTCGGCGGGCAGCCGCCCGGCCCGTCGACGTCACCGACCGTTCCGCCGTGTTCGCCACGGTGCCGCAGGCGCCCGCCCGGTTCGGCCGGCTCGACGTCGTGGTCAACAACGCCGGCATCCTGCCTGCCGGGAGCTCGGCGGCCAGCGGCTGGCGGTGTGGGCCGAGCGGGAGCGGGTCGGCCGGGCCGCCGAGCATGCCATCCCGGCGCCGCCGGCGTGACCGTCACCAGCCGCGCTGGCGCCACTCGGCCAGGTGCGGCCGCTCCGCGCCGAGGGTGGTGTCGTCCCCGTGTCCCGGGTAGACCCAGGTGTCGTCCGGCAGCCGGCCGAACACCTTCGCCTCCAGATCGTCCATCAGGTCGGTGAAGTCGGCCGGGTCGGTGGTCTTGCCGGGCCCACCCGGGAACAGCGAGTCGCCGGTGAACAGGTGCGGGTGCCCGGTGGGGTCCCGGTAGAGCAGCGCGATCGCCCCGGGGGTGTGCCCGACCAGCTCGATCACCTCCAGCACGCAGTCGCCCACCGGCACCGAGGTCCCCTCGGCGACACCCTCGGTCGGTACCGGCAGCGCGGCGGCGTCGCGCACCCCGGCCACCGAGCGGGCGCCGGTCGCGGCGACCACCGCGGCGAGGGCCTGCCAGTGGTCGGCGTGCCGGTGGGTGGTCACCACGGTGTCCAGCGGATGGTCGTCGACCAGGTCGAGCAGCACGTCCGGATCGGCCGCGGCGTCGATCAGCACCTGCGCCCCGGTGGCCCGGCAACGCAGCAGGTAGGCGTCGTTGTCCATCGGGCCGACGGAGACCTTGGTGATCGCCAACCGGTCCAGCGAGCGGGTGGCGGCCGGCCCACCGGGCCGGACCTGTCCGGTGTAGGTCATGCCGGCACGGTACTGCCCCGGGCCGGGCGGCATCCGGACCGCGGTGGTCGGGATATTGGGTGGCGTCGGCGTGTCGCCGGGCCGTACGGTCGGGGCCAGAGCAGATGCGGTTCGACGGAATCTCGGGGAGGTGACGGTGCGCAGCAGTCACTGGTGTCGGGCTTGCCGTCCGACCGTCGTGTCCCGGGTGTCCGTCCGCGGCTGACCGCGGCACGGCGCCCGCCTCGAGCCAAGGGTGTCGTCGTACATGTCGAGCAACCTCGCTGCCGCGCATCCCGCGCCGGTCGACCTCGGGTCACTGGGCTGGGACGCCGAGCGGGCCCGTTCCTTCGCCTCCTACGCCCGATCCGGCTGCCGGCCGGCCCGGGTCAGCCGAGTCGATCGCGGCGTCTACGCCGTCCTCACCGCCGAGGGCGCGATGCGCACCACCGCCGCCGGCCGGCTGCTCGCCGCCGCCGCGGCCGACCTGTCCACCCTGCCGGTCGCCGGCGACTGGGTCGCCCTGCGCGACTGGCCGGACGGCCACACCACCGTCGAGGCGGTCCTGCCACGACGCACCTCGGTGGTCCGCAACAGCGCCGGGCGCGACTCGCTCGGCCAGATCCTCGCCGCCAACGTCGACGTCGCCGCCGTGGTCGAGGCGCTCGACCCGGATCCGGACGCCGGCCGGATCGAGCGGCTGGTCGCGCTGGTCCTGCAGTCCGGCGCCGAGCCGCTGGTGCTGCTCACCAAGGCCGATCTGGTACCGGACGTGACCGGGCTGGTGGCGCAGCTGCGGCGCTCGGCGCCGGGTGTCGAGGTGCTGCCGGTCAGCTCGCGCGATCCGGCCGCGATGGCCGAGCTGGCGCAGCGGGTGGGCCACGGGCGCACGCTCGGGCTGTTCGGCGCCTCCGGTGTGGGCAAGTCCAGCCTGGTCAACGCCCTGGTGGGGACCAGCGTGCTGGTCACCCGGGCGCTGCGTGCCGACGGCCGCGGTCGGCACACCACCACGTTTCGCGCCCTGGTCCCGTTGCCGGGCGGTGGCGCCGTGCTCGACACTCCCGGCGTCCGGTCGGTCGGCCTGGACGACACCGACGACGGCCTGCGCGCCGCGTTCGCCGACGTGGCGGCGCTGGCGGCGGAGTGCCGGTTCCGGGACTGCCGGCACGAGCAGGAGCCGGGCTGCGCGGTACTGGCCGCGGTCGCCGACGGTAGCCTGCCGGCCCGCCGGCTGGCCAGCTGGCACAAGCTCGCCGCGGAGCTGGCCTGGCAGTACGACCGGCGCGGCGCCCGGGTCGCGGCCGCGCGGCGTGCCGCCGCCCGCCGGGCCCGCGCGCTGGATCGGCGCGGCGACCGGCACGACCCGTCCTGACGCCGGCGACACCATCCCGAACCGCGGACCCCGGCACTGGCAATGCCGTCGTACATGTGTTTGAATTTGCGCCGTGACCCGGCCCGCGGTCGTCCGATCGGCACCGGTTGGTGGCCGCCCGTCGGGGTCGATCCAGCGGGTGGAGTGGGCGCCGCCGAGACGTGGTCGGTGCCTGGTGGCGTGACCGTCGTCGCGCCGGGAATGTCGGGGGCCCCGGTTAGAGTTGCCGTGTGCGTCTGCCGCCGGTGGGCGGTCGCCGGCCACGGGGCTCGAGAGCCGGGGCGTGGCGGCGTGTTTCCGGTGGGTGGCCGCCGGGTGGCGGACCCGACACCGACCCGCGGCGAGACACCGTTCTCGCCGGTGTCTCGTTGGTCGAGGCGCGGATGTCGTGGGGGTGGGCCGTGCAGCAGGCCCGACAGAGCGGAAGCGGGAGACAGTGGCCGATCGCCTGATCATCAGCGGTGCGCGCGAGCACAACCTGCGAGACGTCAGCCTCGACCTGCCCCGGGACGCCCTGGTGGTGTTCACCGGGCTGTCCGGTTCGGGCAAGTCGAGCCTGGCGTTCGACACGATCTTCGCGGAGGGGCAGCGGCGGTACGTCGAGAGCCTGTCGGCCTATGCGCGGCAGTTCCTCGGCCAGATGGACAAGCCGGACGTCGACTTCATCGAGGGGTTGTCCCCGGCGGTGTCGATCGACCAGAAGTCCACCTCGCGCAACCCCCGGTCGACGGTCGGCACCATCACCGAGATCTACGACTACCTGCGGCTGCTGTTCGCCCGCATCGGCGCCCCGCACTGCCCGATCTGCGGTGAGGCGATCAGCCGGCAGACCCCGCAGCAGATCGTCGACCGCGTCCTCGGCTACCCGGCGGGCACCCGGTTCCAGGTGCTCGCGCCGGTGGTGCGCGGCCGCAAGGGTGAGTACGTCGACCTGTTCGCCGAGCTGCAGTCCAAGGGCTACGCGCGGGCCCGGGTGGACGGCTCGGTGCACCAGCTGACCGACCCGCCGACCCTGAAGAAGCAGGAGAAGCACACCATCGAGGTGGTGGTCGACCGGCTCGCTGTCAAACCGACCAGCAAGCAGCGGCTGACCGACTCGGTGGAGACCGCGCTCGGGCTCGCCGAGGGCCGGGTGGTGTTCGACTTCGTCGACCTGCCCGCCGACGACGAGGGCCGGGAGCGCCGCTTCTCCGAGCACTTCGCCTGCCCGAACGACCACCCGCTCAGCATCGAGGAGCTGGAGCCGCGGTCGTTCTCCTTCAACGCCCCCTACGGCGCCTGCCCCACCTGCACCGGCATCGGCACCCGCAAGGAGGTCGATCCGGAGCTGGTGGTGCCCGACCAGGAGAAGTCGCTGGCCGACGGCGCCATCCAGCCCTGGTCCACCGGCCACAACATGGAGTACTTCCAGCGGCTGCTGCAGGGCCTGGCCGACCAGCTCGGCTTCGACCTGGACGCGCCGTGGCGCAAGCTGCCGGCCCGCGCGCAGAAGGCGGTGCTGCACGGTTCCGACGCGCAGGTGCACGTCAAGTACCGCAACCGGTACGGACGGCAGCGGTCCTACTACGCGGCGTTCGAGGGTGTCATCCCGTTCCTGGAGCGGCGTCGCGCGGAGACCGAGAGCGAGTGGAGCCGCGACCGGTACGAGGGATACATGCGCGACATCCCGTGCCCGGCCTGCGGCGGCACCCGGCTCAAGCCGGAGATCCTCGCGGTCACCATCTCCGGCCACAACATCGCCGAGGTGTGCGCGCTGCCGATCGACGAGTGCGCGGCGCTGATCGGTGGGCTGAACCTCACCAAGCGGCAGAAGCTGATCGCCGAGGCGGTGCTGAAGGAGATCCAGGCTCGGCTGCGGTTCCTGCTCGACGTCGGCCTGGACTACCTGTCGCTGGACCGCCCGTCCGCGACGCTGTCCGGCGGCGAGGCACAGCGCATCCGGCTGGCCACGCAGATCGGCTCTGGCCTGGTCGGCGTGCTCTACGTGCTGGACGAGCCGTCGATCGGGCTGCACCAGCGCGACAACAACCGGCTGATCGAGACGCTGACCCGGCTGCGCGACCTGGGCAACACGCTGATCGTGGTGGAGCACGACGAGGACACCATCCGGTCCGCCGACTGGGTGGTCGACATCGGCCCGGGTGCCGGTGAGCGCGGCGGCCACATCGTGCACTCCGGTTCGGTGTCCGGGCTGCTGACCAACGCCGACTCGCTGACCGGCGCGTACCTGTCCGGGCGTACCGCGATCGAGATGCCGGCGGTGCGCCGGCCCCCGACGAAGGGCCACGAGCTGGTCATCAAGGGCGCCCGCGAGCACAACCTGCGCAACATCGACGTGACCATCCCGCTGGGCTGCCTGGTGACGGTGACCGGGGTGTCCGGCTCCGGCAAGTCGACGCTGATCAACGACATCTTCTACGCGGTGCTGGCCAACCAGGTCAACGGCGCGCGGCTGGTGCCCGGCCGGCACACCCGCATCACCGGCATCGACAAGGTCGACAAGGTGGTCGGTGTCGACCAGTCGCCGATCGGGCGGACGCCGCGGTCCAACCCGGCCACCTACACCGGGGTGTTCGACAACATCCGCAAGCTGTTCGCCGAGACCACCGAGGCGAAGGTCCGCGGGTACACCCCGGGGCGGTTCTCGTTCAACGTCAAGGGTGGGCGCTGCGAGGCGTGCGCCGGTGACGGCACCATTCGGATCGAGATGCAGTTCCTGCCCGACGTGTACGTGCCCTGCGAGGTGTGCCACGGCGCCCGGTACAACCGGGAGACCCTCGAGGTGCACTACAAGGGCAAGACCATCGCCGAGGTGCTCGACATGCCGATCGAGGAGGCGGCGGGCTTCTTCGAGCCGATCACCTCGATCCACCGGCACCTCAAGACGCTCGTCGAGGTCGGCCTCGGGTACGTGCGGCTCGGCCAGCCGGCGCCGACCCTGTCCGGCGGCGAGGCGCAGCGGGTCAAGCTCGCCAGCGAGCTGCAGAAGCGCTCCACCGGGCGCACCGTCTACGTGCTGGACGAGCCGACCACCGGGCTGCACTTCGAGGACATCCGCAAGCTGCTGCACGTGCTGCAGAGCCTGGTCGACAAGGGCAACACGGTCGTGGTGATCGAGCACAACCTCGACATCATCAAGACCTCCGACTGGCTGATCGACATGGGCCCGGAGGGGGGCAACAAGGGCGGCACCGTCCTCGTGACCGGTACCCCGGAGCAGGTCGCGGCGGACGAGCAGAGCCACACCGGCCGGTTCCTGCAGCCGATCCTCGCGGCCGGTGGCGGGCACGCCGACGCCGGCAAGCGCACGGTCGCGGCCGGTTCGACGCGGCGCGCCGGCACCGGTTCGGCCACCTCCCGAGCCACCGCGAAGTCGAACACCGTCAAGTCGAGCGCGGCGGCACCGGCCAAGAGCGCGGCGAACGGCTCGACGTCGACGGCGAAGTCCGGGGCGAAGTCGGCGACGGCGAAGTCCGGGGCGAAGTCGGCCACGGCGAAGTCCGAAGCGAAGACCGGGGCGGCGAAGACGGCCGGAACGAGCCGCGGCGCCCGGGCGAAGTCGACGACGAAGAGTCGCTGACCGGCCCGGTCGGGATCGCGCCGGTCAGCGCCGCGGTCAGTCGCGCCAGATCATCGCGGCCGCCATGTCGGCGTTCGCGTAGTGCACGAACGTGTCCCGCCGATCGTCGTCCGCGCCGTTCGCCGCGGTCCCGACGGTGATCACCAGGTACTGCCCGGTGGACTGCCGCACCATGGTGCCCTCGGCGTGCGGGTGCAGCTTCGACCGGCGGAGCTGGAGCTGGTCGCCGGTCAGCTCGCGGCCCGTCCTCCTGGCGTGCGCGGCGGTGTCGAACACCAGCACGAACTGCTCCAGCCGGATCCGGTCGCCGGCGGTGCGGTAGTCCAGCTCGATGCCCGACCGACAGCCCTGTGCGGTGAGCGCCCGGTCGTGCTCGACCGGCGTGCAGCTGTGCAGGTCGCGGCCGCCGGTCTTGGTGGCGTCGAGCTTCACGTCGTCGAGCGTGAAGTGCCAGTCGTGGTAGTTCGACTGCCGCAGCGGACCGTGGTCGACGTCGCCGCCGGTCGCATCCGGTGTCGCGGCCCGGGTCCAGAGCAGGCCGACCACCACCACACCGGCCAGCAGGAACAGCACGCAGGTGGCCGCGACGCCGACGAGAACCGGCCACCGGCGGCGCCGGATCCGCTCCGGTCGCCGCCAGGCCGGCGGCGGGGTGCCGCCCTCGGTGACCCGGCCGTCGGCCCACCGGGCCCGGGACGCGTACGGATTCGCACCCGGCGCCGCTGCCTCCGGCGCCGTGCCTGGCGGCGATCCGCCCGACGTCCAGCCACCCGGTACCGGGTCGGCCGGCGTCGGGTCGGCGGCGGGCGGGTCGGGTTGCCACGCGGCGACCGGGTCAGACGGCGCGCCGGAGGCCGCGGGGTCGGGCATCGACGGGGGCGGCGCCGCGCCGGTCGGGTCGTACCCGGGCGGCGTGGGCCCGGCCGGTGGCATGCTCACCGCTGCTCCTCACCCGCCTCGCCCGGGACCCGTACTCGCCGGGCTGCCGTCCCCGACCCTAACCAGCCCGGACAACGCTGGCCGCGGTACCGGACGGCGGCGTGCAGCTGTGGGGCTGTCGGCACCGATGGATAGGCTTGGCAGGTGCCGGATCCGTCGAGCTACCGCCCAGCGCCGGGCACGATTCCCGATGCGCCCGGGGTGTACCGGTTTCGTGACCCGAGCGGTCGGGTGATCTATGTCGGCAAGGCGAAGAGCCTGCGCAACCGGCTCAATTCGTACTTCGCCGATCCGGCCGGGCTGCACCCGCGCACGTTCCAGATGGTCACCACGGCGGCTCGGGTCGACTGGACGGTGGTGTCCAGCGAGGTCGAGGCGCTGCAGCTGGAGTACAACTGGATCAAGGAGTTCGACCCGCGGTTCAACGTCAAGTACCGCGACGACAAGAGCTACCCCTACCTGGCGGTCACCCTCGACGAGGAGTACCCGCGGCTGCAGGTGATGCGCGGCGCCAAGCGCAAGGGGGTGCGCTACTTCGGGCCGTACTCACACGCCTGGGCGATCCGCGAGACGCTCGACCTGCTGCTGCGGGTTTTCCCGGCGCGCACCTGCTCGGCCGGGGTGTTCAAGCGGTCCGGGCAGATCGGCCGGCCGTGCCTGCTGGGCTACATCGGCAAGTGCTCCGCGCCGTGCGTCGGCCGGGTCAGCGCCGAGGAGCACCGGGCCATCGTCGACGACTTCTGCGACTTCATGGCCGGGCACACCGACAAGATGGACCGGCGGCTGCAGCGCGAGATGGCCGCGGCGTCCGAGGAGCTGGAGTTCGAGCGGGCGGCGCGGATCCGGGACGACCTGGCGGCGCTGCGCCGCGCGGTGGAGAAGCAGGCGGTGGTGCTGCCGGACGGTACCGACGCCGACGTGGTGGCGTTCGCGGAGGATCCGCTGGAGGCCGCGGTCCAGGTGTTCCACGTGCGCGGCGGCCGGGTGCGCGGCCAGCGCGGCTGGGTGGTGGAGAAGGTCGAGGACCTGAGCACCGCCGAGCTGGTCGAGCAGTTCTGCACCCAGGTGTACGGCGCGACCGACTCGCCGGAGTCGGCGAACATCCCGCGCGAGGTGCTGGTGCCGGAGCTGCCCGCGGACGCCGACACGCTGGCCGAGTGGCTGTCCGAGCGGCGCGGGTCGCGGGTGCGGCTGCGGGTGCCGCAACGCGGCGACAAGCGCGCCCTGTACGAGACGGTCGAGCGCAACGCGGGTCAGTCGCTCGCGCAGCACAAGCTGCGCCGGTCCAGCGACCTGACCGCGCGCAGCAAGGCGCTGCAGGAGATCGCCGACGCGCTGGGCATGGACACCGCGCCGCTGCGGATCGAGTGCTACGACATCTCGCACATCCAGGGCACCGACGTGGTGGCGAGCATGGTGGTGTTCGAGGACGGCCTGGCCCGCAAGAGCGAGTACCGCCGGTTCGCGGTGCGCGGCAACCCGGACGGCACCGGTACCGACGACGTGTCGGCGATGGCGGAGATCCTGCGTCGCCGGTTCTCCCGCTACCTGGAGGCGCGGGCGCAGTCGGGTGACCCGATCGGCGGTGACGACGTCGGCGACGAGGCCTCCGAGGACGCGAGTACCGGTGACGCGGTGGCCGGGCCGCTGCCGGGCATCGACCCGACGACCGGTCGGCCCCGCCGCTTCGCGTACCCGCCGCAGCTGGTGGTGGTGGACGGTGCGCAGCCGCAGGCGGACGCCGCGGCCGGGGTGCTCGCCGAGCTGGGCATCGACGACGTGGCCGTGTGCGGCCTCGCCAAGCGGCTGGAGGAGGTGTGGCTGCCGAGCACCGTCGACGAGTACCCGGTGATCCTGCCGCGCACCAGCGAGGGCCTCTACCTGCTGCAGCGGGTCCGGGACGAGGCGCACCGGTTCGCCATCACCTACCACCGGCAGCGTCGTTCGAAGCGGATGACGACCTCGGCGCTGGACGACGTGCCGGGGTTGGGCGAGGTGCGGCGCAAGGCGCTGCTGCGCCAGTTCGGTTCGGTGAAGCGGCTGCGTTCGGCGCGGGTGGAGGAGATCGCGGAGGTGTCCGGCATCGGTCCGCGCACCGCGGCGCTGGTCTTCCACGCCCTGCACCCGGACGACGCGGCGGCACCGAACGGGGCGGCATCGCCGGACGGGGCGCCGGTGCACGACACGACCGTCGGACACGGCGTCGACACCGGCCCCGATCCGGGTACCGGCGACGTAGCCTCCGGGGTGGCGGCCGCACCGGCGGACGGGGGAGTGGTCGGCGATGCCGACCGGACCGGTGACCGGCAGGCCGGTCACGAGGGGGGCGAGTGAACAACCAGCAGGCCGTGACGGCCGACCGCGCCGACGGCGCGACCGGCGACGGCGAACGGGACGGTCCGCGGCACGCCGAGATGGAGCTGGTGATCGTCACCGGCGTCTCCGGCGGCGGCCGGTCCACGGTCGCCCGGGCACTGGAGAACGTCGGCTACTACGTGGTCGACAACCTGCCGCAGGCGTTGATGGTCACCATGGCCGAGCTGGCGTACCGCTCGGGCGGCGCGACCCGGCGCACCGCGATGGTGCTGGACGTGCGCAGCCGCGCGTTCTCCACCGACCTGGCCGGCGCGGTCCGGGCGTTGCGCGAGCGCGGGTTCCGGCCGCACGTGGTGTTCGTGGACGCCGACGACGAGGTGCTGATCCGCCGGTTCGAGTCGGTCCGGCGGTCGCACCCGTTGCAGGGCGACGGCCGGCTGGCGGACGGGATCGCCGCCGAGCGCGCGCTGCTCGCCGGCGCCCGGGCCGAGTCCGACGTGCTCATCGACACCAGCCAGCTCAACGTCAACCAGCTGCGGGCCCGGGTCGAGGAGCTGTTCGGCACCCCGGACGTGCGCACCCTGCGGATCACCGTGCTGTCGTTCGGCTTCAAGTACGGCCTGCCGCCGGACGCCGACTTCGTGGTCGACGCGCGGTTCCTGCCCAACCCGTTCTGGGTGCCGGAGCTGCGCGACCACACCGGCCTGCAGCCCGACGTCAGCGCGTACGTGTTGGGTCAGCCCGGCGCGCAGACCTTCGTCTCCGGGTACGCCGACCTGATCGAGGCGTCCGCCGGTGGCTTCGAGCGGGAGGGCAAGCGGTACCTGACGGTCGCGGTGGGGTGCACCGGCGGCAAGCACCGCAGCGTCGCGATCGGCGAGGCGTTGGCCGGCCGGCTGCGCGACGCCGGTCTGGCCGCGCACGCCCAGCATCGCGATCTGGGGCGCGAATGACGGCGGCGGAGCACGCCATCGCCGAGCAGCGGCAGCCGTCGATCGGCAATGTGGTGGCGTTCGGCGGCGGGCACGGCCTGTCCGCCACGCTGCGGGCGCTGCGCCGGCTGGGCTGCGCGCCGACCGCGGTGGTGACGGTCGCCGACAACGGCGGCTCGAGCGGCCGGCTGCGCCGGTCCCGCCCGATCCTGCCGCCCGGCGACCTGCGGCAGGCGCTGGCCGCGCTGGCCGCCGACGACGACACCAGCGCGACCAACGCGCGGCTGATGCAGCACCGCTTCGCCGGCGACGACGAGCTGGCCGGGCACGCGGTGGGCAACCTGCTGCTGCTCGGGCTGTTCGAGGTGTTCGACGATCCCGTGGCGGCGCTGGATCACGCCGCGGAGCTGGTCCGCGCGACCGGCCGGGTACTGCCGATGTCGCGCACCCCGCTGTCGATCGAGGCGAGCGTGCGCGGCGCCGACCCGGCCCACCCGGACCGGACCGTGACCGTACGGGGACAGCACGAGCTCGCGGTGAGCACCGGAGCGGTCCGGGAGGTACGGCTGGTGCCGGGTTCGCCGGCTGCCTGCGCCGAGGCGGTGGCGGCGATCGGCGCCGCCGACTGGCTGCTGCTCGGTCCGGGCTCCTGGTACACCAGCGTGATCCCGCACCTGCTGGTGCCGGAGCTGCGGTCGGCGATCGTGGCGAGTCCGGCCCGGCGGCTGGTGACGCTGAATCTCGCGACCGAGTCGGAGACCAGCGGGTTGTCGGCCGCCGACCACCTGGCAGAGCTGACCCGCTACCTGCCGCAACTGCGGGCCGACGTGGTGCTGGCCGACGTACGGGCGATGGGGGAGCAGGCGCCGTTGGGGGTTGCGGCAGAATCACTGGGTGCCCGGTTGGTCACGGCGCGAGTGGCCGCCGCCGACGGTGCGCCGCGCCACGATCCGGCCGCGCTGGCCGCGGCACTCGAGGGCATTCTCGGTTCGAACAAGCCGATCCTCGGTTCCCAGGTGGACCGAGTGGACGTGAGGTGAGCGACACGATGGCCATGACGGGGGCCGTGAAGGACGAGCTGAGCCGGGTCGATGTCACCAAGCCGTGCTGTCGGAAGGCGGAGATGGCGGCGATGCTGCGCTTCGCCGACGGCCTGCACATCATGGGTGGCCACGTGGTGGTCGAGGCGGAGCTGGACACCGGCGCCGCGGCGCGCCGGCTGCGCCGCGAGATCGCCGAGGT
The DNA here is from genome assembly GCF_017312725.1 of Actinocatenispora comari. Lineage (GTDB taxonomy): Bacteria > Actinomycetota > Actinomycetes > Mycobacteriales > Micromonosporaceae > Actinocatenispora > Actinocatenispora comari. The sequence continues at coordinate 63,821 of NZ_BOPO01000024.1, read as the reverse complement.
GTACGGCTATCCGAGCGAGATCCACGTGCTCGCGTCCGGTGGGCTGCGCAAGGCAAGCCACTACATCGTCCGGGTGGTCCGGGACGGCGAGGCGCTGGCCCGCCAGACGGGTCTGCTGGACCTGCGTGGCCGGCCGGCGCGCGGGCTGCCGCCGCACGTGGTGTCGGCGAGCGTGTGCTGCGCGGTCGCGGCGTGGCGGGGCGCGTTCCTCGCGCACGGTTCGCTGACCGAGCCGGGCCGGTCCTGCTCGCTGGAGGTCAGCTGCCCGGGGCCGGAGGCGGCGCTGGCGCTGGTCGGCGCGGCCCGGCGGATCGGCATCATGGCCAAGGCCCGGGAGGTGCGCGGCATCGACCGGGTGGTGGTCAAGGACGGCGACGCGATCGGCGCGATGCTGACCCGGCTCGGCGCGCACGCCAGCGTGCTGGCGTGGGAGGAGCGCCGGGTCCGCCGAGAGGTGCGGGCCACCGCGAACCGGCTGGCCAACTTCGACGACGCGAACCTGCGCCGGTCGGCACGGGCCGCGGTGGCGGCCGCGGCGCGGGTCACCCGGGCGCTGGAGATCCTCGGCGCGGAGGCGCCGGACCACCTGGTGGTCGCCGGCCGGCTCCGGTTGGAGCACCGGCAGGCGTCGCTGGAGGAGCTGGGTGCGCTCGCCAACCCGCCGCTGACCAAGGACGCGATAGCGGGACGCATCCGGCGGCTGCTGGCGTTGGCGGACAAGCAGGCGCACGACCGGTCGATTCCGGACACCGAGTCGGCGGTGACCGCGGAGATGCTCGCCAGCGAGGCATGAGCAGCGTCACCGGTTCGCGGTTCGGGGTTCGGCTGCGCCCGGGTCGGTGTCTGCTGGCCGTAGCGCCGGCCGCTCACGGCCGGCGCGGGTCGCAACGATAGGGTCGGGTGTGTTCGGCGACGAGGCCGACGGCTCGCTCCCCGCCGGCGGTGGTGGTGTCCGAGCGTCGCCGCCGACGGTGGCGGCGTGCCGGGTGCCCGTGGACCGGCGGCGAGGCGGTCCCACACCTGTGACAACGACGGGCCGGCTTCGGCCGGCGGACATTCTGGTGAGGAGATGGGTCGCGTGACCATCCGCGTTGGCATCAACGGCTTCGGCCGGATCGGCCGCAACTTCTTCCGTGCCGCGCTCGAACAGGGCGCCGACGTGGAGGTCGTGGGCTACAACGATCTGGGCGACACGGCCACGATCGCGCAGCTGCTGAAGTACGACTCGGTGCTGGGCCGGCTGCCCGCCGAGATCAGCCACGACGAGAAGTCGATCACGGTGAACGGCAAGCGCATCGTCGCGCTGGCGGAGAAGGTCGGTCCGTCCGGCCTGCCGTGGAAGGACCTGGGCGCCGACGTGGTGGTCGAGTCCACCGGCCGGTTCACCAAGGCCGAGGACGCGCGCGGCCACCTGGACGCGGGCGCGAAGAAGGTCGTGATCTCCGCCCCGGCCAAGGGCGAGGACCTGACCGTGGTGCTGGGCGTCAACGACGACCAGTACGACGCGGCCAAGCACCACGTGATCTCGAACGCCTCCTGCACCACCAACTGCCTGGCCCCGCTGGCGAAGGTGCTGAACGACGCGTTCGGCATCGAGAGCGGTCTGATGACCACGATCCACGCCTACACCCAGGACCAGAACCTGCAGGACGGGCCGCACAAGGACCTGCGCCGGGCGCGCGCGGCGGCGATCAACGTCGTACCGGCCTCGTCGGGTGCGGCGAAGGCGATCGGCCTGGTGCTGCCGGAGCTGAACGGCAAGCTCACCGGTGCCGCGCTGCGGGTGCCGGTGCCCACCGGCTCGGCCACCGACCTGACCGTGCTGCTGCGCGAGGCCCCGACGGTCGAGGCGGTGAACGCGGCGTACCAGGCGGCCGCCGAGTCCGGCCCGCTGGCCGGCTACCTGCGGTACAACGAGGACCCGATCGTGTCGAGCGACATCGTCACCGACCCGGCGTCCTGCATCTACGACGCGCCGCTGACCCAGGTCATCGGCAACCAGGTCAAGGTCCTCGGCTGGTACGACAACGAGTGGGGCTACTCCAACCGGCTGGTCGACCTGGTCGAGCTCGTCGGCGCCGACCTGTAAGGACGTTCATGCGAACCCTGGACGATCTGCTCGCGGAGGGCGTCTCCGGTCGGCGCGTGCTGGTGCGCGCCGACCTGAACGTCCCGCTGCGGCACACCGAGGAGTCGGTCACGGTGACCGACGACGGCCGGATCCGTGCGGTGCTGCCGACGATCCGGGCGCTGGCCGAGGCCGGCGCGCACGTGGTGGTCTGCTCGCACCTGGGCCGCCCGAAGGGCGCCCCGGACCCGAAGTACTCGCTGGCCCCGGTCGCGGCCCGGTTCTCCGAGCTGCTGGGGGCGCCGGTGGCGTTCGCGACCGACACGGTGGGGGAGTCGGCCGACACGGTCACCGCCTCGCTCGCCGCCGGCGAGGTCGCGCTGCTGGAGAACCTGCGCTTCAACGCCGGGGAGACCAGCAAGGACGACGCGCAGCGCGGCGAGTTCGCGGCGAAGCTCGCCCGCTACGGCGAGGCGTACGTGGACGACGCGTTCGGTGCGGTGCACCGCAAGCACGCCAGCGTGTACGACGTGCCGAAGCTGCTGCCGCACTTCGCCGGTGGGCTGGTGGTGCGCGAGCTGGACACGCTGTCCACGCTGACCAGTGACCCGAAGCGGCCGTACGTGGTGGTGCTGGGCGGGGCGAAGGTCTCCGACAAGCTCGGCGTGATCAACAACCTGCTGCCCAAGGTCGACGCGCTGCTGATCGGCGGCGGGATGTGCTTCACCCTGCTGGCCGCGCAGGGGCACGGGGTCGGCGACTCGCTGCTGGAGGCCGACCAGATCGACACCTGCAAGCAGCTGCTGGCCGAGGCGGGCGCCAAGATCGTGCTGCCCACCGACGTGGTGGTGGCGGGCGAGTTGTCGGCGACCGCGGCCACCCGGGTGGTCGGGGTCGACGCGATCGGCGCCGGCGACAAGGGGCTCGACATCGGGCCGGAGACCACGCGGGCGTTCGCGGCGAAGCTGGCCGACGCGGCCACCGTGTTTTGGAACGGCCCGATGGGCGTCTTCGAGTACGAGCCGTTCGCGGCCGGCACGAAGGCGGTCGCCGAGGCGGTGGCCGGTGCCGGGTTCAGCGTGGTCGGTGGCGGCGACTCGGCCGCCGCGGTGCGCGCGCTGGGCGTGGACGAGGCGAGCTTCTCGCACATCTCCACCGGTGGCGGCGCCTCGCTGGAGTATCTGGAGGGCAAGACCCTGCCCGGTGTCGCGGCGTTGGAGGCCTGAACCGATGGCGAAGAAGTCCGAGGCGGTGCCGGGCCGCCGGCCGCTGATGGCGGGCAACTGGAAGATGAACCTCAACCATCTCGAGGCCATCGCGCTGACCCAGAAGCTCGCGTTCTCGCTGACCGAGAAGCAGCTGTCGGCGGTGGAGACGGTGGTGCTGCCGCCGTTCACCGACATCCGCAGCGTGCAGACCCTGGTGGCCGGCGACAAGCTGCTGCTCGGCTACGGCGCGCAGGACCTCTCGCCGTACGACTCGGGTGCCTACACCGGGGACATCTCCGGCGCGATGCTCGCCAAGCTCGGCTGCTCGTACGTGCTGGTCGGGCATTCGGAGCGGCGGGAGCTGCACGGCGAGGACGACGCGGTCGTCAACGCCAAGCTGCGGGCGGCGATCAAGTACGAGATCGCGCCGATCCTGTGCGTCGGTGAGGGTCTGCACGTGCGCAAGGCCGGCGAGCACGTCGCGCACTGCACCGAGCACCTGACCGCGGCGCTCAAGGGCGTCAAGGCCGAGCAGGCCGAGTCGCTGGTGGTCGCGTACGAGCCGGTCTGGGCGATCGGCACCGGCGAGACCGCGACGCCCGAGGACGCGCAGGAGGTCATCGCGGCGCTGCGGGCCAAGCTGGCCGAGCTGTACTCGCCGGAGTTGGCGGACCAGATCCGAATCCTCTACGGCGGTTCGGTGAAGTCGAAGAACATCGCGGGCATCATGGCGCAGCCGGACATCGACGGCGCCCTGGTCGGCGGCGCCAGCCTGGACGTCGAGGAGTTCGTGCTGATCTGCCGGTACCGCGACCTGTTCGGCTGACGCCGGTCGAACGGTTCAGGGGCGGGTGCCGTGGCGCCCGCCCCTTTCGCGTGCCCACCACCCGATCGCGGCGCCCAGCACGAGCGCTCCCACCCCTGCGGCGACCGTGCGACCGGCCGGACCGCCCCGCCGTACCGGTGGCGTCCCGGCGCCGGTGCCCGCCCGGGCCGGCCCCGCGTCCGATCCGGTGGCGGGCCGCGCGCGGTGGGGCAGCGCGTCGTCGGGCCGCGGCGGTACCGGGCCCGGCCGGCCCGTGCGCAGCCGCGGTCGTACGGTGACCGCCGACCCGCCCGTGGCGTCGTACTCCGGCCGCCCGGCGCGCAGCCGCGGTCGCACGGTGACCGGTGGCCCGGCCGCGACCGCGGCGTCGTACTCCTGGTCGACCATGCGGAAGAAGCGGCGGCTGCGCCGGGAGCGGCCGATCATGCGCTGGCTGTCGTGCTCGCGCCAGGAACGCCGGCCGACGTCGCCGGCGAAGAACGTCCGCAGGCTCAGCCGCAGCCGCTGCTCGTTGAACGCGCCGACCAGCCAGCCGGCGTGCCAGTAACCGATCATCAGCGTCACGTAGAGGTCGACATCGGTGTCGAGGCCGGTGTCGCGCCGCGGCCCCCAGCACGCGGCGAGTGCCGGGTCGTCCATCGACATCCGCAGCATCTCGCGGTGGTACTCGCGGAACGCGTACTCGCGCTCGATCCGGCTCTGCCGCCGCTGCAGGACGAGCGAACCGGCCACGCCGAGCAGCGCGACACCGGAGACGATCGCGGCGACCCCGCCGTACGTGTCGCCGACGGCGCCGAGCCGCCGCCAGTCGGCGTCGGTGTGGGCGTGCAGCAGCGGCCACAGCAGCAGCGGGGACAGCGCGACGAGGCCGAGCGCGGCGGCGCCGACGAACACCCCGAGTGCCACCCGTACGGCGGTACGGGCCGAGCCGATCGTCACGGTGCCGTCCTCTCCGTTTCCCCCGACCTCGTACCGGTCGCGGCGTCCGTGCCCTGCTCGGTGGTCGCGGCCCGGCCGAGGCTATCTTCTCAATGTGCACGGTGTACTGGTACGACTACACAATGTGCGGACGGCGGGGGTCGTCGCGGTTGGCGCGACGGTGCTCACGATGGCCGCTGGCTGCTCGGGGCCGGCCGGCCACGCCGAGCCGGCCGGCGGGCTGCGCCGCGGCGGGACCGTCTACCTGCTGGCCGAGTCCAACGGCTTCGCGCACCTGGACCCGCAGCGCACCTTCACCACGGCCGCGCTCAACGTCAGCCGGCTGATCTACCGCACCCTGACCGCGTTTCGTACCAACCCGGACGGCGCCGGGGTGACGCTGCACCCGGACCTCGCCACCGACCTCGGCCGGGCGTCGGACGGCAACCGCACCTGGCGCTTCACCCTGCGTACCGGTGCCCGCTGGGCCGACGGCGAGCCGGTCACCTGCGCGCAGGTGAAGTACGGCGTGCAGCGCAGCTTCGCGCCCGCCGCGGCCGGCGGCCCGAGCTACCCGCGGCAGCTGCTCGCCGACACCGCCGGGTACCACGGGCCGGCGCCGGGCGACGCGTCGGCACCGGGACTGTCGTCGGTGCGCTGTGCCGGCCGGACCGTCACCTTCCACCTGCGGCAGCCGTGCGGGGACTTCGGCGACGTGGTGGCGATGCCGGTGTTCGCGCCGGTACGGCCGGACCTGGACGCCCGCGGCGACTACGACGCGCGGCCCGCCTCCGACGGCCCGTACCGGATCGCCCGGCGCACCGACAGCGAGCTGGTGCTGACCCGCAACCGGTACTGGCGCGCGGCCAGCGACCCGATCCGGCCGGCGTACCCGGACCGGTTCGTGGTGCGGTTCGGCGCCGACCCCGGCTGGTCGACCGACGCGCTGGTCACCGACCGCGGCAGCGCCCGCGGCTCGATCCAGCTCGACTACAACGTGCCGGCGAACTTCGTCCAGCAGGTCATCAACGACCCGCAGCAGAGCGCCCGCACCGTGTCCGGGCCGACCGGCGCGATCCGCTACCTCGCGATCAACACCCGGCGGGTCACCGACCTGCGCTGCCGGCAGGCGATCGGGCACGTGCTGGACAAGCAGGCGTACCGGATGGCGGTCGGCGGGTTCGTCGCCGGCGACTACGCCGCCACGATGCTGCCGCGCGACATCGCGCCGACCGTCCGGCATCCCGCGGTCGCCGACCCGGCCGGCGACCTGTCCGCGGCGGTGTCGCTGATCGGCCGTACCGGCCGCTGCCCGGACCAGCTGACGCTGGACTACCAGGACGTGTCGAGCTTCCGCTGGGCGGCGCAGACCATCGTCGACTCGTTGCAGCGCATCGGCGTCCAGGTGCACCCCAACCCGATCCCCAAGTCCCGGTTCTACGACGTGGTCGGCGACCCCCGGGCCGAGCACGACCTGGTCCTCGCGGCCTGGGTGCCGGACTGGCCGAACGGTTCCTCGTACCTGCCGACGCTGTTCGACGGGCGGCTGCTGGCGCAGAACGCCACCGGCGGCAACTACAACCTGTCCCAGCTCGACGATCCGGCCGTGGACGACATGATCGACACCGCCGAGGCCGCCACCAGCCGCGGCCAGCAGGACGCCGACTGGGCCGCCGTGGACGCCGCCGTCCGGGCCCGCGGCGCCGTGGTGCCGATCCTGTACGAGCGGGGCCTCGCCATGTACGGCGGCGACGTCGGCGGTGCGGTCATGCAGCCGGTCTACGGCGAACCGGACGTGCTGGGCCTGGGCCTGCGCCGAGCGTGACCGACGGGTACCGTCGAGCCCGCCGGCCGGCGCGCTTCGGTACGGGTCTGCCCGTGGTCGTGCGCCGATGGCCGGTTATGCTGGGACACCGGTCACGGTGTGCGGCGCCCTGTCCTCGTGCGGGCGGTCCACACGACGTGTCGACCCGGCGCCGACCGGACCGCCCGATGTACCCGAGAGGATTCGCCCCGCATGAACTGGTTGGTGTACGTCCTGACCGGCCTCCTGTTCGCCACCAGCGGCGTGATGGTGCTGCTGATCCTGCTGCACCGCGGCAAGGGCGGCGGGCTGTCCAGCATGTTCGGTGGCGGCGTGTCGTCGAGCCTGTCCGGTTCGTCGGTCGCGGAGAAGAACCTGGACCGGTTCACCGTCATCTGCGGCGTGCTGTGGTTCGCCTGCATTGTCGGCCTCGGATTGTTGCTGAAAGTGTTCCAAGCTAAGTCGTAATGTGAAAATCACCCCCGGGCAGGTGCCTGAACAGGGGATTCGTCATAAACTCAGCGCGCGGCCGCAATGTGCGGCCGCGCGCTGAGTCTGTCCCGGCCCGTCGTGGCGGACTCGCGTGGTGTCTTGCGTTCTGCACCCCCCAGCGCGAAGACAGGAGCGAGGAACCGTGGCCACTGGCAACAGCGCCATCCGCGGAACACGAGTCGGCGCCGGCCCGGCACGCTGGGCCGATCACGCCGAACCGGCCCCCCGGCAGCACGTCAGCTACTGGTGTGCGAACGGCCATGAGGCTCGGCCGCTGTTCTCGGCGGGTGCGGCGGCACCCGACACCTGGGACTGCCCGCGGTGCGGCCTGCCGGCCGGACGCGACCGGGACAACCCGCCCGAGCGTCCGCGCACCGAGCCGTACAAGACCCACCTCGCGTACGTGAAGGAACGCCGCAGCGACACCGACGGCGAGGCGATCCTCGCCGAGGCGCTCGCCCGGCTTCGCAGCGGACGCGCCTAGTCACGAGCCGGCCGGCACACCGGATGGTGTGCCGGCCGTTGCCGTGCCCGGCGGGATCGGCTGCCGGGGCAGGGACCTAACGAAGCGGGGAGCGGAACCGGGCGGGGACGCCCGCCGCCGCGGCCTGGTCGAGCAGCCACACCGTGTCCTGGGTGCCGTGCACCCCACCGGCCGGCAGCTGCACCGGGCCTGGACCGGCCAGCGCCAGCTCGACCGCGCGTGCCTTGCCGGCGCCGGACGCCACCAGCCACACCTCCTCGGCGGAGTCGAGCACCGGGGGAGTCAGGCTCAACCGGGTCGGCGGCGGCTTCGGCGCGTTGTGCACCGGGATCACCGTCGCCTCACCGTACGAGTCCGGGTGCGCCGCCGGGTGTTCCGGGAACAGCGACGCCACGTGCCCGTCCTCGCCGACCCCGAGCATCAGCACGTCGAAGAACGGGATCGTCTGGTGGCCGGGGCCGGCCGCCGCGGCCAGCGCCGCCGCGTACCGTTCCGCCGCGGCCTGCGCGTCGTCACCGTCCGGGCCGTCGCTGGCCGGCATCGGGTGCACCCGGGCCGGATCCAGCGGTACCGCCGAGAGCAGCGCGGCGCGCGCCTGCGTCTCGTTGCGCTCCGGGTCGCCGGCCGGCAGGAACCGCTCGTCACCCCACCACACGTCGACCCGGGACCAGTCGATCGCGTCCCGCGCCCGGGACGCCGCCACCGCACGGTGCACCGCGTCCGCGATCCGCCCGCCGGTCAGCACCACGGTCGCCACCCCGCGGGCCGCCTGCGCGTCCAGCAGCCGGGTGGCCAGCCGGGCCGCGACCGCCTCCGCCAGCACCTCGGCGTCGGCGTGCACGATCACCCTTGAACTCACCGATCTCTCCGTTCCTGTCGCTGGGCGGCCCGGCGGTGCGTCGACGGGTCGCGGCCGATCCGACGCCGAGACGACTCGGGGCGCGCCATGGCGACGCGCCCCGAGTCCCGGCTCACTTCCCGGCGGACTTCGCCGGTTTCCTGCGCGCCGCCGGTGGCGGCGTGTCCGGCTCGTCCGGCTCCGGCTTCTCCGCCAGCGCCGGGTCGTGCCAGATGTGCACCCGCTGGCTCTCCCGGTCGTTGAGGCCCTTGATGCCGGTGGTCGACGACAGGGCGGCCGCGTACGGCTCGTCCGGGTCGAGCCGGCGCAGCTCCTCGGCCAGCTCCTCGCCGAGCGGCTGCCGCAGCAGCGGCATCGTCCGGTCCGGGAAACCGGTGCGGCTGAGCACGGCCGTCCCGTCGTCGGCGGTGACGCTCAGCGTTCCGCCCGTCGCCATCGCCACCTCGACCGAGGCGATCGCCTTGCCGTCCCCGTCCGCGTACGTCGGCTTGACACCCAGCCGCGCCTGCAGCCAGCCGCCCAGCAGCCGGACACTGGGGTCGTGCCGGTCGCCCTTGATCGTCACCTTGTCGGCGGCCGCGCCGTCGGCGGTGTCGTACGCGCCGGCCAGCGTGGTGCGCCACGGGGTGAGCCGGGTCCAGGCCAGGTCGGTGTCGCCCGGCGCGTAGTCCTCGGCCCGCCACTTCAGCGCGACGTCCGGGTCGGGCGCCTGAGCCGCGTCGGTGATGCGCCGGTCGGCGACCACCCCCAGCGGGTCGTACGCGATCTTCTCCGGCGGGTCGCCGTGCCACCAGGTGACCACCGGCACGTCCGGGGCCAGCAACGGCAGCGCCACCGACTCGGCGTGCAGCGCCAGCCGGCCGTGCATGCGCATGATGACCGCCTCGCACGGGCCGAGCCGCCCACCGACCATGATCTCGGCGTCCAGCCGGGAGTCCTGGTCGAGCACGTTGCGCCGGACCACGATGATCAGCCGGCACGGGTGCTGCTGCGCGGCGATCATCGCGGCCTGCTCGGTGTCGCGCACGTGCCGCTCGTCGACCACGGCGATCAGCGTCAACGCCAGGCCGCTGGTCACGCCGCCCGCGCTGCGCCGCTCCGCGGCCAGTGCCTTGACCACCTCTTGACCGGTGGTGTCCCACAGTGCGATCACGGCCGCCTCCAGGTCCGACCATCGCGGGCCAGCATCTCGTCGGCCTCGCGCGGGCCCCACTCACCGGCCCGGTAGTGGTACGGCGTGGTGTTGGTCCAGTAGTCCTCGAGCGGGTCGACGATCTTCCAGCTCTCCTCGACCTCCTGGGAGTTCGGGAACAGCGTCTTGTCGCCGATCAGCACGTCCAGGATGAGCCGCTCGTACGCCTCCGGGGAGGACTCGGTGAACGCCTCGCCGTACAGGAAGTCCATCGCGATGTCGCGGACCTCCATGGCGCTGCCGGGCACCTTCGAACCGAACTTGAGCGTGACGCCCTCGTCCGGCTGCACCCGGATCACCAGCTGGTTGTGGCCCAGCTCCTCGGTGTCGGTCTTGGCGAACGGCAGGTGCGGCGCGGTCTTGAACGACACCGCGATCTCGGTGACCCGCCGCGGCAGCCGCTTGCCGGCCCGGATGTAGAACGGCACCCCGGCCCACCGGCGGTTCTGTACGCCGAGCCGGACCGCCACGTACGTCTCGGTGGTGGAGTCCTGCGGGACGTCCTTCTCCTGGTGGTAGCCGATCGCCCGCTCACCGGCGACCCACCCCTGGCTGTACTGGCCGCGGATGGCGTAGCGCTTCTTGTCGTCGGGCAGCGTGATCGCCCGCAGCACCTTGAGCTTCTCCACCCGCAGCGACTCGGAGTCGAAACTGACCGGCTCCTCCAGCGCCACCATCGTCAGAAGCTGCAGCAGGTGGTTCTGCAGCACGTCCCGGGCGGCGCCGGCCGCGTCGTAGAACCCGGCGCGGGTACCGATGCCGACGTCCTCGGCCATCGTGATCTGCACCGAGTCGACGTAGTGCGAGTTCCAGACCGGCTCGAACAGCGTGTTCGCGAAGCGCAGTGCCAGGATGTTCTGCACCGTCTCCTTGCCGAGGTAGTGGTCGATGCGGAACACGTCGGTCGGGGTGAACACGTTGTCCACCAGGCCGTTGAGCTCCCGCGCCGAGTCCAGGTCGTGCCCGAACGGCTTCTCCACCACCACCCGGCGCCAGCCGCCGGACTTCTCGTTGTCGGCCATCCCGGTGCGCTCCAGCTGCTTGAGCACGGTCGGGAACGCCGGCGGCGGGATCGACAGGTAGAACGCCGCGTTGCCCGGGATGCCGTGCGTCTCGCGCAGCTTGTCCAGGGTGGCGGCGAGCGTGTCGAACGCCTCGTCGTCGTCGAACGAGCCCGGGACGAACTTGATGCTGCCCGACAGCCGGGCCCACACCTGCTCCCGCCACGGGGTACGCGCGTGCTGCTGCGCCGCGTCCCGGGCGATGGACTCGAAGTCGCCGTGCCCCCAGTCACGCCGGGCGAAGCCCAGCATGACGAAACCGGGCGGCAGCAGCCCCCGGTTCGCGAGGTCGTAGACGGCCGGAATCAGTTTCTTGCGGGCCAGGTCGCCGGTGACCCCGAAGATCACCAACGCGCACGGCTCCGGTACCCGCGGCAGCCGGCGATCCTGCGGATCGCGCAGCGGGTTGCGAGCCTTGACAGGCTCGGTGGCGGCGGACCGCCTCACTGGTGCCCTCCCTGCATCGGTGGCCGCCGGGCGGGTGCGCCCGGCGGCCGCGGGTTCGTCCGCGGATGCGGTCACTTCGCCTGGCCGAGCTGGTCGGACACGCTGTCCAGCAGCTCCTGCCAGCTCTTCTCGAACTTCTCCACGCCCTCGCGCTCCAGCACCGCCGTCACGTCGTCGAAGTCGACGCCCAGCGCCGTGAGCGACTCCATCACCTGCTGCGCGTCGGCGTAGTTGCCGGTGATGGTGTCGCCGCGGGTCTCGCCGTGGTCGGCGTAGGCGAAGATGGTCTTCTCCGGCGCGGTGTTCACCACGCCCGGCGCGACGAGCTCCTCGACATACAGGGTGTCGCGCAGGTTCGGGTCCTTGGTGCTGGTGGAGGCCCACAGCGGCCGCTGCGGCTTCGCCCCGGCCGCGGCCAGCGCCTTCCACCGGTCGGAGCCGAACTTCTGCTCGTACAGCTGGTAGGCGAGCCGGGCGTTGGCGATCGCCGCGGTCGCCCGCAGCTTGTCCGCCTCCGGGCCGCCGATCGCGTCCAGGCGCTTGTCCACCTCGGTGTCGACCCGGGAGACGAAGAACGAGGCGACGCTGGCCAGCGTGGACAGGTCGTGCCCGTTCGCCTTGGCCTGCTCCAGCCCGGCGAAGAACGCGTCGATCACCTCGGCGTACCGCTCCAGGCCGAAGATCAGCGTCACGTTGACGCTGATGCCCTGCGCCAGGGTGGCGGTGATCGCCGGCACGCCTTCCGGCGTCGCCGGGATCTTGATGAACAGGTTCGGCCGGTCCACCAGCCACCACAGCGCGGCGGCCTCGGCGACGGTCTTGTCCGTCTCGTGCGCGAGCCGCGGGTCGACCTCCAGCGAGACCCGGCCGTCGACCCCGTCGCTCGCGTCGTACTCCGGGCGCAGCACGTCGCAGGCCCAGCGCACGTCGTAGGTGGTGATCATCCGGGTGGCCTCGTCCAGCGAGACCCCGCGGCGAGCCAGGTCGGCGACCTGCGCGGCGTACGCGTCGGCACCCGCCAACGCCTTGGCGAAGATCGTCGGGTTGCTGGTGACCCCGACGACGTGCTTGTCCCGGCGCAGCTCGTCCAGGTTGCCCGAGACGAGCCGTTGCCGGGAGATGTCGTCGAGCCACAGCGCCACCCCGGCTGCGGACAGTTCGGCGAGTCGGTCGGTCATGATGCGCTTTCACCTCCTGCCGCTCGCCATGCCCGCCGGCGGGGCGCGCGGCTGCGTTCGTGTCTGTTCCCTCTATGGGTTCAACGAGAAACCCGACGTCAAACGTTCCCGGTCAGCCGATGGCGGCCACCCGCTCGCGGGTGCGGTGCGCCGCCGCCACCACGTTGTCCACGGTGAAGCCGAACTCCTCGAACAGGACGGTGTCGGGAGCGCTCGCACCGTAGTGCTCGATGCTCACCGACTCGCCCAGATCGCCCACGATGCCCCGCCAGTACAGCGCGATGCCGGCCTCGACCGAGACGCGCGCCTTGACCGACGGCGGCAGCACCTCGTCGCGGTACGACTGCGGCTGCGCCTCGAACCACTCGGTGCACGGCATCGACACCACCCGGGTCGGCACCCCCTCGGCCTGCAGCGCGTCTCGGGAGCGCAGCGCGAGCTGCACCTCGCTGCCGGTTGCCACCAGGATCACCTCGGGTGCGGCGCCCTGCGCCTCGGCCAGCACGTACCCACCCTTGGCGGTGCCCTCGGCGGAGCCGTGGTTCGACCGGTCGACGGTGGGCAGGTTCTGCCGGGACAGCACCAGCGCGGTCGGCCGGTCGGTGTGCTCCAGCGCGCCCCGCCACGCCCACGCGGTCTCGTTCGCGTCGGCCGGCCGGACCACGTCCAGGCCGGGGATGGCGCGCAGCGCGGTCAGGTGCTCGATCGGCTGGTGGGTCGGGCCGTCGCCGCCCAGCCCGATCGAGTCGTGCGTCCAGACGTAGACCACCGGCAGCTGCATCAGCGCCGCGAGCCGCACCGCCGGCCGCATGTAGTCGCTGAACACCAGGAACGTGCCACCGAACGGGCGGGTTCCGCCGTGCAGCACGATGCCGTTGAGGATCGAGCCCATGCCGTGCTCGCGGATGCCGAAGTGCAGCACCCGGCCGTACGGGTCGCCCGGGAACATCTTCGTCGCGTGCACCGCGGGCAGGAACGACTCGGCGCCCTCGATGGTGGTGTTGTTGCTCTCCGCCAGGTCGGCCGAGCCGCCCCACAGCTCCGGCAGCACCTCGGCGATCGAGTTGATCACCTTGCTGGACGCCTTGCGGGTGGCCATGCCCTTCTCGTCGGCCGGGAACTCCGGCAGCGCGGTGTGCCAGCCGTCCGGCAGCGCCCGCCGGGACAGCCGCTCGTACAGCGCGTGCCGCTCCGGGTTGGCCTTCGCCCAGGCGTCGAAGCCCTTGGCCCACTCGGCCTGCTCGGCCTCGCCGCGGGTCAGCGCCTTGCGGGCGTGCGCCAGGACGTCGTCGGCGACCGCGAAGTGCTGCTCCGGGTCGAAGCCGAGGACCTTCTTGGTCGCGGCGAGCTCGTCGGCGCCCAGCGCCGAGCCGTGGATCTTGCCGGTGTTCTGCTTGTTCGGTGCCGGCCAGCCGATGATCGTGCGCAGCGCGATGAACGACGGCTTGTCGGTCACCGCCTTGGCGGCCTCGATCGCCCGGTACAGCGCCTCCGGGTCCTCGTGATAATCGCCACCTGTGGTCCAGTCCACCCGCTGCACGTGCCAGCCGTAGGCCTCGTAGCGGGCCAGCACGTCCTCGGACTTGGCGACGTTGGTGTCGTCCTCGATCGAGATGTAGTTGTCGTCGTAGAGCACGACCAGGTTGCCCAGCTGCTGGTGCCCGGCCAGCGCGCTGACCTCGTGCGTGATGCCCTCTTCGATGTCGCCGTCGGAACAGATCGCGTACACGAAGTGGTCGAACGGGCTGGCGTCCGGCGCCGCGTCCGGGTCGAACAGGCCGCGCTCGCGGCGGGCCGCCATCGCCATCCCGACCGCGTTGCCGAGCCCCTGGCCGAGCGGGCCGGTGGTGGTCTCCACCCCGGCGGTGTGGCCGTGCTCCGGGTGCCCCGGGGTGCGGGACTGCCACTGCCGCAGTTGCTTGAGGTCCTCCAGCTCCAGGCCGTATCCGGCCAGGTAGAGCTGGATGTACAGGGTGAGGCTGGAGTGCCCGGCGGACAGCACGAAGCGGTCTCGTCCGGCCCAGTTCGGGTTGGCCGGGTCGTGCCGCATCACCCGCTGGAACAGCAGGTACGCGGCCGGCGCGAGGCTCATCGCGGTACCGGGGTGACCGCTGCCCGCCTGCTCGACGGCGTCCGCGGCGAGGACCCGGACCGTGTCCACCGTGCGCCGGTCGAGCTCAGACCATTCGAATGGGGTGTCCGTCACGGGATGGCTCTCCTGTCCTCAACGTTGCTTCGAACCGGTGGGTGCGGCGTGCGTGCACGTGCCCGCCTGAAACCCACCAGGTCGACCCTACCCACGCCGCGCACGCAGCGTGGTGGGATCCCTCGCGTGCCACCTGCTGGACCCCGTGTCAACCTGTAGACAGGGGAAACGCACCCTGCCGGTCTTCGACGCCGCTGTTCGGCAATCGTTTGTCCATCGTTTCCCATCGCGACTCGCGGCCGTGTCCCGGGGGGTCGGTCGGTACCGGGGGTGACCGGCTCGCCACCGTCCCCCGGGGTGGGGTGGGCGCGCCGAATCCGGCACCCTGCCGCAGCCGGCGCACCGAGCCGCACTAGTCTGTTCTACGACACGTAGTACGGCTCCGGTGCAGTCCGCAGGAGCACTCCTCGTCCCGATGCCGGAAGGTGGCTGGATCCGCGTGAGTACGGTCGCCGACCGCGAAGCCTCCGACGCGCAGCAGTCCGCGGAGACCGCCCCGGCCGTCGCCTCGACGCCGACGCGTGCCGCGCGCGCGAAGGCGGTGTTCTCCGCCTACCTGGCGCTGACCAAGCCGCGCATCATCGAGCTGCTGCTGATCACCACCGTGCCGGCCATGTTCCTCGCCGCGCACGGGCTGCCGAGCATCGTCACGATGGTGGTCGTGGTGTTGGGCGGCGCGCTCGCCGCCGGCAGCGCCAACGCGCTCAACTGCTACATCGACCGCGACATCGACCAGGTGATGCGGCGCACCTCCACCCGCCCGCTGGTGCGGCACACCGTCTCGCCGCGTTCGGCGCTGGTGTTCGGGCTGGTCATCGGGGTCACCTCGGTGCTGCTGATCGGGCTGACCACCAACTGGTTGGCCGGCGGGCTGACCCTCGCCGCGATCTTCTACTACGACGTGGTCTACACGCTGCTGCTGAAGCGGCGCACCGCGGCCAACACGTTCTGGGGCGGCGCCTGCGGCAGCGCGCCGGTACTGATCGGTTGGGCGGCGGTGACCGGCGGCCTGGGCATCACGCCGTGGCTGGTGTTCGCGGTGGTGTTCTTCTGGCAGCCACCGCACTTCTGGGCGCTGGCGATCAAGTTCAAGAAGGACTACGCCGCCGCCGGGGTGCCGATGCTGCCGGTGGTCGCCTCGCTGCGCCGGGTGCTGGTGGAGTCGGCGATCTACTCATGGTTGATGGTCGCCTGCTCGATCGCGCTCTGGCCGCTCGCGACCAGCTGGGTCTACGGCGCGGTCGCGGTGGTGCTCGGCGCGCTGTTCCTGTTCGAGGTGCACCGGCTGCTGCACCGCGAGAAGCGCGGCCAGAAGATCAAGCCGATGTACCTGTTCCACTGGTCGATCACCTACCTGACGCTGCTGTTCATCGCGCTGGCCGTCGACGCGTTCCTGTAGCGGCTTCCCGTGGCGGGCACCGAACGGGGCCCCCGGGTGAGGGATGTCATGCCCATCGATGTGGTGGTCGAGAACGCGCTCGCGGACCGGACGAAACCGGCGGTAACGGGCCGGTGAACAGTAAGTCGCATCACAGCTTTTGACGAGTTCCGCCGCGGGGTGCGCATCGACTGCCTAGCCTCACTGACATGCCAGATACCCCCATGGCTTCAACGGAGTCCGAACAGGTCCCCTCCGGGATCGTGGCGGGACTCAAGGCGTTCACCAGTGAGCACGACGGTGCGACCGCCGTGATCGAGTACGTCGGTCGTCGCGGCGCGCGGATCGTGCTGGTCGGCGAGGACGGCACCTGGGGCGACCAGCTCGCGCCCGCCACCGACGTCGCCCGGGCCGCCTGCCGCGAGGCCGGCGTGCCGGTCGAGAACGGCTGGGAGCGCGAACTGACCGAGAACATGCACGGCGGCCCTTCGCTGTGGCGCTCGATGGGCCGCACCGCGCTGGCCCGCTGAACCGCTGAACGACGGCGGTCCCGCCGGCGTCGCGCCGACGGGACCGTACCGGTGAGTCGGGTCAGAGCTGCTGCCACAGGGCCGGCACGTTCGGCGGCTCCCAGCCGGCGAAGGCGGTGTGCGCCTGCCGGCACCGGTACTGCCCACCGGCGTAGGTGACCACGTCGCCGACCTGGTAGCTCGCCCCCTCGGTCCACGTCCCGCCCGGCTGCGAGGTGCCGGTCGGGGTCGGTGCCGGGCTGCCACCGCCGGTCACGTCCAGCACGAAGTCGAACGTCCCCTCCCGCTCGTCGCCGCTGGTGCGCATGGTCATCAGCAGCCGGGCGTCGAAGATGCTGTCGGTGCTGTTGCGCGGCTCGCCCGGGAAGTACAGCTGGGTGGTCAGCACCGGCTCGCCGGGCGCCTGCAGCTTGACGTGCAGATGCCTGGTACGGCCGGGATAGAGCCCCGGCACGATCGTCTCCAGGTGGTAGCTGCCGTCGTCGCCGGACAGCTGGTGGCCGCGCAGCCGGAACCCGGTCATGTCGTACGCGCCGTCGTCGTCGGCCTGCCACCAGTCGAGCAGCACGCCGGCCAGCGGCTGGCAGGTCCGCCCGAACACGTACCCGGACGCGGTGAGCAGCGTGCCGGGCAGGCCCGGTTCGCGCAGCGAGGTGCGCAGCGGCGAGTTCGGCTTGAAGTACGGGCCCTCGATCTGCTCGGGTGTCTCGTCGCCGTCGGTGCACTGCGGCGTCGGATCGAGCGTACGGGCGGTGTCGCGCCGGGCCGGATCCGCCAGCGCCGGAACCGCCACACCGGCGATCGCGGTGGCGGGCAGCGCCACGGCGGCGGCCCTGAGCAGTTGCTTGCGGCTGAGTCGGGGGGAGCGGGGAGCGTCGTCGGCCATCGGAACCTCCGGTGGGCGGGGTGGGGGACGCCGCCGACGCTAGGGCCGCGGCGGCACCCGGTCGATGGACTGCTCGCCGTGATCGTGGTGCTTTCCACCGGCACGCGGCGCCGGGCCGGCGGGATCGCGGCCGGGTGCGCGAACCTGCCGCCGGTAGCCGCCCGGGCTCTGCCCGGTCTGCCGGCGGAAGAACCGGCAGAAGTAGGCGGCGTCGGCGATCCCGACCCGGGCGGCGACCGCCGCCACGGTCAGGTCGGTACCGGCGAGCAGTCGCCTCGCCTCCAGTACCCGGGCCCGGCGGATCCAGGTACCGGGCGGTGCGCCGGTCGCCTGCCGTACCGCCTCGGCGAGGCCGCTGGGCGACACGCCCAGCCGGTGCGCGTACCCGGCGACCGGGCCGAGCAGCGGGTCCGGACCGGCGAGCAGCCGGGCGAACTCGCGGGCCAGCGTCGCCCGGGGGCCGAGCACCGGCGCGGCAGGGGAGTGGCCCGGCAGCCGCAGTGCTCGGCGGATCAGCACGTGCAGCAGGGCGCGCAGGATGTCGACGTGGCCGGCGGCGCGCTGCCGGTACTCGCCGGTCAGCTCGGCGAGGACGGTGGCCAGCCGGTCGGCGTCGGCGCCGGTCGGGGTCGGCCCGGGCCGGTGGCCCAGCCACTGCAGCGCTGCCCGGTCGCCGGGCGCGTCGCGCAGGAACTCGTCGCCGAACAGCACCACCTGGCCGGTCAGCCCGGTCGCCGCCCAGGCGTGCACCTGCCCCGGTACCAGCACGCACAGCTGCGGCGGTCGCACCGGGTGGGGGACGAAGTCGACCAGGTGCTCGCCGTGGCCGCCGGTGACGAACACGATCTCGTGGAAGCGATGCCGATGGGCGAAGCGGGCCCGCGACAGCGGGCCGATCTCGTCGAAGGAGCCGATCGCGAACGGCAGCAGCTCCGGATCCGGCACCGCCAGGCGGTGCACCGGCAGCGCGTCGGTGCCCATGTGGCCTCCGCGGCGCCGGACCGGCGGGGGGTTGGTGGCCGAGCCGGCGCCGCAACGAGAATCTAACCGGTCGGTACCGGGGACGGCAGGCCTGGCGGGCGCGGGTACCTGCCGGGAGGCAGGTACCCGCCGTGGCTCAGCGGCCGGGCCGCTCGGCGGCGGGCCGCCGGTGGCTCAGCGGCGGGCCGCCGGTGGCTCAGCGGCGGGCCGCCGGTGACTCAGCGGCCGGGCCAGACCGGGCGGGGACGCTCGTCGTCCAGTGGCCGGGTGGACTCCCAGATCCGGCGCCACCGGGACGCGTCCTCCGGCTCGGCCGGCACCACGTCGGTACCGGCGGCCGCCGCCTCGATGTCGGTACCGGTGGCCGGTGCCGCCTCGATCGCCGGCGTCTCCTCGGCGCCGATGGCCTTCGGCCCGGTCGGGGCGGACAGCTGGCCGGCCGCGGACGCGCGCAGCGCCTCGTACCAGCCGAGCTCCTCCTCGTTCCACAGCCGGGTGACCTCGGACATCATCCGGAAGCTGAAGTCACGCACGCCCTCGCCGGCCTCGGCACGCATCGGCCGGCCGTACCGGATGACGACCTTCGGTCGGCCCGGCCGCGGCCAGTTGCGGCCGCGCGGCATCGCGCCGTACGTGCCGCGCAGCGAGATCGGCACGCACGGGATGCCCTTGGAGATGCACAGCGCCGCGGCACCCACCTTGAACGGGTTCATCCAGCCGTCCTGCGACCGGGTGCCCTCCGGGAACAGCAGCAGCGACCAGGCGTCGTCGACCAGCCGGCCGGCGAGCCCGCGCAGCCGGCGCGACCCGTACCGCTCCACCGGGAAGGTGTTGAACACCAGCGCGGTGGTGAACGCGCGCCAGCGGGCGTCGAAGAAGTAGTCGGCCGCGGCGCCCACCGCCAGCCGGTCGGTGAACCGGCGCGGCAGCGAGCCGAGGATCATCGGCGTGTCGAGGTGACTGGAGTGGTTGGCGATGAAGATCGCCGGGCCGCGCAGCCCGTCCAGGTACTCCCGGCCCTCGACGGTGACCCGGGTCTGGCTCCACGCCACCGGCTTGAGCACGCCACGCTGGATCGCGGTACGCACGATGCCGGTGACCGGGGTGCGCGCCCACGCGGTCGGGAACTCCTTCGGCTCGTGCTTGGGCGCCCACGGCTCGGCCGAGCGGGGGGTGCGGGACCGGCCACGCCAGTCCCGTCCCCGCGACAGCAGCTTCGCCTCGCTGATCAGACCCATGGCACTACCTCACATCCGCGAGGGTCAGCGGCGGCATGTGCAGGTAACTGATCTCCGGGCTGGACCCGACCGTGTGCTTGGCCATCTCCAGCGCGTCGCCCAGCGTCGTCGCGGTACGGAAACCGAGCCGTGCGGCGGTCTTGCGGTCCGCGCCGACGAAGATCACGTCGCCCAGGTGGTCCATGGCGTGCGACGCCCAGTACCACATGTAGAACGGGTGCACGCCGTGGTACGCGTACGAGTTGCGGTACAGGTGGATGTACCACTCGTCGGTCGCGAACTGCTTCTCGTACTTGGCTTCCAGCTGCGCCGGGTCGGTCGTCTCGGCGAGCACCTCTTCGAAGAAGTCGATGTAGCTCGGGTGGTGCACCGGATGGAACTCGTTCGGCATCGGGTGGTAGAAGATGCCCACGCCGCCCTGCCGCACGATCGGCTTGTTCAGGTACATGTTGAACTGGTAGCCCAGTCCCATCGACGTCACCAGGATCGGGTTCATGATCGAGTTGACGTTGTACGGGCAGATGAACGGCACGCCGAACACGCCGATGTCGGCCTGGCCGTTGACCTCGACCCGCTGCTGCTCGTGCACCTTAGCCATGGTCAGCGGGTGCACCTCGCTCGGCGCACCGGCGTTGATGCCGGTCATCTTGTACGGCGCGTACTGGCTCTGCCAGACCTTGCGCCGCATCTTGGTCGGCAGCATCTCGTTGGCCCGCTTGACCGCGAGGTAGGACGCCTGGTCCTTGAGGTTCCACTCCCACTCGCGCTTGTTCAGGAAGCCCATCGCGGACGGGAACGACTCGCTGTTGACGCTCGTCTCGATGGTGAACACCTTGACGTGCCCGCCGAGCAGGTCGGCCATCCGGTTGTACGAGTGGTGCATCGCCGAGTTCGGCGGGTCGTTGAACGACCGCGAGTGCTTCAGCACGTGCGAGTTGTGGTGGTGGCGCAGGCTGTTGTAGCCGGCCAGCCCGACCGACACCGACTTCGGGCCACCGGACATCGGGGTCAGGTTGATGTTGACGTAGATCAACAGGTCGGACTCCATCGCCCGCTTGTTGAGCTCCACGTCCTCACCGTGGTCGGTCTTGCCGAGGTGGACCATGTTGTCCTTGTCCTCGGCGTCGTGGTTGCGCAGGTGCTCGGGGAAGAACGCGCGGAACACCCGCTCGCCGACCGCGCGCTTCAGCTCACTCGGCGTCATCCGCCGGTGCAGCGCGTTCGCCGCGACCAGTTCGACGTCGTTGACGCCCTTGCGGGCGGCGAGCTCGAGCACGTGTTCGAGGATGCGCTGCCGGATGTCCGGCGTCTGCATCTGCGGCAGCGGCAGCGAGATGTCGTCGAACGCGATCGTCAGCTTCATGCCCGGCCTCAGCAGCTCCGGCAGCGGCTCCATCCCGTGCGGGTGCAGCAGCGCGTGCCGGATCGCGGCGTTCACGTCCCGCAGCCCGGGCAGCGGATCCGGCCCGTAGATCACCTTGCTGCCCAGCGGCAGATTCTCCAGCCGGAACCCCTCGCCCTGGTGGATCAGCAGCGGTGGGGTCCGCTCATCGACCTCAAGTACGAACCCTGGCCTGCTCACGCCGCAGCCTCCCGTTGGGTACCAACAAATGTCGTGTCCATCGCGCCCGTGCGCGTCGCCTTCGTCATGACCGCCCCCGTCACTGCTGGCCCGGCGCGAAGGCGACCTTGACGGTACCGAGCCGGCCCGCCGCGAAGGCGTGCCCGATCGCGTCCCGCCACTGGCTCAGCGAGTAGACCGCGTCCACGTAACCGTCCAGCGGTGCGGTACCGGCCAGCGCCACCGCCTCGGTGAAGTCACCGGCCCGGCCGTCGGCGCGGGTACGCTCCTCGGCCGCGTTCGGCACGTCGTCGGTGACCTTCTCCGGGCCGCCGTGGTCGGAGGCGTAGGCGCCGACCAGGCTCAGCTCCCGGTACCACAGCGGGGTCAGGTCGACGCCGCTGGCCGGGATGCCGGAGGCGACCACGGTGCCGCCGGCTCGCACCATCCGCAGCGCGGAGGTCAGGCCGCCGGTGCCGCCGGTGCACTCGAACGCGATGTCCGCGCCGCCGAGCAGGAAGTCCGCACCCATCTGCGGGTGCTGCAGCGAACCGCCGGTGGCGCGGCGCAGCGCCCGGGCCGCCCGCTTCGGCTCGAACACCTCGGTGGCGCCCAGCTGGATCGCACGTTCCCGCTGGTGGCGGTGCTTGGCGACGACGTAGATCGGGCCGGCCTGGGTGAACTCGCGCAGCGCCAGCAGGGTGAACAGGCCGACCGTCCCGGCCCCGATCAGCAGGATCGAGGCGCCGGCCGGCACGTGCACCCGGCGCACCGAGTGGACCGCGCAGGCGATCGGCTCGACCAGCACCGCGCGCTCGTTGCTCAGCTCGTCCGGCACCGGGTGCAGCTGGCTCGCGTGTGCCACGAACTGCTTGCTCCAGCCGCCGCCGGTGTCGCCGCAGTACCCGGTCTGCAGGCCGGACGACACCGCGCCGCCGGTGATCCGGTCGCAGCGCGACTCGCGGCCGGTGGCGCACCAGACGCACGGCTCGACGCCGCGCGGCCGGCAGGACAGCACCGGGTCCATCACCACCCGGCTGCCCTTCGGCAGGCCGGGCAGCTCGTCCATGGTCTCCGCGACGACCTCGTGCCCGGGCACGAACGGCGTCGAGATCATCGGCGACAGGTACGGGGAGTTCGAGCCGGACAGCAGCCCCAGGTCGGAGCCGCAGATGCCGGACAGCAGCGGCTTGAGCCGGGTCCACTCGTCGCTGGGCCGGCGTGGCTCGGACTTGTTGGTCAGCCGCAGCGGCGCCATGTTGCCGACCAGCAGGCCGGCCATCCGGCCGCCGAGCTTGGTCCCGGTCGCGGTGCGGGTCGCGATGTACCGGGCCGCGGAGCGATGGTATTCCAGCGCCAGGATCACCGGGTCACCTCCGAACCGCCGGCGGGCAGCGATCGGACCGGCGCGCCGGGCAGCGCGGTGGTGCTCGTCCCGGTCGGCAGCACCGCGGCCTGCCCCCAACTACCGGCGAGCAGGCTGTCGCGACTGCCGTCCATCAACGCCTCCACCGGGCCGCGGGTGTGCTTGCCCCACTCGCGCACTGTCCACTTCTTCCGCTTCGCGTGCCGGTACAGCTTCGGGTCGGGGTTGACCGCGTTCGCGGTACCGACCGCCTCCAGCAGCGGCCGGTCGGAGAAGCTGTCGCCGTAGGCGTACGACCTGGCCAGGTCGAACCCGTTGAGCCGGGCGTAGCGGCGCAGGAACGCCGCCCGCGCCTCGCCGACCAGCGGCGGCCCGTCCAGGTAGCCGGTGAACCGGCCGTCCACCACGTGCAGCCGGCTCGCCACGATGTCGTCGAACAGCCCGTTCAGCGGCTCGACCAGGATGTCGATCGCGCCGGTGATCAGCAGCGTGCGGTGCCCCGCGGCCTTGTGCCGGCGGATCTGCCGGACCGCCTCCGGCAGCGCCCGGGCCAGCAGCGTGTCACCGAGCCGGTCGGCCACCACCCGGCGCAGCGCCTGCTCGTCGGCGCCCTCGTACCGGCGCAGGAAGGTGCGGACGAAGTCGCCCCGGTCGCGCCGCTCGGCCCGCAGGTACTTCGGCATCGAGGTGGCGAGGTCGGCCAGCTCGCCGACCCAGCCGGACTTGGTGCGGCCGGCGAGCCGGGCCCACAGGTACGCCTCGATCATGTTGG
Organism: Actinocatenispora comari; assembly: GCF_017312725.1. Taxonomy (GTDB): domain Bacteria; phylum Actinomycetota; class Actinomycetes; order Mycobacteriales; family Micromonosporaceae; genus Actinocatenispora; species Actinocatenispora comari. Next base: position 40,366 of record NZ_BOPO01000024.1, on the reverse strand, counting down.
AGGCGATGACCGTGCCCTCCAGGTCGAACACCGCGACCGCGTCGGTGCGCTCCGGCAGCGTCTCGCGCTTGGCGACGCTACGCGACCGGGGCCGCGACCCGATCGCCCGCATCGCCGCGGTGATCGCCGGGTAGTGCACGTCCTCGAGGTAGTAGTCCCAGTCGATGACGCGCGGATCGAAGCCGTGCCGCTCCCGCTCGTCGGCCGGCAGCGACTCGTGCAGCGCGAGCAGCCGGTCGTCGGTGTAGATGACCTCGGCCTCGGTGTACACCCCGTAGAGGTCGGAGTACTTGCGCAGGAACTCCAGCTCGCGCTGCTTGCGGTGGACCTTGGTCATCCAGTCCCGGGTGCGCGGCGAGGCGGGCATCTTCAACAGCGCCGACTCGGCGAAGCCGGTCGCCCGCTCGCCGGTGCGCAGCAGCCGCTCCACCGCCTGCGAACCGGGGAACGTCCAGAGCGGCACCTTGATCTCGCCGCGCCCGCCGTCGGGCATCGGGTGCGCCTCGAAGTACTCCCGGATGGTCCGGTACATCTCCCGGATCGGCAGCGGGTTGGAGTGCCCGGACCCGACGTGGAAGTACTGTGCCTCGCCCGGCTCGGTCGGCGCGGTCGCGGCGGCCAGCGTCGCGTTGACCACCAGGTCGACCGGGATCACGTCGAGCACGCCGTCCGGCAGGCCGGGGAACTCCTGCAGCACGCCGCGCCCGTACGCCAGGATGATCGGGTCGGCCATCTTGAAGCCGTCGATCCAGCCGGGGAACGGGTACTTCAGGGCGCTCTCCACGATCGCCGGCCGCACCACGGTCAGCCGGTGGCCGGCGCCGGCCCACAGCTGCTCGGCGGCGCGCTCGCCCAGCGCCTTGGTGAACGTGTACACGTCCGGCCAGCCGAGGCTCTGCGCGCGCAGCCGGCCGTAGTCGATCAGTCGCTTGGACACCCACTCCTTGCGGGCCTCCTCGGCGGCCAGCGCGGCCGACTGCGGGCCGGCCTTGCCGTGCTCCTCGCGGGCCTCGGCGAGCGCCTTGCGCAGCGCCTCCGGCCGGCGCGAGTCGCGCTCCACCTCGTCCCGCGCGGCCAGCGCCGAGGCCAGCTCGGTCTGCCAGTCGACGGTGTGGTCCAGCGACGCCTCGGGCACCACGCCCTTGCGGGCGCCGGCCACGTACGCGGTCGAGATGTGCACCACGTGCGGGCTGGTGCCGGTCGCCGCGATCGCCTGGTAGAGGTTGACCACGCCGGACACGTTGGTCCGGAAGGCCTCGTCGATCGGCGGATCGAACGACACCGTGGACGCGCAGTGGATCACCACGTCCAGGTCGTCGGGCAGGCTCGGCGGGTTGCCGCCCAGGTCGCCCTCGACCACGTCGACGCGCTCGGCCGCGATCCGGGCCGCCTCGTCCTCGCCGACCCGCTCGCGCCAGGTGTTGAACACCGGCTTGCGCAGCATGCTGTCCAGCCGTGCCACGGCGGGCGTGCTGCCCTTGCGCCGGATCAGCACCGAGACGCGCGTGTCCGGATAGTCGGACAGCAGCTTCTCCAGGGTCGCCTGACCCAGGAAGCCGGTCGCCCCGGTGAGCAAGACGTGCGCACCGGCCAACCGGCGAGCTTCCCCGCCCGTACCGACGTGCTCGCCGCTGTGGTCGTCCGCCACCTGCGCCCTCCCCGGCAGATCGATCGCCATCACCGCGGCCCGGTACCGGCAGTCGCCGGCCGATCCCGTCGGCTCCGACACGTTATACGTTGCCACCCGCGGTGTTCCAGGCCGGGTGACGATGCCTCGATTCGTACCGCGACGCCGCGATGACCTGCGGTGTCGGCCTGTCTCAGGCGGGCACCGAGTCGGGCGGGACCACCTCCGGGCCGGTCACCGTCACCGGCTCCGGCGCCGGGCCGCGGCTGCGGGTGGCGAACAGCAGGACCAGCGCGGCGAGCCACACCGCGGCCGCGCCGGCCATGTGCAGCCCGACCAGCACGATCGGCAGGTGGGTGAAGTACTGCACGAACCCGATCACGCCCTGCGCCAGCTCGACGGCGATCAACGTCACCGCGGCGCGCTGCACCGCCGCCGGCGCGCGGGTCGCCCGGAACGCGAACCAGGCCGCGACGCTCGCCCCGATCAGCAGCATCACCGAGTCGGCGTGCAGCTGGGCCACCATGCCCGGGTCCAGCCCGGTACGGCGGGCGTGCTGGTCGCCGGCGTGCGGCCCGGAGCCGGTGACCACGGTGCCGATGGTGAGCACCGCGACGGTCAGCCCGGCGAGCAGCATGGTCAGCCCGCGCAGCGGCGACCGGACCAGCGTCTGCGCCGGCTCGTCGCCCTCCCGGCTGCGCTTCCACAGCCAGTACGCGATGGCGATGATCAGCACGGTGAACAGGAAGTGCGCGGCCACCACGTACGGGTTGAGGTCGGTCAGCACGGTCATGCCGCCGAGCACCGCCTGGGCCGGGATGGTCGCGCCGGACAGCACCGACAGCCAGATCACCGAGCGCCGCCGTGGGTTGGCCACCAGCGCCGCGAGGAACGTCAGCACCACCGCGGCGACCAGAACGAAGGTGAGCAGCCGGTTGCCGAACTCGATGTAGCCGTGGATGCCGTACGCCGGGGTGTTGTGGTAGGACGCATCGGTGCATTTCGGCCAGGTCGGGCAACCGAGGCCGGAACCGGTCAGCCGCACCGCCCCGCCGGTGACCACCAGGACGACGTTGAGTGCCACCGTCGTGAGGGCCAGTCGACGCACCGTGGCGGCCGAGACCCGCACCCGTTCCAGACTCACCCGGCCATCGTAGGCGCGGACGTTCTACGCGTCGTAGACGGGGTGTGCGCGCTGGTCGCCGGCCGGATGAGCGTGAATTGAGGTAAGGCTCGGCTTCGTGTCATGTTTCACCGCCACCCCTGTTTGCACCGGCCCCCTGAAATACGTCACACTGATGTTGTGAAAAACGCGGCCAGCTCGACCCCGGATCTCGGGGCGCGTGCGGGCGGTGTGCCGGAGCCACGGTCTGCCGGTCGGCCCGGCGACACCGTCGGTGACGCACGCGCCCGGGACGGCCGCACCCGTGACGCGGTCACCCGGCTGCTGCTGGAGCGCGGCGCGCTGACCGCCGCCGAGCTCGGCGCCGAGCTCGGGGTCAGTCCGGCCGCCATCCGCCGCCACCTGGACGCGATGCTCGCCGACGGCCTGGTCGCCGACCGGGACCGGGTGATCCGGGGCCGGCGCCGGCGCGGTCGGCCGGCCCGCGAGTTCGTGCTCACCGACTCCGGTCGGGGCAGCTGCGGCCCGCACACCTACGACGACCTGGCCGCCGCCGCGCTGCGCTGGATCTACGCCTCCGGCGGCGCCGACGCGGTCTCCGCGTTCGTCGCCCAGCAGGTGGCGGCGCTGGAGGACAGCTGCCGCGCGGCCATGGAGGACGCCGGTGACGATCCGCTCGCCCGGGCGAACGCGCTGGCCACCGCGCTGTCCGGCGAGGGGTACGCGGCGAGCGCCTCGGCCCTGGCCGCCGGCGGGCAGCTGTGCCAGCACCACTGCCCGGTGGCGCACGTGGCGGCCGAGTTCCCGCAGCTGTGCGAGGCCGAGACACAGGTGATCAGCCGCCTGGTCGGCACGCACGTGCAGCGGCTGGCCACGATCGCCAACGGCGACGGGGTCTGCACCACCTACATTCCCGATCCGCGCCGTGCCCGCACGCTCGCGGACCCGGTGCCACCAGAGCGCCCGGCGGTCGAACCACCAGACCGTCCGGCGGTCGTGGCACCAGAACGATCCGGCCGCGCCGCGGTCGAACCAGCAGGCCGCGCCGACGGTGTGGCCGAACCCGACAGTGATGATCCGAATCCGGTGAGGATGCGATGACGGCAGAGACGACCAACCAGGCGCCGGAGCAGGTGCTCGACCCGATGGCCGCGCAGGCCGAGGAGCTCGAGCGGATCGGCCGCTACCAGTACGGCTGGGCCGACTCGGACGCGGCCGGCGCGGCGGCGAAGCGTGGTCTGTCCGAGGCCGTGGTGCGCGACATCTCGGCGAAGAAGAGCGAGCCGGAGTGGATGCTCTCCCGGCGGCTCAAGGGCCTGAAGCTGTTCGGCCGCAAGCCCATGCCGAACTGGGGTGCCGACCTGTCCGGCATCGACTTCGACAACATCAAGTACTTCGTGCGTTCCACCGAGAAGCAGGCGACCACCTGGGACGAGCTGCCGGCGGACATCAAGAACACCTACGACCGGCTCGGCATCCCGGAGGCGGAGAAGCAGCGGCTGATCGCCGGTGTGGCCGCGCAGTACGAGTCGGAGGTCGTGTACCACAAGATCCGGGAGGACCTGGAGGAGCAGGGTGTCCTGTTCCTGGACACCGACACCGGCCTCAAGGAGCACCCGGAGCTGTTCGAGGAGTACTTCGGCACCGTCATCCCGGCCGGCGACAACAAGTTCGCCGCGCTGAACACGGCGGTGTGGTCCGGTGGCTCGTTCATCTACGTGCCGAAGGGCGTGCACGTGGAGATCCCGCTGCAGGCCTACTTCCGGATCAACACCGAGAACATGGGCCAGTTCGAGCGCACGCTGATCATCGTCGACGAGGACGCCTACGTGCACTACGTCGAGGGCTGCACGGCGCCGATCTACCAGTCCGACTCGCTGCACTCGGCGGTCGTGGAGATCATCGTCAAGAAGGGCGCCCGCTGCCGCTACACCACCATCCAGAACTGGTCGACCAACGTCTACAACCTGGTCACCAAGCGCGCCACCTGCGAGGAGGGCGCGACGATGGAGTGGATCGACGGCAACCTCGGCTCCAAGGTGACGATGAAGTACCCGTCGGTCTACCTGCTCGGCGAGCACGCCAAGGGCGAGGTGCTGTCGGTCGCGATGGCCGGCGAGGGTCAGCACCAGGACGCCGGCGCGAAGATGGTGCACCAGGCGCCGAACACGTCCTCGACGATCATCTCCAAGTCGATCGCGCGTGGCGGCGGTCGCACCTCGTACCGCGGGCTGGTGCAGGTGCTGGAGGGCTCCGAGCAGTCGAAGAGCACGGTCAAGTGCGACGCGCTGCTGGTGGACGCGATCTCCCGGTCCGACACCTACCCGTACGTGGACGTGCGCGAGGACGACGTGCAGATGGGCCACGAGGCGACGGTGTCCAAGGTCAGCGAGGACCAGCTCTTCTACCTGATGAGCCGGGGCATGACCGAGGACGAGGCGATGGCGATGATCGTCCGCGGCTTCATCGAGCCGATCGCCAAGGAGCTGCCGATGGAGTACGCACTGGAGCTCAACCGGCTGATCGAGATGCAGATGGAAGGCGCCGTCGGCTGACCGGTCCGATGCCCCGGTCGGCGCCGCGCGCCGTGCCGGCCGGGGGTGCGGTGCCTCCGGCGCGACCCATGCTGACCAGCTGAGCCCGTACGGGCCACGAATTGCAGGAGAACACTCGCACGATGACGACTGACGTACCCGTCGTGTCGCGCCCGCACAGCCACGGGGGCGAGGCGGCGGTGGCCGCGACCAAGCCGGCGGAGACCAAGGCACAGGCACTGCGCTCGTTCGCGGTGGCCGACTTCCCGGCGGTGACCGGCCGCGAGGAGGAGTGGCGGTTCACCCCGATCAAGCGGCTGCGCGGGTTGACCGACGACACCTTCGCCGACGGTGGCACGCCGCCGGCCGCGCGGTTCGACGAGCCGCCGGCCGGGGTGACCATCCGCCGGGTGTCCGACGAACCGCGCAAGGGCTCCGTGCTGACCCCGTTCGACCGGATCAGCGCGCTGGCCTACCAGCGGTCGACCGAGACGCTGGTCGTCGACGTGGCGGCCGAGGCGGTGGTCGCCGAGCCGGTGACGGTGCGGCTGACCGGTGCCGGCGCCGACGGTGCGTCGTTCGGGCACACCTTCATCGAGGTCGGTGCGCTGGCCGAGGTGACCCTGATCGTGGACCAGACCGGCAGCACCACCCACGCCGACAACGTCGAGGTGGTGGTCGGTGACGGCGCCAGGCTGACCCTGGTGTGGGTGGCCGACTGGGCCGGCGACGCGGTGCAGGCGCAGCACCAGAAGCTGCGGCTGGGCCGGGACGCCCGGGCCGTGCACGTGGCCGTCAACCTCGGCGGTGACCTGGTCCGGCAGTACGTCTCGGTGGAGTACGCGGGGCCGGGTGGCGACCTGGAGGCCTACGGGGTCTACTTCGCCGACGGTGGGCAGCACCTCGAACACCGCCAGTTCGTCGAGCACCAGGTCAACGACTGCCGCAGCCGGGTCACCTACCGCGGCGCGCTGCAGGGCGCCGACGCGCACACCGTCTGGGTCGGCGACGTGCTGATCGGGGCGAACGCCACCGGCACCGACACGTACGAGGTGAACCGGAACCTGGTGCTCACCGACGGCGCGCGGGCCGACTCGGTGCCGAACCTGGAGATCGAGACCGGCGAGATCGTCGGCGCCGGGCACGCCAGCGCCACCGGTCGGTTCGAGGACGAGCACCTGTTCTACCTGATGTCGCGCGGCATCGACGAGCTGTCCGCGCGGCGGCTGGTGGTCCGCGGCTTCTTCGTCGAACTGCTGGAGAAGATCCCGGCCGGCGAGCTGCGCGAGCGGCTGGAGGGCGAGATCGACCAGCGGCTGACCAGGGCCGGTGCCTGAGATGGCCGACTACCTGCGCATCTGCGGCCTCGACGAGATCGAGAAGGGCACCGCGGTGCACGTCGACATCGACGACGAGCCGATCGCGGTGGTGCACACCGACAACGGCGAGGTGTACGCGATCCGCGACGTGTGCTCGCACGCCGAGGTGCCGCTGAGCGAGGGGGAGATCGAGGGCTGCACGTTGGAGTGCTGGCTGCACGGCTCCCGCTTCGACCTGCGCACCGGTGCGCCGACCGGGCTGCCGGCCACCGAGCCGGTGCCGGTCTACCCGGTCGAGATCCGCGACGACGACATCTACGTGTGCCCCGAACCGAAGAAGTGAACACGGCCGGCGGCAGCCGGCGGCACGGCACGGCCGGCGGTTGCCGGCGAGACGAGACGGCCGGCAGCAGCCGGCGAGACCAGACGGCTGACCGCCGAACGACGAAAGAGCAAGGACTGACGTGAGCGTTCTGGAGATCCGCGACCTGCACGCATCGGTGCAGGTGTCCGAGGACGAGTTGAAGCCGATCCTGCACGGCGTCGACCTGACCATCCGGTCCGGGGAGACGCACGCGATCATGGGTCCGAACGGCTCGGGCAAGTCGACGACCGCGTACGCGATCGCCGGCCACCCGAAGTACAAGATCACCAGCGGCAGCGTGACGCTGGACGGCGAGGACGTGCTGTCGATGAGCGTCGACGCGCGCGCCCGGGCCGGCCTGTTCCTCGCCATGCAGTACCCGGTCGAGGTGCCGGGCGTGTCGGTGGCGAACTTCCTGCGTACCGCGAAGACGGCGATCGACGGTGAGGCGCCGAAGCTGCGTACCTGGGTCAAGGAGCTGCGCACCTCGATGGAGAAGCTGGGCATGGACCCGGCGTTCGCCGAGCGCAACGTCAACGAGGGCTTCTCCGGCGGCGAGAAGAAGCGGCACGAGATCGTGCAGCTGGAGCTGCTCAAGCCGAAGATGGCGATCCTGGACGAGACCGACTCCGGGCTGGACATCGACGCCCTGCGCGAGGTCAGCCAGGGCATCAACCGGGTCAAGGACGCCGGCTCGACCGGCCTGGTGGTGATCACCCACTACACCCGGATCCTGCGGTACGTGCAGCCCGACTTCGTGCACGTGTTCGTCGCCGGCCGGATCGTCGAAGAGGGCGGCAAGGAGCTCGCCGAGGACCTGGAGGCGTCCGGCTACGAGCGGTTCGTCAACAAGGTGGGTGCATGAGGCGATGATCGAGATGACCAGCGACACGCGCGCGGCGGGCCGGCACACCGGTATGCCGCAGTACGCCGACGTGCCGCGCTTCGACGTGGCGAAGGTCCGGGCCGACTTCCCGATCCTGACCCGGGAGATCGACGGTCACCCGCTGGTCTACCTCGACTCGGCCAACACCTCGCAGAAACCGCGCCAGGTGCTGGAGGTGCTCGCCGACCACTACGAGCACCACAACGCCAACGTGGCCCGGGCCGTGCACACCCTCGGTACCGAGGCCACCGAGGCGTACGAGGGGGCCCGCGCGAAGATCGCCCGGTTCATCGGCGCCAGTACCGCCGGCGAGATCGTGTTCACCAAGAACTCGTCCGAGGCGATGAACCTGGTGGCGTACTCGTTCGGCCATGCCGGCGCCGAGGTCGATCCGCGGTTCCGGCTGGGCCCCGGTGACGAGGTGGTGATCTCCGAGATGGAGCACCACTCGAACATCGTGCCGTGGCAGCTGCTGTGCCAGCGCACCGGCGCGACGCTGCGCTGGTTCGGCATCACCGACAACGGCCGGCTCGACACGTCGAACCTGGACGAGCTGGTCAACGAGAAGACCAAGATCGTCTCGTACGTGCTGCAGTCGAACATCCTCGGCACCATCAACCCGGTGGGCGAGATCGTCCGGCGGGCGCACGAGGTCGGCGCGCTGGTGATGCTGGACGCCTCCCAGGCGGTGCCGCACTCGCCGGTCGACGTGGTCGACCTGGACGTCGACTTCCTCGCCTTCACCGGGCACAAGATGTGCGGCCCGACCGGCATCGGGGTGCTGTGGGGCCGCGCGGAGCTGCTCGACGCGATGCCGCCGTTCCTGGGCGGCGGCGAGATGATCGAGACGGTGAAGATGGAGGGCTCGACCTTCGCCCCGCCACCGGCCCGGTTCGAGGCGGGTACGCCGCCGATCGCGCAGGCCGTCGGGCTCGGCGCGGCGGTCGACTACCTGACCTCGATCGGCATGGACGCGGTGCGCTGGCACGAGAAGGAGCTCACCGCGTACGCGCTGGACGCGCTCACCGAGATCCCGGGGCTGCGGATCTTCGGCCCGGAGGTCCCGGTCGGCCGCGGCGGTACGATCTCGTTCGCGCTGGACGGCATCCACCCGCACGACGTGGGCCAGGTGCTGGACGCCGAGGGGGTCGCGGTTCGGGTGGGTCACGGCTGCGCCCGGCCCACCTGTGCCCGGTTCGGCGTTCCTGCGGTCACCCGTGCCTCGTTCTACCTGTACACGACGACCGAGGAGATCGACGCGCTGGTCCGAGGAATTGGCAGCGTCCGGAAGCTGTTTTCCTGAGCGTGTCTCACCCGACCAGACCGACCCGAGGATCATGACCCGAGATGCAGCTTGACTCGCTCTACCAGGAGATCATCCTGGATCACTACAAGCACCCGCACGGGCGTGGCCTGCGGGAGCCGGACACCGCGGCCGGTCAGGCCGAGCCGCACGTGGCCGAGGCGCATCACGTCAACCCGACCTGCGGTGACGAGATGACCGTCCGGGTGCACCTGACCGGCGACGGCGACAAGGCGCGGGTGTCCGACGTGTCGTACGACGGGATGGGGTGCTCGATCAGCCAGGCGTCCGCGAGCGTGCTGCACGACCTGGTGTCGGGCCGCACCCTGGACGAGGCGCTGCGGCTGCACGAGGCGTTCAACGAGCTGATGACCGGTCGCGGTCAGGTCGAACCGGACGAGGAGCTGCTGGAGGACGCGGTCGCGTTCGCCGGCGTCGCGCGGTACCCGGCCCGGGTCAAGTGCGCACTACTGTCCTGGATGGCGTTCAAGGACGCCGCCGCGCGGGCCACCGCGGAAACCGCAGGAGGCAACTGATGAGCGAGCAACAGACGCGCACGGCCGACCCGGCCGGACTGGCCGGCGCGACCGAGCCGGAACCCACCGAGCAGGCGCCGCAGCCGGCCCCGGCCGACCCGCCGGCCGCCGCCGACGCGGGCGCCAAGGCGAAGATCGAGGATGTCGAGGAGGCGCTCCGGGACGTCGTCGACCCGGAGCTCGGGATCAACGTGGTCGACCTCGGCCTGATCTATGGCCTGTACGTGGACGACGAGAACACCGCGATCGTGGACATGACGCTGACCTCGGCGGCGTGCCCGCTGACCGACGTGATCGAGGACCAGGCGCAGCAGGCGCTGTGCGGCGGGCCGAGCCCGCTGGTCGGCGGCGTGCGGATCAACTGGGTGTGGATCCCGCCGTGGGGGCCGGACAAGATCACCGACGACGGTCGCGAGCAGCTGCGCTCGCTCGGCTTCAACGTCTGAGTCGACGCCGTCACCGCGACCCGGTCCGCCTCCGTGCGGGCCGGGTCGCGGCGTCTCCGGCCACCGGGCCGTGCTTGGACGTCCCAGGCCGCCGGCCGGGTTCGGCGTCGCCGACCCCTTGTGGCGCGCGGAGCCGGGGGAGTGGGGCAGGCGGTCAGCCGGCGAAGTGCTTGAGCGCCTCGCGCACCGACAGCGGCGACATCCGGCCACGGTGCGCCGCCACGTACCGGCGGACCGCGCCCGGGTCGGTCTTCGCGTACTCGCGCAGCGCCCACCCGATCGCCTTGCGGACGAAGAAGTCCGGATGCGCGGACTGTTCCGTGCAGTACCGGAACAGCCGCTTCGCGTCGGTGTTCTCCCGGTAGTGCAGCTGGTGCAGCAGCGCGGTGCGCACCAGCCAGCGGTCGTCGGACAGCGCCCAGTCGTCCATCAGCGTGCCCAGCCGCGGATGCCGCGCCACGAGCCCGCCGACCACGTGCGCGGCGAGCGGGTCGACGGTGTCCCACCACGACTTCGTCGTGATCAGTCGCTGCACCGTACCGGCGAACGAGGCGGAGCACAGCCGTACGTAGCGGCGCAGGTACCCGCAGGCGAAGTACTGGTACTCGCGCTCCGGGCGGTCCCAGCAGGCGGCGGCGACCGCGGCCAGGTCCGGCTCCGCCGGCCGGGGCAGGGTGCCGATGGCCTGCCGGGCGAGCATCCGCTGGCGCGGAGCCGGGATGCCCAGGAACGGGAACTCGCCGCGCATGTACCGGGTCATCGCGGCCGCCCGCGTCTCGTCGCGCGCCGGCTCGTACAGGGTGCCGAGCCGGTCTAGTACCCGTTCGGCCAGCTCGGTCCCGCTCGTGGTGTCGGCCACGCATCCAGCATCGCGTACCGTCGGCGGGCAGGAAGCGAAGATCGTCGGATCGGCGTGTCGGGAGGTCGCGGGTGCCCAAACCACGTCCGGCGGCGGGCGGTGGCCGGTGGATCCCGCTCGACCCGGCCCGGCTGCCGCGCTGGCTGGCCGGGTTCGGCGAGCGCCACGGTACGCCGCTGACCTGGTCGGGCATTCCGGACGGCGCGGTCGCTTCGGCACCGGACGGCGCCCGCGCCGAGTGCCATCTCCCGTTCGGCTGGCCGGCCGAGCCCGGTGCCGGCTCCGCTGTCGCCGAACCTGACGCCGAAGTCGCCCCCGTGGCGCCCGGCGCTGCTGCCGCCGAGCCCGGTGCCGGTGGCGCGGCGCTGGTCGCCGCCGCCGGCGCGACCCGCCGGGTCGGCCTGCTGCTGGTCCGCCGCGGCGCGCACGCGGTCGGCGTCGCGGCGGGCGACCGGCTGGTCGCCTCGAAGGTGGACACCCGGTACGTGCAGGGTCGCACCGCCGCGGGCGGCTGGTCGCAGCAGCGGTTCGCCCGCCGCCGGGACAAGCAGACCCGCGAGTCGACCGGCGCCGCGGCCGACCACGCCGCCCGGCTGCTGTCGGTCGAGACGTCGTTGTCCGGCCTGGTGGTGGGCGGCGACCGGGCGTTGCTGACCGCGGTGCTCGACGACCCCCGGCTGCGGCAGTTCGCCGCGCTGCCCCGGGTGGAGCTGCCGGACGTACCGGAACCGCGGCGCGCGACGCTGGTCGAGGTGGCCCGCCGGTACCGCGACGTCCGGATCCGGCTCACCGAGCCGGGCGAATGACGTCCGGATCCGGCTGACCGGGCCGGACGACCGAGGTCCGTGTCCGGCTGGCCGAGCCGGGCGGATGACGTCCGGCTCCGGCTGGCCGAGCCGGACGACCGAGGTCCGTGTCCGGCGGACCGGGCCGGGCGACCGAGGCCCGGCTCGTCGAGCCAGGCGACCGATCCGAGCGGTCAGTCGAAGGTGCGGCAGGCGGTCGGGTCGCCGCTGTCGTAGCCGGTGGCGAACCAGTGCTGCCGCTGCTGGCCGGACCCGTGCGTCCAGGACTCCTGGTGGATGCCGCCACCGGACCGGGACTGGATGGTGTCGTCGCCGACCGCCTGGGCCGCGGTGAGCGCCTGGTCGATCTCGGTCGGCGTGACTGCGGTGAACAGGTGGTTGCCCTTCTCGTCGGTGGTCTGCGCGGCGTGCCTGGCCCACGCGCCCGCGTAGCAGTCCGCCTGCAGCTCCAGCGCGATCGAGTACCGGTTGGCGTTGCCCGGGTCGCGCTGCTGTGCCGCCCGCACCTTCTGCTCGGTGCCCAGCAGCGTCTGCACGTGGTGGCCGTACTCGTGTGCCAGCACGTACGCCTGGGCGAAGTCGCCGGGTGCGCCGAACTGGCGGCCGGCGAGCTGGTCGTAGAAGCTCAGGTCGATGTAGACGGCCTCGTCGGCGGGGCAGTAGAACGGTCCGACGCCGGAGTCGGCCTGGCCGCACCCGGTGCGTACCACCTGGGAGAAGAACCGGGTGGGCGCGGTGCGGTAGGTGGTGTGAAAGCTGGCCGGCAGCGCGCCCCGCCAGTACGCCTGGACCGAGTTGACGTAGAGCACGTTGCGGCAGTCGGTGCGCTCGAACCGGTCCGGATCGGCCGCCGAGCAGGACTTCGCCAGATCGCCGCCGGACCCCTGTCCGCCGTCGCCGCCGAGCCCGAGATGTCCGGTTCCGCCGAGGACGCCGAGCACGATCACCACGATCAGCCCGAGGATGCCGCCGCCGGCGGTGAACCCACCGCCGGGCAGCCGGCCGAACGCGCCCGACCCGCCCGATCCGCGCAGGTCCTGCACCTGCCCGGTGTCGAGGTCGGCGTCGTCGTTGATTCCCATCGGCGCTCCGGGTCGCTCGCGTGCTGGTCGCTGGGACAGCCCGGGGCCCGACGCTCGTGCCGGACCCGGCGGTGTTGATCTGACTGACGGTGCACACGGTACTGGCGGCGGGGCCGGCTTGCCGTAAATCACTGGCAGCTCACCCGGCGTGCTCCGCTACACTTGACGAGTGCTCCTCTGCGAAGACTGACCAGCCCAGCACCGACTGAGATCGCTCAGCCGGTGCTTTCGTGTGCCCGCGGTCGGTCCCCTTTCCCTCAGAGAGGCAGCGTCATCCCATGATCACCGTTTCCGGTCTGGAACTGCGTGCCGGATCCCGCATCCTGCTGTCCGACACCGCGCTGCGGGTGCAACCCGGTGACCGGATCGGCCTGGTCGGCCGCAACGGTGCCGGCAAGACCACCACGCTGAAGGTGCTCGCCGGCGAGGCCACCCCGTACGCGGGATCCGTCGACCGCCGCGGCCCGATCGGCTACCTGCCGCAGGATCCCCGTACCGGCGACCTCGATGTCACCGGCCGCGACCGGGTGCTGTCCGCCCGGGGCCTGGACACCCTGCTGACCGAGATGGCCAAGCTGCAGACCGCGCTGGCCGAGGCGGCCGACGACGGCCAGCGCGACAAGCTGGTCCGCCGGTACGGCAACCTGGAGGACCGGTTCGCCGCGCTCGGCGGGTACGCGGCGGAGGCCGAGGCCGCCCGGATCTGCGCGAACCTGGCCCTGCCGGACCGTTCGCTGGCCCAGCCGCTGCGCACCCTGTCCGGCGGTCAGCGCCGGCGCATCGAGCTGGCCCGGATCCTGTTCTCCGAAGGTGCCGCGGGCGGGACCCTGCTGCTGGACGAGCCGACCAACCACCTGGACGCGGACTCGATCACCTGGCTGCGCGGCTTCCTATCCGGGCACAAGGGCGGCCTGATCGTGATCAGCCACGACGTCGAGCTGCTCGCCGACGTGGTCAACAAGGTCTGGTATCTGGACGCGAACCGCTCGGTGGTCGACGCGTACAACATGGGCTGGAAGAAGTACCAGGAGCAGCGGGAGACCGACGAGCGGCGCCGGCGCCGGGAGCGGGCCAACGCCGAGCGCAAGGCCGGCGCGCTGCAGGCGCAGGCGGCGAAGCTCGGCGCCAAGGCGACGAAGGCGACCGCCGCGCAGAACATGGCCCGCCGGGCGGAGAAGCTGCTGTCCGGGCTGGAGGAGGTCCGGGTCGCCGACAAGGTGGCGAAAGTGCGGTTCCCCAACCCGGCGCCGTGCGGCAAGGTGCCGCTGACCGCCCGCGGCCTGTCCAAGTCGTACGGGTCGCTGGAGGTGTTCGTCGACGTCGACGTGAACGTCGACCGCGGCTCCCGGGTGGTCATCCTCGGCCTCAACGGCGCCGGCAAGACCACCCTGCTGCGGCTGATCGGCGGGTACGAGCAGCCCGACACCGGCGAGCTGGTGCCCGGGCACGGCCTGCGGATCGGCTACTACGCGCAGGAGCACGAGACACTCGACGTCGACCGGTCGGTACTGGAGCACATGCGCACCGCCGACTCGGCCAACGGCGGCAAGCAGACCGACACCGACCTGCGCAAGATCCTCGGCGCGTTCCTGTTCTCCGGCGACGACGTGGACAAGCCGGCCGGGGTGCTCTCCGGCGGTGAGAAGACCCGGCTGGCGCTGGCCACCCTGGTGACCTCGGGCGCGAACGTGCTGCTGCTGGACGAGCCGACGAACAACCTCGACCCGATCAGCCGGGAGCAGGTGCTGGACGCGATCTCCCGGTTCCCCGGCGCGATCGTGCTGGTCACCCACGACCCGGGCGCGGTGCAGGCGCTGCGGCCGGACCGGGCGATCCTGCTGCCCGACGGCGACGAGGACGCCTGGAGCGACGACCTGTTGGAGCTCGTCGAGCTGGCCTGACGCCGTACACCGAGGTATCGGCCGGCGTGGTTGCTCGGTCGGACCGGGGTGCGGGTCGGATCGTCGAGCCGCGCCCGCCGCCGGCCCGGCGCTGCGGGTCAGAGCGCGAGCTTGAAACCGACGTGGCTGGGTGCGAAGCCGAGCCGGGTGTAGAAGCGGTGCGCGCCGTCCCGGCTGGCGTTCGAGGTCAGCTGCACCATCCGGCAGCCGCGCTCGCGCGCCCGCTCGATCGCCCACCCGATCAGTTCGCTGCCCAGGCCGCTGCCGCGGTGCGGCTCGGCGATGCGGACCGCCTCGATCTGGGACCGCCAGCCGCCACGATGCGACAGCCCCGGCAGGTACGTCAGTTGCAGCGTGCCGACCAGCGCGCCGTCGAGCTCGGCGACGGCGAGGTACTGGTTCGCATCGGCGTCGATCGCGTCGAACGCGGCGAGGTAGGGCGTCGGGTCGTCCGGCGTCTCCCGGCCGGCGCCGAGCTGGTCGGCCGCGATCAGCGCCACCAGCGCGGGCACGTCGTCACGGGTCGCGCGCCGTACGGTCAGGTCAGTCATGCCGTTTCCTCCACTGTGGACGGTCGGGTGGCCAGGGCCCAGCGGGTGACCGGTACCAGCGCCACGCCGGCAACCGCGAACAGCGCGCCCAGCACCAGCCAGCCGCCCAGCCCGAACCGGATCGCGGTGTTGGTGGTCAGCGCCGGTGCCAGCATGCTCGCCGCGGCGAACCCGGTGTTGTACAGCCCCTGGTACGCGCCGGGCGCGGCCGGATCGGCGAGCTCGTAGCTCAGCGCCCAGCCGGCCGCCGACGACAGCATCTCGGCGACCGCCTGCAACACCGTCGCCGCGAGCAGGATCAGTACCGCGGGCAGCGGGCCGACGCCGTGCGCCAGACCGTACACCGCGCAGGCGGCGGCGAGCAGCAGGCCGGCGCGCCGGGCGACCCGGGCGGCCGGTGCCGGGTCGGCGATGTTGCGGGTGGCCCGCACCTGGAACAGCACGATCAGCACGGTGTTGGTGATCATGATCGCGGACACCACCGCGGCGGGCGCGTGCGTGTGCCCGACTACCCACAGCGGCACGGTCACGTCGATGAGGCTGAACTGGATGGCCAGCACCCCGTTGAGCGCGGTGACGGCGAGGAAGGCCGGGTCGCCCAGCGCGCCGAGCCGCCGGCCGCGCGGTGCGTCGGGCTGTCGCGGCGCCGGCGTACCGGCCGGGATGCCGCGCAGCAGCAGCGTGGTGGCGAGGAACGTGGCGGCGTCCACCGCGATCAGGCTCAGGTAGCCGGTCCGGGTGTCGATCGACAGCGCCACCGCGGCGAGCGCGGAGCCGGCGCCGATGCCCACGTTGGTGACCGCGCGCAGGTAGGCCCGGCTGCGTACCCGGCTCTCGGCGGGCAGCGCGGTCGCGAGCATCGCGTTCTTCACCGACCGGCCGCCGGAGTCCAGCGCGGTCACCAGGCAGGCCACCACCAGGAACGCCGGGAACGAGCCGACCAGGGCGTAGCAGCTCAGGCCGACCGCCTGGGCCAGGTAGAGCCCGATCAACAGCCGCTTCGCGCCGAGCCGGTCGGCCAGCTGACCCAGCGGAATCCCGGCTGCCACCCCGCAGGCGCCGGCGATGGTGAGGCCGAGCCCGACCTGCACCGCGGACAGCCCGACCGAGCGGGTGAAGAACACCGCGCTGACGGTCATGAACAGGCCGTTGCCCAGCGTGTTGATCAGCGTCTGTACGGCCAGCCGCCGGGTCACCGTGTCGTCCGGCACCAGGCCGGCGATCCGGTGGCGGACGGTGGTCTTGACCCGGGTGTCCGGTGCCGCGCTGAACATGCTCCCAGTCCATGTCACCCCGGGCACCCGGCCAATGGATTTAGACTGGCGCTTAATGTTGGAGCTTCGACTGGGCGTGACCGACCTCGCGTCGATGTGGTTCGCGTACTCGCCGCTGCAGGAGACCGTGTACAGCATCCGGGCGCTGGTGCTGCCCGGCGTGTACGCGCCGCGGCTGCCCTGGCACGACGACGTCGCCGAGCATCTCAACCCCGAGGACGTGGAGCTGCTGTACGCGATGATGCCGCCGCGGCGCTGGCTGCCCGACTTCCTCACCCCGCGCCCGCAGGCGCCCGGACCGCGGTTCGCCGACCAGCTCGCCACCGTCCGAGCCACCCCGGGCGCGCTCGGCTGGCACGACATCCTCGCCGTCTACGGCCCGGACCGGTTGCCGCCGGTACTGGCCGACGGGGGTGCGGACCCCGACGCGCTGGTCGAGCGGATCGCCACCGTGCTGGACCGGTACTGGCGGCGCTGCGTGCGGCCCTGGTGGCCGCGGCTGCGCGCGATCCTGGACGCCGACATCGTGTACCGCAGCCGGCGGCTCGCCGCCGGCGGTGCCCGGGCGCTGTTCGCCGACCTGCAGGACCGGCTGTCCTGGTCCGCCGGGGTGCTCACGATCCGGCAGGCCAGCCGTCCCCAGTACAGCGCGGTGGAGGTCGCCGGTCGCGGCCTCGCCCTGGTACCCAGCGTGTTCGCGCGTGGTGCGATGACCGTCGTCGACCCGGCCGTGCCACCGGTCATCTCGTACCCGGCGCGCGGCCGCTCGACGCTGTGGGAGGCCGCGGCGCCGCCGACCGAGGCGGCGCTGGCGCGGTTGATCGGCGCGCCCCGGGCCCGGCTGCTCGCGCTGCTGCGCCACCCGGCCAGTACCACCGAGCTCGCCTACCGGCTCGGCGTCACGGCGGCGGCGGTCAGCCAGCAGCTGTCGGTCCTGCACGCCGCCGGGCTGGTCGCCCGGGCCCGCAGCGGTCGCAGCGTGCTCTACACCCGCACCACCCTGGGCGACCGGCTCGCCGACCCGGTGGTACCGACCGGCGCCGCGCCCTGACACCCTGCCGCCACCGTTGGCTCGGCGGCGGAACGCGGGCCCGCGCCGCCGGGTACGGCAGCTCGACAGCGCGCGCCCGGCCCGCGCAGGCAGCGCCGGGTTCGCTCAGGCAGCGCCGTTCGCTCAGGCAGCGCCGGGTTCGGTCAGGCGGTGGTGCCGGCCGCGACGAGCAGGCCGACCAGCGCGCCGGAACCGGTCAGCAGCAGCGGTACCGGCACCGGCGGCCCGGCCTGCCGGCGCGGCGCGGTGACCGCGATCGTCGACCAACCGAAGAACGGCAGCCAGGCGGTCGCCACGTCGTCGGCGGCGAACCCGCCGAGCACGGTGAACGCGACCGCGACGCCGGCGCCGACCAGCCCCGGCCAGCCCGGCGTGTTGCGCACCTTGCGCAGGCTCGCGACGACCGGCGGCCCGGTCAGGATCAGCAGCGTGACCAGCCCGATCGCGCCCCACCACAGTGCCGGAACGGCGCGGCCGCGGGCGGCGACCAGCCCCGCGGTCCAGGCGTACCCGCCGGCGGTCGCGACGACCGGCAGCACCAGCGCACCCAGCCCGGTGGCGAGGTTCAGGAAGGCCCGGCGGCGAGCGAAGTAGAGCAGCACCACGCAGCTGCCGAGCCAGACCGTCGGGTAGCTCAGCAGCGCGGCCAGCCCGAGCAACAGCCCGGCGAGCAGCGCCCAGCCGGTGGCCCGCCAACCCGTCCGGCCCCGGTCGCTCGCCCGCGCGCCGGCCGCGACCAGCCCGGCGCCGAGCGCGGCCGCGACGCCGTCGGTGCCGCCGGCGAAGAACGCCCCGTACGGCGCGAGGACCAGCACCGGCGCGAACCCGCGGGCCGCCGTCTCACCGCAGATGTTGCGCGCGGCACCGAGCAGCAGCGGTACCGCCAGCGCGCCGAGCGCGGTGAGCGTCAGGGTGCCCGGCAGGCCGAGCCGGTCGATCGCCCACAGCAACAGCCCGGCACCGGGCGGGCGCCCACCGGCGGCATGCCGGTCGACGAACTCGTGCAGGTAGTCGACCGGGCCGCCGGTGACCGGGTCGGCGGGCGCGCTGCGCCGGCCCGCCCCGAGGGCCAGCGCCCAGCCGAGTGCGGCGAGGTAGGCGACCGCCTGGACCGCGACGAACGGCGGCCGCCGCGCGAGCCGGGACAGGACCGCCTGGCCACCGACGACCGCCGCGGCCAGCGCCACCGCGGCGGCGAGCCACGGCGACGGGGCGAACCGGTACCCGTCGAGGAAGGGTGGCACGGCGCCGCCGGCCGGGGTACCGGCGAGCGCGACCGCGGCGAGCCCGATTGCGACGAGCAGCAGCCAACCGCCCAGATCCGTCGCCGTCCGGTCGCGCCGGCCCGGGCGTTCGCTGTCCGTCACGGCCGACACGGTATCGGGTAGGCGACAGGTGGTGGCTGTTCGGTTGGCGAGAGTGGTGGTCGTGCCGCATGATCGTTGTGACGGTCCAACGGGGGCCGTTGGACCACTCACCGTGAAACGTGAGGGATCGATATGGCTGCCACCGGCACCAGCACGAGCACGGAGAAGGGGCGGCGGATCGTCGGCGCCGAACGTCAGACGCTGGCGAAGGACCTGGTCAAGCGCTACAACGGCGGGGAGAGCATCCGTTCTCTTGCGGCCTCGACGGGCCGTTCGTACGGATTCATCCATCGTGTGCTGACCGAGTCCGGCGTCCAACTGCGTCAGCGCGGCGGGGCCCGCCGCCGCAAGAAGTCCTGAGCGGTCCCGACAGAGAGGCTGTTGGCGTCTGCCGGACTCGGCACGATGCTGCCCGCGTCGTCGGCACGGGTGCACCCGACACCGGTGTGCGCTCGAGACTCCGCCCTGGCAGCCCGCCTGAGCCTCGACGGTCGTCCAGCGCCTTCGTGCCGGGACCTCTTGAGCGGAGCCGGTTGGTCGGTCGTCGTTCCGACCAGCCGGCGGCGCGAGCCGTCAGCCTGCGCACCGCCCCCGGTGTCCGGCAGGCCGGCCGACCGGTAGCGTGACACACTCCCGACGGCTGGAGGACGAGCGTGCCCGCGCAGCAGGATCCCTCGACGTCCGGCGATGTGCTGTGGTCGGTCGTCGACGACGTGGCGACCGTGACCCTGAACCGCCCCGAGGTCTACAACGCGCAGACCCCGCAGATGTGGGCGCAGCTGCGCGAGATCGGTCGCGAGCTCGCCGGTGACGTCCGGGTCGTGGTGGTGCGCGGCGCCGGCCGCGGCTTCTCCGCCGGCCTGGACACCGCGGTACTGGCCGGCTCCGCCCCCGACGATCCCGGTCTGCTCGGGCTGGCGGAGTTGCCGGCCGACCAGTGCGCCGACGTGATCGCCGAGTTCCAGCAGGCGTTCGACTGGCTGCGCCGGCCCGACCTGCTGTCGGTCGCCGCCGTGCAGGGCCACGCGGTCGGCGCCGGTTTCCAGCTCGCGCTGGCCTGCGACCTGCGGATCGTCGCCGACGACGCGCAGTTCACGATGGCCGAGACGAGCCTGGGGCTGGTGCCCGACCTCGGCGGCACCAAGCATCTGGTGGAGCTGGTCGGCTACAGCCACGCGCTGGAGATCTGCGTGACCGGCCGGCGGGTCGGCGCCGCCGAGGCGTACCGGCTGGGTCTGGCGACGCTCAGCGTGCCGCTCGCCGAGCTGGACACCGCCACCGGTGACCTGGTCGCGGCGCTGCGAGCGGCACCGCGCGCCGCCTCGGTGGAGACGAAGGCGCTGCTGCGGGCCGCGATCGGCAACGACCTGCCCGGACAGCTGGCGGCCGAACGGGAGGCCCAGGTGCGCCGCATCGCCGATCTCGCCGGGCGCGGCGAGTAGCGATCGTGGGGGTCCGGCCGGGTCGCCACCCGGACGTGACGGAAATCCGTCAGCACCCGGACGGGTAGCCGCGCGTTGACCGGTTCCTGCCTCTCCCGGACACTGCGCAGGTAACGGGTGCGTCTGGCCGGCATTGTCGGGTCGTTGCGGACATGGTCACCTGTTCGGGGCATGTCCTGGTGGGGCCGAGGCTGGTTGATCGTGCCGACGGGGACGCTCATGCGGCGGGCGGGGCGCAGATGGGTGAGCAGCGGATGGTCGAGCAGTGGTTGGCGTGGCCGGTGGGGGCGGATCCGGGGGTCTTGGGTCGGGCGCTGGCCGGGGCCCGCGACCGGTTCCTCGGCACCGGTACGGCCGCCGGGCCGGTGCGGCGGGTGGTCGCCGAGTCGTGGCGGCGATCGGCGGCGAGCGGCATCGACCCGGACCGGCACGAGACGCCGGTCGAGCTGTCCGAGGACGCGCTGCGCGAGCTGCGGGCCGACCACCAGCTCGCGGCGGCGATGCCGGTCGTGCGGCGGTTGCTGGTGGACAGCGCCGGGGTGGACGGGCTGATCGTCGCGGTCGGTGACGCGGCCGGCCGGCTGCTGTGGGTGGAGGGCGACCGGCAGCTGCGCGCCCGCGCCGAGTCGATGCACTTCCTGGCCGGGTCGAACTGGGGTGAGCGGCACGCCGGTACCAACGCGGTGGGCATGGCGCTCGCGGTCGACCACAGCGTGCAGGTCTTCGGCGCCGAGCACTTCGCCAGCCGGGTCGTGCCGTGGAGCTGTTCGGCCGCGCCGGTCCACGACCCGGACACCGGTGCGGTACTCGGCTTCGTCGACGTCACCGGCGGCGACCAGGTCGCTGCGCCGCACACGCTGGCCCTGGTCCGTGCCACCGCGGTGGCGGTGGAGACCGAGCTGCGGGTGCAGCGGCTGGCCCGGCCGCGGCCGGTGGTGGCGCCGGAACCGGCCCAGCTGACCGTGTGCGGGGAGAGCGGCCGGCTGCGACTGCCGCACCGCACCGTCGAGTTGAGCCCGCGGCACGCGGAGCTGCTGCTGGTACTCAGCGAACACCCCGCCGGCCGCAGCGCCGAGCAGCTCGCGGTCGCGCTGTATCCCGACAGCACGGCGACCGTCACGGTGCGGGCGGAGCTGTCCCGGCTGCGGGCCCTGCTGCCCGAGCTCGCGCTGCGCTCCCGGCCGTACCGGTTGGGCCGGCCGGTACGCACCGACCTCGCGCAGGCGCGGGCGCTGCTCGCGCGCGGTTCCTGGCGCCGGGCGCTGGCCCTGGCCGGCCTGCCGGTACTGGCCGGGTCGCAGGCGCCGGAGGTGGTGGCGCTGCGGGCCGATCTCGCCGCGCAGCTGCGTGCCGCCGTCCTGGCCAGCCGGGACGCGACGGCGCTGGTCCGGTTCGCCGACAGCGACCTCGGTGTCGGCGACACCGAGGTGGTCCGCGCCACCCTCGCCGCGCTGCCGGCGGACTCGCCGCGTCGCCGGGAGTACGCGGTGCGGTTGGCCCGGCTGGACGCAGATCTCGGTGTCGCGCGGCGCGCAACCCGGATGCAACGGTGGCGGTCGTAACCTCACGGGCGCTACCCGGGTGCCTGTCCGGCTGTGCCCGGGTACCTGCGGCCGCCCCGGTCCGTACCGTCGGGGCGGCCGCGCAACTTCCCGCGCCCGGTCGCGGCGCGGCGCGGCTCAGAGGCAGCGCAGGGCGCCGCCGTCGACGGTGACGAGGCTGCCGGTCAGGTAGCTCGCGGCGGGGGAGAGCACGAACGCGGCGACCGCACCGAACTCCGCCGGCGTTCCGTAACGGCCCAACGGGATCCCGCCGTACTGCGGCGTGCCGTGGTCGAGTTCCAGGATCCGGTCGGTGGCGATCCGGCCGGGCAGCAGGCCGACCAGCCGCACCCCGCGCGGACCGTACTCGTCGGCCATGTCCTTGGTGACCATGGCGAGGCCGGGCCGCAGGCCGTTGGAGACGCCCAGCCCGGTGATGGGGGAGCGCACCGAGGAGGACAGCACCAGGCCGATCGCGCCACCGTCGGTCAGCGCCGCTGCGACCGTGCGGGCGGCGCGCACCGCGCCGAGGAAGACCGTCTCGAACGCCTGCCGCCACTGCTCGTCGGTGGCGCCGGCGGCGGTGGCCGGTGGCGGCCCGCCGACCGACAGCAGCGCGCCGTCGAGCCGCCCGTACGTCGAGGTGGCGGTGTCGATGAGCCGTTGCGGGGTGACCGGGTCGGCCAGGTCGGCGGCGAGCCCGACGGCGT
Source organism: Actinocatenispora comari (assembly GCF_017312725.1). GTDB lineage: Bacteria > Actinomycetota > Actinomycetes > Mycobacteriales > Micromonosporaceae > Actinocatenispora > Actinocatenispora comari. Next base: position 17,644 of record NZ_BOPO01000024.1, on the reverse strand, counting down.
GGTCGGCGCCGAGGTCGGCCACCGCCCGGTCCACCTTGTCCTGCGCGCGGGAGGAGAGGACGACGCGGGCGCCGTCGTCGACCAACGCCCGTGCGGTCGCGAAGCCGAGGCCGGCGCTGCCGCCGGTGACCAGGTACACCCGGCCGGAAAGTCCGAGATCCATGGGCTGAGCCTAGATCCCGGTCGACGCCGCTGCCCGGTACCGGTCGGGTTCGGCCCGGCGCACAGTTGCGATCCGGGCGACGGTCCGGCCGTCGAGAGGCTCGGTCCGGCGGCCCGGCCGTGGAAAGGCTCGACCGGCGGTCCGGCCGTCGAGGGCTCGGTCCGGCGCCCGGCCGTCGAATGGCTCGGCCCGGCCCGGCCCGGACGGTGCCGGGCCGGGCCGCCGGCCGGTCAGAACGCGGCGGCCTCGACCGCGAGGACGAACCGCAGGCCGGGATGCTCGCACAGGGTCCACACCTCGTCGCGGCCGGGCCAGTACGACAGGTCCTCGGTGCCGATCGGCATCGACTCGTCGGCCAGTACCGGTGCGGTGTCGGCGGTGAAGGTGACCAGCCCGCTGTAGTGCGTGGTGCCGTTGCTGCGGGACAGGAAGAACCGGTCGCCGTGTGCCACGCCGCCCTGGATGCTGCGCACGAACACCTGGTACGCCTCGGTGCCGTGCACCTGCCCGTCGCCGGCGGTGGCGAAGGTCGGGCCGGAGAGCGGGAAGCGCACGACCCGGGCGCCGGCGCCGGTGGTGTCCTCACCGTCCACGTTGTATTCGGCGACCACGATGCTCGGTGCCTCGCCGCTGCGGTCCAGCCCGCAGCACGAGTACCGCAGCTGCGGCACGTCGCCGGTGGTCGAGGACAGGTACGCGGTCGACTGCGGCAGCACGTACGCGTGGCCGAAGCCCTGGTAGCTGCCGTCGGCGGCGCGGCCGACCGCGTTGCCGTCCGAGTCGTCCACCCGCCAGATGTGCCGCAGGTCGAAGACCCGGAAGCCGTTCCAGGTGTCCACCACGAACAGCAGGTGGCCGTAGACGACGATGCCGCCGGCGTGCACCGGCACCGCGCGGAAGTCCGGCCGGCCGTCGTCGCCGACGTACGGCTCGACCAGCAGCACGTGCCGGTAGCGCGGTGCGGCCGGGTCGGTGTAGTCGATGAACGACACCCGAGAGCCCTTGTCCGGGGCGGTGCTCTTGGAGTACCAGCTGCAGAACAGCATCCGCTTGCCGTCGTACCGGCCGCTGGGGGAGGCGTCGCCGCTGGTGGAGATGCCCTGCGGGTACCAGTCCGCGGTGGCGCCGTCCTCGTCGTTCCAGGTGAACGCGGCAGCCAGGCCGGTGGCGTGCGGGGTGGCGGCGGCGCCGACCCGGTCGGCGGCCGCGAGCACCTCCCGTACCGAGGCGCGGGGCAGGTCGCGGTCCAGGCCGTGCAGCAGCGCGTCGTTGCGCGGCCCGGCGGTGAGGCGGAACGCGTCCGGATCGAGCCGTACCGGGGCGGGGTAGGTCGCCGCCGCGGCGGCACCGGGCGTGCCGAGCGCGGCGAGCCCGGTGGCGGCGGCGGTGGCCACCGCGCCGCCGATCAGGACGCGCCGACGAGACCACTGGGGTGGGTGGTTCATGATCACCTCCGTGCGAGTTGGGAGCACCTTAGCGAAATCGCACGGAAATATGCACCCATCGCAGCATGGGATGTCAGAAACCTTCAGCGAGACCGGCGCTCAGCGGCGGCGGACGGTCTCCTCGACCAGGTCGAGCACCGGTTCGATGTCGTCGACCGAGCTGCCCATCGCGAGGTAGAGCACCAGCCCGTCGTGCGCCAGCTCCAGGAACCGCTGCAGCGTCTCGATCGGTACGTCGTCGCGCAGCACCCCGGCCTCGTACTGGCGCAGCAGCCGGTCCCGGGTCGCCGCGGCGATCGCCTCGGACCGCTGCGCCCAGCGGCGGGCGAACTCCGGGTCGGTGCGCAGCCGCCGGGACACCTCCAGCTGGGTACCCAGCCAGCCGCTGACCTCCGGCTCGTGCGCGTGCGCGGCCATGTCCCGCATCACCTGGACCAGGCCGTTGTCAGCGACGGTGGCCACCATGTTCGCCGCGTCGTCCTCGGCGACGGCGAGAAACAGCGACTCCTTGTCCCGGAAGTGGTGGAAGATCGCGCCGCGGGACAGCCCGATCGCGTCCTCCAGCCGGCGCACCGTGGCGCCCTCGTAGCCGTGCCGGGCGAAGCAGGTCCGCGCGCCGGTGAGGATCTGCCGGCGGCGGGCGTCGAGATGCTCTTGACTGACCCGGGGCACCAGTCGATCGTGCCAGCCGATCCGGCCGATCGCAATCCGTACGTACGGATTGCTAGCCGAGGGTCGGCACCGTCACCGGCCGACCCGCCCCTTCCGCCCGTACGGGTGGCGCGCCACCACCCGGCCCGAGGTGGTGCTGGCGTACAGCCGGATCAGCGGGGCGCCCGGCCGGGAGGGCTCGGTGACCTTGTTGCGCACCGCGCCGCTGCGGGTCTCCTGCTGCTCGATCCGGACCTCCCAGCCGCGCGGCACGATCAGCAGAATGCTGCCGGAGCGGCAGGTCGCGTCGACCCGCACCTCCCGGTGCGGGCACACCGCGGCGGTGAAATCCAGCCGGACCTGACCGCTGGCCGCCTCGGCGATCACGTGCGGCGGCACCTCCCAGGGGCCGTCCTGGCGCACCCGGGCGCTGCGGGTGCGCAGCTCCAGCACCGAGCGCCGGGAGGCCCCCGGGCCCGGCGCCGCCCCGAGGTCGGCCACGATGCGGGTCAGCTCGTCGATGGTGCGCGCCGCGTACACCCGGGTGAGCCGCTCGTCGGCCTCGGTCAGGTCCAGCCGGCCGTCGCCGACCGCCGCCTGGACCACCTCGGCGTAGCGGCTGCGGTCGGTGTCCGAGGCCCGCTGCCGCACCGCGGTCGCGTCGTCGTCGGAGGGCACCAGCGATCCCGTCTCGTGCATCCGCCCAGCCTAGGCGGTGCGGCGCGACAGTGGGGTTCCGCCCGGCGCCCGCCACCGGCCCGCCGCGCGCTCCGTCCGGAGCGCCCGCCACCGGCCCGCCGCGCGCTCCGGACGAGGTCAGGCGACGGCGCCGACGGCGCGCAGCGCGGCCCGCTCGGCATCCGGGTAGCCCAGCTCGGTGAGGATCTCGTCGGTGTGCGCGCCGGCCGCCGGCGCCGGCGTCGGGGTACCGGCCGGGGTGGCCGAGAACCGTGGGGCCGGGGCCGGTTGCAGCACCCCGCCGTCCCGCCGGTACGTGCCGCGCTGCGCGAGGTGCGGGTGCGCGGCGGCCTCGTCCGGGTCGAGCACCGGCGCCACGCACGCGTCGGTACCGGCGAAGCGGTCGGCCCACTCGTCCCGGGTGCGGCCGGCGAATGCCGCGGTGAACCGTTCCCGCAGCCGCGGCCACGCCGACCGATCGGTGCGGTCCGGGACGGTCTCGTCGTCGGCCAGCCCCAGACCGTCCAGCAGCGCCGCGTAGAACGGGTCCTCCAGCGCGCCGACCGCCACGTAGCCGCCGTCCGCGCAGCGGTACACGGCGTAGAACGGGGCGCCGCCGTCGAGCAGGTTGCGGCCGCGGCGGCCGCCCCACATCCCGGCCGAGCGCATCCCGAGCGTCATCGACAGCAGTACCGCCGCGCCGTCCACCATCGCCGCGTCGACCACCTGGCCGCGACCGGTCCGGCCGGCGCCGAGCAGCGCGGCGAGCACGCCGACCGCGAGGAGCATGCCGCCGCCGCCGAAGTCGCCGATCAGGTTCAGCGGTACGGTCGGCGCCGCGTCGGCGTCCCCGACCAGCCCGAGCGCCCCGGCCAGCGCGATGAAGTCGATGTCGTGCCCGGCCCGGTCGGCCAGCGGGCCGGTCTGGCCCCAGCCGGTCATCCGCCCGTACACCAGGCGCGGGTTGGCGGCGAGGCACTCGTCCGGGCCGAGGCCGAGCCGCTCGGCGACACCCGGCCGGTACCCCTCGATCAGCGCGTCGGCGCCGGCCACCAGCCGGCGCACCACGGCCACCCCGTCCGGTTGCTTGAGGTCGACCGCGAGCGAGCGCCGGCTGCGGGCGAGCACCTGGTGGCCCGCCGCGAGCGGGACCGGTTGGCCGCCGGGCCGGTCGACCCGCACCACATCGGCGCCGAGGTCGGCCAGCATCATGCCGGCGAACGGCGCCGGGCCGATCCCGGCCAGTTCCACGATCCGGAATCCCGCCAACGGTCCCTGCATCCGAATGCCTCCCGATCCGCGTCCAGACCGCCATCCTGCCCGGCGCCCGCGACCGCACCGCGCGCCGGCTGGCACCATGGCGGGTGAGCGAGCGGAGCGGAGCGTGCGGATGACGGAGCCCAACGAGCCGGCGGTGGCGCTGCCGGAGACCGTGCTGCGGGTCGGGGCCGGCCAGGCCGCCGCCGAGCCGGGAGATCTTGCCGGCAACGCGGCCACCGCGGCCCGGTTGGTGGCGACCGCTGCCGCCGACGGGGTGCGGCTGCTGGTGCTGCCCGAGCTGTTCCTCCCCGGGTACCACCCGCCGACCCTCGCCGCCGACCCGAGCCGGTGCGAGGTGGCCGCCGACGACGCCGGTGCCGTCACCGATCCGCGGCTGGACGGGTTGTCCACCGCGGCCTCGACGCACCGGGTCGCGGTGCTGGTCGGCGCCGCGGTACGGGCCGCGGACGGCGGTCGCTACCTGGCGGCGCTGCTGGTCGGCCCGGACGGTTCGATCCGGGACGCGTACCACAAGCGGCACCTGTGCGGGGTGGAGGAGACCGACCTGTTCGTGCCCGGTACCGAGGCGACCACCCTGACCGTGCACGGCTGGCGGCTGGGCGTGGGCATCTGCTACGACGGCTGCTTCCCGGAGCACGCCCGGGCCGCGGCCCGGGCCGGCGCGCACGCGATGCTCTACCCGACCGCGTACGTGGTGGGGGGCGAGCACCGCCGCGACCTCTACTACCCGGCCCGCGCCCTGGACAACACGATGTTCGTGGTGTTCTCCAACGCGGTCGGCGGTGCCGACCCGTGGCGGTTCAACGGCGGTTCGGCGGTGTACGACCCGGAGGGCCGGGCGCTGGTGCGGGCGCCGGACACCGGCGAGACGGTACTGGTCGCCGACCTGGATCCGGTGCTGCTCGCGGCGACCCGGGGCGCGCAGACGATGCTGGTCGACGCCGCGCTGGCCGAGCCGGCCGAGCGCCGGCTGCTCGCCGTCGACCGCGGCTGACGGGCCGGCGGGTGCCGGTCCCGAGGTGAGCGGCCGGACCCACTGGTCCCGAGCGCGCCGGCACCCGCGCGGGGCCGGGCACGACGATGCCCCGCTGGCCGGGCGGCCGACGGGGCATCGAAGGGTGCCGAGACTAGCGCTTCTCGACCGCGACGTAGTCGCGGGCGGTCGGGCCGGTGTAGATCTGCCGCGGCCGGGTGATCTTGAGCTTCGGGTCGCTCATCATCTCGCGCCACTGGGCGATCCAGCCGGGCAGCCGGCCGATCGCGAACAGCACGGTGAACATCGACTCCGGGAACCCCAGCGCCTTGTAGATCAGGCCGGTGTAGAAGTCGACGTTCGGGTACAGCTTGCGCTCGACGAAGTAGTCGTCGGACAGCGCGACCTGCTCCAGCTCGATCGCGATGGAAAGCAGCGGGTCGGAGATGCCGAGCTTGGTCAGCACGTCGTCGGTCATCTTCTTGACCAGGGCGGCGCGCGGGTCGTAGTTCTTGTAGACCCGGTGGCCGAAGCCCATCAGCCGGACGCCGGCCTCCTTGTTCTTCACCTTGCGCACGAACGCCGCGACGTCGTCGCCGGAGGAGTGGATGCCGCGCAGCATCTCCAGCACCGCCTGGTTCGCGCCGCCGTGCGAGGGGCCGGACAGCGCGTTGACGCCGGCCGCGATGGAGGCGAACAGGTTGGCCTGGGCCGACCCGACGGTACGCACGGTGGCCGCGGAGCAGTTCTGCTCGTGGTCGGCGTGCAGGATCAGCAGCAGGTCGAGGGCGGCCCGCGCGGTCTCGTTCACCTCGTACGGCTCGGCCGGCACGCCGAAGGTCATCCGCAGGAAGTTGGAGACCATGTCCAGCGAGTTGTCCGGGTACAGCAGCGGCTGGCCGACCGACTTCTTGTACGTGTAGGCCGCGATCGTCGGCAGCTTGGCCAGCAGCCGGATCGTGGACAGGTTCACCGCGTCGGCGTCGAACGGGTCGAGGTCGTCCGGGTAGAACGTGGACAGCGCGTTGATCGCGGAGGCCAGCACCGCCATCGGGTGGGCGTTGCGCGGGAAGCCGTCGAAGAACCGCTTGAGGTCCTCGTCCAGCAGGGTGTGGTGGCGGATCTGCCCGTCCAGCTCGGCCAGCTGCTCGGCGGTCGGCAGCTCACCGTGCAACAGCAGGTAGGTCACCTCGAGGAAGCTCGACTGCTCGGCCAGCTGGTCGATCGGGTAACCGCGGTAGCGCAGGATGCCGGCGCCGCCGTCGATGTAGGTGATCTCCGATTTACACGACGCCGTGTTCACAAACCCCGTGTCGAGCGTGACCAGACCGGTCGTGGCGAGGAGTTTGGAGGAGTCGATCCCGGAGTTTCCCTCCGTCGCCGGGATGATCGGCATGTCGAGCTCGCCGTCCGGGTACCGAAGGACGGTGCTGCTCTGGTCAGTCATGGAAGGCCTTTCGTCCTCAAGACGGGGAGTGTGCGTCCGTCGATCCGCTCTCTACCACTTGTGGCGGTAAAGGTCCTGCTGGGGTCCGCTCCCCGAATCGCTGTTACGTGCCAGTAACTTCGACGCTACTCGGCTGGCCGGGTACGTCCGGTGTGATCTTCTGCCCAATCTAGCGACCTGTCGAAACGCTGCGCACGGGGCCGGCTCCCGGCGAGATCCGTCACCTGCCGGACCCCCACCGTACGGCTCGCGGGGTGCCGCGCTACGCCTCCGTGCCGGGGTCGGCCGGGGCCGGCAGGCGGGCCGCACGGGCGTGCAGGTACCGCTGTTGCGGCAGGCTGGTGGCGCGCGCCGCGGCGGCCAGGTAGTACCGCCGCGCGGCGCCCCGGTCGCCGGCGAGCTCCAGCAGGTGCGCGCGGACCGCGTCCGGGCGGTGGTCGCCGAGCCGGCCGCGCGCGTCGATCGCGTCGAGCCGGTCCAGCCCGGCCCGCGGGCCGCGCACCATCGCCACCGCGACGGCGTGGTTGAGCCGCACCACCGGGCCGTCGTCGATGCGCAGCAGCACCTCGTACAGGGCGAGGATCTGCGGCCAGTCGGTGTCCGCGGCGCTCGCCGCCTCGTCGTGCACCGCCGCGATCGCCGCCTGCAGCTGGTACGGCCCGGTCGGCCCGCGCGGCAGCGCCGCGGTGACCAGCGCGACCCCCTCGGCGATCGCGGCGGCGTCCCAGCGAGCGCGGTCCTGTTCGGCCATCGGTACCAGCTCGCCGTCCGGCCCGGTGCGTGCCGGTCGCCGCGCGTCGGTGAGCAGCATCAGCGCGAGCAGCCCGGCCACCTCGGCGTCGGTCGGCAGCAGCCGGTGCACCAGCCGGGTCAGCCGGATCGCCTCAGCGGTCAGCTCGGTCCGGGCCAGCCGTGGGCCGGCGGTGCTCGCGTAGCCCTCGTTGAAGATCAGGTACAGCACGCGCAGCACCGCGCCGAGCCGGGCGGCGTACTCGGCGCCTACCGGCGGGGCGAACGGCACGCCGCTGGCCGCGATGCGCTGCTTGGCCCGGCTGATCCGGCGGGTCATCGTCGCCTCGGGGACCAGGAAGGCGCGGGCGATCTCGGCGGTCGACAGCCCGCCGACCGCGCGCAGCGTCAGCGCGATCTGCCCGGCCGGGGGCAGCGCCGGATGGCAGCACAGGAACAGCAGCACCAGCGTGTCGTCGGAGGCGGCCGGCGGCCGGTCCGCGGCCGGCGCGAGCCGCTCGTCCGGCAGCACCCGCCGGGCCACGGCATCCTCCCGGCGGCGCCGGGCCGACTCGGCGCGCAGCAGGTCGGTGAGCCGGCGCGACGCCACCGTCAGCAGCCAGCCGCGGGGCCGATCCGGTACGCCCTCGGCCGGCCACCGGGTCGCCGCCGCGAGCAGCGCCTCCTGCACGGCGTCCTCGGCGAGGTCGAAGTGCCCGTACCGGCGGACCAGCGCACCGAGGACCCGCGGCGCCTGGTGGCGCAGCAGGTCCTCGATCCGCTCGGGCACGGGCTCGACCCTGTCGGTGCCGGCTCAGGCCAGCGACTCCTCGGCGCCGGACGCCACCGGCCGCACGTCCACGTACCACTCGCGGCCGGCCAGGGCGCCTTCCGGGTGCGGCGTGGCAGCCAGCCGGGCGGCGATCTCGACGGCCCGGTCGAAGCTGGCACAGTCGACGATGTTGTAGCCGGCCAGCACCTCCTGGGTCTCCGCGTACGGGCCGTCGGTCGCGACCGGTACGCCGTCGACCAGGTGCACCCGGCGGGCGTGCACCGGCGCGGTCAGCCCCTGCGCGTCCACCGCCTCGCCCGACTCGACCACCTCGGCCCACCAGGACTCCATGAACTCGGCCAGCTTGCCGACGTCCTCGCCGGTCCAGGCGGGCTCGGCGCCGGGCCGGCCGGCCATCGCGTCGTAGTCCCGCTGCGAGCCGAACAGCAAGATCATGTACTTCATCGTCTTCTCCCGACGTGCGTGGCGGCCCCGACGGCCGCCGTCACCACAGACGTCGGAGCCGATCGCCCCGACCGGACACACCCGCCTGCCACCCCGTCAGCAAAGCACCGCGGCCGAGGCAACGCCGGGATCGGCGAAACCCGACCCGCCGTGTCAGGCGGCTTTTGCCGCTGTCTGCGTGGTCTGAGAATTTTCTGAGACTTGCCGGCCACCATTTCCTCCGAGCGGTTGCTCCCCAGTGGTCCGAGACGGCGGCGGTCGCGCCTGGGCACGCACAGGTGGTCGCGTCGGCGTCCGGAGCGGAACGTCTCGGAGGTGTCCGTTGCCGGAGAACGTGGACTATCTCGTGATCGGGGCCGGCCCGGCCGGCCTGCAGCTGGCGTACCTGCTCGGCCGGGCCGGCCGCAACCACCTGGTGCTGGAGGCCGGCGGCGTGCCCGGGGCGTTCTTCGTCGACCAGCCGCGGCACCGGCAGATGATCTCGATCAACAAGCCGCACACCGGCAGCGCCGACCCGGAGCTGAACCTGCGGGTCGACTGGAACTCGCTGCTGTGCGACGACGACGGGTTCCGCTTCACCGGCTACACCGACCGGTACTTCCCGGACGCCGACGACTACCTGCGCTACCTGGCCGACTTCGCTCGCCGCTTCGACCTCGCGATCCGCTACCACACCCGGGTGGTACGGGTGGCACGCGCCGGCGACGACCGCGGCGGGTTCCTGGTCACCGACGAGCACGGCGGGCAGTACCGGGCGCGCCGGGTGATCGCCGCGATCGGGTTCGGTGCGACGAACGTGCCGCCGATCGAGGGCATCGAGCTGGCCCGGCAGTACGCGGACATGTCCATCGACCCGGACGACTACACCGACCAGCGGGTGCTGATCATCGGCAAGGCGAACTCGGCGTTCGAGACCGCGGACGCGCTGACCGAACGCGCCGCGGTCATCCACGTGGTCGGCCCGCACTCGCTCAAGATGGCCTGGAAGACGCACTTCATCGGACACCTGCGGGCGGTCAACAACAACTTCCTGGACACCTACCAGCTCAAGACGCAGAACTCGGTGCTGGACGCCACCGTCGACAAGATCGAGCGGGACGAGCGCGGCTACTGGGTGACGATGAGCTACGCCCGCCGGGACGAGACCGTCCGGTTCCGCTACGACGCGGTGCTGTGCTGCACCGGGTTCCGGATGGACGCGAGCTTCTTCGCGCCGGACTGCCGGCCGGCGACCACGATCAACGACCGGTTCCCGGCGCTGACCTCGGCGTGGGAGTCGGTCAGCGTGCCCGACCTGTACTTCGCCGGCACCCTCACCCAGTCCCGCGACTTCAAGGAGTTCACCAGCGCCTTCATCCACGGCTTCCGGTACGGGGTGCGCGCGCTGAGCCGGATGCTCGACCAGCGGTACGAGCGGACGCCGTGGCCGGGCCGGCCGGTGCCGCGCGATCCGGCGGCGATCGCGGACGCGCTGCTGGCCCGGGCGAACCGTACCTCGGGGCTGTGGCAGCAGTTCACCTTCCTCGCCGACGTGGTGTGCCTGTCCGCCGACGGCGCCCGCTACCTGGAGGAGGTGCCGCGCGACTACCTCGCCGACGGCGGGATCGAGGACGCCGCGACGGTACTGACCCTGACGATGGAGTACGGGCCGGGGCACGAGGACCTGGACCCGTTCGACGTGGCGGCGGGTCGGGCGTGGGAGGCACAGCACGGCCGGGACGACCGGTACCTGCATCCGGTGGTCCGGCTGCTCGTCGACGGCACCGAGGTCGCGGTGCACCGGATCAAGGAGAACCTCGACAACGAGTGGACCGACCCGGTGACGCACCGGGCGCCGCTGGTGTCGTACCTGACCGACCAGCTCGCCGCGCAGAGCCGGTAGGGCTGCGCGATGGACGAGCTGCTCACGGTCGCGGACTTCGAGGCGCCGGCGCGCGCGGCGCTCGACCCGGTGCACTACGACTACTTCGCCGGTGGCGCGCGCGACGAGATCACCCTGGCGGCCAACGAGTCGGCGTTCGCCCGGATCCGGCTGCGGCCGCGCATCCTGCGGGGCCGCGGCACGCCGGAACTGGCAACGGCGGTGCTCGGCGCGCCGGCGAGCATGCCGATCCTCGTCGCGCCGACGGCGTTCCACCGGCTCGCGCACCCGGATGCCGAGCGGGCCACCGCGCGGGCGGTCGCCTCGGCCGGTACGGTGCTGATCGCGGCGATGCTGTCCACGGTGGCGATCGAGGACATCGCCGCCGAGGCGCGCAAGGTCGCCGTTGACCCGGTGCTGTGGTTCCAGCTGTACCTGCAGCGCGACCTGGGGTTCACCGAGGCCGTCGTGCGCCGCGCCGAGTCGGCCGGGGTGCGGGCGCTGGTGGTCACCGCCGACTCGCCGGCGCTGGGTCATCACGAGCGCAACGACCGGCACGGGTTCCACGACCTGCCGGCCGGGATGCGCTGCGAGAACCTGCGCGAGCTGCGCGCCGGCGAACCCGGCCACGTGCGCCAGGTGGACCTGTCGCCGGAGCTGTCCTGGCGGCACGTCGAGCGACTGCGGTCGCTGACCGACCTGCCGATCCTGCTCAAGGGCGTGCTGCACCCGGAGGACGCCCGGATCGCCGCGGACGCCGGCATCGACGGCATCGTGGTGTCCAACCACGGCGGCCGGCAGCTGGACACCGCGATGGCGAGCATCGAGGCGCTGCCGGACGTCGTCGACGCGGTCGCCGGCCGGCTGCCGGTGCTGCTCGACGGCGGCATCCGGCGCGGCACCGACGTCGTCAAGGCGCTCGCGTACGGGGCCGCCGCGGTCGCCGTCGGCCGCCCGGTGGTGTGGGGTCTCACCGTCGGCGGTGAGGCGGGCGTGACCCGGGTACTGGAGATCCTGCGCGACGAGCTCGCGCACACCCTGATGCTGTGCGGCTGCGGCAGCCCGGCCGAGGTGTCCCGTGACCTGCTGCCGGCGGGCCCGCGATGGTGACCGTCGGGATCGTGGTGGCGGCGGTCGCGCTGGTGGTGAGCCTGCCGTACTGGCTGCCCCGGGTGGTGGTCGCGCTGCGGATGCGCATCTTCGCCCGGATCAACGGGTCGGAGGGCATCCCGGTACCGGGGCCGGAGTTCGACGTAACCGACTGGCGCGCCCTGTACGAGCATCCCGCGGCGGACGGCCGCAGCCGCGGGGCCGGGCTGTCCGACCTGTTCTGGTACTGGCTCGCGCCCGGGCCCGAGGTGCACCAGGAGCACCTGGAACCGGGGGAACGGTACGAGCAGGTGGCCCGGACCACCCGGCGGTTCCTGGCCCGGCCGAAGCCGGAACTGGTCGAGATCACCCGCGCCGCGGCCGAGTCCGTGCTGTCCGGCGTGGGCGGCCCGGTCGCGACGGTACGGCTGCGGGACACGATGATGCCGATCTGGGCCGAGGTGTACCACCGGCTGGTGTTCGACGAGGCGTGCCCGCCCGGTGTCCGGAACGCGATCGTGGCCAACGCCGACGACGTGATCACCGCGCTGAAGTGCTGCGGGCTGCGGCACCTGGACCGCCGGGACCGGCTCACCGACTACCTGCTCGACCGGGTCCGGCACCGCCCGCCGGCGCAGCCGCTGCCGGACCGGCTGTCCGAGCTGGACCAGGCCCGCTACCTGCAGGGCGCGTTCTTCAACACCGCGATCGTGCAGATGTCCGAGGCGATGGCCCACCTGCTGCTGGCGATCGCGCAGCACCCCGCGGTCCGGCGCCGGCTGGTCGCCGACCCGGAGGACGACGACTACCTGGACCGGGTGATCGACGAGTCGCTGCGCCGGTACCCGCTGTTCGGCATTGCGCACCGGATCACCAGCGCCGACATCGACCGGGCCGGCAGCACGGTGCCCGCCGGCAGCGTGCTGTGCTTCAGCTACCCGGACTTCCACGCCGCCGGGCTGACCGACGCCGACGTGTTCGACCCGGACCGGTGGGAGCGGGAGTCGGCCCGCAGCATGAACTTCCTGCCGTTCGGGGTGACCGCGAACCGGCCCTGCCCGGCCCGCGGAGTGGCGCCGGTGACGATGCGGGTGGTCGTGCGCGAGGTGCTGGCCCGGTACCTGCCGTACTCGTCCGCCGCGCACACCCGCTCGGTGCCCAACCGCGGCCCCTGCCTGCTCGTGTCGCGCGACCGGCTCGCCGCCCGCGGCGCCGAGCCGGGCGCGCCGGGCACCGCGGGGTCCGGCGACCGGGCGGTGCGGCCCGGCCACGACTCGCCCGCCGTGCCGGTCGACGGCCCGGTACCCGGTGGCGTCCGGGCACGGCTGGCGCTGATGCGGCTGCGGGACCGCTGGGAGGACGTGTCCCGCAGCCTCGTGCAACTGGTACTGGGCAGCTACCTGGTCGCCGACGCGCGGCGGCAGGGCCTGGCCCGTACCTACTTCGCCACGCACGACACGCAGGGCCGCCCGCGCGCCGGCGGCTGCCCGGTGACCGGAGGTGAACGATGAAGCGCCTCGCGTACTGGCTCGGTGCCGTGCTGGTCTGCGCCGGCGTGGCGCTGCACGTACCGGACTACCTGACGACCGCGTCGGACGGGTACCGGATGGTCGGCATGCCGATGAGCGCCCGGATGGACGTCGGGATGGTGCTGCTGGTGGTGGGGTTGGCCGCCGCGGCCTGGGGTCTGCTGCCGTCCGGGGCGGTGCACCGTGGGGCCGGGGCCGCCGACGCCGCGGTGCGCTACGCCGCGCTGGACACCGCCCGGTTGTCGCCGGCGCACCGGCGACTGCTCGCGGTGCTGACGGTGGCGCTGGTGGTGGACACGATGAAGCCGGCGACGCTCGGGTTCGTGGTGCCCGGGATGCGCGCCGAGTACGGCTTGACCGCCGGGCAGTCCGCGGTGCTGCCGCTCGTCGCGATCGCCGGTACGGTCGCCGGTTCGCTGCTGTGGGGAGCCCTGGCCGACCTGTACGGCCGGCGCGCCACCATCCTGCTGTCCGCGCTGCTGTACGTGGCGACCGCGGTCTGCGGGTTCATGCCGTCGTTCGGCTGGAACCTGGTGATGTGCGCGGCGATGGGCGTGGCCGCCGGCGGCATGCTGCCGACCGTGTACGCGCTGATGAGCGAGTCGGTGCCGGCCTCGCGCCGCGGCGCGCTGGTGGTGGCGCAGAGCGGCATCGGCGCCGCGCTCGGCTACCTGGTGGCCAGCGGTGCGGCGACCCTGCTGGTACCGACCTACAGCTGGCGCGCGCTCTGGCTGCTCGGCGTGCCCACCGGGCTGATCCTGCTGGTACTGCGCCGCTTCGTGCCCGAGTCGCCGCGCTACCTGCTCGCCACCGGGCGCGCCGACGAGGCCGCCGCGGTGATGGCCCGGTACGGCATCCGCACCGCACCGGCGGCACCCGAACGGCCGGCTCCGGTACCGGTCGTGCCGCGCGGTGGGCTCGCCGCGGTGTTCGCCGCCGCGTACCGGGTGCAGACCGGGGCGATCGTGCTGTTCGGGCTCGGCTGGGGGATCGTCAACTGGGGCTTCATCACGTTCCTGCCGACGTTCCTGACCGCCGCCGGTGCCGGTACCCGGGCCCCGACGCTGCTGTTCGTCTCGTCGCTGTTCGCGGTGCCGGCGACGCTGCTCGCCGCGGTGCTCTACGCGCGGTGGAGCTCGCGCCGCACGATGGTCTGCTACGCGCTCGCCACCGCCGTGGTGCTCCTCGGCTTCGCCGCCGCCCGGCCGGAACGTCCCGGCGCCGGTGCGGTGCTGATCGCGCTGACCGCGCTGCTGCTCACCGCCGCCGGCGGCATGATCGCGCTGCTCGCGCCGTACGCGACGGAGGTGTACCCGACCGAGCTGCGCGCCTCCGGCAGCGGCGTCGCGGCCGCGGCGGGCAAGGCCGGTGGGCTGTTCGGCCCGCTGCTGCTGACCTCGGCACCGCGCATCGCCGGCCTCGCCCTGGTCTCCGCGGTACCGGTGGTGGTGGCCGCGGTGGTGCTGTGGCGGGCCGGCGCCGAGACCGCCGGCCGGCCGCTGGTCGAGGCCGCCGCCGAATCGAACCGATAGGAGTGTGCAGGGTGGACGGAATGGATCCGGAGCTGGCTGCCGAGGCGTCGCTGCGGGCGCCGAACGGGGCGCCGCACGACCGGTTCGTCGCCTCGTACCGGGCCCGGATGGGCTACCGCGCCGAACCGCTGGCGCCGCCGGCGATCACCGACGTCGAGGGTGCGATCGACATCCACTGCCACGCGCACGAGGGCCAGCAGGACGCGCTCGCCGTCGCCCAGCTCGCCTCCGCGTCCGGCATGGGCGGGCTGCTGTTCAAGAGCATCGTCGGCCGGGATCGGACCGACGTGGTCGGCCCCGCCGGCGTGGTCCGCGAGGTCGAGCGGGACCTGGCCGCCTGGTCCGAGTCGACCGGCGTGCCGCCGACCCGACTGTGGTCCGGCTGGATCACCAGCTTCACCCGCGGTCGCGGCATGCTCGAGGCCTGCCGGGCCAACCTCGACGACGGTGTCTCCGCCGTCTGGATGCCGGTGTTTCGCAGCGCGAACACGCTGAGCAAGGTCGGCGGCCCGCCGGCCTGGTGGGGCGAGGCCGGGGACTGGAGCGACCCGCTGCCGTGGGACCGGGCGCTCGCCGTCGGCGAGTACACCCTGGACGAGCGCGGCCGGCTCAAGCCCGAGTACCGCGAGGTGTTCCGGATGGCCGCCGACGCCGGGGTGATGGTGTCCTTCGCGCACGGCACGCACGAGGAGATCTTCGCGATGGCCGACGCGGTGCGCGATCTCGGCATCACCCGGGCGGTGGTGGACCACCCGTTCAGCCCGTTCATCGACCTGTCCGTCGCGCAGTTGACGCAGCTCGCCGCCGCCGGCGTGTACCTCAACTTCACCTACGACGAGATCTCGCCGCTGCTCGGGGTCGACCCGAAGCGGATGGCCGATGCCATCCGGCGGATCGGCACCGACCACGTGACGCTGTCCAGCGACGCCGGCGAACCGCTGTTCCCGAACACGGTGGAGGCGATGCGGCTGATCCGCGCGCACATGCGCGCCTTCGGCCTCACCGACGAGCAGGTGCACCAGATCAGCGTCGTCAACCCGGGACGGCTGCTCGATGCCTGAGCCGACGTTCGAGCCGATGACGATCGGCGGCGCGGCAGTCGCCGGCGAGCACCGGTTCGAGGTGGTCGACCCGTCGACCGGTCGGGCCTTCGCGACCGCTCCGGCCTGCACCGACGCCGAACTCGACGCCGCGGTCGACGCGGCCCACCACGCCTGGTCGGGCTGGCGCGCCGACGCCGACCAGCGGTCCGCCGCGCTGGTCGCCGCCGCCGACGCGGTCCGCGACGCGGCCGACCGGCTCGCCCCGCTGCTCACCGCCGAGCAGGGCAAGCCGCTCGCGGACGCCCGGGCCGAGCTGCGGCGCGCCGCGGACCGGCTGCGGCACGCCGGCACGCTGCGGGCCGAGCCGCGGGTGTTGCGCGACGACGGCACCGAGCGGGTCGAGGTGTACTGGCGGCCGGTCGGCCCGGTCGCGGCGATCGCGCCGTGGAACTTCCCGGTGCAGTTGGCCACGGCGAAGCTGGCACCGGCCCTCGCCGCCGGCAACACCGTGGTGCTCAAGCCCTCGCCGTACACGCCGCTGACCACGCTCGCGCTGGGCCGGCTGCTGTCCGGGGTGCTGCCGTCCGGCGTGCTCAACGTCGTGTCCGGGCCGGAACCGCTGGGGCAGCGGCTGGTCGAGCATCCCGGCATCAGGCAGGTCACGTTCACCGGGTCGGTCGGTACCGGCCGGCGGGTCGCCGCCACCGCGGCGCCCCGGCTGCGCCCGGTCACGCTGGAACTGGGCGGCAACGACGCCGCGATCGTGCTGCCCGACGCGGACGTACCGGCCCTCGCCGACGCGCTGTTCTGGTCCGCGTTCGCCAACTGCGGCCAGATCTGCATGGCGGTCAAGCGGGTCTACGTCGCGGCCTCCCGGCACGACGAGCTGGTCGAGGCGCTCGCCGACCGGGCCCGGCACGTGGTCGTCGGCGACCCGACCGACCCCGGCACCCGGCTCGGCCCACTCGCCACGAAGCCGCAGTACGAGCGGGTCGGCGAGCTGGTGGCGGCGGCGTTGGCCGGCGGTGCCCGCGCGGTGGCGGGCGGCGGGCCGCTGGACCGGGACGGGTACTTTTACGCCCCGACGGTGCTGGCCGGCGGCACCGACGGCGACCCGATCGTGGCCGAGGAACAGTTCGGCCCGGCCCTGCCGGTCCTGCGGTACGACACCGTCGACGAGGCGGTCGAGCGCGCCAACGACACCCGGTACGGCCTGTGCGGCTCGGTCTGGGGTACCGACGTCGACCGCGCGGCGCAGGTCGCGGCGCGGCTGGAGGTCGGTACCGCGTGGGTGAACCGGCACCTGGCGATGTCGTTCGACGACCCGTTCGCCGGGGTGAAGGACTCCGGCCTCGGCGTGTCCGGCGGTGAATGGGGCGTCTACGCCCACACCGAACCGTTCGTCCTGCACCGGCCGTGCTGAATCGGGCGCCGGTGGGTGGCGTACCGGCCGGTGCGTGGCAGGCTGGCGGGGTGGCAGACGAGACGAAACGCGCCGTGTCCCTGCATCGGACCGGCAGCCAGACCTACCAGGTCCGCAACGAGCGTGGCGGGCAGATCAGCATCGGCGCCGGCGGCGACACCGACTTCACCCCGGTGGAGCTGCTGCTCGCCGCGATCGCCGGATGCACCGCGATCGATGTGGACATCCTGACCTCGCGGCGGGCCGAGCCGACCTCGTTCGACATCGAGTCCAGCGGCGACAAGGTGCGTGACGCGCAGGGCAACCACCTGACCGGGATCGAGGTCTCGTTCCGGGTCACGTTCCCGGCGGGCGAGGGCGGCGACAAGGCGCGGGCGCTGCTGCCGGAGGCGATCCGCACCTCGCACGACCGGCTCTGCACCGTCAGCCGCACCGTGCAGCTCGGCGCCGACGTCACCATGGGCGTGGCGACCGGCTGAACGCCGGTCGCCACGCACCCGGGCCGGTGTGCGCCGGGGTCGGTGTGTCGGTGCCGGGTCGGCTGAACGTCGGTCGTCACGCAC